>NZ_CP046128.1:600602-1201205 GCF_038738535.1 Bacillus pumilus | reverse complement strand
ATTGTGTTTGGCTTATGGAAAGGAAACGAAAATATCTTTATGGCTGTCAACGAGAGTATCGCTCAAATGAACTTCGGTGCAGCGATTTTGGCTACGTTGTTTGCCTATGATGGCTGGATATTGCTTGCAGCACTTGGCGGTGAAATGAAAAACCCAGAGAAGCTGCTTCCTCGTGCAATGGCAGGCGGGATTTTAATCGTCACGGCTTGTTATCTCTTTATTAATGTCGCTCTTTTGCACGTGTTACCAGCAGATCAAATCGTCCAGCTAGGTGAAAATGCGACAAGTACTGCTGCGACAATGCTCTTTGGACCAATCGGCGGTAAGATCATTAGTATCGGAATCATCATTAGTATCTTTGGCTGTTTGAACGGAAAGGTTCTTTCATTCCCACGTGTGATTTTCGCGATGGCTGAACGAAAGCAAATTCCTTTCGCAAACGCGATTTCGCGTATTCACCCTACCTTCAAAACACCTTGGATTGCTGTATTTGTGCAAATTTTGATCGCCATTGTGTTTATGATCGTCAGTAATCCAGAAAAACTGTCAGAGGTTTCGATCTTCATGATCTACATCTTTTATGTCATGGCCTTTTTCGCAGTCTTTAAGCTGAGAAAACAAAATAGCGGAATGGAGCGTGCTTATAGCGTACCACTTTACCCGCTCACACCGATCGTTGCGATTATCGGTTCTTTATTCGTCTTAATCAGCACCATGATCACCGACTGGAAAAGCTGTCTAATCTCCATGCTGATCGGGATTGCTGGACTGCCTATTTATTATTATATGAAAAAAGCACAAAAAAAAGCAGAGCGCTAAACAGTGCTCTGCTTTTTTTCCTTCTTCTCAGCGTGATAGAAAACCTTTGCAGCCCTAGGAAGGACGAGTACCGGAGCGGAGCGAATTTGACATTCGTGAGCACCGGCGCGCAGAACTGACAAAGAATGCGAGGGTTTATCTACACGCTGAAGAAGAGCGCTAAACAGCGCTCTGCTATTTTTTATATTGCTTGATCACTTTGTATGATTCGTTTAAATATCTCATGAGCCGGTATGGCTTACTAAGCACGCGGATTGGGAGTCTTGATATAAACCCATTCAAATTCGCCTTATATTCCTGCGTCATCCGCTTCGGCTTTGTCGCAATTTTTTCGTATACTTCTTTGTAAAATTCCTTCATGATGTCGACTTGCACACTGATCTTCTGATGACACTCTGTACACTCAACGCTTTTCATCTGATCATTCACATAAACGATGCTGTGGAGGGTCTCTTCTTGGCACCGAGTACAATGTAGGTTTGCTTCCATTTCGGTTTTCTTCAAGATACACAGCTCCTTTCTCGTTTGATGTTGCTCTTTTTATACAATTCGATTGCTATCAGCCGTTTATTGGACGGAAGCTTCCTTTAAAATGGCTGCCGCCGTTAGTTCGTCTGTCACCAGCACTTGAATGAAGCCGCCATTTAAAGCCCCTAAAATACTTTCAGCTTTATGGGTTCCTTCTACAACAGCGATGACCGTTTTGACACTCTTTAACTGCTCCAGTGATAAACCAATGACCTTTTGGTTCAGTTCATCTTGGACAGGTTTGCCTTGACCGTCAAAGAAACGAAAGCCAATATCACCAACAGCCCCTGATTGCCTTAAACCAGATAAATCCTCTTCTTTTAAGTAACCAACTGTTTTTAACGTTGAACCTTTATGCGGGTTGCCAATACCGATGAGGGCAATATCTACATTTCTACCTTCTTCAAGCACAGCTTCTATATCCTGCATTGCCATAAGCCGTTCTTTTAATTCTTCTGTTTCTAAAATCGCCGGGGCATATAAATAGGAACACGTGCCATTCATTTTCTTTGCCAGCTCATATGCCAGCTGATTGGCATGAATGTCGACTGCCTGCCTGCCCATTCCGCCCTCTAAAGGAATGACCTTCACATCGTTTCTTCGCTCAAACGGGTATTCCTTTACAAGCTCAGCCAGTGTGGTTCCCCATGAAATGCCGATTTTCTCCGCATCTTTCATGTTTTTAGATAGATAATAGGCGCCTGCTTGACCGACTGCCCGTTTCACCATCTCAGACATTGTCCCGACACTTGGGACAACGACAGCATCTGTTAATTGAAATGTTGTTTCTAGCTGCTTTTCCAGCTCCACCGTATGAATACTTTCGTCTTTAATGTACACCTCAACGATTCCCACATCTTTTGCTTTTTGTAAGAGCTTTGAAATGACTGGTCTTGAGACATTGAGCTTTTTTGCGATTTCCTGCTGCGTCCACCCGTCTGTATAATAAAGATGAGCAACTTTGACGAGCTGTCGTCTTTCTTCCCAATTCAGCATGTGACATCATCCTTTTAATATACTATGATTCCCAGTATACCAAACATTCGTTTCTAATTGGAACAATTGTTACGAAAATGACAAAAAGAGCGATTACCTCTCCGCTCTTTTTCCCTCCGTATATTTCGGCTGATACGTTCTCCCGCCGTCTAGCAGGATAATTTGTCCGTGCAAATAGCTTCCCTCGTCACTTGTAAGAAATAAAGTGAGTCCTGCGATATCGTCTGGTCTTCCTAATCTCCCGACAGGAATGAGCGATTGCAGCTGCTTTTTCTCCTCCTCAGTAGGATAGAGCGTATCAAGCATTTGAGATTCAATCACACGGGGTGCAATCACATTGATACGCACATGGTGTGCCCCTAATTCCTTTACAAGCGAACGCATCAGGCCAAAAGCACCTGCTTTTGAGGCGTAATACTGAATACCGCCGCCTGAGCCAGTTATAGCAGATCCTGATCCAATCATGACAATGCTTCCTTCTTGCCGCTCACATATATAAGGTGCCGACGCTTTGATGCAATAGTAAAGACCATACAAGTTCACAGAAAGTGTCTTTTTCCAAAGTGAAAAATCAACTTCTAAAAAAGGAAGTGATTTTGTCATCCCTGCTGAATACACAAGATGAGCAATGCCGCCGAGCTCCCTTTCAGCTGCTGAGATCATCTGCTGAACACTTTCCCACGATGAAACGTCAGCTTGAAATGTCAGCAGCTGAGAATGCTGTTTTTTTAAAAGCGAAAGTCCCTGTTCATCTATATCGGACACAGCGACTCTGTGCCCTTCTTTTAAAAAACGCTCGGCAATTTCCTTTCCAATCCCTTGGGCACCACCAACGATGAGAACTGGTTTTTGATCATTAGCCAGCACTCTCACCCCCATCAAGCATAATCGCTGCACCATCTGTAAAAGCGCCATATGATGTACTTAAAAAGACCGTCATATGGGCCACAGTCTCCTTGATTTGCTCTGTGTCAGGAACCAAATGGAGAGGAGGCGGCAATAGGGCGAGCACACGGATACCTTTGTCTTTAAATTCTCGCGCCAGCCCTTTTGTCATGGCATTCAGCATAGAATTCGATGTAGCATGTGAGATCCCGCCATCACCTGTGATACTGCCTGATGATGATATATTAATAATACAGCCTTGCTTCTGGTCCACCATGTGCCATACGGCGGCTTGACTGGAAAGAAAGACAGTATTCACAGCTGATTCCACTTCGTCCACCCATTTATCAGGGTGAGCGGCATCAAGCTCCGCTTCCGCTCCTTGCGCTGCTTGATTGACCAAAATATCTAGTTTCCCGCATGTATCGATCACTTGCCTCAGCATACGCGTGGCATCACGCGGTGTTTCTAGCGGGTTCATGATGATACTCGCCTGACCGCCCATTTTTTGAATGTCTTCATAAATGGATCTAGCCTTTGATTCATCATAAAATGTGTGTAAAAAAACATGTGCACCTGCCCGGGCTAAAGCCAGGCAGATGGCTTCTCCAAATCCATCTGTGCTACCTGTCACAAGTGCCGCTTTCTGATGAAGCTGGACGTGCACATGCATCTCCTCCCTATCCCTTGTTTGATTTATTTTCTCAGCTTACTCACGATATCAAGAGCTGCTTCATAAAAACCTTCTGAGATGGTCGGATGCGGATGAATCATTTTCGCCATCTCTTCTGCTGTTCCTTCTAAATACATAAAGGAGGAAGCTTCTGAAATCATCTCTGTGACGTGCGGACCAACCATCGTCGCGCCGATTACTTCACCATATGCTGTATCGTACACCAATTTAATAAAGCCTGATTGAACACCTGCCGCTAGCGCTTTACCGCTGGCCGCTAAATCAAATCGTTCTGTTTGTACGCTGAGCCCTTTGGCTTTTGCCTCTTTCTCTGTAAGACCGACACTTGCTACCTCTGGTAATGTATAAATACATCTAGGCATAATATCAGCATTCATTTTTTCAGGCACGCCGCAAATATTGCTGACCGCAACAGCAGCCTCTGACATCGCCGCATGAGCCAGCTGATAGCCGCCAGCGACATCCCCAACTGCATATACACCCTCAGCACTTGTCTGCATCTGATCATTCACCTTGATAAACAGACCATCCAGTTGAAGATCAAGCTGGCTAACAGCTGATACATTCGGTCTTCTTCCAACGCAGACAAGCAGTCTTTCCGCCGTAAAGATGTGTGTCTCCCCTTTATCATCTGTTGCATGAACCGCTTTGACTCCTTCGCTTTCCGTCAACTCTGTCACAGTGGTTTTCTTCGCGATATGGATGCCCTTTTTCTTCAATTCTCTTTCTAGCAGCTTAGATGCTTCTTCATCCTCTTGCGGAATAATGGACGGTGCTGCTTCAATAATGGTGACTTTTGATTGAAGACTCTGGAAAATACAAGCCAGCTCAAGCCCAATGACACCTCCGCCAATAATGACGACAGAAGCTGGGATATCTGAGATGTCAAAGATCGTATCACTTGTATCAAATTGAATGTCTCTAAGCCCCGGTATTGGCGGAATGGCCGGTGTAGATCCGGTGGCAATGATCAGTTCTTTCGTTTCAATCCATTCTGATCCATCTTGTTTTTCAATCTCAATCCGATGCTTTGTCACAGCTGTGCCTCTGCCGTTATACACATCAATCTTTCCTTGCTTTAATAAAAAGGCGATTCCGCCTCTGAGCTTTTCAATGACGTCATCTTTGCGCTTTCTCATTTTATCGAAGGAAAGGATCATGTCACCTGTTTCTATTCCCCAGCTTTTCGCCTTTTCAATGGATTCAATCACTTCTGCATGTTTCAGCAGGGTCTTTGAAGGGATACAGCCTCGATTTAAACAAGTACCGCCTAAAAAATCCTCTTCAATCAAAGCAACCTTCCGTCCGCGCTCAGCTGCTTGAAGGGCGGCAGTATACCCGCCAGGCCCTCCGCCAATGACTGTCAGATCATACGTTTTCGTCATCCGATTCATCTCCTACATTAGCAATTCAAATGGTTGTTCAAGCACTTTCTTAAGGTCTGTTAAAAAGGCAGCCGCTGGTGCGCCATCTACGACTCGGTGATCAAACGATAAACTGACCCCCATCATTGGCCGCACCTGAATTTCTCCATCCACTGCAACAGGTTTATCTTGAATCCGTCCTACACCTAAAATCGCCGCTTCCGGCTGATTAATGATCGGGGTAAAGGTATCAATGGCATACATGCCTAAGTTACTAATCGTAAAAGTGGACCCTTTCAACTGGTCAGGAAGCAGTTTTTGATCGCGTGCGTTTCGGCCAATTTCTTTCGCTTCTTTTGTCAGTTGTTTTAATCCTTTTTGATTCGCATGAGAAATGACTGGTACCATCAAGCCGTCTTTCACTGCAACAGCAAGACCAATGTGTACATCCTCATGGAAATGGAGCTCATTTTGTTCAAATGTCATATTGATCTGCGGGTGGCGCGTGAGTACATGGCTGACCGCAAGAATGATGATTTCTGTAAACGACAATCGGTAGCCTGTCTCTTTTTCAATCGCTGGCAGTAGCTGCTGACGCACTTCTTTTGCTTTCGTCATATCAATTTCACTTGTTAATGTGACGTGCGGTGCTGTAAAGGCACTTTGTGACATGCGATCAGCAATCACTTTTCTCATGCCAGCTAGTTTTTGTGTTTTCACAGGCGAAGCCTCTGCTGTTTGTGCTGCTGCTTTTACATCACTCTTCATGATTTTGCCATGAGCGCCAGATCCAGAAACTGCTGCTAAATCAATTCCTTCACGGGCAGCGATTTTTTCTGCAAGCGGTGAGACGCGCTGATCTTTCTCGCTAGAATGAACGACCGCCTCGACATCCCGCTTTTGGACTCTGCCTTTTGGCCCTGTGCCAGATACCTCATGAATCGCCACATGATGATCCTTTGCCGTTTTTCTCGCTGCGGGCGTGGCACGTACTTTTTCATCAGATGTTTTTGGGGCTTCAGTAGAACTGGATGAAGCCGTGTCTGGTGAAGACGATTCGCCGCTTTCTGAGGAATCTTCATCTGCCTGTGCTGGCGGCTCGCTTGGTACCTGTTCATTTGCCTCTCCGATATATCCAATGACAGCATTGACTGGAATTTGATCATCAGCTTCGTAGTATTTCTTTAGAAAAATGCCGTCATCATAGGCTTCCACCTCGATGTTGATCTTGTCTGTCATAATTTCAAAAAGAGGCTCACCGATTTCAACCGAATCTCCTTCTTCTTTAAACCATTGAAGCAAGGTTCCGATCTCCATCGTACTGCTTAACTTCGGCATAAATATCTCTTTTGGCATGATCTTCTCCCCTTTATTTAAGAGCGCACAAGCTCTTTTGCTGCTTCAATAATATCTGGTACTTGTGGAATGACCGCTTTTTCCAGTGTCGGGTTGTATGGTATTGGGACTGCAAGACCGCCAAGTCGTTTAATCGGCGCATCTAAGTAGTCAAACGCTTCACTTTCCGCTATCATACTTGCAATCTCTCCACCGTAGCCGCCTCGTTTGACCGCCTCATGAACCACGATACATTTACCTGTTTTCTTCACAGATTCGATTATGGTTTCTTCATCTAATGGGACGAGTGTTCTTGGATCAATGATTTCAACATCGATTCCCTCTGCTTCTAGTTCCTTCGCCGCTTCTAACGCTTTGTGTACCATAATCGCTGTTGCTACAATCGTGACGTCCTTCCCGCTTCTTTTCACATCAGCTTTCCCTAAAGGAATCGAATAAGGCTCTTCAGGCACTTCGCCGATTGTTTTATATAAAAGCTTATGCTCGTAGAAAATGACAGGGTTGTCATCATCCATTGCTGCTTTTAAAAGTCCTTTGGCATCATAAGCTGTTGAAGGCTGAACCACCTTTAATCCCGGAATATGAGCCATCCACGCTTCTAAGCTTTGTGAATGCTGCGCTGCGGCACCCGTCCCTGATCCTGCTGGTGTTCTCACAACGAGCGGCACTTTTCCTTTTCCGCCAAACATGTATCGTGTTTTGGCTGCTTGGTTTACAAGCTGATCCATCGCGATTGTAATAAAGTCAGAGAATTGAAGTTCTAAAATCGGACGCATACCGGTCAAAGCCGCTCCGACTGCGCCTCCTGCGATGGCTGCCTCTGAGATCGGTGTATTACGTACACGCTCTGGACCGAATTCTTCAATCATGCCGCGCGTAACCCCAAAAGCGCCGCCATATACGCCGATATCCTCACCTAAAATGAATACATCTTGGTTCTCTCTCATTTCCTGACTCATAGCCTCTCGAACGGCTTCTAAATATGAAATCTCTCTCACTGTTGTTTTTGTCACGTGATTCCCCTCCTAATTAGGCGTATACATCCTCTAATAGTGTATCGATTGACGGTTCTTTACTGTTTTTGGCGAATTCAACAGACGCTTCAATTTCCTGTTTCGCTTCTTCCTGTAAAACCGCTGCCTGCTCTTCTGTCAAAACATTCAGTTCAATCAAGAGAGACTTAAAGCGTTTGATTCCATCTTTTTGTCTCCACTCTGTTTCTTCTTCACGTGTACGGTATTTTTTCGCATCACTCTTAGAGTGACCCTTCCAGCGATACGTTTTCATTTCAATAAGTGATGGACCTTCTCCAGCTCTTGCGCGGCTGACTGCTTCATCTACTGTGTTCATAATCTCGACCATGTCATTTCCATCAATCGATTTCCCTGGTATTCCGTAGCTTTCTGCTCTTGTTGAAATGTCTTCAATGTTGATCATTTCTTTTACAGGACCAGACATACCGTACTGGTTGTTTTCACAAATGAATACAACAGGCAGATCCCAAATGGATGCAAGATTTAGCGCTTCGTGAAAGCTGCCTTCATTTGTCGCTCCATCTCCGAAGAAACAAAGAACGACAAAGCCTTCCTGTTTCATTTTAGATGTGAGCGCTGCACCTGTTGCCAGCGGGATACCGCCGCCAACGATTCCATTTGCGCCAAGGTTCCCTTTTTCTAAATCAGCGATATGCATCGAGCCGCCTTTTCCTTTGCAATAGCCAGTCTCACGTCCGAATAGTTCTGCCATCATTTTATTGACCTCTGCACCTTTTGCAATACAGTGACCATGTCCACGGTGTGTGCTGACGATCTTATCTTCATTCTTTAATACGGCAATCGATCCAACAGCTGACGCTTCCTGTCCGACACATAAGTGAGTGGTTCCATGGATAAGTCCTTTGGCAAAGAATTGATCGACCTTTTCATCAAAATATCTCACCAACCACATTTGTTTATATAAATCTGCTAATCTCTCATGACTAATCTGTCCAGGCAAAGTGATTTGTTTTTGCATTTATTCTCTCCCCTTTACATTTGTTCTTATGTGTTACATTTGTAATTATCATACGTTTAAGTATCATTGAAGTCAAGCATTTCTCTTTCATTTTTAAGCGTTTTCATCTTTTATCAGAAAAAAAGAGAAAGGCAAAGCCCTTTTCTAAAGAACTTCTCTTTCTCTTCCAATCTCTTACGTTCTCATTCATCTGGATACATCATGATTTTGACACTCTCACCTTCAGGGTGCCTTGCGCATTCTATCGCCTGAAGGAGCTGACTTAACGGATAACGGTGCGTCACCATCTTTTCTGTGTTGACTACTTTTGCCCTTAGAAGTTCAAGGGCTTCACGATAGTGATAAGGATGCGAGGAATAGGCTCCTACGACTTTCACTTCATCATGGAAAAACCGATCAGCCGGAATGGAGACGTCTCCCTTTGGAAAATGAGCAAACACTAAAATCGTTCCACCTCTCGCTACCGCTTGAAACGCTTCTTTTAAAAGCGCACTGCTCCCAACAGATATCATGACGAGGTCTGCTCCCTTTCCATTTGTTTCTCTCATGACCCGGTCTTCCACCGGCTCAGAGGCTGGATGAAAAGCAACATCTGCACCTAAATTTCTCGCTTGCAGCAGCCGGTTCTCATTCACATCCGTTATCATCACTTTCCCAGCCAAGTAATGTTTGGCGAGCTGTAGTTGGATACAGCCAATTTGCCCTGCTCCAAGGATCAGCACAGAATCTCCTGGATGAACAGGTGCTCGTTCAAACCCGTGGAGGCAGCAGGCGACTGGCTCCACCATTGCCCCTTGCTCATATGAGACGTCCTTCGGGAGCTTGCCCATTGTGTGCTTGACATGCAATGCAGGTACGCGGATATACTCTGAAAACCCGCCTGGCTCTACATTAGTGGCTGCAAACTGCGGACACATTGTATAAAATCCCTTTTGACAAAAGTCACAGGTAAAGCAAGGCACATGGTGCGCAACATAAACCCTGTCTCCCGTTCGGATATTTGTCACATGCTTTCCGGTTTCAACAATATCACCAGCTATTTCGTGCCCTAGCACCGTTCCAGAGGGTACCGTCTCATGTGTTGCCTTGTAAATATCCGTTCCGCATAAGCCGCAGGCACGCATTCTTAATAGCACTTCATCATCACCAATCGCAGGCCGGTTCCGCTCCTCATACCGAATGTTCTCTGAAGAATAAAAGACAGCTGATTTCATGTAGCTGCATCCTCCTTTTCATCACCCTTCGCAAAATCCTGCAACGTTTGCACAAGCTGCTTGTACTCACTCATCTCACTGGATATCCAGTAACGTCCTCCGAATATGCGCGATGGGCCCACCCTGACATAGACTTTCCCGATATGAGGATATGGCTTGATAAAAAGCTTTCCTTTAATATCAGAGACCGCATATGTGTGCCATCTGCCAAAAGCGCCGATTTTCAGCTTATCTTCACTAATGATGACGTTTGTCGGCTGGTTCAGTCCAGTAATACTAGAAAGCATGAGGATAGGCAGCGTATAAACGCCTAACACAGCTAACGGCTCAGGTCCTGCTGACATTAACGTATAAAGAGACCAGAGGAAAAACAGACAGATGAGCACGGCTGGAAGAAAAATAGACAACACTGCAGACGTTCGGCTATAAGCATGATGCTGCATGAGACGTCCTCCTTTCAGGTAAATGGAAGGAGCCGCGAAAGCTCCTCAATGGAATGAGTGTTTACTTAATATGATCGATGATTTTTTCAATATCATCTTCAATGCCAAATCCGGTTAAAAAGGATAATGTTTGAATCACAGGCGTTCCTTTCGTATCACTCACTGGCGTGGTCGTCACGATTAAATCGGCGCCCTCCGCTTTTTGCGGGACTTCAGATGCCTTACACTGTTCCACCACAACATCATATCCTTTTTCCTTTAACGTCTCTTCAACCTTTTTTGCAACAACCGTTGAAGTTGCAACCGCCGTTCCGCATGAAACCAATATTTTCTTTGCCATAAGAATCCCTCCAGCTCGTTTATTGTTCTTTCTGATCTAAGCCCATTTCTTTCGCATACTGCTTTTTAATATCATTTCGCACCCAGTACCATAGAAGCGCATAAGCCAGAGCACAGATGATGGCTGCAATAAAGTACGGGTTGCTCGGATCAAGAAGTCTCACCATGATCCAAGGAATGACGTGGGAACCAAGGTCAATACCTGAAATCATGTTGGCCCCTTCTGGGAAATCAAAGCCGACTGCTTTCCCCATTGTTGTCGCAAGCGGTGCGAGATTCGTTGCGATAAAGAAGACAATCATCAATGTAAAAATGCTGTTAATAAGACCGCGAATAATATTTCCACGAGCGGCTGCTACTGCCCAAACAACTGTAAATGGAAGAACCGATAAGTCTGCAAACGGGAGCATGCCATTGTAAGGCAGAACGACAGCAAGTAAAATCGTAATCGGCACCATGAGAAGGGCTACCGCCATATTCGCCGGATGACCAATCACAATCGCTGTATCTAAACCAATATAGACATTTTTCCCAGGGAAACGCTTTTGAATATAAGAACGAGCGCCCTCAGAGATTGGAATAAGACCTTCCATTAATAACGCAACCATTCTTGGCATTAGTACAAGAACTGCTGCCATTTGAATACCAAGCGTCATGACGCCTTTCGCATCATAGCCGCCTAGAAGACCAATAATGATACCAAGTATGAGACCCATCACAAGCGGTTCGCCAAAAATGCCAAAACGTTTCTTCAATGTTTCTGGATCAGCATGAATTTTGTTTAAGCCAGGGATCTTGTCAATGATACGGTTGGACGCATACATAAGCGGCGCGAAGTTGACCGTTTCAGCATGAGCCATCGATACGCCTTTTAATCCAAAATGGTGTTCGATTGTCGGTGCCGTCCAATCGGCTAATTTAAGCGTGATAGCAGAGACGATTAAACCAACAGCAAGGGCCAAGAACATATTATGATAAGCGTAGTAAGTCACAGAGGCTGCGAAAATCAAATGCCAGAAGTTCCAAATATCCACATTCAGCGTTTTCGTAAAGTTAACGGACAATAAGATGACATTTAACAAAAGCACAAGAGGAATCATCAAAGGGGCAACGGGTGTACCAAAGGATATAGCAGCTCCAATCGGCCATCCAACATCCAAAATATCGAGCTTTAGCCCAAGGGAATTAACCATGGCTTTTGCTGCTGGCCCAAGGCCGCTCACAAGCAAATTAATGACAAGATTGACACCGACAAAGCCAATGCCGATCGTAATACCGGCTCGGAAGGATTTCTTAAAGCCTTGCCTTAAAATCATACCGAAAATCGTCATAATAATCGGGAGCATAATAGTTGGCCCAAGGTCTAATATAAAATCGACAGCTTGCTTGATCATACATCCACCTCCTGGATTTTTCAGATAAAACGCTTACATTTTTTTGTGAAAGGCTATTGGTTTAATTCTTGCTCAAGCACGTCAACCGCTTCTTCATACGATGTCATGTGAGACAGCCTCGTCATCACTTCTTCTTTTCTAAAAAGTGTCATGAGCTTCTCTAACATCACGAGCTGCTTACTAGGTTCAGAGATTGCTAGGACGAACACAATTTTGGCTAGCACAGTTTCATCAGGGCTCCCCATCTTGTGAAACATAACAGGTTCCTTTAAAGTGGCTACACTAATCGCAGGTTTGTTCACATGCTCAGGATCTGTATGTGGAATCGCTACCCCAAAGGTCGCCAGTGGAAGGCCTGTAGGATATGTTTTTTCTCTTTCAAGCACGGCAGGTAAAAAGCTCGATTTAATGTATCCTCCCGCTTCTAATCGTTCTGCTAAATATGTGGTCACCTCCTCTCTCGAAGATGCATCGTACTGCAGCTTGATCAGCTGTTCATCTAACTCAAACAAGTTGTTCAAACAACCACCCCTTTCATTTGGCATAAATATGAACACATGTAACAAAAAGAAAGAACATTTTGGAATAAAACCTCATATAAAGCGCTTACAATTACACATCCTGAAAAAATGTTCAATGTTGTTACCTTTGTAAAGATATTATAATATTCGAAATTATAAGTCAATGTTCCTAAGAAAAATCTTATAAAAAAAGATGATGTCTTTGCTTCATCTTTCTTCAAATCTGCTCTACTTCTTATTAAATGTGACTTCCTCTCTCTAAAAGCTCATGTACTTGCTCTTTGATGTCAGCAACAACCTTGTCATTCATACGCAAAAAAAAGCCCTTAGCCATTGAAATACATCACAGTCCTGTACTTCAAATGGCCAAGAGCCTTCGGTTGTCTGATCAACTATGTATGATTCAAACTATTCTCAGTTTTCTACTCTGTTTTCCTTATATTTAGACAAAAAAGAAACGCCATCCTCAAGAGGCGCTTCTTTTCCCGGGAAATGTTCTTAATCGGCAGAGAGTTTTAAATTGACGCCAACAGCAGTCCCGTTTCTCGAGGAGTCAGCCACTCCAGTAAAGGTTCCTGCTTTTCGATCAATGAGTAGAGCTTGAACATTTCCTATATCAATAGGCGAGCTGCCAAAACGATGCCCCATATCATTAAGCTTTGTTCTCACATCGAGAGGGACACCTACTTCATAACGATAAGAAGTTGGGCTGTTTGTATAAATCCTTGGTTCTTCAACTGCATCCTGAAGCTCCATGTCATATTCAAGCAAATTCAATATGGTTTGTGAAACAGAAGCAATGATGGTCGTTCCTCCCGGTGAACCTACTGTCATGACAGGCTCGTTATCTTTAAATATGATGGTCGGTGTCATACTGGATAATGGACGTTTATTCGGCTGAACTTCATTTGCTCCGCCAGGTCTTGCATCAAAATCTGTTAGTTCATTGTTTAAGAAAAATCCATATTCCGGGACGAGAATCCCTGTACCAAATAACTGTTCAATGGTTGTTGTGAATGACACAACATTTCCCCACTGATCGGCAACAGTAAAATGTGTGGTCTCACCAATGGTTTTATCTTCTGGCTGCGGGACAATAGGGGATGGGGTTTTTTCATCCTCATACGCCCATGGATCTCCTTCTTTCGGGTTACGATTCATTTGATCTAATTCAATAAGAGAGGCTCTTTCTGAAATGTAATCATCGTCTAATAGTCCTTTTAGTGGAACATCTACGAATTCGGGGTCGCCGGCATATGCAGCACGGTCAGCATAGGAGAGATGCATCGTTTCAGCAAGCAGCTGATATTTTTCGAATGATTTGGGGTCATATTGAGATAGGTTAAAGTGATCAAGTATTTTGAGCATTTGCAGCATAAACACCCCGCCTGAGCTTGGTGGAGGCATACTTGCAAGCTGATATCCTTTATAGTCTCCCCAGATAGGCTTGTCAGTCTTGACCTCATAACGATCAATGTCATCAGTTGTCATCGTTCCGCCAAAATCTTGGACTGTATTTGCAAGTGCCTTTGCTACTTTTCCTTCATAAAATGCTTTGCTTCCTTTTTTCGCAATGAGCTTAAATGTTTTTGCAAGACCTGGCTGAACTAGGAGGTCCCCTTCTTTGAGCGGCTGATCATCTGGAAGAAAGATTGGCGCTGCGGCCGTTTTTTTCAATTTTCCTTGATGATCATCAATGGCTTTTGCCAGGACAGAATCGATTTCAAATCCATCCTCTGCAAGCTGAATGGAAGGCTTAATCAATTCCTTCATCGAGCGGGTCCCCCACTTATCTAATGCCGCCTCAAGACCTTTTACAGTCCCTGGAACACCAACAGCATTACCGTGTGTGGATCGCTCAGCGAACGGGATGACTTTCCCCTCATCTGTTAAAAACATGTCTGGTGTTGCGCCTTGTGGTGCTCTTTCTCGACTATTGATGATGGATGTTTCTTTAGTCTTCCCATCATAAACCATCATAAATCCTCCGCCGCCAATTCCAGACATCATTGGCTCTGTCACATTCAGTGCGTACTGGATGGCAACAGCAGCGTCAACAGCGTTTCCACCTTTCTTTAAAACATCTGCCCCCACTTCTGATGCGAGCGGATGGGCAGTAGCCACCATGCCATCTTTCCCAACAGCTACTTTATTCCCATGAGTTTCGGTTGCAGTGACCTGACTGACAGGCAGAAAAAACGAGAAAACCAGCAGACATATGGACAAAATAGTTAAAGAAATGCGTTTCATACACAACACCCCTTCCATATTCTTACTTTGACCATACCGACTTCTTGACCAGAATACAATAGATTATTCTAAAATTTCTAAAATTTTCATTCTATCATCCTATATTCATCAAATATAAAGCGGATTTTCAAAACATATGACATACTTACTCAGTAGGGATAAAGACACTATACTTCCATGTATTTGATTTCACGGTATAATAAACACATCACAAAGGGGGAAGAATGATGAATCAGAAAAGCACCTTATTTTGGGAAACATATTGGGAAGAAAAATCAGAAAGTGCACCAATTGACGCGTCTGTTTCCGCTTGGGCATTTGGAGCAGACCCAGATCATTTGCTTGACCTTGTTCTGCGAGGGAAAAAAACAGCGACTTGTTCTGGACACCTTTTTTACGAAAAGGAACAGGAGCCGCTTCCAAAGGCAGGACAATATGCGGTCATTTTGGACAGCCATGACGAACCAAAAGCCATCATAGAGATCACGCATGTAGATGTCATGCCAATGAATGAGGTTCCAGAATCATTTGCACAAGCAGAAGGTGAAGGCGATCTTTCATATAACTATTGGTACAGAGCCCATCAAGAATTTTTTACAGAAGCACTCAAACCGTACGGATTAGAATTTAAAGAAGACATGCTCCTTGTTTGCGAGCGATTTAAACTTGTTTATTCAGCTTCTTAAGCTTTAAGCGGCGCCAAAAATGGACCGCTTTTTTCATTTCTTTTCTCCTTTCTGAAAAAGGTGTGTTGAGAACACATCTTTAGGTCAGAATAAGATCAAATAGAAAAAGTGAAGAAATTTTCGACTACACCTGTTTTTTTTCGACAAAAGAATATATAATTATTTGATGTGTGCATTGTCTCATTTATACAATGGAGGGTTTTTACATGTTAAAAAGGAAAAAAGACAAGTTTTCCGTCTTGTTAACGGAAATTGCTAAAAATTTAGATGAAACTGCTGAGTATTTTGTTAGCTATAAAGTAACAAATCAAACCACTCTGAAAGAATTTTCTGACACATTGAAGGAATATGAGACAAAAGGTGATAATCATGTTCATACTATGATTAAAGAGCTGAACAAAGCCTTTATTACACCGATTGAACGTGAAGACATTCTTCAATTGACGAATAGCCTCGACGATGTTTTAGATGGAATTGAGCATTTTTCAGCGACAATGGAAATTTATTCAATGACAAGCTCTGACGAACATATCGACAAATTCAGCCACTACATCAGAGAATGTGCAAAGGAAATTTTAATTACAATTGATTTACTGGCTGAAAATCGCTTAAAAGATATTCAACCACACGCAATCAAAATCAAAGAGATCGAGCATAATTGTGACAATCTTTATCGTAAATCACTAAAGAACTTGTTTGGAAAAGAAACTGATCCAATCAAGGTCATTCAATACAAAGAAATTTACGAAACACTTGAAGAAATCGCTGATTCCTGTCAAAGTGTTGCCAACAATCTAGAAACAATCATTATGAAGAATGCGTAACGGGGTTAGTTAAACATGGACACATTACTCATCCTTACCATATTTATTGTCATTTGTGCACTTGCTTTTGATTTCATCAACGGATTTCACGATACAGCAAATGCCATTGCCACTTCGGTTTCAACAAAGGCGTTAAAGCCTAGACATGCTATTATTATGGCAGCGTTCATGAACTTCTTAGGAGCAATGACATTTACAGGTGTGGCAAAGTCCATCACAAAAGACATCGCAGATCCTTTTACACTTCAAAACGGTTCTGTTGTCATTTTGGCTGCTTTAATTGCGGCCATTACTTGGAACTTGCTTACTTGGTATTACGGGATTCCGAGTAGTTCTTCACATGCACTGATCGGATCAATTGCAGGAGCTGTTATTGCCTCTGCTGGTTTTGGCGCTTTAAACTATTCGGGATTCATTAAAATCATTCAAGCACTATTGCTTTCACCTATCCTAGCTTTCGTATTGGGATATATCGTGTATACCATTATCAAATTTGTATTCAGAAACAACAATCTCGCAAAAACAAATAAACAATTCCGACGTGTTCAAATTTTAACTGCTGCACTGCAATCGTATACCCACGGAACAAACGATGCGCAAAAAGCGATGGGAATTATTACGATGGCTTTAATTGCAGGTAATTTGCATACAACAGACGACATTCCATTCTGGGTACAATTCTCTTGTGCGCTTGCAATGGGACTAGGTACTTCTATTGGCGGCTGGAAGATTATTAAAACAGTCGGCGGTAAAATTATGAAAATTCGTCCAGTAAACGGAGTATCTGCCGATTTAACGGGTGCAGCGATTATCTTCGGTGCGACATTTATTCACTTACCTGTTAGTACCACTCACGTGATCTCATCTTCTATTCTAGGTGTAGGTTCTGCACACAGAGTAAAAGGAGTAAACTGGGGTACGGCAAAACGCATGCTTGTCACTTGGGTGATCACATTACCGATTTCAGGAACTCTAGGGGCTCTTATATACTTTGTGTTAAATGCGATTATCTAATATCAAAGACCTGTCTGACAGGTCTTTTTTTATTTGCCCGCACACTTCAACACCTTGTTCCTACAAGCCATTTTTTCATGAAGCAGGGTTTCCAATCATATCCATAGAAATAAATAAGTATCCATCTGTCTATGGGAGAGAAGAACATGCTACTATTTTTTCAATTGACCGTGTGGTTATTGCTAGGTGCCCTTGCTGTATATGTATTTGCCGTATGGCGTTTTGAACAAAAAGTAAAAGAAAAGATGTTTGCCATTCGAAAAACGTGGTATTGGATTTATGTAGCTGGTGCTGTTGTGTACTGGACAAATGACCCTTCTTCAATCTTCACCGATTGGATGCACTACTTGATTATTGCTGTTTTTTTTGCATTAACCGATGCATTCATCTTTCTCAGCTCCTATATTAAAAAACTCGGAAATCACGAACTGGAAACCGACACCCACCAACTCCTAGAACAAAATAACGATCTACTTCATTCTTACCTCAACAAACTAAAAACGTACCAATACCTATTGAAAAACGAACCGATCCATGTATATTATGGAAGTGTAGAGGCATATATAGAGGGAATTGAACGGCTCATTTATTCTTTTGCCGACAAAATGAATATTCAAGCGGTTCTTTGTCCATACGATACGCAGGAACAAAAAGATGACCTGCTGCGGACACTTGACCAGCGAGCTCTTATTCAGGCGAAGCTTGACAGGCAGGAAGTCTATTACGATGATTTCGGCAAATTGGTGCTCATCCCGTTTTCTGTAGCAGATGATCACTTTGTCATTAAGCTCACCTCTGATGAGATTGTCACTGAGTTCGACTATTTATTAATGACGTCACTTACAACAATTTATGACCTAATCTTGCCTGACGAAGAGGAAGGTGATGAAGATGGACCACGCACTTCAAGGGAATAACAACAATCGCAAGAAAAACCCTTTTAAGATTTTAAAGAAAAAGCACCATATCAGTATGGCGGATTACAAAGTAAGCCCCCATACAGAGCGTATTTTCAAAAAGAATGAACAGCTCTTGGATGAGTATAAAAATAAAAGGGCTTGATTACACTAAAGGACGCGGAACAAAATCCGCGTCCTGTTTCCTTTTTTACATAAACTTGCATACAATAATCTATACGCTGCAACAATTGAGGTGCCAATAAATGAAAAAGAAAATCAAACAATTGAGATATGTTCAGTTTGCTGAATATAAGTCGTCGCCTTATATTCGTCGATTAAATGAACGAAGTGAAACAGTCATCCAATCATACAAACAGATTTTACATAAACTTGCATACAATAATCTATACGCTGCAACAATTGAGGTGCCAATAAATGAAAAAGAAAATCAAACAATTGAGATATGTTCAGTTTGCTGAATATAAGTCGTCGCCTTATATTCGTCGATTAAATGAACGAAGTGAAACAGTCATCCAATCATACAAACAGAAACACTCACTTATTTAACAGCTCCAGAAGCTTTTCCTTCGTTTTAGAGCCGTATACCCCATCACTTGTCAGACCATTCATCAGCTGAAAACGCGCTACGGCGTTCGCCGTTTTTTCTCCGAAAACTCCGTCGATCCCTTTATTTGCAGCTGCTTTATCAGGATAAAAATAAACAGCAGCAAGCGCTTGTTGAACGAGGCGTACGTGCTCTCCCTTTGTCAATGGAGACGTCACCTTTAAAACCCCATCTGGCAGCTCATACATGCTCTTTGCATCGTTACGATAAATTTTGAGAACCTGTCCAATTTGAATCTTATTCGGATCACTAATGTCATTCCACTTCTGTAAATCTTGAACTGTGACCCCATGAGCTTTCGCAATACTCGTTAACGTATCTCCGCTTTTCACGACATACGTGATGACCGGCTCCGGATCTTCTGCCGTTTCAATCCCTTTTTTAAATTCATCCCATGTAGAAAGAAGCTGGCGTGGACATGCTTTTCCAGACCAGTACTGATGTGTGACCACGTTTGCTAGCGGAATGTGATGTTCTTTTAATAGCTTTTGAATAAGCCATTGTGCATGTTTGACCGCTTGCTGAAAATTTCCATCTTCATTCTCACAAATTTCAATTCCGATCGACTTCCGGTTACCATTCCCATGTCCATCCCCTGCATGCCAGCCATTTTCATTTAACGGCAGATGCTGAAATATTTCATGATCATCCACTGTAAAATGCCAGCTCACCTCTGTCGCTGGGCGTTTTACATAGGCCGCATGACTTTTCGCATCCGCTCCCTTTGACGTGTTTGCTGTGTTATGCACCGTCACATACTCCGGTGTCATCGCATATCCTGGGCGGTTTCCGTTTCCAACTGGAATAAAATCTTGATAAATTTGTACCATGTTCTGCACTCCCTTTTGCTAGATTGAATTGATCTTTCTCATCAATCGGTGGCGTTCGTAAGACAATACTTGTTTGTTTTCATGAGAAGACTATGGTAAAATTTGAATTCAATCACTCTTTTTAGTAGTGGAAAGTGCAAAAATACAGAAAAAAACAGGAATTACTTCCATTTTTCCTTGAATTTATGTTAAAATTGTTAAAAATAAGCCGATATAAAAAGTAAGTAATAGCTCAATTAGCTATTTAGTCCTATATGGACTTTTCTTTTACGCCAAAAATAGAACATACGTTTGTATGGAGGTTTTTTAAATGACTGGTTTTTTAACCCATTTAGAAGAAGATATTAAGCGGTTATATGCTCAATTACAAATAAGCGGTCCTGCTTATAGAGAGATGCAAAGGATCGCTTCTGAATTTCATGTATGGGTCCACTACGAGGAGACTGGCAGCATGATGATCCAGCATCAAGGTCTTTACAGTATTATATTAAACAGATCCCTATCATCTGAAGAACAATGGCAGGATTTTGCCCACGAGCTTTGTCATGTGCTAAAGCATACAGGCAATCATTTCAAAATGAACAAACTTTTTCGAGAACTGCAGGAGTTTCAGGCAAAACAATTCATGTATCACTTTTGTGTTCCAACCTTTATGCTGCTGCAAATGAAGCTTCCAACCCTTCGGCAGCAAGCCATTTTGCATATTGCTCAAACGTTTCACGTCACCAGAGCTTTTGCTGAAAAGCGGCTTGCCTTATTCGAACAGCGAAAAACAGGCATTCGCTTTCAACAGGAGTTTACGTCTTATTTAATGAAAGCAGAAAGGGTCGCTGAAAAAGAAGCCGTTTATCAAACGTAAATACTCGGACATAAAACGATAAAAGTTTATTCATAAAGGGCTAATACTTGTTTGAGTACATTTGTGTACCGGTAAAATTGTTCAGTTTGTGTATCACGCCGGTAGCGACGCCTAAAGTCTTGAAAAAATGCTCTTCTTTGCGCCTGACTAATTTCAAGTTGTACACTTTTTCCCGTCAGACATTGGTTATTAATATTATCAGGATGTGTTCCAGAAAAACGATCAGATTCAGATAGCAGCAATGCGTGAAAGCCATTTAGCGTTAAACGTTTCACAGTTTCTGCCGCTCTTTCTCTGTCCGTACCTCCCACTAACGTTTGAAGCACCTCTGTTTCTCCGTAGCCATGGAGTGCAAACGTATAATGATGGTTATGCACATAAGAAAGGCAAACCGGCTCATCAAAACGTGTACTTGTAATATGAAGAACATGATTGCCTTTTACTTTAAGGCCTTCAAATAAATACATAGAATAATCACTTGCTATTTCATGAATGAGCTCACTCACGCCGGATTCAATTCCTCCGGCATGAGGCGACAAAACCAGAAGCTGGTCACCTTTCCGCTCGTGAAGAATTCGATAATCAATTCCTATTCTTTCATGAGCGGAAAGCTCTTCATAACTTTGATACGTATCGATGATTTGTCTCATGTCATCTGCCCCATTTCTCTATATGAGCATAAGTCTACTGATCCCTTATTCTTTTGTAAAGAGGTTTCGAATCAAATATACCACTTGAATTCTTCCTTAAATTTTCCTTACATTTACGGCTTTCTGTTGAATTTTGAGAAAAAATGACCGATAATTGAAATGAATAGAACTTTTGGACTATATGAATCTTTTTGTATTCTCTCTCATAAATTAGAAATATTGTGATCTACATCTGGAGGAATTTTTCATGTTAAAAAAGAAAACCACCCTCATCCTTATCATCTTGCTCCTTAGCTTCGCTGGCATTATTTATTGGAAATGCTTCTCTCTTCAAGGCGTGTCTCACGGAACATTCATCCGCTCGATGTCATCACCTGACGGAATGTACATCATCAACACCTATCAGCATAGCGGAGGAAAGCTAAAGGAAAACGCAGTTAGAGCAGAAATTGAAAACAAACTGACCCACCGTAAGAAGACGATTTACTGGAAATACCCTGACAAAGACCCTCTCATCAAATGGAAAAACGGACAGCTTGTTCAAATTGGACATGAGTTTTTAAATGTGGTGAAGGGCGACACGTATGATTATCGCTTTGATCAGAACAAGAGAAAATAGCGCATCAAAAAAACGAATCCCTCTTGGATTCGTTTTTTACGTTGACATCACATGCTGCATGAATTCTTTCATTTCTTTACTTACGATCGTCAATCGTTCCACAATTTCGCTAAACTCTGTTACAAGTAAAGCCTGTTCCGATGAAGAACCTTTCATGTGGTCCATACTTTCAAGTAATGTATGTATATTGGAGGAAATTCCTTGTAATGAGCTTTCGATGTTTTCTGTTGCACGTGAAGTTTCACTTGAAAGCTTTTGAACCTCACTTGCTACAACACTAAAACCAGCTCCCTCTTTTCCTGCCCTGGCCGCTTCAATTGACGCATTCAATCCTAGCAAACTCGTTTGTTTCGAGATGCCTTTAATCATTTTTGTAATATCGGCTGTTTGTTTCGAGCTTTCAAGTGTTTGCTGCGTTTGTAAGGTCATCTCCTCACTTGTAGCAGAAAGCTCCTCTGAATGTGCCGCCACCACGTGCACCTTTTCTTGAATACTTTGAATAATGTCATTTAATGATTCCATATACGCTTCAAGCTCTATTTGATTTTTGAGCGGAAATCCTAAAGCGAGGGCACCAATCACTTGCCCATTTTCATCAAAAATTGGTAATCCCATTGCATTTAATGGTACTCCATACACTGATTCAGGTACAAACATACTTGATGTCTCACCTCTCAGCGCTTTTTTCATATTCAGATCATCTGGTTTAATATGTTCACCAGCTCGAATTTGAAAATCAACATCTTTCGATGGCAAATACAGCAAAAATTTCTCTCGGTCAATGATACCCATCGTCACTTCATTTTTTAAAATCTGCATCATATAAGGTGCTGCTGTCACAATACTCTGTAGTATATCCAATTTCTCTACCCCCTTATGTTATTTATCGGTCGTCCTTCTTAAAATAATAGTTATTTTTTAAAAATAATGATGATGATTAAAGTTATTTCTCATATGTACGAGTAAAAAGAAGGAGATTCCCTCTCTATATTCAACAAAACGAAAATTTGCTATAATTTAAGCATCAACATATGATGAAATGGTCATGTAATCATTTTACATATTCATTGGAGGCGCATGTTGTGAGACAACCTATGACATATGAGCAGGCGATCGCCATTGGCGGCGGTATGACGGGAATGCTCGCTGCAAAAGTTTTATCAATGTTATCAACTTAGAACAGCTGCATGTCATGATTCAAGCCGACGCCTCTGGAGAAACTGCTGAATGGTGGAGTCAGTGGGATAAAGAGGATGATGAAAGCAATCGAGCTTTTTTCCATGAAGCGGTTCCTGACTTTCGTTTGCAGCACCTGTTTTCATTAGATTGAAACAAAAAAAGCCCCTTAGTGGGGCTTTTTCATTAACGTAATAATTGAAGAACGTTTTGCGGCTGTTGGTTTGCTTGAGCTAGCATCGCTTGAGACGCTTGAGAAAGAATGTTGTTCTTTGTGAACTCACTCATTTCTTTCGCCATGTCAACATCACGAATACGAGACTCAGCAGCTGTTAAGTTTTCAGCAGAAGCACCAAGGTTGTTGATTGTATGCTCTAGACGGTTTTGTACAGCACCAAGTGCTGAACGTTGTTTAGATACTGCGCCGATTGCTTCATCAATTTTTGCTACTTCGACGTCAAAATCAAAACCATCTTCATTCACTTTAATATCTTTGACAGTCAAGGTTTCAGCGTCCATTTTGCCGATCTGTACGTTGATATTTTGCTCAATGTTTGCGCCAATTTGAAATTGGAATCCATCTTCAACGCTACCATCCAACAGATTCTTTCCGTTGAATGCTGTACGCTGAGAAATCCCATCAATTTCATCTACCAAAGCAGTGAGCTCTTCTTGAATCGCTGTTAAATCTTCTGTTTGTTGAGTCCCAACGTTACCCGCTTGAACTGTTAATTCACGCATACGTTGAAGGATCGCATGTGTTTCAGTTAATGCACCTTCAGCTGTTTGAATAAGAGAGATACCATCTTGTGCGTTTTTAGATGCCATTTCTAATCCGCGGATTTGTCCACGCATTTTTTCAGAGATTGCTAGACCTGCTGCGTCATCTCCTGCACGGTTGATGCGAAGACCAGAAGACAGCTTCTCCATGTTCTTTTGCCCTGCTCCATTGTTTGCAGACAAACGGTTCAGTGTGTTAAGTGCTGCGATATTGTGGTTAATTCTCATTTCCTATTACCTCCATGTGTTTGAACCAATTGAACATCCTTGTCCAAAAGTTCTAAATTAGAATTTTTTTGTAAGCCTTACAATCCATTTATCGAACCTGTATGGAATTTGTTTAACAAAAAAGGAATAAATAAGGAATAAGTCTCATTCATTATGATCGTTTCGCTAGAGTATGCCAAATTTAAAGGTCATTTTTCATGTTTCATCAGAGGGATTTAAGAATCATAAGACTGGAGAAAATTCGAAGAAAAATGCACATAAAAAAAAGCCCCATATAGGGGCCTTTCATTAACGTAGTAATTGAAGTACGTTTTGTGGCTGTTGGTTCGCTTGTGCAAGCATTGCTTGTGAAGCTTGAGAAAGAATGTTGTTCTTTGTGAACTCACTCATTTCTTTCGCCATATCAACGTCACGGATACGAGACTCAGCAGCTGTTAAGTTTTCACCAGAAGCACCAAGGTTGTTGATTGTGTGCTCTAGACGGTTTTGAACTGCACCAAGTTTACCACGCTCAGAAGATACTTTATTGATTGCAGCATCTACTTTGTCTAATAAAGCATCTGTATTAGCAGCTGTAGCAGTTGTTACAACATAATCTGCTTTCAACATATCAAGACCAGTAGCAGCAGTACCCATGTTACCAATATTAACAGTTAATTGTTGAGTTTTGTTAGCACCGATTTGGAAAGTAAATCCATCTGTAGCCGTACCATCAAGTAATTTTTTACCGTTGAATGCTGTACGATTAGAGATACCATCTACTTCATCTAAAAGGTTGTCGATCTCATCTTGGATTGCTTTAAGATCTGTAGTTGCATCTTGCGTACCAGTGTTACCCGCTTGAACAGTTAGTTCACGAACACGTTGAAGGATTGAGTGAGTTTCAGTCAATGCACCTTCAGCTGTTTGGATAAGAGAAATACCGTCTTGTGCGTTTTTAGATGCCATTTCTAATCCGCGGATTTGTCCACGCATTTTTTCAGAAATCGCAAGACCTGCTGCGTCATCTCCTGCACGGTTGATTTTAAGACCAGAAGAAAGCTTCTCCATGTTCTTTTGGCTTGAAGCGTTGTTTGCAGACAAACGGTTTAATGTGTTAAGTGCTGCGATATTGTGGTTAATTCTCATTTCCTATTACCTCCATGTATTTGGGACCTGACAGACGTCCTTGTCTGAAAAAAGTCCGTTATTCTAGGGCTTATCAACCCTGACAATTCTATTATCGGACGTGTTTATAGGATGTTTAGCAGATTTTTAAAAAAATATCGCATTTTTCTCATGACGTTAATCCTAATTTTAACAATCCTATAAAAACAAAAGCTGCTGATCTATAATCAGCAGCTCTATCGTTTTATGATATCAGTATTGCTTGATATCAAACATTAAGATATTTGGATACACCACATAATCCTTCTTACTTGCGAAAGGACCTTTATTGTGTTCATCATTGATTTCATAGAAGTTCATACCAATTCCAAAGCTTCTTTCTTTATACCAGTTAAGAAAATCGTTGATTTCTTTCGTTGATAGCAAATAATCCTTTTGCAGTCCGTTTATCATGGTAATTGAAAGTATACCTTTTGATGCTTCTTCACCAGGTTTTGTTCCGTCTTGATCTTTCGGTTCTTCGCTTGTTCCATCATCTGGTTTTGTTCCATCTTGATCTTTTGGTTCTTCTGTTGTACCATCACCTGGCTTTGTCCCGTCCTGATCTTTCGGTTCTTCTGTTGTTCCGTCATCAGGCTTTGTTCCGTCCTGATCTTTCGGTTCTTCTGTTGTTCCGTCATCAGGCTTTGTTCCGTCCTGATCTTTCGGTTCTTCTGCTGAACCATCGTCTGGCTTTGTTTCACCTTCAGCAATTTGCAAGTCTTTTAATGAGATAGAGATTACTGATTTGAAGTTGCTTTTAACGTATTTAAAATTATAATATTCTTTGAAATTCCTTCCACCTATGATATATATCATCCCATCAAGTGTTACAGCACTTGATCCAACTCTAGCTTCAGGCAATTCATTTATACTTTTTTTTACAGAATTAGAATCCACATCATAATACTGTGTATATGGTAATATTGGGCTGGATCTGTCAACGCTATGCTGACCGCCTACCATAAATAATTTTCCCTGATATGTTGTAAACGCTGCTCCTACTTGATAAAACTCCAACTTTGATTTTGTTCGTACCCACTGATTTGTTTCAATGTTATATTCATATATTTGGGTATTTTGGGTTCCTCTATATCCGCCTGTAGCATAAATTTTATTGTTAATGACTTCTGACATAGACATCCCAGTAAAACTCTGAGGAAACATTTTTAATTGTTGCCATTTATCCGTTTTTGTATCATAACTGTAAAAATTATGTTCTTGATGAGGACTTTTACTCGTTGCAAGAATATAAATTTTTCCGTTTTCTCCAGTCGCAATAATATCTCCATTTGTCACAGCAAAAGTTGGTATTAGGATTGGTTTTTCCGACCATGTATCGGATTCTGTATCATAAATATCAATCGTTTTTGTGCTATCTTGATATGCTCCTCCAATGACATATACTTTTTTACCTATCGCCACTGCCGCGCTATCTGTTCTTTCTCTTGGCATATCAGCTTTTGAGATCCACTCATTTTTGTGAGGATCATACATGTAGGTATTTTTATTACTATGTGATTTTTCACTACTTCCCCCAAAAACAAAAATCTTTCCATCTACTACTGCGGAACTAGAATGAAGTCTCTCTTCTGGTAAGTCCGCTCGCTTCGTCCAGCCATTTGTCTCTGCTGCATGAGCTTTTAACGGATGAATTGTAACCATCATAAAAATGGTCAAAAGCACTAACAATAATCCTTTTTTCATCGTTTCTTTCCCCCATATCTTGAATTTCCCTCCTTTTATCGACATATTTGTAATAAAATTTAATTTTTATCATAATAAGCATTTCCCTCTATTTCCCCTCACACATACATCACCGGCGTCGATATTTTAATAATCTTTCCGCCTCGACGATAAAACCTTGGGACGCGGCGGCTTAAGGTGGCGATGACTTCGTAGTTGATTGTATTGAGCATTTCAGCAATTTCATCAACAGAAATTTCTCCGTCTTTTTGACGACCATATATGACGACTTCCTCGCCTTGCTTTGCTTTCATTTCTCCTAAACTGATCATCGTCATATCCATTGTGACTCGGCCAGCAATCGGCATTCGTTTGCCGCGGAAAAGCATAAATCCCCGATTTGATAAAGCACGTGAGTACCCATCTGCGTAACCGATCGGTATGGTGGCAATGATTTCATCAGGTTTTGCTACATAAGTTGCACCATAGCTGACGGTCCTTGGCTCTGTCACCATTTCCTTCACGAACGCAATCCTTGCTTTTAAACTGAGAGCGGGCTCTAGCTGAACAGCGTCTAAGCTTTCAATGTATTGCGAGGGATACAGCCCATATAGCCCGATGCCCAGCCGAATCATATCGGCGCTAAATTCAGGGAACGCGATGGCAGCCGCTGTATTGTTCATATGTACGGTCGGCAGCTTAATTCCTTGTTTTTTCAAAAACCGAAGAAAATCAATAAAAATGCTGTGCTGCAGCAGCGTGAAATCAGGGTCAGGCTCATCTGCAGTGGAGAAATGCGTAAAAATCCCGTCCCATCTAAGATTTCCACTCTTTTCAAGTGCTTCCACCACTCCTAACAGCTCTTCCTTCGTTCGTACACCTAATCGCCCCATCCCTGTGTCGACATTGACATGAATCCCAAGCCGGCGCTGACTATCTTCTTCCGCTAAGATCTCATTTGCTTCAACAATCCAGTCTTCTCGAAGGCCGGAGAGGTCAATTCTCCAGGCCGCAGCCCTTTTCACACAATCTAGCGGGGTAAATCCAAGAACCAAAATCGGCGCTTCAATTTTTGCTCTTCGCAATACAATGCCTTCCTCCAAACTAGCAACTGCGAGCTCCGTCGCACCGCTTTCCAGTGCCTGCCGCGCTACCTCCACTGAACCGTGTCCATAAGCATTCGCCTTCACGACAGCCATGATCTTACTTTTCCTCGGAATATGCGCTTGAATGGCCCCGATATTTCTTTTAATCGCGTCAAGGTTGACTTCGATCCAAACTTCCCTGCAAAGCTTTTTCATTTATTTTTCCTCCTCATCACATGAGAGTTCTTTCTATCTTCATGTTCGCTTTCGCGTCTAGTCTATCTTTATTCATTTTTGAGAAAAACATTCAACTACAATGACCGGACCAGCTTTTCTTGGGTACACATAAAAAAAAGAAACCACATCAAACTGTGATTTCTTCTCTATGAGCGATGATATTCAATTTCATCCGCAGATTTCATCATTGCATCAATATCATGATAAATCTCCTGCAAATTTTCCCGTTCAGTTAAGTATTGAGCGTTGCTTTTACGAACAGGTCCATCAAATTGCAAGAAGTTGATCGTGATCGTTGATGATTCTTGATCATTCATAGTTAATCTTAATTCAAGCGTCGAGACCTCTTCTTTATCATCACTCTCAGCTGAATAATCAATCGGCACACCATCTTCTAATATCTCAACTTGTTTCAAATCTTTCAAGGAAAGCTCAGTGACTGCAAATCTATATTTTCTAGATGACCCGCCAGGTTGATGTTCAATAAAGCGCATTTTCTCTAGCTCATCATCAATCGCAAATCCCTTATCAACCTGCTCTGAAAAGATATATGCAGATGCCTGAAATCCATCTTCGTGAAAAAACATCATCATCTTATCTAATAATATGTTGGGATCATTCTGTTCTTTTCGTCTTTGTAATCTACCGGCTATGAATAAAATGACCAGTCCTCCGATGATGCTGAGAGCCGTCCCCAGTCCATTTCCTACTTCTACGAAAACAGTAAAACCTAAAATAGCAATCATAAAAGCAATGACAATGCCTATGATGAATATCACACAATGCTCCTCCTATCATGACCCTTCATTTATAGTTTAGCCTTAGTATAGCATTTGAAGCAACGAGTCCTAGATGATTTAACCATAAAAACAGACCATAAAGGTCTGTTTTCATTGACGTTCGATAAATTGTCTAAAAGATAGGCAGTAAGAATTCACACACCTTATCTTCGCCTTCCTCTTCTCTATATCGCTCTATAATAGGGGCTTGACGCATGTTCAATTGATTGTTCTGAATATAGTCAGGTAATTGACACCAAAACAAATTCACTTTTTCAGTTGTATGCGTCACTGTAAAAACAGCATACTTTCCTCCTTCAAAATAACCAGTCTGAACCATTTGATTATTTGAGAAATCTCTATTTGTCATGATCATGAGGTCATATCTGCATTTTCCAGGTAAAGTCCTTGCAGGATCATCTTGAGGAACACCGTATATGCCATGTTTCTTTAATTCATCATTTAATTGATGTTGGTTGATCCATTTTTTAAAATGCTTCATCATCTCTATATTCTTTTTGCTTCCATATGGTCCTATATTTCTCATATACACCATCTTCATATTGCTTAATATTTCAATTTTGCAATTCATGATTTCCCTCCAACTCTTATTGGAAGATTGGCCAATCATTCCTTACATACAACGGTAACATCCTTTAAAATATAATACAGCAGGTGATTAAAAATAATTGAATGTATGATGGAAAAACATAACAAGATTTCAATCTTTTAAAACAAAAAAGAACGGACATTGTCCGCCTAGTTGCTTTTTCTGAAGACTTAACATTGAGAAAAGCGACAATTAAATAAAAAAAGCCATTGAACAGGCTTTTTAAGTTTAAGCAAAATAACCGATACTTGATGTATGTCCTCTTTGGGCTTCATTATGGATATCGTTTGATGAAACATAACTAAAAGCACCTAACACACTGACAATTATTAATACGGTTGCTACTGACTTAAATTTCATAAAGACAGTCTCCCCTTTTAATTTGGTGTTGGAAATATAGAATCTTCTCATAAAATTCGTTTGAGCGTTCTATATCTCCTGCTTTATTATAATGCTTCACTGCATCTTTCGCTAAATCTTCAAGATTTGCAAAAAAAGACTTTGATTCCAAATAAGCCATTGACTCTTTTATACGATTTTCATTGTTATCAATATAAAGTGATCTCAACATAACGAATGTATTGATAAAAATATCATCCTTTAATTTTTCAGCTAATTCAAGTCCATAGTTTAATGCATATAAACCTAAATCTCTCTGATCATTTTTAAAATATGATTTTGTCAACATGACCAGCGGATCAAGAATTTTATTTAAATGCTCATATCCCTGTTCTTTAAACGAATGAATAGATTCATTAAAATATTTAATTGCAGTTGAAAGATCATTGTTATGAAAATAACTCAACCCTAAATTATAAAGTGCTGATCCTTTTAATCGTTTTGTTGAGTTGTCGGCGGCTTTTTCTAGTGCGTGTTGAAAATGGGGTATTGCTTTTTCGGGGCAGCCCATATCTATATAGTTTAATCCAATGACAAAAGAACATTGGATTTCTCTTACTGTGTATGTATCTTTTTCTCGATAACATTCTATTGCCTGTGCGATATGGTGCATCGACATATGGGTTTGTTTCATGTGGTAATAGATTTCTGCCATCTTGTAATTGAACTCGGCACGTTCAATATCGTCGCTGACAAGAGACAGCTTTTTTTCTGCCCGCTTATAGAAGGTAATCGCATTGAGGTATTCGTAGTTTTCAAATTCGTACATGCCGTAGAAAAAATTGAAGTAATACTCGAGCAATCCTGTTAATTTCTCTTGATCCCTTTTGATCTTCATTGCGAGTTCCCTAAAGTTCGCCCGCTCTTTCCCATTTTCTAAAGGATTCAAGTAATCAAGCATTAATTTATGTCTGAAGTCCATAAGTGAGAAATACAATAATAAATCCTGATTCTCTTCCATATGATCAAGCATTGATTTGATTTCTTCTTTATATGCCTCGGCGTCCGGTACGTTAAATCTTTGAATATGATAATACCATTCATTGATTTTCAAGCCGACGTGAGAAGAAAGCACTTTCTCCATCCGCCCTTACCCCTTCCTCTATTTTCCCTATAATGACATATATTATCATTTTGTGAATCGTCCGACACCGAAAAGAAACCGCAAAAATAAGAAAAAAAGCTCCTGTAAAGAAGCCATGTGAGTGATCGTAATTTTGATAAGAAGGAATAACTGGGCTCGAATCAGCGCCCCCTGTTCTCTCTGAAATAAGATGATACAATCAAGTTTAGTTCTAACGAAATATGTACATCGTATATCCTTCACGTCATACTTGTTTTAATCGTTTCCATTTACGAATTTGAGTACGGAAATTTTTAAAAGGAGCAACGGTATTCACATGAATAAATTTATAAACTGGCCAAACAGCCTTTGCTGTCGCATCATCCGCCCATTTTCGTTGATGAGGTTCAAACACTTCTTCTTCACTCATACGATCCAACATATCACAAATAGTTAAAACATTCTGTTTGAGCTGAGCTCTTAATGCGACTAGTGATTGGCAGGCATACTTCTCATTAAAAAGAGAATATAATGTGCCAAGCTGATTCCATTTATAACCTTCTGCTGGCGTATGGACAACCTTTCCTTCAGTTTCGTGTTGCTCCCATTGAAGCAGCAGGGTTGTCCAACCAACTTGATAGGCCAAATTTTCTGCAGGAGTTCGGCTTACATCCTCTATTCGATCATCTTTCATTTCTTCTGGAATCATATTGAATTCTTCATCGTATTGATTGTACGTCTTCATGATTGCTTGCTTTAAAATGTCTTTCGACTCATAGCTTGTCATATTATTCACCTCTAGTTCTTTTTATGCAAATTTTTCTCGGAACATATCTTGCAAAAATAACTGGAGCTCATGATACTGAATTATTCTATCGCCTTCTGTTTTACAGTCTCTATTATAATCAAACTCTTAATCGAGCAAAAAAGCAATAGCATTTCTAGTTAAATGAAAGTATCACTGGTGTTTACTCCTAAAACAACAAAAGAGAGACAATACTTGCCTCCTTTAGGTGACTCTATTATTTTGTGAAATATTCCATTATTGCGCAAACTCAATAAAGAAAAGCTATAAAAGCGGCTGCGAAAAATGAAGACATTCCTTACGTTCCATCATAAACAAGCACCCAGTATCTCTCCCCAGGCTCCCCTTCTTAAGCAATAAAACCTCCCCGTTTTGATTGAAATGTGAAGCTGCATGATTTAACTCGACACATCTTCCTCTTTTCTACCTAATTTCATTGATAACTGAACGCCAATCATCAATGAGACAATGACGAGCATTGCAACAATGGAAGCTTGAAAATGTCCGCTTAGATCGAAAACCAAGCCAATGAAAAACGGACCAAACCCGCCCATGATGTATCCGCCCATCTGCGACATAGCGGACCATGTACCAGCCTCCTCCGGTGTACGCGTCTCAATAATGGGCAGCATAAGTGCTAAGGGAAATAATCCACCTGCCCCAATCCCTAGAAAAATGACGGCTGGCAAAATAGGCATTGGAAGTAGAAGGAAAATAAGGCCGATCAGCTCTGACACGCTGCATAAAATCAGAAATAATTTCGGTTTTCCTAAGCGAGTGACGACTCCTGGAACGAGTAGTGCCACCGGAATCTGAATCAGTGTAAATATCGTCAGCAGCATGGCGGCATACTGTGGACTATTTCCAAAACTAAGGGCGATGGGTGAAATCCATGCTGTTAACGAATAGAACATGCTGGACATAAAGCCAAAGAACAAGGTGAATTGAATGGCTTTTTTGTTTCGCAGCGGCAGCCTTAGCGGTAAAACTGCATGATCAGCCTGTTGTTTTTTCCGAGCCAGCCCTAGCCATAAGATTAATGCGATCATCCCTAAAACCGCCCAGCAAGACAAGGCGAGCGGAAGGTTATGCTCACTGCGAAGATATATCGGAATGGTGAAGCCAGAAGCAAGTGCTGCCCCAATCGTCATCGAAATAGAATAGACACTCACAATCCCCGGGCTTTTCGGAAAATACTTTTTGATAAAACTAGACAATAAAGGTCCTGCAAAGCTAATCCCAACGCCTCCTGCAAATGCAGTGATGAGAAGGACGGCAACCGTTTGACTCGTCCCACGTAGTCCAGTAGCGATTGTGATGAGAAGAATCGAGAAAAAAAGCGTTCTCTCTAAACCAAAACGGCGGCTTAGTTTAGTTGCTACAGGTGCAAACACCCCCATGCACAAGACCGGTAAAGTGGTTAGAAGACTTGCTGTCAGCGCACTGACTCCAAGGTCTGTTTGGATCATGCTCATCATAGAAGCCACGGACGTAATGATTGGGCGCAAGTTTAATGCAGCTAAAAATAAAGCGGCTAAATAAAATATTTTTTTCATCAATGCTCTTCTTCCTCTCTCATCTTGTTGAAGTTACTTTGAGTATAAATCTGCCGCATTCATTGATCAATACAATAATTCGTATTATGATGATAGTAAAAAACTATTATTTATGAAAGGATGACAAATGGATACTCGTCATATTACATATTTCATGGCTGTATTCGACCATTTACATTTCACAAAAGCTGCTGAGCAATTAGGGATATCACAGCCTACATTAAGCCAGCAGATCCGGCTGCTTGAAGCTGAAGTTGGGATGCCGCTCTTTGATCGAATCGGTAAAAAAGTCGTTGCAACTGAAGCGGGTTCTCTGCTTTATCAATATGGTATGAAAATGCTTCAAGCTGAAAGAGATGCGAAAAATGCGATGAAAGAACTGTTATCTGAAAAACGAGGAAACGTTCGACTTGCAGTACTCCCCTCCGATCTTGACTTTCAGCTTGTTCCGCTATTTGTAGAATTTAAAACACTTTATCCTGAAACCAATCTGAAAGCATATTCAACGATCTACGTTCGTGAAGAAGTACTGTCGCATAAAGTGGATCTCGGCATCGGGCTGCGAGGGCCTGCGGATAAGCGTCTCGTTCAAATTCCACTTGGAAGTGAGCCCTACGAATTATTTGTTCATTCAGAAAGTGATCTAGCCCAAAAGAGTGAAGTGACATTGGAAGAGCTGATGCAGCATGCTTTGGTCATGTATCCGAAGGGATATCTAGGAAGGGATTTAGTAGATGACGTATGTAAAGAACAGGGTGTTGAACTAGACACTGTCATGGAGGTTGGGTCCGCATCTTCATTATTGCAGCTGGTTGAAGCCGGCATCGGTGCAACCATTCAGCCGCGAGGATTGCTGCAATACCATTCGACGTGGCCAAATATTGTTTCGATTCCTATTGCTGATCCGGCACCTGTTCGTCACTTAGAATTAACTTATTATGCAGATCGATTTGTCAGTAAAGCACAGCAGCAGCTATCTGAATGGCTGATAGACTTTTTCAAATCAAAAACAAACTAAAAAATGAGGGTAAAACATGAAGAATGCAAACAGCATATTCACAAGGACAAACCGGTAGTTATTCGTCAATTTGATCTGCAAGATATTGAAGCATTTTATCAGTACCGAGCAAATCCCTCTATTGCAACATATCAATCTTGGGAAAACTATACGTACGAAGAAGCTGAATCATTTGTTTAACATCAAAAAAAACCTAATCAACCGGGGACATGGTTTCAATACGCTATTGCCTTACCTGAATCCAATCAACTGATAGGAGATTGCGCAATTCACACACTTGCCAGTGAGCCCAGAAACGTTGAAATCGGATTTACTCTCCCACCTGAATTTCAAGGAAAGGGCTATATTCACGAAGCCTTGAGTTCAATGATCGAATATATTTTCACTACACTGGACAAGTATAAAATCATTGCCTTTACTGATGTGCGCAATGAAAAATCTATTCAAGTGCTGGAACGTTTAAAGATGAGACGCGAAGGACATTTACTTCAAAATTATATGTCAAAAGGACATTGAATTGATGAATATCAATATGCGATTCTTCAATCGGAGTGGGCCGCTAAGCGCCATTAAAAGACGCTTTTGATAAACCTTCTATATACATATAGAACTTTTCTATAACGATCACCATGCTTTCTTTTTTTATAATAGAAAAAAAAGAAATGTGGTGGCGTATATGTCTATAACGATCGGAATTATGGGCGGGATGGGTCCTTTAGCAACGATAGATCTGATGAAAAAAATCATTTCACATACTCCAGCGATAAAAGATCAGGATCATCTCCATGTGATTGCTGATAATTATCCTCAAATCCCTGATAGAACCAATGCCATATTTGGGAAAGGCGAAGATCCTACAGATGATATGATTTCATCAGCTAAGAGATTAGAACGTGCAGGAGCGGACTTTATTCTCATTGCATGCAATACCGCTCACTTCTTTTTAGAAAACGTACGACATTCCACTCATATCCCTATCATGAATATGCCATTAGAAACCGCAAATTACCTGAACAAACATCACTATACATCTGTGGGCTTACTATGTACTGATGGAACATTAAAAACCCAGCTCTATCAAAAGGCTTGTGCTCATCACAAGATTGACGTCATGACTCCTAGTGAAAATCTTCAGAAAAACGTTATGAATGGGATATATGCGGTGAAAGCAGGAAAATTAAGTAAAGGCGAAAGTGAATTGGCGTTAGCTGCAGAAATTTTAATCAATCAAGGGGCAGAAGCCATCATAGCCGGCTGTACAGAAATCCCCTTAGTCCTAAGGTCAACTAAAGATGTGAAAATGATTGACCCTACTGTCATTTTGGCGAAAGAAGCTGTAAAATTAGTGTATGAGCTTGAAAAGCTAAACATTTAAAGAACGCAACATAAGGGGATAAAATGAATATTGAGAATATAGAAGCGTTTATTTATGTATGCCAGCTAGGCAGTATCAATAAAGCTGCGGAAGCACTGTATTTAACCCAGCCTTCTGTTTCGGCACGTATTCAATCGTTAGAAAAAGAATTAGACCTGAAATTATTTGATAGGCAGAGAAATAAGCTGTCTCTGACGGAAAAAGGTGAACAGTTTTACCCGCATGCCAAAAAGATCCTCCATTCTTATCAAGAAGCAAAGCATAGTCTCAAACAAACGATGATCCCTTATGAATTGACGATTGGATGCGCATCCTCTATTTCCAATAATCTATTGCCTAACATATTGCCTGCCCTGAAAGAAAAATACGAAAACCTGAAAGTGAAAATTGTAACAGGACATTCAAAGGATGTTGTTCAAAAAGTCATCAACAATCAAGTGGACTTTGGGATTGTCAGGACTGAAACACATCCTCAAATTGAATCGATCCCTATTTTCAGTGATCCTATCGGGCTGTTCGTCCCAACTCATCACCCGCTTGCCAGCCTTGACAACATCAATATGAAAGAACTAGAAGAACAGCCTTTTATTTTCTTTGACTATGGGTCATTTGATTGGCTGATGCTCCACCGATTATTTCAAAAGAACAACATCACACCGAACATTTCCATTGAGGTTGATCATATGGAAACCGCAAAAAATTTAGTGCTGCAAGGAATGGGGCTATCGTTTCTACCTCATCATTGCGTTAGAAATGAGGTAGAACAAGGAACATTAAAACAAATTTCAATCGATCCATCCATCAATTTCAACATCAATATCGAGTTCATTTATAAAAAGGGAAAATCCAAATCAGTTTTCATTGATCAGCTCAAACAGTTTTTTCATGAATTAGATTAAAAAAAGCCCTTTTCAGGGCTTTTTTTGGATACGTTCTGATTGATTATCTTTCGTTTGCCAACATGTATGCTGCAGTTTCATGCATATCTTTCAATCCTGATCTCTGTGCGTACTCGGCCACAGTGATCGCACTTGTAGTCAGAAGCTCTTTTATATGTTCATCCATTCTTGACCAAGTTCTCCCGCCTGCTTTTTCATACGCATGGATAAGTTTTGTTAATCCTTCTTTCCCAAAGAGAAGTTGATGCGACAAAAAGTCTGCAGATACATCACCAACCCCCACTTCAGACCAATCAATAACACCCGTAACACATTGATTTTCATCAATCAGAATGTGGCCAGGATGTAAATCTCCATGCTTCACCCCCACGAAAGGCGGCCATAAAGAATCTTTAGCTAGCCATGCTTGCCAGCGCTCCCATAAACCGCTGTTAATGGTGTATTGCGATTTGACACGTTCCATTCGCTGTTTCATTGATGCTCTTAATTCATGAGCACTGAGCATCTCCACTCCGATCGTTTTAAAAGGCTGTTGATCTAAGGAATGTACATTCGCTAAAACGCTTCCTAATGATTCATAATAAGCTTGTGGTACATTCGTTTGATCAAAACTCCACACATAAGATTGCTGTTCCACATCAATACTAGCCGCCGGTACACCCTCTAATTGTTTATAAGCAATCAGACTTTCTGTAAAAATAGACCACTTAGGGACCTGAAAGTGAACCTGCTTACTAATGTGATCTAATGTCTTTTTTTCTTGTAAGGCATGTTTCATTGATTCAGGTCTGCGAGGCATTCTTAATATCCATTGATCACCATGTAAATCTTCGACATGTGCGACACGGAAATCAACACCTGATTCATTTATTTTGATGGTATTCTCTAAAATCTCTAATCCGTGATGATTGGCTAATTGCTTTAAATCTAGTCTATTCATATTCTTTTCCTCCAATTGCTCATTTATTCATGATCAACAGGCGTTAAGAAAATCATCAAAAAAACCACAAATAGGCTGCTATCTGTGGCTAGAGTAAACACGGCTAGACTCATATCTCTCTTTATATCAATAAAAAATTACAAAAAAAGACAGAAACGATATCTGTCTGTCTTCAAGTAAAGTTACATACTTGACCGCTGAAGATGTTTAAAAATGTGCAGACTACCCCGTTTACTCTGTTTGATGAAAACAGAGCCTTTGAACATATGAAATTATTGATTGTTCAAAGTTTGCTGGCGTAATCTTCCTGCATGCATCATCTTTAACCATCCTCCTCTTTGTCATATAAAGTTACTATACTTTATTTAAATATGACTTTCAATAAGATTACAAAAAAAAGGATTTAAAATCATCCGACTTCCCATCGAATTACATATAATGTAATAAATGTATTTACTTATGTTATGATATGGTTATTGATTCTTTTGTCTAATAAATTTATTAAACTCAAAAACCCGATGTACTATGAATTTTGAGTGTATGAGAGGCAATTAGAACAAATCAAATGTAGCTAAGTCATTTAAAGGGAGAATTGGTATGACTCATTTAGAATTCGTATTCGGCTTGCTTCCAGTAAGTACGATCATCGCTTCTTTTATCGTCACATTGTTTGTACAAAAGGTTTATTTCATGCCAGTTGTGAGCTTTATCTTTTGCTCATCCTGACATTTACACTTTTTAATGGCTCTTTCTTAGGGTGGTCAGTTGTTTACACTTTAGGCTCATTCATTGCTTCATATATAGCATTATTCATCATGAAAACTTTAAATAAAAAGAGGTCTTAAACTACATTTTAAAAGCCCTTTTCAGGGGCTTTTATTCTTTCACTATCGTTTTTTCACTGGATGAATGTCTTCTCCCAAAAAAGCGGTATTAGGCTCACCACTATTTTCTAGAAACTCCGCTATTTCTTTCAACTCTTGATTGATACGGTCATTCCTTGGCATATCCGGGTTTAACAGAAGGATGGAGTGAATCGTTGTCGCTGCTTCATACAAAACATGTTGATCTTTTATCTGTTGGATGCATTGTTTCATACGATTGAAAAACCATTCGATCTCTTCTGTTTCTTCCATCGGATAATGTGCCATTTTGAATAGATTCTGCTGACGAAGGTCCTGCCTATCAAATATGTGTTCAAGCTCTTCTTTACAGACATATAAATCCGAAGCTTCCTCCTCAATCTCTACTACTTCGACCATCGCATCTTCAGCTGTATATAACTTCTCAATAAAATCATCGAAAGTATCTGCCAGCTTAAAATCTACTTCCAGCTCTAAATCAAAATAGTGAATAGGAGGACGTTCCTTCGTTTCTCGGTAGTCCATTGCGATCCATGTATCTTCTTCCCCGCTGATGAAAATAAGTCCCTCAGGCAGATCCAATTCATCACTTAACTGAGGACTGTTCATAATTCCAACACCTTTTGCGATTCCTCTTAGATGGTCAAATTGAACATGATCCTCTGCCCAAGAATTTGGCCGTTCGGTTGGAAAAGCATTACGAACTGTAAAACCACCGTTCCAATCTAAAATGAGCTTTTTATATGTATCAGGTAAAGTGACGCCAAGTCTTCCTTCTGCTTCACGAATTTTTTCCTCATCTACCTTTTCTAACGTGAAAGGACTCTCTTCTTCTTTCTCCCAAAATGGCTTCAAAGTGGGTGCCTCCCTATATCTATTGAGATAAGTATAATATTGACCAACTGTTCATTTGCTCATTCTACTTCATAAAAAAACAGACTATTAAAGTCTGTTTTAATCTTGTCTATACGTTTTCAGAGGTTGTATTTCGATCAATCATAGTCGTGTTTCGATTTGATTTTTGTTGTTCCTCCATTGTTGTATTCCGAATTGATTTTGTTCCAATGATTTTCAAAGTTTCTGCTGTTGAAACACTTAACAATACAATGGATACAATGACTAGTAATTTTTTAATAATCATACAGACACTCTCCTTTTTGAATATCATTTTGAGCTTTAAGAGCCTTTCTATAATATTCGGCAGCTTTTTCAAAGTCCCCCTTTTTTTCAGAAGATAATCCTATACTTTGAGCAAATGCCTCGACATAGACATATAGTTGCTTTTCCTCAAAATAATCTAGCACTTCTTGAATTGCTTTCTCATTACCATCTATATAAATCGCTTTTAAAGCTTTAAATAACATCAAACACAACGAATCATTTCTCTCTAAGGAGCACTTAAGACCATCTTCTACGAGTGGAGCGGCTTCATCATGTTGACTAGACTTATACAACGACCAACTTAAACTAAATAGGGTGATTGGTTTTATATCAATACTTCGTGGTGTAATAATGTCTAAAACTTCTCTGTAGCGTATGATTGCTTCAGTGTACTTTTGTTGTCGATCATATGTATTCGCTATGTTCAATAGAATTTTAGCAATTAACATATTATCGGCGAGCTCTTCTGCTATAGAAAAAGCTGTATTTAGATGCTCTAATGACTTGTCATATCGCTTGAAATCATCATAATTTCCTGCAATAACAATCAAGCTTTGTATTTGGCGAACTTTATATTGTTCATGCTGCTTATAGATGTCTAAGGCCTTTATAATATGATGCATAGAAACATGAGTTTGTTTCATAATATAGTAGGCTTCAGCCACCTTGAAGTGAAACTCTGCTTGCTCAATATCATCAACAACCAATGCGAGCTGCCTTTCAGCGATCTTATAATATTGGATAGCCTGTATGTATTCTTTTTTACTAAACTCATACATTCCTCTAAAAAAAGCATTATAGTATTGCAGCATACCAGAAAGTTGATGATTTGAATTTTCGATTTTATCAACCAAATCAGAAACAGAAGGCGATCGTTTTTCTGAAGGTTTAATATAATCGAGCATAAGCTGATGTCGAAAACACATTAATTGATAATAAATGAGCAGATCTTGATCCTCTTCCATCCGTTCAATTTTTTGTTCTACCTCAGCTTTCAAAATCTCTGCATCGGGTACACTGAATTGCCGAATCATTTTATACCATTCATTTATTTTCACACCTACATGTGAAGAAAGAACTTTCTCCATCCCTTATTCCCCTTCCACTAAACTCCCTTATATTACATTTATTATCACATACAATAATTTACAAATCACCGAAAACCAACTAAAAAATAAAAAAGAGCTCCTTCAAAGGAGCAATGTAAAAAATACACGAATAGTAGTGTAACTATACATAGGTTGTCAGATAACCTTTTCTTTAGCTGATACTTAATTTGTTATTCTCTTTGAGCTGTAATAAAACTTTAGCTCTATGCTTGTTACTATGAACTGATGATCTATTTTGGTGGCTGATTTTCTTCTAATAATTTTATAATTTTTTCATTAGATTGTTTTATATTCCTTAAAATCGACACAATGTTTCCTGTAAATCCTATCAATATGATTAACAAAATAATGATAATCCACATAAAATTGCCCCCTATGGTTGAATTAACGTTCTAATTGAAGAATAGCCTCTAAAATTAACTTCCTCAAATTTAGTACTATTATCAAAAGGTGCAGGAAAAGCAATTATTTGAAAATTATTTTCCTTTTTAACTTTTGGCAATTTTATTTTATAAACATTTGTTTTTTCATTCTCTACAGATACATACATCACATGTTTCCCATTAAATTTTTGTTGATTGTTTTCCGAGAAAGCCACTAAAGCATAATTCATTTTTTCTTTACCGTTATTATACAATTGGAGATAGACAGGCATTTGACTTTTGGAAGTATATAAAACCTTATTTGACATTTTTCCTGAAGCCATGAAAATTTCTTCTCCAGTTAATTCATCCGTTTTATATGTGGGGTGAAGTTCACTTCCAAACTTATTAGATGAAGCTTTTTTTGTAATGTAGCGCATAATATAGTTTTCTTGTAAGCCAGTGGCTATTTCTATATCATTGTCTTTTAAATGATACTTTGCCTCAGGAACGATAATAAACGCGATTTCTCCAACATCTTTCGGTAATTTAGCTTTAATTGGTAATGCGATCACCTGATCTTTAGTCATCTCAAATGTGTATGATTTAGATGGCTTATGATTATCTGCAGAGAATTCTATTTGTTTAAAATTTGCTAGTAAGAGTAACGTGTACTTTCTATCTGCATCTATGTAATGTGAGAAGGAAAGAACTTTGTTAATTTGGTTATTTTTAATGAAACCGATATCTAGTGTATCAAGCAATTTCCCCTCAGGTTCATACATACCATATGAAACGGTATCTGTTCCTGGACCAGTAAAATCCATCATTTCATCATTATACTCTTTATCACTAGAGACTTTTTCTTGTCTGAGAAATAAAATAAGTGTCACTAGTAACACTATGAAAATTGTTATGAATAAAATTGTTCTATGTCTCATCACTAATATTATATTTTAAAAGTCTTTTGGCGACTAACAGTTTTATAACCACTATCTTTATATAATGAGTTTCCTATCGCTTTACCTTTACATCCCCAACCCCCACTTACACCACCGGCAGCATTTGCTCCAGCATAATTAGATTTCTTTGCAGAATCGGTTTTGCTTTTAGAAAGTCCTCCATCTCCTCCATATAGTCGAGATTTTGCTTCAATATAATCAATTTTCCCCTTTGACTTCGCTGTAGTTAACATGCTGTATTTACATTGAAATATCTCACCAATCGCTCCACCAGTTTTTCTTAGTTTCCAATTAGTAACATAGTCAGATTTAGCCGATTTTTTGTTAATTGAATGCGATACAGAATCCCTTGCAGAATCCTCTGCAATCGTTATCCATTCATTTTCATTTTTAGCAACATTTGTTGCTGAAACAGTTGCTGGGAATATCGTTCCAGCTAAAAGTATTGAAGAAAGTAATAATGTATTGCTTTTTTTCATAATTTAAACCACCTTTAGTCAATTTCTAGTAAAATATATACTGATAGTACAATATAACGGTATGAAGTTTCAGTGAGTATTAAGTTTTGTATATTTAACAAATAACTGTTATTCTTTATTTAGAGTCTACCCCACCCTTCTTACTAAAAGGAAAGATTATTCTTAATTCCGTAGTTCATCACCTATAATATTTGATAAAAAACATATATAACAAACACTCAGAATCGTAACAATCAAGTTTACAGGCATACTCTTTAAGACAGTTTAAACTAGAATTCCCCACACCTCCTACTCACTTCCATTAAATTACCTTATATTACATTTATTATCACATAAAGGGATTTATAAAGCACCGCAAAAAAACCGCAATAAAGAACTTCCGAGAAACATAACTTGATTGCTATTTTGCACACCAATAACCTTTAGCACAAGTACTTGTACATTCATCACAAAACAAAAAGGCAGACTCATTTCAGTCTGCCTTCATCTTCTAGATTTCCATGGGAGTACCTGTTGTCTTCAGGTAATTTGCATTGTATCATTTAACCACTCGTCACAATGTTCTATAAGCCACCTCAAATATTCCACATATTGACCGACGTGATAGCCATCACAAACAGCATGAGGTACTTGAATCGCAACGGGCAAAATGACTTTTCCTTCTTCCACTTTAAATTTGCCTATCGTAAATATTGGCAGTAAATAAGTCTCATTTGTAGATACATTAAGGTTAAAAGAAGTAAAATCAACCCACGGTAGACTTGAAATATTGAACATGTTTTCTGGCATATGAGATTTCGGAAACAGCTTGCTGCTTTTGCTAAATGTTTCAATGTCGGCTACACAGCTTTTATAAAACTGAGCAAAGTTTTCGTCATAAGGCGTCCAAATACTTGAAAATGTCTTTGTTTCTTTATTTAGAATCGTATAACTAGGATGGAGAAGTTCCCAGTAGCCAAGTTCATCGTTCACTTGATCCATTCGAAACTCTCGTATTTTTTGCACAGCTCTTGCTAACAAATAAATTTGCACAGGATATACTTTTAGCTTTTTTTCTTTCAATATGGAATACAAAGTCGTAATGTCTAAATCGATCACCAGGCTATATGAGCATCGGGTTAACGTCATATAATGATGAAAGTGCTCTTTTCGCGGGTAATTTTCGTCTATTTGTTTAAACATTTTTTATCTCCTCCTGAATGTGATTTCATGTATTCAGGAGGAGACTTTATCTGATTTCACCACCACAATCATCCTTTCAAGAGATATGTAATGTTTCTGTCTATCACAACTATGAGTTATAACGGTTTCATTCAAAGGCTACCATAAGCTTAACCTACGATAAAGCCTCCAGCAACTCTTCGTAAGTAATCTTGCCCAACGTGAACTTTTCTAGTGCTATGTATTTTTTCTCCGCTGAGGTATTCATTCTATTATGACATTCATTGACTAACTCATTTTCATTTGGTAATGGCTCATGTATATGTTCTTTTTTTCGAAAAGCTTCATAGTATCTTATACCAAATATTCTCTGGGACATCGCATTGATGTGAATTCCGTCTGGGTTAGATATAAGACCTTTCGCAGTAACATAATAACAATTTTCATGATGATGTGCATATTTTTGTAGTTCCTCATTAATACGTTGATATTCCACACACCCTGCGCCAAATGCCACTTTTCCCAAGTAATCGCCCAAACCTCCTATTAAAAGCGGAATGTTAGGTACAGATAATTCAGTTCTTAGTTCATGAAATAATCTTAGTATTTTTTCATAGTATGCTTTGTATTTCCCATCTTGGCTGTCACTTTCTCCTTGATGCCATAATATCCCGACCAATTCGCTATTTTCCTTTGCAAATTTAGCTTCATTTATTGCATGACGAAATAATGCTCCGTCTAGCGACCACTCATCAATGGAACTGCCACCTTCTGCAAATGGAATAAGACCAATCTTCTCTCCTTCATGATCCTTGCACCAAGCCTCCGCAAAGGAAGCCGCCAGTCCTACACCAGCTACCGGCCTATCAAAATGAATGGGTTCAGTCATCATTTGCCATCTACCATTTCGCAACATCATGATTCTTTCATTATAAATCGGAGGCACTTCATGCTTGAAGCCGCGCCCCGCCATATTTGATTGTCCAATTAGTAAAAGTGACTTCATATCTTTCTCTCCTCCACTAAATATTTTATCAAATGTGTATTCTCCTGAACGTTATCAGTTTATCTTTCCTCTGTTATTTCTAGATTAGGGCTTCTTTTAATTTATTCGAAAAGTGCATAAAGCTATTAATCTACAATTTTTAAAACTGAACTTGGAACAACCACCTATACCTCTAACAAAGAGACAGGTAATATTTCTGTTTCTAGTAACTAACTAAAATCTTACGAAATAGCCGCAATTGAAGAACAAGTAAATAAGATTGCAAATAGCATTGTATTAGAAAATCATATGAATAAAGTTAGTAATTCTCTTGAACAGTTAGCGAATAATAATTTCACAACACAAAAACAAAAGGGAAAATGGGCGTGGTCCAAATATGATCATTACCGTGTTACAGTAGAGGGAAAGGCAGCTGTAGGAGTAATTGCAGCAGCAATTTTAAACCGTATTCCTTATGTTGGCTGGATTGCTGCTGCTCAAGTAATGATCCAATTGAAAATGAAAACAGGTTACTTCTCCGTACGTTGGGGAACACGTGCAGACACTGACATTTGTTACTTATGAAGAAAGAGCCATTTGAAAATGTTCTCAGACAGTAAACGTAAAAATAAAAAACTGGACGAAATAAGTTCTCCAGGAAAAGTGTATATGTGTGGAACTGGTTGAAAAAAATCGCCCCAGTCTAATGCACTAGGGCGTCTTTTATTGCTGTTTTTGTTCTTTTAGTTTTTTGAAAATCACAAATTGATATACTCCAAATAGTACGGTTAGGATGATGATTGCAGTAAATATTTGATCGACTGGAAGCAAGAAATATACGACAATAAAAAATAAAAGCAAAACAAAATAACCTATATTGAACGCTCTTTTAAATGTCATCATATTACCTCCTTTTTACAATCATATCACGTTTTACCTACCCTTATAACCTTTGAAGAGCTGCTTTTGTCTTCGGACCATAGATACCTTCAGCGCTAAGCCCATGCATGTGCTGGAATCGTTTGACCGCATTTTCTGTTTTGTTCCAAAGTAGCCATCTTTCCCATTGTTTTTGACTTCCTTTTCAGGATAAAAAAATACAGCAGCCAGTGCTCCCTGTAGGGCTTTTACTCTAGCGCCCCTTGTCAATTCGGTCACTTTAACGATGCCAGATGGTAAGTTGAACACTTTAATCGTTTTAATCCTAAAAATACTCAGAAACAAAATCTGGTGGATAAAGTTCGTCCCCAATTCGTCCCCAATCAAGAGAAACAGAACAAATATTCGTTGTCAAAAAAACAAAAAACCCTTGCTGTGCAAGGGTTTCAACGATGATTCCGACTGGGCTCGAACCAGCGACCTCTACCCTGTCAAGGTAGCGCTCTCCCAGCTGAGCTACGGAATCGGGTTATGTATCAGTTCTGGGCTTTCTGTTACTGACATTCTCTATTATATAACCATCATGATCAGTCGTCAATGGTTTTGTTCAAAAAAGGTCAAAAAGCCGGTAACCGGACCGGCTTTTTTCTCTCTTTTATGATTGGTTTACAAGAACAGGCTTAAGTTGATCTAGTGCTTGTTTGAAGTCGCGTTTGAGGTCTTCTCCGTTTTCGACCCCTACACTTAATCGAAGCAGGCCGTCCGTAATCCCTCTTTTTTCTCTTTCTTCTTTTGGCATAGCAGCATGTGACATTTTGGCTGGGTATGACAGAATGGATTCGACGGCGCCAAGGCTGACGGCGAATACAGGTAATGTGACAGCATCCACCAATTCTTTGACAGCTGCTTGGTTTTCTAATTCAAATGAAAGAACAGCTCCTGCTCCGCTTGCCTGCTTTCGCTGAATGTCCGCCCCTGGATGGTCATCTAAGCCTGGATAGTACACTTTTTTCACCGCAGGATGCTCTTTGAGAAATGAGGCCAGTTCGAAGGCCGTTTGGCTTGCTTTTTCTAATCTGACCTGAAGGGTTTTTAACCCTCTTAACACGAGCCAGCAATCCTGCACGCCAAGCACCGCACCGAAGGAGTTTTGCAGCGAATAGAGTTCTTCTCCCAGCTTCTCGTCTTTCACGACAGCTAAGCCTGACAGTACATCACTGTGACCGCTCAAAAATTTCGTTGCGCTGTGCAGGACTACGTCAACGCCAAGGTCCAGCGGACGCTGAAGAGCAGGCGTTAAAAATGTATTATCTAAAAAAGTCAGACAGTCATGTTCTTTCGCAAGCTGGACGACGCCCCCAATATCCGTAATACCTAGAGTCGGGTTGGACGGTGTTTCCATGTAAATGACCTTTGTATTTGATTGAATGCCTCTTTTGACTTCATTCAAATCGGTCATGTCCACAAAGGTATGCTCGATGCCAAATCGCGAAAGAACTTGGGTGATCATTCGAAATGTACCACCGTACACATCTCTTGTGACAAGGACATGATCTCCCTTTGATAATAGTAGAAAAGCAGTTGAAATGGCTGCCATGCCTGATGCAAAAGCAAGCCCTCTTGTTCCTCCTTCTAGCGCCGCAATCGTATCCTCTAACGCTTGACGTGTAGGAGTCCCCGATCTTGAGTAGTCATATTGGCCAAAATCATCGAAGCTGCTTTGATGAAAGGTGGATGCATGCTGAATTGGCACACTGACTGCACCTGTTGAACGATCTGTTTTGAATGCATTATGAACGAGTTGGGTTTCGAGTGTCCAATCGTGTGTGGTCATTTGGCGTGTACCTCCTCTTTTACTTGTGATAGTGCCTGTTTCAGGTCTGCTTTCAGGTCATCTACGTGCTCAATGCCAACGGAGAAACGGAGCAGTTTGTTACAAACGCCATTTGCAATGCGAATCTCCTCTGGGATATCCATATGCGTTTGCGTTGCAGGATACGTAATAAAGCTTTCGATTCCGCCAAGACTTTCAGCAAAACAGATCGTTTTCAGCTGCTTCAAAAATGGATTGACCCAGTCCTCCTTGGCTACACGGAATGACAGCATTCCTCCCTTGCCTGGGTAAAGGACATCTTGAATTTCTGGCTGTTTCTTTAAAAACTCTGCCAGCTCCTTCGCATTTGCCTCGTGCTGGCGCATTCTAAGAGCCAGTGTTTTCATTCCTCTCATTAAAAGCCATGAGTCAAACGGAGATAAAACGGCTCCAATTGCGTTTTGATGCTGGAACATGTCTTCAGACAGCTGCTCTCCTTTTGTCACCACAAGACCGGCAAGGACGTCATTGTGTCCGCCTAAATATTTGGTTGCGCTATGGATAACAATGTCCGCTCCAAACGTAATCGGCTTTTGCAAAACGGGTGTGTAAAAGGTGTTATCGACAATGACCAAAGCGCCGTGTTCTTTTGCAATCTTCGCTATTTTTTGAATATCCGCTTCCTGCATAAGTGGATTTGTCGGCGTTTCAATAAAGACCGCTTTTGTGTTTGGCGTGATTTTAGAACGTAAACAGTCTTCATCTGAAAAATCATCGTAAAGAAAACGTAAGCCGTACTTTTTCCATTCGTTTTCAAACAAACGGTATGTACCGCCATATAGGTCTGATGAGACGATGAGTTCATCTCCGCTTTCAAATAATGCCATGATCGTTTGGATCGCAGCCATTCCCGAACTGAAGGCAAAGCCGGCCGTCCCTTCTTCGAGTGAAGCAATCGCATCCTCTACAAGCTGCCTTGTTGGGTTTTTCGTTCGAATGTAATCAAATCCGGTTGATTCCCCTATGCCTCTATGTCTGTATGCTGTTGAAAGATAAACGGGGGGACTGACCGTGCCAGTCGCCTCTTCGCTGCGGTTTCCAATTTGCGCTAATGTCGTTTCCACATGTTCTGTCATTTGACACCATCCTAAGTAAAAATCTGATTTCAAAACAGAAAACCCCTTCTTCATAAGAAGAAGGGGTTTTAATCGCTTCCTCTTATCTTCCAAGCAAAAAAGCTGCTTGCTGGATTTAGCACCTTGGTACATCACATGAAGTGATGCATACCGGTTGCTGAGGTTTCAAAGGGCCAGTCCCTCCACCTCTCACGATAAGAATGTGTTGTCTGTCTGTTCTAATTCTTAATACTGTAACGCATTAAATCTCATTTTTCAAGAGGAATCGGACCAATTAATTAAAATTTTCTGTATTTTATAACAGATTCGATGTCAACTGAATGGATTGCATGTTAGCATATAGGAACAACGCTGTTTTTCATGTTACAATGAATGGAAACGTTTCACTTTGTGATGAAATTGGTTAGCTGGAGGAATGGATTATGGTGAAGAAAACAGGCATTATTCAAGAAGAAACCTTACATTCAAAAGAACTTGGGGCGGATATGACCCTTTTGATCTATTTGCCAGTCAATTACTCCCCCCTTTATACATATCATGTCATCATTGCCCAAGATGGTCATGATTATTTCCGCTTAGGCAAAATAGGCAGACAGGCGGAAGAATTGATGCAAAACAAAGAAATGGAACGCTCGATTATCATTGGTGTCCCTTATGAAAATGTCTCGGAAAGACGGAATACGTATCATCCAGATGGCACAAAGTTTGAAGCATATAAACGCTTTTTAGCAAATGAACTTGTCCCGTATATTGATACGCACTATCCAACCTATCAAATTGGATCAGGACGCACGTTTATTGGTGATTCGCTAGGTGCTACGATTTCTCTTATGACAGCGATTGATTATCCTTCTTTATTTGGCGGGCTGATTTTGCAGTCTCCTTACGTTGATGATTCAGTCCTAGAAGCCGTTAAACAGTCGACAGCCCTTTCTCCTTATGCCATTATCCATCAAATTGGGGTGGAAGAAACGGCTGTGAAAACGACAGATGGCCAAGTGCTTGATTTTATTCAGACGAACGAAGATTTAAAAGCCCTTCTTGAACAGTCAGGTGCGGATTATTTATTTGAGACATTCGAAGGGGATCATAAATGGACGTTTTGGCAGCCGCTCATTGCGCCTTCGTTAAAAAGAATGCTCCCATATTCGTTAATCAACTGAATTTTGTTATAATAAACAATAATAAATACTTTCTTAATCAGGAGGGAACACGATGAAATACGGAGTTGTTATATTTCCATCAAAAAAATTGCAAGATATTGCGAACTCTTACCGGAAGCGTTATGATCCGAACTATGCACTCATACCGCCTCATTTAACATTAAGAACACCTTTTGAATTAACGGATCTAGAAGCGGCTGAGGTCGTCTCAACGTTAAGAGAGTATGCAAAAAATGCTTCTCCTATTACGTTACGTATTAAAAAATTCAGTTCATTCGCTCCTGTAAACAACGTCATTTATATGAAAGTAGAACCGAACGAGGAAATCATGGCGCTCAATGAAAGGTTGTACGCAGATCCACTTGCTGGCACACCTGAATATGCTTTTGTTCCGCATGTGACAGTAGCTCAAAAACTATCAGATGATGAGCATTCAGACGTACTTGGTACATTAAAGCTGAGAAAGATTGACCATGAAGAAACCGTGGATCGCTTCCACCTTTTATATCAGTTAGAGAACGGATCTTGGACCGTCTATGAAACATTTATTTTAGGAGAAGAGGGTTAAAGACATTTGAAAACAGTCATCGCAACAGCACAAATACAACGAGAAGATGCATACTACGTTCGAAAAGAAGTGTTCGTAAAAGAACAAGAAGTCCCGTTAGAGATTGAAATAGATGAACTAGAGGACGAGGCCATTCATTTTGTCATTTATAATGATGAAATGAAGCCTCAGGCAGCCGCTAGACTGCGGATCATTGAAGGGCCAAAGGCAAAGCTGGAACGAATTTGTGTGTTAAAAGAGGCGCGCGCTTTCGGCCTTGGCCACAAACTATTAGAAGCGCTGGAAACAGAAGCCATTGCTAATGGAGCGAAGGAAGCGGTTATGCACGCACAAGTCCAAGCTCTTCCTTTCTACGAAAAGAAAGGCTACAAAGCCGTTTCTGAACCGTTTGAAGAAGCAGGGATCACACATGTCAAAATGACAAAAACACTATCTGTTTGACCAAAAGAAAAAGCGAGAGCATCCATGATGCCCTCGCTTTTCTTTATCATCGTTCGTCAAGGGAAGAAAGCGTAATCATTTATATATACGCATTAATATGAACGCCTTTGCCTTCTTCCATAAACATATCTCGTACAAAGCGTTCCCGCTTTTTTTGCTGGACTTTCGTTTCTGCTTCTGTCACTAAGTCCTCTTTTTTCTCCAGCTCTCTGTATACCTTGTCATGAAAGGTGCGAGTAACCTTTGTTACTTTCGCGTAGTCTTCTTTATCCTGAGGAGCAGGACGATTGATATATTGAAAATACAGATCCGGCTGAATCGGGGCTATATATCCCATCAAGAACGCCTCCTTTGCTTCTCTTCTACTCTACTATTCCCTAATTATGACTGTTTGAAACACGTCTCATTTGATATGATTAGATGTGTTTCTTTTTAAGATTGATTAACTATTGGAGGACTAGCTTTGAAATGCGCACGACGACATGATCGAACGATCTCATTACATACGTATTCGAGAGAACATTATCAATTCCTCCATGACGAGGGAAAAAAAGGGCACTTATCCTGCCCATATTGCGGACAACCAGTCTTTTTCAGATTAAATATACATGAAGAACCTGCCTTTATTCATAAACATATGACTCAGCAAGAGATGTGTGAACAAGCAGAAGAACAAGAAGATCAGAAAAAAAATGCAGAGCAAGAGGAAAGTGCTTCCTATAAAGAACTTGGGGGCTTCCGTTTTCCAACAGGTAAACAAATCATCTCGCAAACGAATGAATCATATGACTGGCAGGAACCAAGGTCGATTCAATTTAGCGATGCGTTACATTTAGAAGAGAATGAACAAGCACATACCATCGATCTCTTTCCGCATATTACCTTTAGCACACCGCAGCTTCAAGCTGTCACACATAAAGACGGTCCGATGCTTGTGCTGGCTGGCGCTGGCAGCGGGAAAACAAGAGTCCTGACAGCAAGAGCGGCATATCTCATGTCACATCATCATATTCCTGCTCACCATATCTTACTCGTGACTTTCACCACAAAAGCCAGCAGTGAAATGAAAGAAAGACTGCGCAAGCAATACCAGCTGCACCCATCACAAGCAAGCCAAGTGGTGACAGGCACCTTCCACAGTCTTTTTTATAAAATGCTGCTTCACGATGACGCAAGCAAATGGAACGGCCAGCACCTGATCAAGTTTGACTGGCAGAAGGAACAGTACATTCGAAAAGCCATCATGAATGAAGGACTTGATGAGAAAGACTACCCTACCGATCAAGTACTGCAATCGATCGGCTTTTGGAAAAATGCTTTTTTACCAGGCGAGCTTCCTGATTTGAAAGATGAAAAGGAAAAGCACATGTGGACGATTTATCAATCTTATGAACAACAAAAACGAGACAATCAGCAATTTGACTTTGATGACATGGCGATTGCCTGCTTGCACATGCTGACAGAACAGCCTGAACTGCTGAAACGATATCAAGAACGGTTCAAGTATATTTTAGTGGATGAATTTCAGGATATTAATCCAGTTCAATATCAATTGATTCAGCTGTTAGCTGGAGAATCTGAGCAGCTATTTTGTGTAGGTGATGATGATCAAGCCATTTATGCCTTTAGGGGCAGCAATCCTGCTTTCATTCTTGAATTCAAACGTGACTATCCTTCGGCTCAAATCGTCCATTTACATGCGAATTACCGGTCGCATCATACGATTGTCGCAAGTGCGGATGCCATTATTAAGAAAAATCAGCATCGTTATGAAAAAACGTTAAAAGCCGTCCGTGCGGAGACAATCCCGCCTACGCTCTTTTATCCATATGACGAGGAAGAGGAAGCGACCATGATCGTGGCAGATATTCAGGAGAAAATTAAAAACGGCACAAAGCCGAATGATATCTGCGTGCTCTTTCGCACCAATACAGGAGGCCGCGCGATTTATGAGCGTCTGCATCAATCCGCGATTCCGTATGAGACGGAGGCTGGTGTCAAAGCCTTCTACAGCAGACGAATTGTTCGGGTTCTTCTCGCCTTCCTCTCTTTAAGTCAGGATGCCGATGATGTGGCTGCTATGAAACAGCTGCTTCCGGTTTTCTTTTTAAAGCAGCAGACCTTGAACACGATGAAGGCACTGACCATCACGGAAGATTGTTCAATGGTAGACGCACTCGGAAAACTAACAGATATTCAGCCGTTTCAACGGAAAAAGCTGCAATCCATTGTTCCTCTGTTCCGCACGTTACGAACGTTAAAGCCGTCTGACGCTGTGGCGTTTATTGAACTAAAGATGGGACTTGGTGATTACTTAAAAAAACGAGTGAACGATACGAATGTGCTTGAAAAAGGGGCGGATGATGTACGAGATGTAAAAACCGCCGCCAAACGCTTTGAAACGATTGAAGCCTTTCTCGCACATGCCGAACATATGAAATCTGCCGAAAAGGAAAAAACAGATGAACCAGGTGTTCAGCTCATGACGATTCACCGCGCAAAGGGACTTGAATTCCAAACGGTGTACATCACTTGCGTGGTCGACGGAGCACTGCCTCATGATTTCTCACTCGATGAACTAAGAAACGGTGATGAAGAAGCCCTAGAAGAAGAACGCCGTTTATTATACGTGGCCATGACAAGAGCTGAACAATCTCTTTATCTATCTGTTCCATCATTTAGACGTGGAAAAACCGCTCATCGCTCGCGCTTTTTGTATCCCCTACTAAAGAAAAACCGAGAATTATTCACAGAAAAACAACAGGCCCCCCTTTAAGCGGAGGACCTGTTGTTTATTTTTTGTTGTTCATCATTTTAGCGATTGTATTGAAATCAAGCTTTTCTTTTCCACTTGTAATCGATTGAACGATTTTGTCTTCCATTTCTTTAGGTACACGCTTATTCGCAAGCTGCGCTACTTTTTTAATGACGCCTCGAACCGTTGCTTCATCTTTAAAGTTGGCATTTTGCAAAGAACCTGCAAGCTTAAAAACATCATTCATATTCACACCCGTTTTATTTTCAACGCTTTTAAAGAATTTATTATCCATTCATTTGCCTCCTCTTTGTGGAGTAATCACCTTACTATATGAAAATAGGCGAGATATGTGCCTATCCTAAAGCCTTGTTTGCCCAAAGAGAAAGGAAAGCAAAAGGCTCCCCCATTGCTTCCCTCACCTTCTTACTGTTTAGTTAAAGAAAGAAGCACCAACGATGATTAGAAGGATGAAAAGCACGACGACAAGAACAAATGTTGATCCATATCCGCCGCCATAACCTCCGCCGTAGCCGCCGCAAGAACCGCCACCGTAACCGTAACAACTCATATATAAGCACCTCCTCTTCTCCCTTACAAAATATGAAAAATACTACAAATGGTTTGGACGATCACATAAAAAAGTGCGGAATTTTTATTTCTGCTGTTTAAAGACGTAATCTGCCTCTCCATGACGCATCATGAATGCTTCTGTTTCTTTCGCAAAAGCATCCATCTTCTCGCCAAATACCTTTAAGTGCTGCTCAAGATCATTCGCTTTATCCGCTAGATCCATTTCACTCTTTTCGTGCGCTTGTTCTTTTCCATCATGAGGTTTAGTGAACAAGGAGCCGATTAATTGTTCGAATGCATCCATTCTGGTCACCCCTTCTCTCTTACATATGCATCACTCAAAAAAAGGGCAACAAAAAAACCGGATAAATCCGGCTTTTGTTTTTTGTTCTATTGAGGTTTCTTTTTCTTTCCACAGCCGCAATCTGCTTTTTTGATTTTCTTCGTATAAACAGATTGTTGATTTGACTGCGCTGGATAACCTTGAAGCATATGTGACGGTGTTTCAGTTGGTTTCATCGCAACCCTTCCTTTCCTATTCCATGATAGTATATGCATTTTTTGAAAGCGTGTCTGATCAGTATGCCTGTTTATTTCACCAGCTTTGAGACGATCGCTTCAATAATGCCTGCTGCTGCGGCAATTGCTAATAGTAAATTAAGCCACATGCTAAAGACAGGAAATAGTATGTATATCAGAAGTAAAGCAGCAGTGCACCACATGCCAGTACACCAATAACAGCTTAACAGCTCTCCTACCCAAGACCGCAGCCCTTTACCTTTAATGATGATATATGTCTCCACTTCACCTTGTTCATTGACCTCTTCCTGTTCTTCATGAAATAAACGGCGGAAAGGAGCAGTAATGGTATCAAACACAATCAGCCTCGTCAGTCTAAAGGATGCGAGGGCAAACACGACAAATGACAAAGCACCGCTCAGGAGCCTCCACCTCCTTCTTTCTTCTTTTTTGCGTCCTTTCTTTATATATGCAAAAAGAAAGACCGCCATGATGAATCGAGCGGAAATAAAATTGGGTTGTACTTTTTCACGCTTTCCGATTCCACCTTGAGCCTCTGCTGCATTAAATAATGTATAGATAAGAAAGGAGTGAAAGTATTGTCTATTGAAGAAAGTGCTGATTTATTATACACACAACTGTTAAACGAATTAATCAGCAATTATGATGATTTCATTGAGATCAAAGATTCCGAAAATGTCACAATTCATAAAACAGATGTAACAGCTGCACTCTCCCTTCAAGCGACCGTAACGACAATCATTACTCTTTTAATTCAACTTCTTGTACCAGACGATGAATTGGCTGCAGACATCACAGATCAGCTTTTATCCACACAACAAGTGACAGTCCAAAAGAAAACTGTGATTCAAATCATCAACTGCTATAACATTACGATTACATTATCAGATGCATCCATTATGAACTCCGTCCAAATTCTCACTCAAACATTGAATGTACTCTTAGTTGAAGCCGGCATTCTTTGACCCTTTCTTTTCTAACATGACGTATGAAAGAGGTGAAATCATCGTGGCTGAAGAGAACGAAAAAAAGGAGTTTCAAATCAATACTGATGTTGATCCATTAACGAGTCTTCTTGTAAGTGATGTGTTAAACAAAAACAATATCACAGATGATCAGAAAGCAAATATCTCAGATGATCAAAGAAGAATGATTTTGAAATTAGTCGAGGACTTACAAAAGAAAGCAAATGATTTCGTAGAACAGCAGCAGGAGAAAAAAAGGCAGGCTGAGGCAGCAAAACATGCGGAAGAAGTACAGCCTGAACCAAAAGTACGTCCAAAACGAAATTCACTTCGAGATCGTATTCAGCAGCGCCGTGATGCGCAGCGTAATAACGATTAAATAAAAATGGGTTGCCTCCTAGGGTAAATGCCCGAGACAAAACCACGCATTCCAGCATTTAATAAAGTAAACGGAAGGAGGAATAGAAATGGATTCTAAACCATATTCTTGGGTCGCTCTAGATCGTAACTGTACACACCACGGACACCACGGACACCACGGACACCACGGCGATTACAACTATGAAAGAAAAGCAGTTTGTGATGGCCACTATTATGATGATGAAGATGTCTTGCAAGACTTTGATCAATTGAGTTTTACAAAGCAGACATCTGAGGAAGTCATTATCGTCAGAGACTCTTGTGACATTAACGTCTCTTCTGTTGATGCACAGGTTGCAGCATCTATCCAAGTAGCTGTTCAAACAGCGATCATCACCATTACAAATATCTCAATCGCAGACGGTGATCTGGCTGACCGCGTCACACAAGATCTTTTACAAGCCGCTACTCACAAACAAACAAACCGCCAGAAACTTGTCATCGAAAACTCTAGAAACGTTACAGTATCGACAATCGATGCGGATATCTCGATCGCGATTCAAACACTTACTCAAACACTTGTTGCGACAATCGTTGCAATTGGTATCCTCTAATGTCCAAAAGCAGAGCGAAAAGCTCTGCTTTTCCTTTTATAAAAATACAACAAATATAAATAGTCATTTACCCACACCAACTAGAGGGCGCATACATATGTTGTTAAGGACTAAAGTCAAATACCTTGTTAAAGGAGCTGAAATCCATGAGCTGCGGAAAACACCATGGCCGACATGATGAAAACTGTGTATGCGATGCGGTTGATAAGATTTTAGCAGAGCAGGAAGCTGTAGAAGATAAGTGTCCTACGAGCTGCTACAGTAATTTATTAAGCCCGACAGTTTCTGGAAAAGATACAATTCCGTTTTTAATTTTTGATAAAAAGGGCGGATTGTTTTCTACTTTCGGAAACATTGGAGGATTTGTTGACGATTGCCAATGCTTCGAATCCATTTTCTTCCGGGTTGAAAAATTACACGACTGCTGTGCTACGTTATCTGTATTAAGACCTGTTGATGTACACGGACATACGCTAAGCGTGTGTCACCCTTGTGACCCTGACTTCTTTGGTCTAGAAAAAACGGACTTTTGTATTGAGGTTGATCTAAACTGCTTCTGCGCGATCCAATGTTTAAACCCAGAGCTTGTCGACAGAGTCATGCCATCGAAAGATAAAAAGCATCATCACCACGGCTAAACCAATCGTCCGTTGACCTAACTTGTCATTAGTCAAAGCATCCCCTTCCTTACGAATGACAGCCAATCATGCGGAGCAGTCAGCATAAGAGCTGCCGCTTCCGCATTGATTGAAAGTAGAAGTATCAACTGGCAAAACAAAAAAGCTTGTAGATGATGACAGTGCTCAAACACTCAAACAAATTTCCTAGTATAGGAGGGTTGAATATGAGCCGCAAACATTCATGGAGCTGTGTAGCAGAGGCTGTTGAAAATATTAACGACTTACAAAGTGCCGTCGAAGAAGATTGCCCGACCAGCTGTTACAGCAATCTCCTTTCTACATCCCATTCATTAGGTGACACTGTCCCGTTTGTTCTCTTTACATCCAAATCAAAACCATTCGTCGCATTCGGAAACGTCGGAGAAGTAGATGCAGGTCCTTGCTTCAGCACTGCATTTTTCAGAGTCGAACACATCTGTGATCACTGCGCAACACTCAGCTTGCTTATTGCATTTGACAAAGACCGTCATATTTTAGATTTTACAGATAAAGATTCCTTATGTGATGTGTTCCGATTAGAAAAATCGAAGTATTGCATTGAAGTAGATCTTGACTGCTTCTGCGCAATCGAGTGCTTAAATCCACGACTCATCAACCGTAACTGCTAACAAAAAAAGTCCCTCTATGGGACTTTTTTTATTCGTTAAAAGCCAAGCGGATGAATCGAGGAAATTTCATCTATTGCTAATTCAACTGGATTTCCCCCGCCCGCTGTTCGAATGACCACTAGATCTTCTTTTCGATCCATGATAATCCCTCTATATGTTTTACCATCAGCTTCAATCAGGCAAAGGGCTCTTGGCATATTATGAGGCAGGCTTGTGAGAAAATCGACTTTTTCGTCAATACTCATCTGACTTAAAGGCTTTTTCACTCGTTTTCTTCTACGTTCTTCTTTTGTTTCATGAAATACACCTTCTGGCGGCTTTTCCTCTTCTCGCTGGGGTTTTCGTTCTTGTATAAGTTCTGGTTCTTGTGTGATGTCTTGTTCTTGTGTAAGCTCTGCTTCTTGCGTGATGTCTTGTTCTTGTGTAAGCTCTGCTTCTTGTGTGAAGTCTTGTTCTTGTGCAAGTTCTGCTTCTTGCATCATGTCTTGTTCTTGCTGAAGTTCAGGCGGCCCGACTTCTTTTTTCTTCTCTATTTCTTGAGCCACGGGTTCCTCGTGCGTGCTTTCTTCGATCACGTCTTTTGCACTCTGATGACTTTCTTGCGGTTTTTCTGATTTCTTTCGTTTTCTCACGATATTTTGCATGGCCGGCATTGATTCATCATAACTCGGCTGAACAATATACATAAGCGGCTTCTGGTTCTCATCACCTTTATTTGACATACTAATCCCTCCCGAATGATTCATTCCTTATATATATGAGCGGATGTCTCAAATCAGAAGAAAAATAAAAAAACAGCATACCATCTTTGGTATGCTGCAAGTCAATAATTCGTTTAGCGGGCAATGATATGGAAGCCAGAATCAACATGCAGATTCTCACCTGTCATGCCGCGTGATAGATCACTGAATAAGAATAGAGCTGTATCGCCAACTTCTTCAGGAGTCGTTGTACGGCGAAGCGGTGCACGTTCTTCAATATCCTTCAGGATTGTATTAAAGCCGCTGATGCCTTTTGCAGACAGCGTACGAATTGGACCAGCAGAAATACTGTTCACACGGATACCTTCTGCGCCTAAATCAGCTGCTAAGTATTTCACACTTGCTTCAAGTGCTGCTTTCGCTACACCCATTACGTTGTAGTTAGATACCACACGCTCTCCGCCTAGGTATGTAAGCGTGACGATGCTTCCACCTTCTGTCATCAATGGACGTGCTGCTTTTGCTACAGCTGTTAATGAGTATGCACTAATGTTGTGCGCCAAAAGGAAACCTTCACGGTTCGTGTTTAAGTATTCACCGACAAGCTCTTCCTTGTTTGCAAATGCAATCGCATGCGCAACGCCATGAATGACTTGTACTTTTTCTTTAATTGTAGCGAAACATTTTTCAATCTCTTCGTCACTTGTCACGTCACATGGAAGAATGATTGAATCATTGCGCTCAAGTGTGCTTGCAAGTTCTTTTACAGATTCAGCAAGACGATCTCCAACATAAGTAAAAATCAAACGAGCTCCAGCTTCGTGAAGTGAGCGGGCAATTCCCCAAGCGATGCTTCGTTTATTGGCAACACCCATCACCACGATATTACGGCCTTCTAAAGAAAAGTTCATATGTAATAAAGCCTCCTATTTTTTCAAGACATAGTATTAGTACCTGATCATAATATTATCACAGATCATGAGAGAATGACAATTTCCGCTGAAAGAAAGTTTCTTTTTCATCAAAAAACCGTCCTCGCAAGTGAAGACGGTTCGATTCTCTTATCGTTTGAGCCTGTTTTGCTGATAAGCAAAATGATTGGTAGGTCCATGTCCAGCGCCAATATTCAAAGGGAATTTGATGGCTTCATGGACAAAGGTTTCTGCTGTTTCAAAAGCCTCTCTCATGGAGTATCCTTTCGCAATTTCAGCTGTTAATGCCGCTGCAAACGTGCAGCCTGTGCCATGTGTATGTGGGGTATCAATATGTTCGTTTGTGACTTCTATAAAGCCTTTTCCATCATACAACAGATCTGTTATCATACCGCCAGAGGGGCCGTGTCCCCCTTTGATCACGACATGTTTCATACCAAGCTCATATAGACGTTCCGCTGCTAGATAGCGATCCTCTTTTGTCTGAATACGCATGCCTGTCAGCACTTCTGCCTCAGGAAGATTCGGCGTTACGGCATAGCTGACAGGCAGCAAGTGTGTTTTCAACGCAGAGACCGCATCTTCATTTAATAAAGAAGCCCCTCCCTTTGCGATCATGACTGGATCGACAATCAGCTTCATCTCATATTGAACCGTTTTTTCAGCAACCGTATTGATCATTTCGGCACTCCACAGCATTCCTGTTTTGACGGCATCTGGCCGTAAATCTTCTGCCACTGCATCTATTTGGCGCTCTAACGCCTCGATTGAAAGTGGATATATCCCGTGAACGCCAAGTGTGTTTTGCGCTGTAATCGCTGTAATCGCAGACATTCCATATACACCGAGCTCCTGAAAGGTTTTCAAATCTGCCTGAATGCCAGCTCCGCCGCCAGAATCAGAACCCGCGATGGTGAATGCTTTTTTGATCGTCATTTCATCACACCTCTCATTAGCCAATCCATTGATGATAAATGGTTCTTGCTTTGGCCATATCATTTGTACCATGTACAAGTGCTCTGCCATCTTTAAATAAAACAAGCTTATATTCATCCTTTTGACAAGAAAGTAAATACGGATTTTCAAGCACATCCATTCCTGCTTTCTTTAAGCGAATAGCCACTTCGTGTAATGGCGGCGGGATTTCAGCAGCACTGCGGATTTGTACCGTATTGCGGCCGCATAGTACATCTGCCTTCGCTCTCTTTTCATAGGAGAGAAAAGGATATGTCTTCAGCCCACAGCTTGGACATTGCTTCTTCTTTAAGGAACTGGCTGATCGGATGTCAGATCGTTCATTGGTCCATAAATCAAAGGATCTTAAAATTGGCGTCACTTGATGGCCTGTTAAATATTTAAGGGCATCTGCCACTTGATATGCCGCCACCTGCTGCACCACTGGACTAATGATACCGGCTGTATCACAGGTCATGCCTTGTGCGGGTAAATGTTCAAGCAGGCAGTGTAAACATGGCGTCTCACCAGGAATCACAGTGAATTGAATACCATAGCTGGCTACACAGGCTCCGTAAAGGAACGGAATTTGATGTTTGACAGCAGCATCATTTGCAATCATCCTCACCTCAAAATTATCCGCTGCATCCACGATAATCGAAGCCCCGCTGACAAGTTCATCAATATGTTGAGCGGTCACATCGATGACAATTCCTTTGACATGCACGTCACTGTTCACCTGCTTGAGTCTTTTTTCAGCCGCCACAGCCTTTGGCAGCCGATCATGCACATCTTGCTCCGTGTAAAGCTGCTGTCGCTGAAGGTTGCTCCATTCAATATAATCTCGATCCAAAATGGTGACAGATCCAACGCCAGCACGAACGAGCATTTCAGCACTGGCTGTTCCAAGTGCCCCTGCGCCAATAATGACAGCCTTTGAGTCTTTTAACCGCTTTTGCCCCTCTGTGCCGATTGGCTGAAATAGCTCTTGGCGCGAATAACGTGTGCTCAAAATGCCGGCATTCCTTCCTGCGGACTGCTTGCTGTCCCATAGTTTTTCAAAGGAATCCGTCCTGCCTCGAAGCCTAGTCTTCCTGATTCAATCGCCAGTTTCATGGCTTTTGCCATTTTCACAGGGTCCTTTGCACCAGACACAGCTGTGTTCAGTAATACAGCGTCAGCCCCTAGCTCCATCGCATAAGCTGCATCCTTTGGAGAGCCTACACCAGCATCAATAATCACCGGTACCTTCGCCTGCTCGATAATAAATGAGAGATTCAGAGGGTTTAGTAAGCCTTGACCTGAACCAATCGGAGAAGCCCCTGGCATGATAGCATGGACACCGAGCTCTTCTAATTTTCTCGCCAGCACCACATCATCAGATGTATAGGGCAGCACGATAAACCCTTCTTCGAGTAGCATTTCCGCTGCTTTTAACGTTTCGACTGGATCTGGCAGAAGAGACCTTGAGCAGCCAATGACTTCTACCTTGATCATGTCACACAGTCCAGAAGCCTTCGCTAAACGAGCAATACGAACTGCCTCTTCCGCAGTACTTGCACCAGCTGTATTCGGAAGCAGCGTATATTTTGATAAATCAAGCTGCTCCAAAAAATTAGGCTGAGATGCTTCAAAAATGTTCATTCTTCTCACAGCAAAGGTTAAAATTTCTGCTTCTGATACGTTCACGGCTTCTTTTTGAACTTCAAATGATGGATACTTCCCTGTACCAAGTAATAATCTTGATGTGAATGTTTTTCCGCCAATGTGCAGCATGTTGTCATCCTCCTCCTACAAAGTGAACGATTTCAATCGTGTCATTAGATTGAATTTTTACTTGTTGAAACGCTTCTTTGTCAATAATTTCTTGGTTCTTTTCCACGATCACTACTCGATTTTCAAGCTGATAGGCTGATAGCAGATCATAGATCGTTCCATTCTCTTGATCGAAATCAACGATTCTGCCATTCAATTGAATTTTCATACAAACAGTGCCTCCTTTCGGCCAATACGAAACGCGTGAAGCCATTCCTTTTTGACCGGTTCACCTAATATCAGGTCGCAAATGATCTCTCCAGTAATCGGGGCAAGTAAAATGCCATTTCTGTAATGCCCTGCAGCAAAAAGAATACGCTGATCTTCTGGATGTCTTCCAATGTAGGGATGCCGGTCAGTTGTAGCCGGACGAAGACCAGCCCAGCACTGATCAATCGGCATCTCCTTGATCGAAGGCATAAGCTGAGACGCCTTTTGAATCACAGCTTCGATGCCGCCAAGCGTTGGAACAGCCTGCCATTCGTTTGGCTTCATCGTTGCGCCAACGACCAGTTTGCCGCTATCTCGTTGAACGATATAACAATGATCATGGTAAATGGTGTGCGCGAGTGCTGGACCATTATTCCATACAGACACACACTCCCCTTTTACTGGATAAAGAGAATGAGATAATCCAAGCTCTTCAAAAAAACGGCCAGACCATACACCACTCGCTACAGTCAGATCATCACATGTGAATGTTCCCTTCGTTGTTCTAATTGCTAACGCTTCTTTCTCCCGCTTCACTTCGATCACGGGTGTACATTCTTTCACATCTGCCCCGAACCTTACCGCCGCCTGCCAAAATGCCCGGCATACCGCATAAGGTTCGACATGAACATCCTCTTTAATCAAACCTGCCCCTAAGATGTTATCTGCCATTTGAGGCATGCATTTTTTTACGCTGCTTGCGTCAAGCCAATCAAATGTAGACAAATACTGCATCCGGCAAAGTGCTTGTTTCTCTTCTTCTGTAAAGGCTACCTTCATGATACCGCCCGCTGATGTCCGAATATCAATGCCAGATTCATGCTGTAGATCGACTTTTAACTTCTCGTACAATGCCTGGCTTGCTCTGCCTGCTTGAAAAAAAATATCCTCATGACCCTCTCCTTCAGCATGTGCACCGAGCATCCCAGCAGCCGCACTTGTCGTTTGCTTCCCTACCTCATTCGCCTCAAGTAAGACGACATGCTTTCCTGCTTTTGCAAGGTGATAGGCAATGGACATTCCTATGATTCCACCACCAATGATTGCAACGTCATAATGCTTCTTCATAAGGATGCTCCTTTACCTGTTTAGAAAATGCTTGTGCCATCATGCGCGGCTGATGATGAGTAAAAATCCCAGACATGACAGCAATCCCTTTCACATTCGCGTGTTTCAATTCTGGAATGCGGTCAGGTGTCAATCCACCGATCGCCACCACTGGAATAGACAGTGCAGATGTCAGTTCTTTCACAAGCTGTACGCCTCTTGCCTGAAGTCCTGGTTTACAAGTAGTGTCATATACGTGCCCAAACATGACATACTCTGCTCCATTTTTCTCCGCTGCTTTCGCTTCTTCTATCGAATGAACAGAGACACCCGCATGAAGGTGAGGGAATTTTTGCCGCAGCTCTTTTGGCGAAAAGCTATGGCCTGGGAGATGTACCCGGTGAATATTGGTGAGCAGTGCAACGTCTACTCTGTCGTTGATGATGAGCTTCTCTTTCGGTACACCTTCTAAAAAGAGTCTTTTCACGAGATCAACAAGCTCACTTGCTGTTTTAGACCGTTCCCGGATATGAATAAAATCCACTTCAGGTGCGATGGCTTTTATTTGTTTGATCAGTTCATCCACAGGAAGCGAATCATTTGTCACTGCGTGGAGTTCCATTTGCACCAACCCCATCTAAGCATGCTGTTTGCCATGTTTCTTTTTGATACGCCATTTCCCAGAAATGGTACTCGTAATAGCTTGAAATCACAAAATTTTCTTTCATATTGGCCCGTACATGTTCTGGTGCTTTCTCAGCTAGTTCATCAAAGCGGTTGACCTGTTCAAAGACGAGCTCCTTAAACCAATCCCCTCCATATGTCAAAATCCATTCCTGATAAATCGGATGGTCAGGTGTGGTTTGTTTCAGCTTTTCACCCACCTCATAATATAGCCAGTAGCACGGCAATAATGCGGCTAAAATCTCTTCAAATCGTCCGCTTTTCACAGATCGGTACATATGAGAGGTATACGCATAAGCAGTCGGAGAAGGCTTAAAGTTCTCGATGGCTTCATCTGAAATCTGCAAAAGCTCTGTGAACTTTCTATGCAGCGACAGCTCTGCTTCATACGTACCCTGCGCATGATACGCCATTCTGCCCGTCGTATGTAAGTCCTCACTAATCGCTGCGCCATATGCTTGCACCTTTGCAAAATGAGTTAAATAATATGAATCCTGCATCACATAATACGTGAAACGATCGAGTGAAAGCGTGCCATCTCCAATCCCTTTGACAAATGGGTGTGTGAAGCTTCCATTCCACCATGTTGCTGCTGCTTCTTTACATTCAGTTGAAAACGTCATGTTTCTCTCCTCCTGTTTTTCCATATAAAAAAGCCACTTTCCTCGTGGAAAGTGGCTTGGAATTTGTAAAAAGCATAGTCAAAAACCGCACCACTTCCCTACGCAGGTATGAACCTGTTCAGGTAATGAGGGTCTAAAAGTCGACACTTTTATCTCAGCCCTTTTAAAGGACTCCCCTAGTGGATCAAATATATGATGTTGTACTTCTATCTTAATCAGGAATTGTTCATTGGTCAAGGGTTCATTCTTACTCTAATTGGGCTCTTAGTCCTGCCACATACTCACGAGAGCCTGACACAAGCACACGGTCGCCGCTTCTAAGCGTGGTATCTCCATGTGGTACTAAGCTGTCTACCCCTCTGAAAATACGGACAAAGACCAAATCACCGGTAAACGGAAATTCCCTCAGCATGACATTGTGATAACGATGATTGTTCATTTGAATTTGATACAAGGAAGTATCCTCATTTGTTAATAATCGAATCGCATCAGGTGCTTCAATCAAGGCTCTTAGCACCGTTTTAGATGATAGGAAATTAGAAAACGTATCAATGCCTGCTTCCTTCAATGTCAGCTCTGTCTCAGCTTTGTTGACACTAGCAATGACTTGTTTCGCTCCTTCTTCCTTTGCAAATAAAGCAATTTCCTTATTTTTCGTCTCACTGCCTGTTGCGACGACGAGGACATCCTCCTGGCCAACGCCTGCCTTTCGCAGCGTCTCATCGTCGTACTTTTCAATCGATTCGACTTCAAAGATGGAGTCAGCAAGCAGCGCTTCTTTATTTTCTTGAAAGACATGCAAAATCCGAATATCATATTCATCCTGATGTAAATCAAGTGTGACAGGTAAGGTCAGCTGATTTGCACCAATAAAGGTCACACGTTTTTTATGGCTCGCAGCTTGTTCTTTTTTAAACAGCGCTTTAAACCAAACAGGCGTTAAAATACTCGTCAGTACCGCGACTAGAATCAGCGCTCCAGACATTTTATGGTCAATGACTCCGAGCCGCTCCCCGATCGTCGCAGCTGCAATGACGAGTGATAACGTCGATGTTAATAAAAAGCCAGAACCGATCACTTTTTTCATGTCATACCATTTTTTCAAATAAAGAATCGGGATGAGCTTACTAACCAGTAATGCAATAAACAGCAGCGGGATCATGATCATAATGGTTGGGTCCTTGAACAGTGCCCATATATTCAAATCCACTCCGACCATCACAAAGAAGATGGGGATCAAAAATCCGTAGCCAAATGAATCCAGCTGCTGGACAAGCTCTTTATTCGGCGAAAGAAGGGACACAAGTACGCCCGCTAAAAACGCCCCAAGAATATTTTCAGCACCGAGTGATTCAGATAAGGCAACTAAGACTATAATGAGAGTAAAGATCGCCCTTGTCCCAATTTGCACGGTCCCTTTTGACATGGACTGAAAAATTGACTTTGTCTTAAATACGCGGCCAAATAAATAAAGCAGAATGCCCGCAGCAAATAATAAGAGCAGAAGCCACATATTCCCTGTACCATCGCCATAAATGGAGGAAAACACAGCAAGTAAAATCATCGTCACCAAATCAGCAATGACGGCGACAAGCAAGATGATTTGACCGATATTCGTCTGCATTAACTTTTCCTCTTTTAAGGTGGGAACCACGACCCCTAATGAGATGGTCGATATAATGAGCGTCATTAAAAAGGCATTTTGGATAAACCCTGCAAGTACAAACGCATAGGACAGGATAAAAGAAATACTAAATACGCCAACAAAAATAATCGTGGCTGCCTTAAACGTATTTGGTTCTTTTAGACCATTTGGCAGTTCTCGTGCTTTCTTCTTTGACTCAAAAGAAGAAAAATCTATTTCAAGTCCACTTAAAAACATCAGAAAAATAAAACCGAGCATGGATAACGTGTCTAACCATGCATCATGTTCAACTACCAGTTGAAGACCGCTTTTTCCAATGATGAGCCCCATGATGATTTCAGCAACAACGACCGGAATGGTCAGCTTAAATCGGTGCAATAAAAGTGGGGTGAAAAAGGCGACAATAATAACGACAACGAGTGATGAAACAGATGTATGCTCCATTGGCTAAAGCCTCCTAACATTGATGTTTAATCTTTTAAGTTTTACGTTAAAGCATTGATTCTAACAATTGCCTAAATGAAAAGAAAGCCATTCGTTATATGTTCTAAAATTCAAACTTCTTTAACCCCGATGAATGGATGAGAAAGATCAGGAGGAAATCTTATGAAATTTGATATCATTGGAGATATCCACGGCTGCTACGAAGAGCTGCTTACCCTCATACACAAACTAGGATACGAACTCAAACATGGATTACCCGTCCATCCTGATAAGAGAACGCTAGCCCTTGTCGGTGATTTAACAGATCGAGGCCCTCAGTCAGTAGATGTGATGCGATTTGTCATTCATGCCTACGCACACGGCGCGATCCGCTACGTACCTGGCAACCATTGCTTTAAGCTTTATCGCTATTTGAAAGGAAATCCCGTGAAATTACTTCATGGCATCGAAACCACAGTGAACGAAATAAAAAAGCTGCCCCTTCATGAACAAACCAAATTGTCACATGAATTTAAGCAGCTATTTGAGAAGGCTCCGCTTTACGATGTACTCATTCCTGATGAACTGATTATTGCTCACGCAGCGATGAAGGAAAAGGACATTGGAAGAAAGCCGAACAAACAGATGCGATCCTATCTATTATTTGGCGCGGTCACAGGAGAAACATGGCCAGATGGACGACCTGTGCGGAAGGATTGGGCAAAGGAATATCGCGGAAAACCGTGGATTGTATACGGACATACACCAGTGAAAGAACCCCGATTCGTTGGCAGAACCGTCAATATTGATACAGGCTGCGTATTTGGCCACCGGCTGTCTGCCCTCACATATCCTGAGCTTGAAACGGTCTCTGTTCCTTCCTCTATGCCTTATGACGATTCAAGGTTTCAGCATTTCACATCATAAAAAAACCCGGTCCTGCGCTTGCAGGTAGCCGGGTTTCTCTATTTAAAGCAGCAATGATTTCATGTCTTCAGGAAGCGGAGCCGAGAATGTCATTTCCTCCCCAGTCATCGGATGAGGAAAGACAAGAGTCTCACTATGCAGTGCCTGTCGGTTCATCCGCTCACTCGTTCCGCCATATAGCGTATCTCCGATGAGGGGGTGACCAAGATACTTCATATGAACACGAATTTGATGTGTTCTCCCAGTTTCAAGTGATAGAGCCACATCTGACATGTTCAACTCAGCGTCCACCGCTCGCACTGTAAAATGCGTCACTGCTTCCTGTCCAGTATCATCGACCATTCGCTCGATGATACTATCTCCTTTTCGGGCAATTTTTGCACGAATGGTTCCATACTTTTCCGAGATCATGCCATGTGTAAACGCTCTGTATGTTCGTTTGACCGCTCCACTTTTTTGCGCCTTTGATAAAAGGCTGTGGGCAAAGCGATGCTTGGCCACGAGCATGACGCCCGATGTATCACGATCAAGGCGGTTCACCAAATGAACCGTCAGCCGAACAGAATGCTCTGTATAATGGTGCAGCAATCCATTCGCAATACTGTGCTCTGGGTGCTCCCGAGAAGGAATGGACGGGATATATGGCTTTTTATTCAGCACAAGGACATGCTCATCCTCAAATAAAATATCAAGCGGAATCGGAGCAGGCTTCAGCCCTTCACTCACTTTTTCCTCTGGGAATAAAATGGTGAGCCTGTCTCTGTTATGCAGCTTGTATCTCACAGTCACATGCTCTCCATTAATGAGGAGATCACCGCCATCAAATTTAATATCCGCCAGCATTCTTTTTGAAATGCCAAGATCTATTAAATAATTCTTTAAAAGCAGCCCTTCTTCTTTGGCTGTCATGGTTTTGTTTAGCGTAAAGTATTCCAGCGAGAACGACCTCTTTCTTATTCTCCTTTTCCGATAAAGGAATCTTGCACCCTTTTCCAAAACGGAAATGGTCTAAATCGGGCAAAACGGACATTCTCATCGGCTACCCGGCATTGAATGGATTTGACGTCCTTATGAAGCAGCGTCAAATGATCAATGGTTACTTGAAAATCGACATCATTCATCGGTTTAATGACACAAGTATGGTGGTCTGGCAAAATAAGCGGTGAACCGACCGTTCGAAACACTCTGTTGTTGATTGAAGCCATTTCTGCCAGCTGAATGGCTCTAATGGAAGGATGAATAATGGCGCCCCCAAGTGCTTTATTATAGGCTGTACTGCCAGACGGTGTAGACAGACAAAGACCGTCACCTCTGAATGTTTCAAACAGCTGACCCCTAATTTCAACATCTGCCACAAGCGTCCCTTCCATACTTTTAATGGTACATTCATTCATCGCTAAATATTTCTCTTCTCTGCCGCCGTCGTTGTATCTGACAATGACTTCTAAGATCGGATATTCCACAATGTGATAAGGCGTTTTCGCAATAGCTAAGACGAGTTTTTCAATTTCACTTGGCACCCAGTCAGCATAAAAACCAAGATGACCTGTATGAACACCGACAAAAGCTGTTTCATTCAGACGGTTGCTATAGCGGTGAAACGCATAAAGAAGGGTGCCGTCTCCACCAACCGTAATGACAAGATCCGGTTCCTCTTCATTGAGTTCCATCCCAAAATCCAATAAGTAGGTCTGAATTTTATTTTTGAGTGTGTCAGATACAGAATTCCCTTTCGAAGAAACTGCAAATTTCATGAATTCTTCTCCTTTTCCACCTTGCTGCTATGAGAGGGCAGCATCATATTTGATCAAGCTCAGGCTCAGCTGTCGTTTTTCTTTTTCCGGGAAAATGCCACTTGTGCTTCTTGAATTTCCCCTCTAATTTCAGACATCTCATCATCAAGAAGAGATGCTGCCTCAGAAGCTCTTTGAAGGCGCAGCTTGACTTTCTCCGGGATATTCCCGCTATATTTATAATTCAGAGAATGCTCAATGGTCGCCCAAAAGTTCATCGCAAGTGTACGAATTTGGATTTCGACGAGGAGCTGCTTCTCTCCGCTGATCGTTTGCAGCGGATATAACACAACAAGGTGGTACGAACGGTATCCGCTTTCTTTATGTTCTGCAATATAGTCGCGTTTATCAACAACCACAAAGTCTTTTCGTGACTGGAGCATTTTTTTCACGACTTGTATGTCTTCTACAAACTGGCACATAATGCGAAGCCCAGCAATATCCTGCATCGTTTCAATTTCATGCATCGGGATGTTTTTACGCTTTGCCTTTTCTAATATGCTGGCAACAGGTTTCACTCGGCCTGTGACAAATTCTACTGGTGAATGGTCATCCTCGAATTCATACAGCTTTCGAATGCCTTTTAGTTTCACTTTTAATTCTTCGACTGCTTGTTTATACGGTGCGAGGAATTGATCCCATTGTTTTTTGTCCATGAAACTTCCCCCAATTCCATATACCTAATTATTTCAGAGGAATGTGCTCTTCACTTTCTCTTCCATATCTCCGTAATTGGCATTGTCTTTAATATTGTCGATTAAATAATGTAATTCTTGATGAAGCTGAATGAGTTCTAACGAATGTTCTCCCGCTGCCAAATAGACAGGGATGTCAAGATTCATTGCTTCTTTTAATGGAGCCCATGTATGTTCCCCTAAGATAAGATACGAAAAGGACTCCTCGTTTTCAAGTATGTAAACGAACGCAAAGTGATCAGAATCAACAAGCATTTGTCCTGATGCTTTTGCTTTTTGGATTTGCTCTTCTGACGTGGTCGTCAAAATTAGCCTGTCTTCTTTTAAAGTTGCTTCTGTGATTTCAATTCGGTTTTGCATCATGATCTCCTTTACAACAAAGTACAGCTTTATTTTATCATATCAAGTTCAATATTGATAAACCGAACTTTTTGAGAAAATCCTATTTTCTTCTTATAAATGATCCTTTCACATGATTCTCCATTTATTTTGGCACATGTGGAAAGAGAAATAAGAGATAAAAACAGCCTTTTACATGATGAACACACTTCATGTACAATAATCATATTTCCTCTAAATGAAAGGTTGATGTCAAAATGGCACAGGAAATTGAAATAGAGCTAAAGCAATTGTTAATGAAAGAAGAATTTGAACAGCTGAAACAACATTTTCAATTGAAGGATTCGGATTTTCACACACAAACCAACTATTACTTTGATACACCTCAATTTGATATAAAATCTCAATTCGCTGCACTAAGAATGAGAGAAAAAGACGGTCAGTGGGTTCTCACGTTAAAGGAACCACACGAAATAGGCTTGCTCGAAACCCACCAAACGATCGCTCCTCCTTCAAGCCTTGACGATTTTCAGCTGCCAGAAGGTGAAGTAGCTGACAGGTTAGACCATCTGAACATTCAAAAGGATCAAATTGTGTATTTTGGTTCACTTGAAACATCAAGAGCTGAAAAAATGATCAAAGAAGGCTTAATTGTTTTGGATCACAGCCGATATTTAACAGTAGAGGACTATGAACTTGAATTTGAAGTGAGCGACCTGGAAATCGGACAAGCCGCATTCTCCGCATTGCTCCAAAAATTCCAAATCCCTGTACGAAACACGAAAAACAAAGTCGTACGTTTTTATGAAGAGAAAATGAAAACACAGAATAGATGAATTCCTTGAAGGAGGAACATGATGAACGTCAATCAACTTCAATCCTTTATGCAGCTTCAAGCGCTTAAAACGTTACAATCAGACCCTGGACAAACACAAATACCGGCCGGCCAAGAATCGAATGCACAAGCTTCATTTCAGTCGCTGCTGCAAGATTTTTTAGGCGGATCAGAATTATCACGCCTGCCGCTTTCTATTTCTGCGTTTATGGGAACGGACCCATCAACGGCTCCGAACACGCAATACGCACGTACAAACCCATACTTGTCTGCTATCGCTGGCAGTGAGCAGCTTCAATCTCCATCTTCATATGCGAATGACGCTCAATTGAATACAGCGAACGGCATTGGGAATGTCTTAAACAACAGCTACACGCCGCCGCTTCAAAAGGCTGTTTCAAACGGCTCATCATCAAAAGAAATTAATCAAATCGTGTCACAAATGGCTCAAAAGCATGGCGTTCCAGAGAAGCTGATTCATGCGGTCATCAAGCAAGAATCCGGCTATCGTACGAATGCAGTCAGTCATGCAGGAGCACTTGGCCTCATGCAGCTTATGCCATCTACTGCTAAGTCACTTGGTGTGAATAATGCCTTTGATGCGGCTCAAAACATCGAAGGCGGCACGAAGTATATAAAACAAATGCTTCAGAAATATAATGGAAATGTCTCACTCGCCTTAGCTGCTTATAATGCAGGCTCAGGAAATGTTGATAAATACGGTGGCATACCACCATTTAAAGAAACACAAAATTATGTAAAGAAAATCACAGCACAATATTTCGCTTAAACCGAAGAGAATAACCTCTTCGGTTTTTTGTATGTCGCTTTTCACCCTTTTTTGACTGAATGTGTTATGATATGGTCAATTGATCACGGAACCCGCCTCTCCCCTTATTTCCAATAGACCAAAGCGGTTTGTTTGTGGAATTGAGTTGAGGTTGTTAAAATAAGTATACAAGAATAGAAACAATAAAATAGAACAAACTGAATATCACTTTTGAAATAAATGAATTTACAATAGGGCGCTTCATCCTATTAACTACGAGTAAAAGGAGTAGTCAACATGGTACAATCGTTTAACGCACCTTACGAAGCGGTTGGAGAGGAACTTCTATCGCAACTTGTTGATACTTTTTATGAAAATGTAAAGTGTCATCCTTTGCTTCATCCTATTTTCCCGGATGACTTAAAAGAAACAGCAAGAAAACAAAAACAGTTTTTAACTCAATATTTAGGCGGACCCTCGCTTTATACAGAGGAGCATGGCCACCCTATGCTGCGGGCGAGACATCTCCCTTTTCCGATTACTGAGGAGCGGGCTGACGCATGGCTTGAATGCATGGAGGATGCGATGGATCAAGTAGGATTAACCGGCGATATTCGTGACTTTTTATTTGAGCGGCTTTCTCTAACGGCTCGTCATATGGTCAATCAAACACCTGAAAAGGATGGACGATCTTGAGCTGCAATACGCACGATCAATATTTCTCACACTGTCACGGACATCCTCAAAAGCCGATTGAAATCTATGTATTCATTGACCCTCTAAGTCCAGACTGCTGGTTATTAGAGCCATCCATTAAAAAATTGAAAATGAAGTACGGCCGTTTTTTCACTTTACGAACGGTGACAAGTTCTAGTATTAATGCATTGAATCGAAAACGAAAAAAGCATTTACTGACCGAAGCATGGGGGAAATTTGCTACCAAAACTCAGACCAAAAAAGAACAAATGCTGTCCGAACAAATTGTGACTTCTCCCTACCTCGCCTCGCTTGCATTAAAAGCGGCTGAGCTTCAAGGCAGAAAATGCGGAATGAAGTTTCTGCGTCTCATTCAAGAATCACTTTTTTGCCATCAGCAAGATGTGACAAGTGAACATGTGCTGCTAGAAAATGCAAAAAGTGCTGGACTGGACATCGAGGAATTCCAGCGCGATATTCATTCTCAAAGTGCTGTTAAAGCACTACAATGTGATATGAAAATTGCAGCTGAAATGGACGTATCTGAGCTTCCGACCTTTGCCTTTTTTAATACAGTAAACGGGGATGAAGGATTAAAAATTTCAGGTGCGTACTCTTATGATGTATACGAGGAAATCCTTTTTGAAATGATTGGTGAAAAACCAACACCTTCAGAACGGCCTCCAATTGAATGGTTTATTGCTTACTTTCAATTTGCATCTGCAAAAGAGATTGCTGTCGTTTATGACCTGACACTTGAAGAAGTTGAACGAGAAATGAAAAAGCTGGCTTTCGCTAAAAAGGTAGAACGTGTACAAGTACATCAAGAAATGTTTTGGCGCTATAAAGTAGATGATCATCATTCAGATCTTGATCTCTACCGCTGTGAGAATGAACATGGGTGCTGACCCATGTTTTTTCTTTACCCTAAAAAGGAACATACATTCTATTTTTAAGCACGAAGAAACCGCGCCGGGATAAGCGCGGTTTCACTATGTCTTAACGACAACAAAGGGGATGGGAGAAATTTTTCACGGTCAAACAAAGGGGTAATGTTTGTATGTGATTAATTTCACATCTGTAGTATATCAAATTTTGTCGACTTATGACAACAGATATACTATATGTTCATATTTTTGTCACAAAACATAAGAGGGTTGTCACTTTCATATAGTGAAAGTAACGAAAAAATGGAGGGATCTGCATGCGCAGCACAACCATTGGACTTGTTTCCATTGGCTTATGTTTCTTTTTAAATATATTAGGCTTAATGAAAATGCTTCCTCTTTATCTAACATCCCCACTCTTATTTGCTTCTATTCTTTTTACACTTTATCGAATGAACCACCGGAAGACCTTTAAGGGATTTAAAGGGTGATGATAAGGAACGGCCTCTACATGCGAAGAGGTCTTTTTTTATGAGAAAAAAACTCCTGTCAAAAGATGAGTTTGCACTCACGCGTCTGACAGAAGTCTTTTCATCACTCACCCGTTTTAGAGATGAGCTCTTCCATTTCTTTCAGCTTTTCTTCGAACAATTGACATGCTGCTTTGATTGGTTCTTTGGAAGCCATATCAACGCCTGCTTTTTTCAACACATTGATTGGATAATCAGAGCTTCCTGCTTTAAGGAAGTCTGTGTAGCGCTCCACCGCAGGATTTCCTTCTTCTAATATTTGCTTGCTTAATGCCTGAGCAGCACTATAGCCTGTTGCATATTGATAGACATAATAGTTGTAATAGAAGTGAGGAATTCTCGTCCATTCTAATCCGATTTCTTTATCCACAACCATGCCGTCTCCAAAATACTTCTTATTCAGGTCGTAATAAAGGTTCGTCATAAATTCCGGCGTTAAAGCCTCTCCTTCTTGCGCTTTCACATGAATAAGATGCTCAAACTCAGCAAACATCGTCTGTCTGAATACCGTTCCTCTAAATCCTTCTAACAAGTGATTTAACACATACAAACGCTGCTTTTTATCATCTAGGTGATTCAGCAGGTATTCGCCTAGTAACGCTTCATTTGTCGTAGAAGCCACTTCAGCTACAAAGATGCTATAGTTTCCATACGGATATGGCTGGTGCTTTCTTGTATAGTAGCTGTGGACAGAGTGCCCAAATTCATGAGCCAGAGTAAATAAATTATCAATATTATTTTGCCAGTTCATGAGGATATATGGATTTGTGCCATAGCTTCCAGATGAATACGCACCGCTGCGTTTCCCTTTATTCTCATAAACGTCTACCCAGCGATTGCTCAGTCCCTCTTTTAACACGGACACATATTCTTCTCCTAATGGCGCTAACCCTTTTAGCATATAATCCTTTGCTTCATCGTAGGTTAGCTTCATACCAGCATCTTTTACAAGTGGTGTATATAAGTCATAATTGTGCACTTCATCAAGCTTTAATACCTTTTTACGCAATTCAATATAACGGTGTAATAACGGTAAATATTGATGAACTGTATCAATCAGATTGTCATATACTTCTTCTGGAATACTGTTCCGAGATAGTGCCGCTTCTCTTGCTGAGTTATAATTTCGTACTTTTGCATAAAAATTATCCTTTTTAATCGAACCGCTCAGTGTCGAAGCAAGCGTGTTTTTATACTGATCATACGTTTTATACACAGCTTTAAAGGCATTCTTTCTCACTTCACGGTCATCACTGTTTAAAAATGTGATAAAGTTGCCGTGGGTAATCTTCTTTTCTTCCCCATTTTCATCCTTTACAGAAGGGAACGAAATATCAGCATTGTTAAACATACTAAAAGTAGTAGATGAAGTTGAGAGTGGTTCAGAGGCCTCAGCTAATAAAGCTTCTTGCTCCTCACTTAAAATATGTGGACGCTCTTTATTAATTTCTTCGAGAGCATGGGAATACAGTTTTAATTCTTCTTTTTCCAGAATAAACTGCTGCAACTTATCTTCTTGAATCGATAAAATCTCTGGAACAATATAAGCAGAAGTACTAGAGAGCTGTGTAAATAAATTCGATGCTTTATCATTCAGCGCTTGAAATGATGAGTTAGTTGTATCCTCATCGTATTTCATGTGCGCATATGTATAAAGCTTACCAAGCTTTTCAGAAAGCTGATCCTGAAAGGTTAGGGCTTCATACAGCACATCAGCAGAATGGGCCAGCTTGCCTTTAAATTGGGCTAGCTTAGGAATTTCTTTTTTGACAGCTTCGAATTCCTTGTTCCATGCATCAACGCTTTCGAAAATATCTTCAAGACGCCATTTGTTTTCTTCTTTTACTTCGCTTCTGTCTGGTAAATGGTTATTTTTGCTTTGTGAAGTCATATGAATCCCCCTTGCATAAGTTGTGTTGAACCAACCTTTCGGAAAGTGAAAGAAATTGGTGTTGTATTTATCTTCTTTGTTTTGAACTATATTTGTCAAATCATATGCAGAAATAAATACCAAACAGACTAAAAAAATAAGAAAAAAGCGTTTCTTTCTATTCAATCGCAGCACCACCTTTTTCTTATCATGATCAAAGTGGGCATGAAACATGCTAATGAAATAAGAAAGCATCTCGTTTGAACGCTTCATCTACTGTTCGTATCGGCATTTGATTCGACGCTACTTCATAATTACCCTCTTTCGTCATGTGTAAAAACCCTTGTCTGACAAGCGCCTTAACATATGCAGTGATGACCTCTTGTATTTCTTCTATTGAAACATCACCGTATCGGAGCTTTACTTCTTTCATCTGGACACACCGCTTGATTTCTTTCATCAGCAGTTGAACCGTTACTGGACTGCTTCCTTTTTTCCTCATCATCCAATCATACAGACACCCCTGCCAGACATAAACAGGACTTGTAAAAATATACGTTTCTTTCAGCGGGATAAATAATTCAGTTGGCAGAAAAGGGAAAGCCATTTGATGATGCTCATAGAAAATGTCTCTCAACCGTTTGCTTTCATTTGATAAAATGCGGGGAGGCCGCTGCCTAAATTGCTGTATACATCTAAGCCATTGCTTGTAGACTGGACGCTTGCTTGAGGGCTGAGATAGGAGCGCCGAAAGTTCGCGGTATGCTGTTGGCGGTCTGACAGTCATGGCGGCACATATTTTCGTTGGTTGAAATACGAGAAGTTGAGCAAGATGGATGAATCTATTCTGGAGCGGACAGTAAAAAATCAGACTCCCTTTCTGTGATTCCCTTAACATTCCCCAATGAATGGAGGAGAAGGAAAAGAGCTGGGCAGATATTCGCTTTAAACGATTTGCCCCTATTACCCATATAGGGATGAGCCCCGCTTCACGGAGCCCTGCTGTTCTTTTACGCAGCTCTTGCCGGGAAATATTTGAAGATTGATATTCAATTGCATAGCTTGTTCCTCCAATAGAGACGGCCACGTCAGGACGCTGATGAACTTTTGACACATACTTTTCAAGCACCGGTTTATGTCCCAGCTGCTGAAGCCAATTCATGATGGCTTCTTTCCCCGCCTGATGATAAGCCGTTTCGCCTGAGGCTAGTGGACATGCTGTCAGCTGTTTATGTGCAAAATGATAGACACGTTGTTCACCAAGCTTTAATTGCACCTCCTCCCTGCAATCAGGACAATAAAATTTGCATGTCGTTCTTACATGCTCCAGCCGGTTTTTCGATAAATGATGTGTAATTCGAATAAGCTTTCCATTATCCATGATCGCTGTATTCATTCAGCTCGCCCCTTACTCTTTGATGACCGTATTATAGCTTGTTCGTCTATTATGAAGCGAATAGGCAAAATGAACTTTTATCGTATCAAAACATGATTTTACTGATGTTTTCCTGAGGAAAATGAAAAAACCCCCTGATAAAAAGGGGGAAAATACAATCTTTATAGTAATGGTGATAATAATCTTGCTGTGGATTCAAACAGTCTTACCCTTAACGGTCTCTTTGCAAATTCTTCTGGGACAATTTCATGCGACTGCTCTAAATCACCTAAGAAGTCGTTCACGAGCTTCTCTGTGCTTTTCGTTTTATATAGGAAGGCATTCACTTCAAAATTCAAATGAAAGCTTCTCATATCCATGTTGGCCGTTCCTATCGAAGCCAGCTCGCTGTCCACAATGATAAATTTACTATGCATAAAGCCTTGATCATACTCATACACCTTTGCTCCTGCTTCTAAAAGCTCTGGGAAGTATGAACGGGACGCATGGAAGACGATCCGTTTATCTGGATTCTTCGGAGCAATAATCCGTACGTCTACTCCGCTTAATGCAGCAATTTTCAATGCAGACAAAATATCATCATCCGGCACAAAATACGGTGAAGCGATCCAAATAGACTTTTTGGCAGAGATAATCATGGAGAAAAAGAGATTTTTAATGACCTCCCACTGTTTATCAGGACCGCCAGCAATCATTTGTACGCCTTCTGTTGTGCTCTCAAGGTGGCTGAAATCTTTGAAGTAGTCCACACCTGCGCATCTCTCATTCGTCATATAGTACCAATCCTGCATGAAAATCTGCTGCAGGTCACGAACAGCTTCCCCCTTAATCATCAAATGCGTGTCACGCCAAAATCCATATTGTCTGCTTCTGCCCATATATTCGTCTCCAATGTTCAGCCCGCCGACAAATCCGGCTTCTCCATCAATCACGACAATTTTTCGGTGATTTCGGAAATTGATTTTATTATTTAACAGGGGGAGCCTGACTGGTAAAAACGGAACGATCTGAACGCCAGCCTTTTCGAGGTCAGCAATATATTGACGAGAGAGCTTTAAGCTTCCTACATCGTCATATAAAAAGCGGACAATCACGCCATTTTTCGCTTTATCAATTAGAATATCCTTTAATTCTTGCCCAAGGTCATCGTGGCGGAGAATATAATATTCTAGATGAATGTGATGTGTCGCTTTTTTGATTTCTTCAAAAATATGAGAGAATGTTTCTTCTCCATTGGTCAGGACTTTAGAGGACGTGCGATACGTAATAGGGGTATGTCCAAGTCTGTGAGCCAGCTTAAATAAGAGCTGCTGATGATCACCCATATGCGTCATTTTCTCAATCGCTTCTCTATGAATATGTTCATCTTCCTGGATTAACTGTTCGTCCAGGATGGCTTTCTTTTCAAACAGCCGGCGCTTTTTGATATTGCGTCCAAAGAAAATGTAGAACAAAAAGCCGAATAACGGAAAGCTGCCAAGCAGGACAAGCCACGTAATCGTTTGAGATGGATTCCGGTTCTCCAAGAATATGACAAACCCGATGAAGATAATCGATAAAGTGAATAGAACACTGACAGAACTTAATACACTTACCGCTAAATCACCGGCAATTAATTGAATGACTAAATAAGCACCTATCGTAATGATAAGAAAAAATAGAACTTTGACTAAATTTCTCATTTCATTTTCTCCTTGCCGATCTCTTTATTTACCTATTCATTCAGATAAAAAAGCCGATTCCTCTATAGAAATCGACTTTTGTTGGTTACGAGAAGTGCTGTTGAATCGTTTCAAGGGCGTTTCCTTCGATAATCAGCTGACCGTATTCTTTCAGTCTGTAAATGCTGACCACTGATTCATGAGCATATTCAAGCAAAATGCTGAGCTTATTCTCCACTTGCTCATCTGACAAATCCTCGTGGAAGTCAACATATAGATAATAACGGTTTTCAAACGAATATAAACTTGTGGTAAAATCCTGCATATTTAATTGAGAAAGTGCAATCAAATCTTCAAAGTCATCCATTTTCAACACAAATTGAAGTTGAAGTTTTTTGTCTTTCTCATTATGGTCTTCTTGATCCTGCTCTTCTTTTTGAAAATCATCAAGCAGTGCGTCTAGACTTTCTTCATCTGTTTGATCTTTTTTATCTTCTGGAATCGGCAATTCGAGCTTTTGTCCATCTTTAGAAAGTTGGGCTTTCGTCACGACAATTTCAAGACCTTTGTCAAGTGCCTGCACTTGAATCCAAAGCGGTCCCTCTACTGCAAATTCTTCTTCTTCGTGCACTTCGTCCATTACTTCCCAAAACAGCTCTTCACTGCGTTCACGATTATACCAAATCTCTTCACGGTCAAATCCGCGATCTTCAATATCACCGTAGGAAATATAAAATTTCACTGTATGTTCATTAATTCTTTCAATTTCCATTTTGCCAACCTTCCCTTCTATATAAGATGTTGAAGGGACATACAAGCTCCCAATTAATAGTACTTTACTACACTTTACCCGTTCCGTCTACATGTTAACCGTTTAAAGAATTGAGGTATTACTTCGTACTGTCTATTTTATGATAAAACATGAATAAAAGAAATAAAAACGCATTTTTTGCAGAGAAAACTTGTAGAAACATATATTTGAATTGTCTTCATATATTGGTTGTACGAGCTCTATTAGACATGAGGTGAAATGGATGGAAACAGAGTGGATCGTATCCTTACTAATGATTATTGGCATAGATCTGATTTTAGGCGGGGATAACGCGTTGATCATTGCGATGGCTAGCCGCAGCTTGTCAAATGACAAACGCAATAAAGCCATATGGATCGGCACACTTTTGGCAGTGCTGATGAGAATTATGATGACGGGTGCCGCAGTTTATTTATTGACCATCCCTTATTTGCAATTTATCGGCGGGCTTTTTCTCCTTTATATAGGATACAATTTGTTAATTGAACAAAAGAAAGAATCGATTCGCATTAAAAGCAGCGGCTCCCTTTGGCGTGCGGTTCAGACCATTGTGATTGCAGATCTCTTTATGTCACTTGATAATGTGATTGCAGTTGCAGGTGCGGCAAAAGGCAACATGCTGCTGACCGCTTTCGGCCTTATGATTTCAGTACCGATTATTATTTGGGGAAGTAAACTGATTCATGCCGCTTTAACCAAATTCCCGTTTCTTTTATACGGAGGAAGTGCTCTTTTGGCTTTTACTGGCGGTGAAATGATTGTTCGTGATGTGAAATTGAATGAATTTATGGCTCAGCATGCGACTCTCGAATTTATGCTTCCGTTTTTAACGGTCGTAATGGTCATTTTAGCCAGCCTATTTTACGAACAAACAGCTGAAAACAAATAAAAAAAGCTGCCAAATGATCGGCAGCTTTTCAATTTTCTATTAGTTAGCAAGTCGCTGAGCTTCTCTTAGTTGGAATGTACGAACCGTTCTTGGAAGGAAACGTCTAATTTCATCTTCATTGTAGCCAACTTGTAGTCTTTTTTCATCCAAGATGATTGGACGTCTTAAAAGACCTGGATGCTCATTGATCAGTTTATACAATTGTTGAAGCGGCATTGTCTCAACATTCACATTTAGCTTTTGAAATACTTTTGAACGTGTTGAGATAATTTCATCTGTACCGTCTTCAGTCATTCGAAGAATTTCTTTGATTTCATCGATTGAAAGAGGCTCAGAAAAGATGTTTCTCTCTTGATACGGGATATTGTGCTCTTCTAACCACGCTCTTGCTTTTCTACATGATGTACAGCTTGGTGATGTGTATAATGTTACCATAAATCTTCACTCCTCAATTTGTAGAATGAATATTGATCTGTATTCTTAAATTAAAATTGTTCTAAATAAGTAATCTTTATAGTGATTATACTATAAAAAAGTAAGTGTGAACAGATTTTCTTGCAATTTTTGTGACAAAAACTAGACAATTTCATTCATTTTATGGTGCCGTTTGATGTCTGAACATTCTCATTTAGTCGAGATGATCGAAAATATTTTTTTGTTTTCTATTTTCAATGACCTTCAATACATCATCAACATCCTCATACGACTGCCCATACCATTCTTCATCTTTATACGTATGGATTCGTTCATAGGTCTTCCTCATAGCCTCCATCATTTCTTCCTCATTATCTGTAAGAGGCGACCAATAAAGGATTTCCATGCGGTTCACTTCATTTGTTGCAAGTGACCTGCGTTTATAACCGATTGATTCTGCGTGCTTGAAGTGCTCTCTTTGGTAAAACTTTAGGCGTTTTGCAGTATCTGCATCATCTTCATCTACAGGCTCGACCTCAAGCAAGATCGGTTTCTTTTTTTCCTTCAGCTTATGAATGAGCTTTGATCCGAGGCCTTCACCTCTTGCATCTCTGGAAACAAATAAATAATCAATAAAGATGAAAGAATCAAATTCGGCGTACATCATCACATGATGAGGTCCTTCCTCCTTATGATAAATATCACTTCTTTCCTTTAATAAAGCTTCCATATGCTCTTTTGACTTCATTTCTTCTATCGGGAAGTATTCACTGAGCTTTTCATACCAATTCATGGATCCGCTCCTTATGATATCGTTAAGAACCACTTCCTTAGATATTCCCGATTTTCTGCTATTTAAACGCCTGTACTAGTAAGACGCAGTAAAGACTTCACTAGTTTCACTTTTTTTCAAACAACAGAAAAAAGTTTTATATCGTACGGTCCATGAGTAATTGAAAACAAACAAAGAGGATGAGTGTCATCCCAGTTTGAAACATAATGAAATAAAGATACTTCATGCGCCGTGATTCTTGCTTCTGATTGCTTGTCTTTCGGTTTAGCATATATTCCACGGAAAAAGACACGATGCCAATGAGCAGCGAAACGTCTTCCATATCGACATCTGATTTCCTCCTAGAAACCGCTTGTTGTTATCTAGAAATTACCATCATCTTATTTTTTGTAAAATAAAAAAAGAAGCACTGACATAGCAGCGCTTCTTTCTTCTTATGATTGTTTAGCTTGAAGCTCTTTGAATTCTTCCTCTGTGCAGCTCACAAAGTGACCTGGCTTCACTTCACGGAACTCGGTGTTCGTTCCTTTGTGAACAGATGGATCATACTTGATTCGTTTGCGGTTACGCTCATAATCTGGATCTGGGAGCGGAATCGCAGATAGTAATGATTTTGTATATGGATGAAGCGGATTTTCGTATAATTCATTCGCTGGTGCCAGCTCTACCAATTTTCCGAAATACATCACACCAATACGATCGCTGATGTATTTTACCATAGACAGGTCATGGGCAATGAATAAGTACGTTAAGCCTTTTTCTTCTTGAAGTTCTTTCATTAAGTTGACAACCTGTGCTTGGATCGACACATCTAATGCAGAGATTGGTTCATCGGCAATGATGAAATCTGGTTCAACTGCTAATGCACGGGCAATTCCGATACGCTGCCTTTGACCACCTGAGAATTCATGCGGGTATCTGTTTGCATGCTCTTTGTTCAATCCAACGGTTTCAAGCAATTGGTATACACGCTCTTTACGTGCTTGCTTTGTTTTCGCAAGGCCATGAATGTCGATGCCTTCTGCAATGATATCAAGCACTGTCATTCTAGGGTTGAGTGAGGCATATGGATCTTGGAAGATCATCTGCATTTGACGGTTGAACTCAAGCATTTTTTGTCTTGATTTCTTCCCGTGTACACTTTCCCCTTTATAAAGAACCTCACCATCTGTCGCATCATAAAGTCTAATGATGGAGCGGCCCGTAGTGGATTTACCACAACCAGACTCCCCTACAAGGCCAAGTGTTTCACCTTTATAAATATCAAATGAAACTCCGTCAACTGCTTTCACAGTCCCTCTTGCTGTATGGAAATGCTGCTTCAAATTTTTGATTTCTAACAGTTTTTCTGCCATGCTATTCACCCTCTTTTACTAATACAGGTTTTTCGTAGCTACCTTCTAGTTCACGCATTCTCGCCTTTACAGAAGCAGGCGGTTCAACTTTAGGTGCATTTGGATGAAGTAGCCATGATTTCACATAATGCGTATCTGATACTTTGAACATTGGCGGTTCTTGTTCAAAGTCAATTTTCATTGCATAATCGCTTCGGAGTGCAAATGCATCTCCTTTCGGCGGGTTTGTCAGATCTGGCGGTGTTCCTGGGATTGCAGTCAGCTTTCCTTCATCTCCGCCATCTGTGTCAAGGCTCGGCATTGATGCTAAAAGCCCCCACGTATATGGATGTTTTGGATTGTAGAAAATTTCATCAACAGTCCCTGTCTCCACAATCTGTCCTGCATACATAACGGCTACACGATCAGCGACGTTGGCGACAACACCTAGATCATGCGTAATAAAGATAATAGATGTTTCCACCTTTTGCTGAATTTCTTTCATTAATTCTAAAATTTGCGCCTGAATCGTTACATCTAGTGCTGTCGTCGGCTCATCGGCAATCAATAGCTTTGGATCTGCTGCGAGCGCCATCGCGATGACAACCCTTTGTCTCATCCCGCCACTAAATTCGTGCGGGTATTGCTTGATTCTTTTTTCAGGCATTGCAATTCCAACAAGCTCCAGTAATTCAATGGCTCTTTTTTCAGCCGCTTCTTTTGAAATTTGTTCGTGCTTGAACAGTACTTCTGTAATTTGCTTCCCGACTTTCATCGTTGGATTCAAAGAAGTCATCGGATCCTGGAAGATCATTGAGATGTCTTTTCCTCGAATGGTTTGCATTTGTTTTTCTGTTTTCTTGACGATATCTTGCCCATCAAACAGGATCTGTCCGCGCTTGAAATAACCCGGCGGCATCGGTATTAATCTCATGATGGCCTGTGATGTCACACTTTTACCAGAGCCAGATTCACCTACAATAGCAAGTGTCTCGCCTTTATTTAAGTGGAAGTTCACACCACGAATGGCTTGAACCTCTCCACCATATGTTTTAAATGAGATTGCAAGGTCTTTCACCTCTAGAATACGTTCACGTTCCATCCTAATCACTCCTTATTTACGCAACTTCGGATCTAAAGCGTCTCTTAGTCCGTCTCCAACCACGTTAAAACCAAACATTGTTATACAGATAAATGCGGCTGGGAACCATAATCTCCAAGGATAGTACGTCATGGCCGGAATTCCGTCAGACGCCATTGTTCCCCAGCTCGCTAATGGAGCCGGTACACCAAGTCCTAGATAGCTTAAGAATGCCTCCGTGAAAATAGCTGAAGGAATGGTGAGTGTCATTGTGACAAGAATTGGTCCCATTGAGTTTGGAATTAAGTGTTTAAATAAAAGTCTAGATGTTTTCGCACCTAATGTTTGTGCAGCAAGAACGTACTCTTGACTCTTTAATTGTAGAACCTGTCCCCGAACGATACGTGCCATGTTTATCCAGCCTACGACTGTCATGGCGAGGATAATTGTTAATAATCCTTTTGGCAGAACAACCATCATTAAGATAACCATTAATAGTGTTGGAATTGCCCATAAAACGTCTGCGATACGCATCATGACTTCATCTGTACGGCCGCCTTTGAACGCAGCAATACTTCCCCAGATAATACCGATGATCACGTCAAGGACCGCTGCAGCAAGACCGATGAAGATCGAAATTCTTGCCCCGACCCATGTACGGACAAACATGTCACGTCCTAAATCATCTGTACCGAACCAGTGCTCTTTTGAAGGTGGCTGGTCTGCATTCAGTAAATCGGTCGTCGAGTAATCATATTTAGAAAAAATCGGAACAAAGATGGCCAGCATCACAATAATAAAAATGATTGAAAGACCAACCATTGCAAGTTTATTTGCACGGAAGCGAAGCATAGCATCCTTCCATAAAGATAGACTAGGTTTAGAAATTTTTTCAGATTCTGCTGCGTCAGCTGTCGCAGGAACAAATAAATCTTTTCTCATCTCTTCCATGTGTTAGACCCCTTTCTTCGCCTTCGTCAGTTTAATTCTAGGATCGATAATACCGTAGAGGACGTCAACGACTAGAATACTGATTAATAGAATAATACTGTAGAAGACTGTGACACCCATGATGACGGTGTAATCACGGTTTGTAATACTTGTGACAAAGTGAGAGCCTAATCCAGGAATACCGAAAATCTTCTCCACGACAAAACTACCTGTTAACACTGAAGCAGCCATTGGTCCCATATATGTAATGACAGGTAACAATGCGTTTCGAATTGCGTGTTTAATCGTCACAGCTGATTTCGTTAATCCTTTCGCTCTAGCCGTTCTAATGTAATCACTGTTTAGAACTTCAAGCATACTTGACCGTGCAAGTCTAGCGATAAATGCCATAGGCATGAAGGAAAGTGCAATAGAAGGTAGTACGGTGCTGGCCCAAGACTCCCATCCTGCAACTGGGAAAATCGCTATAACGCTTGCCTCAGATGCAAATACATATTGTAGCAGCGCAGCTAAAATGAAACTTGGAACTGAAATTCCAAAGATCGTTAAAATGGCAATCGTATAGTCCTGCCACTTGTTATGATAGAGCGCTGCAAGGACCCCAAACAATACACCAAATGCTAATGCGAGGAGAATTGCCTCAATTCCGAGGGTAAAGGAAACGGGGAATCCAGAACTGATTAAGTCATTTACAGTTTGTCCTTTATATTTAAATGAGGGACCAAAATCTAATTTTGCAACTGAACCTAAGTAGTTTACATATTGAACAAATAAGGGCTTGTCCAACCCGTAGTGCTCGTTTAGGTTTGCTTCAATTTCAGCAGGAAGTTTCTTCTCACCAGAGAATGGACCACCCGGTGCTGCCTGCATGAGAAAGAAAGTTGCAGTTACAATAACAAACAGTGTGATTAAAATATATATTAATCGCTTACCGATATATTTAAGCAACGGAATTGCACCTCCATGATTTTACAACATTTTCTCTAATCAGCAAGAAAGGTATATGGAGAGACATCCTCCATATACCTTAAGATCCTTGCCGTAGATCTCTTACACTATAATTCTTACTTTTCGAAATGTGCCCATTTGTATTGAACATCACCTAGTCCAGATACAACCACACCTTTTAGTTTTGGATCTTGTACCCAAAGCTGAGTGTAGAAGTAAATTGGTGCTATAGGCATATCGTTGATGATGATTTCTTCTGCTTTTTTCAGCATTTCTTCACGTTTCGTTTTATCTGTTTCTTTAGCAGAATCATTCAACAATTGTTTGTACTCTTTGCTTTCCCATCCAGTGTCGTTGTTTCCACCGTCTTTATCTTTGTAAAGCTCAAGGAAGTTCACTGGATCGTTGAAGTCACCTAACCAGCCCATACGTCCGATTTGGTAATCTCCGCTGTGGATTTTGTCGATGTATACGTTCCACTCAGAGTTATCAAGTTCAACTTTCACGCCTAAATCCTTTTTCCACATTTCTTGAATTGCTTGAGCAATCTTTTGGTGGCCTTCATCTGTGTTGTAAGAAAGTTTCAATGCTGGAAGATCAGAAACTGACTTATAACCTAATTCTTTCACACCTTTTTCAAGAAATTCTTTCGCAGTTGCTACATCGTGATCTTTGAAGTAGCCCGTTTTGTTATCAGTGAATCCTTCCATTGTTGGAGGAACGATTGCCATAGCTGGCACTTGCTCACCTTGCGTAATTTTGTCAACGATCGCTTGACGGTTGATTGAGTATGCAAGGGCCTTACGGATGTTTGCATTGTTTAAAGGTTTTACTTCTGTGTTGAATTTGTAGTTATAGATACCTGCGATCGTTTGGATTTTAAGACCGCCTTCTTTTTTCAATGTTTTTAAAGACTCAGTTGGAAGGCTTCCAGTTGGTGAACCAGCCCAGTCAAGCTCGCCTTTTTTGAACATGCTAAGCTCAGTGTTTGTATCTTTGATCATAGACATGTTGATCTTTTTCAATTTCACAGTATCTTTATCCCAGTATTCATTGTTCTTTTCAAGCGTGATAGAACCGCCATGTTTCCATTTAGAAAGAACGAATGGACCGTTAGATACGTAGTTTTCACCAGCATTTGTGAACCAGTTTTTATTCTTTTCAGCCACTTTTTTGTTGACTGGCATATACGTATAGAATGCAGTTAGTTCAGTAAAGAACGGTGTTGGGTTCTCTAGCTCAACTACAAGCGTTTTGTCGTCTTTAGCTTTAATGCCAACATCAGCAACTTTCGCTTTCCCTTTGTTCGCTGCTTCAGCACCTTTAATATAGTAAAGCTGGTAAGCATATTGAGATTCATTTTTAGGATCTAATGCCCATTTCCAAGCATATTCGAAATCTTTAGCTGTGACAGGGTCACCATTAGACCATTTTGCATCACGAAGTGTGAATGTGTATGTTTTACCATCAGCACTTGTTTTGATATCAGAAGCCATTGCATTTTCTGGCTTACCTTCAGCGTTAATTCTTGTTAATCCCTCAAAAGTCTGACGGATGACACTTCCTGAAGTTGAATCATTTGCCAATCCCGGATGTAGAGAAAAAGGCTCAGTGGAGATATTCACATTTAATGTTGTTTTAGCCTCTCCAGAACTGCTCGTGCTGTCGCCTGATTTGTTTCCGCTGAAACCACAAGCGCTTAATACAAGTGTGAAAATAAGCATTAAAGTAACAACAGACCAACGCTTTTTCAACTGTATTCCCCCTTATAATATGTTTTAGTTCAAAGGTCTCGATAGAAGATGAGATTCAGATTTAAGAAATAGCGTAAAAAAGTCCCTAAATAGCTTACTTTCTATTTCTTTTGTTTTTTCTGAATTTTCACTATGTATAGAGCCTAGCACAAACGTGTGAACAAATTAATTATAATGAATAGAATAATTTATTGCAATATCAATTTCATATATTTTTAAAAAACGTAAATGGGGATAAAGAGGGATTTTTATAAACTAAAGTCTCAATCACTTCAACAAATTAAAGCGTAAATTGATTAAAATAATTTAACAAATTCAGCAGGAATAATGTTTTATACATATAATTAATCATCCTTTTTTAAAAAATTCTGACAGATAGTTGGTTTTTTATCTAAAATTTTAAGTGTCAAACGGCATGATGAGAAGGTCACATGAGGGCTTCGTGACTTTTTTATGGTCATCCTTTATAATAGATAGACATACTGTTGCGATGAAAAAGAAGAGTACATATATTCACCATTTACAGAGAGTCTGCGGCTGGTGCGAGCAGATAATGGCATGTATGGAATGGGCTTTGGAGCAGCTAACCGAACACTTTTGAAAGTTAGTAGGCTTAGACGGAGCAGTCTCCGATATCAACGTCTTGAGTGATTTCTATGTGAAATAACAAGGGTGGTACCACGGTTCATTCGTCCCTTTTCTGTTGAAAAGTGACGGGTGGGCCTTTTTATATTGAAGAAAAGAGGTTTTAGTATGACAAAGAAGACAATTTTTTCAGGCATTCAGCCGAGCGGTTCTGTGACTTTAGGGAACTATATTGGAGCAATGAAGCAATTTGTCGATTTGCAGCATGATTATCATGGCTATTTTTGTGTAGTCGATCAACATGCGATTACGGTGAGTCAGGACCGGCTAGCTCTTCGCCAAAATATTAGAAGCTTAGCAGCTCTTTATTTAGCAGTTGGACTTGATCCAGAGAAGGCAACATTGTTTATCCAATCAGAGGTACCTGCTCACGCCCAGGCAGGATGGATGCTGCAATGTGTTGCTTATATTGGGGAATTAGAAAGAATGACCCAATTTAAGGACAAATCCGCTGGTAAGGAAGCGGTTGTTTCAGGCCTATTAACGTATCCCCCATTAATGGCTGGCGATATTTTATTATACGGTACTGATTTAGTCCCTGTTGGAGAAGATCAAAAGCAGCATCTTGAATTGACTAGAACGCTTGCTGAACGTTTTAATCGAAAATACAATGACATCTTCACTGTACCTGAAGTGAAAATTCCAAAAGAAGGCGCTCGGATTATGTCTTTAACAGATCCAACGAAAAAGATGAGCAAATCCGATCCGAACCAAAAATCCTTCATTACCTTATTAGATGAACCAAAGCAGCTAGAAAAGAAAATCAAAAGTGCTGTGACGGATTCAGAAGGCATCGTCAAATACGACAAAGAGAACAAGCCTGGTATTGCCAACTTGCTGACGATTTATTCTGTATTAGGTAACGTATCGATTTCAGAGCTGGAACAAAAGTACGAAGGCAAAGGGTATGGTGAGTTTAAAGGAGATCTTGCGAACGTAGTCGTTGATGCTTTAAAACCAATACAAGATCGGTACTATGAACTCATTGAGTCAGACGAGCTTGACCGCATTCTTGACGAAGGTGCTGAAAAAGCAAACCGCGCAGCAAACAAAATGCTGAAAAAAATGGAGAATGCGATGGGTCTTGGCAGAAAACGCAAATAAAAAAAGCTTGCAGCACATCACGCTGCAAGCTTTTTCTAATTCACCTTTGATTCGTTTTCCATTTCCCAAAGCTTTTCAAAAAACGGCTGTCCTTTAATCATTTTTTCACAGAAAGCTAAATGATTCTCTGACCATCCATCAATGGTTTCATTGTAAAGCATGTTCCAAATCTCTTCGAATGACATTCGTTTGATTTGGTTGTACATGTGCGGGTTCCATTCCGTATACCAATACGCAATCTCCGCCCTGTTTTGAAGACCTTTTAATTGATCGAGCGCCATAAACATTAGCTGCTTCAGCTGTCTTTCTTTTCTCGTTAATCCACTGATGTGCTGCGGCGGCAAAGACAAAATATGATACTCCTTCGCCGACTCAAGACTGTCCAGAGAAAATTCATATTCCTCAGCCTTTACATCTTTCACCATCTCATACACCAATTGCTCCTGCCTTGGGATTAAGCGGCTTTTCCTCACAGGAATGGAATACCCAATCGTATCCACAGCAATGATTCGAATGCCGTCCGTGACCACAAAGCAATACTCTAATTTACGCCGTTCATGATTTTTTCGAATATATGATTTCTCAAATACAGATTCTAGCAGCGTCTTCGGCAGCTCTGAAAGATCATTCTCTATGTAATCAAACAAAGGACTCTGCACCTTGAGTAAAGGCACTTGATCTAACAGCTCAACGCTGTCCTCCTTGCGCCACTCATGAAAATGACACACATTGTAGCCATTTTCTTCCCCTTCAAACCAATTCACCCATACGTCATGAAGAAATAACATAACCAATCCCTCACTTTTTAAAAACTGTTGTCCACAGTATGGGCAAGGGATAGAGAAATTATTCCAACTTTATCAAAACTTCAAGCGGAGCGAATGATGGCGTGCATTTTTTTATTTTTATAAAGAAAACAAAGTGCGTGTGCAGAGTCCCTTTCATCTTGTCATAAAAAATGAGGCATTACTTTAGCTTTTTAGGATCAAGCGCATCTCTCAGCCCATCTCCTAAGAAATTAAAGCATAAAACGGTCAGCAATATCAGTAAACCTGGGAAGAGCGGATACCACCACGCTTGCACCATAATCGAGAAGTTTTGTGCATCTTGCAGCATGTTGCCCCAGCTTGCTGTTGGCGGCTGTATACCAAACCCTAGATAGCTCAGCGTTGATTCGGCTAAAATGACGGAACCTACTTTAAGTGTAGCTGACACGATAATAGGACCGATACAGTTCGGTAAAATATGCGAAAAGATGATGACATGGTTTTTCGTTCCAATGGTTCTTGCCGCAAGTACGAATTCTCTTGTTCGTAGTGATAAGAATTCACTGCGGATCAGTCTCGCGGTTGTGGTCCAGCCGGTCAAAGCAAAGATTAATATCAATTTATCAATGCCCGGTTTGAAAATGGTAACAAGCGTGATCAATAGAAAAATGTCAGGAATCGACAATACCACATCAACAAATCTCATTAAGATAGAATCAACAAATCCTTTGAAATACCCTGCTACCGCTCCAACGACGGTGCCAATGGTGATCGCCCCGACCACTGAGACGAAGCCAACTAGCAGAGAGACCCTCGCTCCATAAAGCACCCTTGAGAAAATATCTCGGCCAAACTTGTCAGTTCCCATCAAATGCTCAGCACTTGGCGGCTGGAGCCGCTTCAATAAATCTTGCTGCTCTGGTGCATAAGGGGCAATCACTGGAGCGAAAATGGCTGAAAAGATAATGACCAATAAGATCACGTAGCCGGCAACCGCCAGTTTATTTTTGAAAAATTTCTCACAAAATAAACGCAGCATCGTCTCTGGCTTTGGCGGAAGACCCTCTTTTAATTTGAGATCAACAGGACGTGTTCCCATATTAGGCTGTGCCAATTGTGCTTCAGCTCCCTTCTAATATTCAATACGCGGATCAACGATCGCATATAGAATATCCGCTATTAAATTTCCAACCACCACGAGCACTGCGGAAATAACAGTCATCGCCATAATGACCGGATAATCTCTCGAAAAGGCAGAATCGATGAACAGCTTTCCAAGCCCTGGCCAAGTGAAAATTTGTTCCACCACGACTGCGCCGCCAATAAAGGATGGAACCATCAATCCGAAAATCGTAATGACAGGCATAAGACCGTTTCTTAACCCGTGCTTGAAAATGACTTTGTTTTCTCGAAAGCCTTTCGCTCTTGCGGTGCGAATATAATCCTGCCTCATGACATCAAGCATACTCGACCTTGTGTACCGGGTGAGCCCTGCCATATCAGCAGTTGCTAAAACAAAGGCTGGTAAAATGATGTGATGGAGCCGGTCAAACACATTAAAATCGGCATTTAAGGTAGAAACACCGCCTGTCGGGAACCATCCTAGATTCACAGATAAAACCATAATCAGAATGAGTCCAAACCAAAAGTTCGGAATAGCCAGTCCGATAAAAGATGTAACCGTAATGCCATAGTCAAGCTTTGTATATGGACGTTTTGCTGAAAGAACACCAAATGGGATGGCGATAATCAGTGCGACTAATGTAGAAAAGATCATGAGGATGAGGGTATTTGGCAGCCGGGCAAAAATCAAATCAGCCACGGGCGTTCCCTTTTTAACAATGGAGGTGCCAAAGTCACCTTGAAGCATATTGCCAAGCCATTTCATATATTGCACATATTCAGGATCGTTCAAGCCGTACTTATCAATAAAGGCTTCCCGGTCTGTGGCACTAATGGTCGGGTCCATCATGAGTGACATCGGATCGCCTGGTGCTGCTTTCATAATGGCGAAGGACAAAATGGTAATCCCAAATAAGATGGGAATGGAAAGCAGTGTCCTTCTAATGATATATGTAACCATATGCACAACTCCTTTTTCATCGGATCGCCATACTGTGATGAAAAAGGGCTAAAATAGTCTTTATTTTAGCCCTCTGTCTTCTTTGCAGCGTGATATGAGAACCCTTTAAATCTAACTGGTGCTTGGTGAATGAAATCACCGTGAGCACCAGCGCGCCGGACTGACACCGAATAGAAAGGTTTGTCTTCACACTGAAAGGGGAGAACCCTCCCCTTCTTCAATAGCAGCCTACTGTTCAATCCACCATTTCTCGATTTTGTAATACTCATCTTTCGGGTGGTAAGAGTAGCCTTGGAGATTAGATGGCATCGCGCGATGTGAGTTGGCATAATAAAGGAACGTATATGGCTGATCTTCTGCGATCAGTTCATAAATTTTTTCATATGCCTTTGAATATTCTTTTCGATCGCTTAAGTTCTTAGCATCCACTAACAGCTTATCGACCTCTTCATTTTTATACCAGATGTTATTCAAGCCTTTTTCTGACTGGCTTGAGTGGAAGATGCTGAATTGATCAGGGAATGTGGCAAGGCTCCAGCCGAGCAGCAGCGCATCGTAATCCCATTTAGGCGGTGTCGTCTGCTCAATGAGTGCACTGAATTCCACAATTTGCGGCTTCGCTTCAACACCAATTTCTTTGAGCTGCTGCTGGACAACGACAGCGATGTCTTCACGGACTTTGTTTCCTTGGTTGGTCTTTAAGACAAAGGAGAATTTTTTGCCGTTCTTATCAAGATAGCCATCTCCATCTGTATCCTCCCAGCCCTCTTCTTTCAGCATCTTTTTCGCTTTTTCTTGATCAAACTCAAATACTGGAACACGATCATTCTTCGGATAGTTCCATGACAGCGGACTTTCTGGAATGTTGGCTACTTTGCCGTCTCCATCTAACACTTGATCGACAATCGTTTGGCGATCAATGGCATGTGTCAGCGCTTGGCGGATCTTTTTACTTTTAAAGAGATCATTTTTTTGGTTCCAGCCAATGTATGAATAATTGAGCCCTAGATCAGATTCAATTTTAATGTTGCTGACTTTTTCAGCTGTTTGCAGCTCTGCTCCCGGTACAGCAAAGAAATCAATATCGCCTGCTGACAGCTGGGCAATCGCTGCATTCTGATCAGGAATGGTTTTAATCGTGACGGTATCAAGGTATGGACGTCCATCCCAATAATCGTCAAAGGCTTCTAGTTTAACGTAGTCTCCTTCTTTCCACTCGGCAAATTTAAATGGACCTGAACCAATTGGATTTTTTCGGTTAAATTCATTTTCACCGAGATCCTTTACAGGCACATCACCTAAAATATGCTTAGGCAAAATGCCATAGCTTCCTAGTGTGACATTATAGAAATAGGGATCTTTTTTATTGAGCTTGAATTCGATTGAGTAATCCCCTGTCTTTTTAACGGAATCTAATACTTCAAAGCCTGATCCGCGCTCTCCATTGTAGTCCTTATTGATCGGAATGCTGTATGTAAACACAACATCATCAGCCGTCAGTTCTTCACCATCATGAAACTTTACGCCTTTTTTAATGGTCACATCAAACTGCTTGCCGTCATCAGATTCTTTAATATCCTCTGCCAGCGATAGCTGAGGGTTCAGCTTTCCGTCAGTTTGAAGTAAGAAGCTGTAGATTCTTTCCTCAATATCAGAGCTTGCCACGTCTGTTGAATACAGCGAGTTAAATAACGTAGGCTCTGCAATTGAACCGATGACAAGGTCTCCGCCTTGTACAGGTTTTCCAGTTGATTTCTTTTCACTATCTCCAGATGTTTTATTTCCACTAGAGCAAGCCGCAAGCATGAGTGTAAAGATCAGCAGTAAACTGACCAAAATGGGTTTTCTATTTCTACCTTTCATATACAATTCCCCCTATCTTTTTTTAGAAATGACGACAGATGCCGCTTCATCCCTCCTCTCAAAGATGAGATCTTCCAAGCTGATTAAGCGTCGTAGAGGTGGCAGGCAACGAAGTGGTTTGTTTTTAATTCCTGAAATGCTGGTATTTTTTCTTTACAGATTCCCTTTGCATGCGGGCATCTTGTGTGAAATACGCAGCCTTTTGGCGGATTCGCAGGACTTGGCAGATCGCCTTGAAGCATGATACGTTCTCTTTTGATCTGACCCTTTTTACGGGTAACAGGAACAGAAGAAAGCAGTGCCTGTGTATATGGATGGAGCGGTTCATCATACAGGCTGTGCTTATCGGCAAGCTCCATCATTTTGCCCAGATACATCACGCCGACTCTATCACTAATGTGCCTGACCACACTTAAATCGTGAGAGATAAATAGATATGTCAGGTCAAATTCCTCCTGAAGCTCCTCCATCAGATTAATCACCTGCGCCTGAATGGATACATCAAGTGCTGATACCGGCTCATCTGCGATGATCATTTCGGGATTCATGGCAAGCGCACGAGCGATGCCGATTCGCTGCCTCTGCCCGCCAGAAAATTCGTGAGGGTAGCGATTTGCAAAGCTTGGATGAAGGCCCACCTTTGATAAAAGCTGTTCTACTTTTTCATTTCTTTCTTTTAAGGAATATAAGTGATGTGTTTTGTAGGGTTCTTTGATGATGCTTCGAAGTGTTTTTCTAGGGTTGAGTGATGCAAAGGGATCTTGAAAAACCATTTGGATGTTTTTTCGTGTTGATTGTCTTAGCTTTGATTCTGATACGCGGGAGATATCTTGCCCTTTAAAAAAGATTTGACCGTCAGTTGGCTGATATAAGCGAATCATTGTCCGGCCTAGTGTAGATTTACCGCACCCTGACTCCCCAACAATGCCTAACGTTTCACCTTTATAAATCTTCAAGTCTATGCCGTCAACAGCTTTAACTGCACCGACTTTCTTCTGAAAGACGCCCGCTTTAATCGGAAAATGTTTTCGGATCTGTTTCAGTTCAAGGATGGTTTCTTTCTCTGTTAGATCTGTTGGCTGTGGTTGATTTTGAGCAAGGGTCATGTATGGTCTGCCTCCTCATATAAGAAGCATCTGACGCTTCTGCCATTCTCAAATGTCCTCAGCTTAGGCAGCTCTCCTAGGCAGCGCTCCTTCACTTGCGGGCATCTAGGAGCAAAGCGGCAGCCAGCCGGAAGCTGATCTGGCGCAGGGACATTCCCTTTGATCGCCGTTAACGGCTGTATGTCTCCGTCAATGACAGGAATCGATTCAAGCAGCCCTTCTGTGTAAGGATGAAGCGGCTGATCAAATAATTCTTCGACGGTCCCATTTTCAACAACCTGTCCGCAGTACATGACAATGACTCGATCTGCCACTTCAGACACGACACCTAGATCATGAGTAATGAGAAGAATAGATGTACCAAATGTCGTGCATAAATCTTTCATCAATGTGAGCACCTGGGCTTGAATCGTTACATCTAGGGCAGTTGTCGGTTCATCTGCAATGAGAAGCTTCGGATCGCAGCTTAGCGCAATGGCAATCATCACTCTTTGCCGCATGCCGCCTGATAAACGGTGCGGGTAATCTTTGATGATTTGTTCCGGTCTGGAAAAACCAACAATCTTCAGCAGATCAATCGCTTTTTTCGTCGCTTCTTTTTTTGAAAGTTTTTTGTGATAGATGAGGATTTCTGTTATTTGTTCCCCGATGGTTAGGACGGGATTAAGTGAGGTCATGGGTTCCTGAAAGATCATAGATACGTCATTACCACGAATGCTGCATAATTCCTTTTCTCCATATGTAACTAGGTCCTTTCCATCAAGCTTGATGGAACCGTCCATAATTTTTCCACCAGTGCCGTTTATCAACCCCATAATGGATAAGGACGTAATGCTTTTACCAGATCCAGACTCACCGACTAATGCGACAGTTTCTCCTCTGTTGATGCTGAAATCAACGCCATCAACAGCAGGTATCGGTTCTTTTTTTCGAAAAAAATATGTTTTTAAGTTTTGCACTTCAAGCAGCTTGGTCATTCATTCGCCCCTTTCTCCATAGACAATAGAAATGAATAAAAAATTCTGTCTTTTTTGAATAAAAAGAATTATCAAAATTTATATTTGTATATTATTACATTGTTATGACGAAATCAAGAAGAATTTAGTAAATTTGTAATATGTCTCTTTTTATGTTAATCATTCACTTTATGAGTCTACCGCCTTTAAAAAAGTTTCGGACGGCTCTGCAATCATAGACTCCTCGCTGATTCGGTGCTCACTGAAATACTTTTTCACGATATAAAACCCGGTGGCGTAACCAAGCATTTTGGGGTAGTTCCCTTTTCCATAAAGGAGGTTCTGTATCAGTCTTTCGTCGTCCTGCACTTTTTGATCAAGATGACTGGATACCCATTTCTTATACAAGTGCTGAAGCTGCGTTTCGTCATAGAGAGTGGTCCATTTGGCTGTATAGCTTTCTCCGTATCTATGATACACAGCATATTCAGCGAGCCCCTCCATCATGATTGTATCAAGGAATGTAAAATCTTTTTCTTCTTTCGTGAGAAAATGCAACCTGCATACATGGTGATATTCATGAGTCAGCAATGTACCGATACGTTCTTTCGGAGTATTTGGCGACAAAAAGAGAAAGACCTTGTCGTCAAATGCCATGCCGGATTGATAATAAAATTGTTCTCTAATTTCTTTGCTGCTCTCATTAACTGGCAAAATAAAGACAGGAATGTCAGGGCCTTTCCACTGCTTTTGCAGCGTTTGGTATTCTTTCATGACGAGCTGGAAGTACCCTTTTTCTTTGAGCTTGTCGATCATGTCTTTGCATGATCTAAAAGACCGAATCATTCCGTGATGCTGCAGGTGGGAGAGAATAGAGGACCATTCTTTTTCCTCTGCCCCTTTAAAATAAGGAATAAAGCGCGATGCCAGCTCCTGAAATGATGATGATTGATGAATGAGATATTGTGTATTGACTAGACCCATACCGCTAAACACCTCCATTTTCATCATATGCAAAAAAGCGGCGATCTGTTTATAGATCGCCGCCTTCTTAGGAAATATTACGCTTCGTATTTTTTAAAGATAATTGTCGCATTATGTCCGCCAAAGCCAAGTGAGTTACTTAGAGCCACTTGTACTTCTTTTGAACGTGCTTCATTTGCCACATAATCAAGATCACATTCTTCATCCGGTGTTTCAAGGTTAATGGTTGGAGGAATGACGCTGTCTTTAATCGCAAGAACAGAGAAAATAGCTTCTACTCCGCCTGCTGCGCCAAGTAAGTGACCTGTCATTGATTTTGTCGAACTGATTGCAAGCTGATTCGCATGCTCTCCGAACACTTCTTTAATGGCCATTGTTTCAAATTTATCATTGTAAGGTGTGCTTGTTCCGTGGGCATTGATATAATCAATTTCTTCCACAGACAAACCAGCATCTCGAATCGCTTCTTTCATTGCGCGGACGCCGCCTTCTCCGTTTGGAGCCGGTGCTGTAATATGATACGCATCTCCAGTTGAACCATATCCAACAATTTCTGCATAAATCGTCGCCCCGCGTTTTAACGCATGCTCGAGTTCTTCAAGAACAATAATCCCTGCACCCTCACCCATAACAAATCCGTCACGGTTTTTGTCAAATGGACGGCTTGCTGTCTCTGGATCAGGATTTGTCGAAAGGGCTTTGTTCGCACAGAAACCTGCAAACGACATTTTTGTTAACGGCGCTTCTGTTCCGCCTGTGATCATCGCATCTGCATCTCCGCGCTGAATGACTTTAAATGCATCACCAATTGAGTTTGTCCCTGTTGCACATGCTGTCACTGTACAAGAGTTAACCCCTTTTGCGCCAAGTGCAATTGAAATTTGGCCTGTTGCCATATCTGGAATCATCATTGGAACGAAGAATGGGCTTACGCGTCTTGCCCCTTTATTTGAATACACTTCAAACTGCTCTTCAAATGTTTCAAGTCCGCCAATACCAGACCCAACCCATACACCAACACGCGGTGCGATTTCATCTGTGATTTCAAGACGTGAATCTTCTAGCGCCTTTTGAGCAGCAACGACTGCATATTGCGTGAAGCGTGCCATTTTTCGCGCTTCTTTTTTCTCCATGTAATCTTCAATGTTAAAATCTTTTAGTTCTGCTGCTACTTTTGCGGTATATTCACTTGAATCGACACGTGTGATTGGTCCAACTCCTGATACACCTGCTACAGCATTTTTCCATGTTGACTCTACATCGTTGCCAAGAGGTGTCAAAGCACCTAATCCTGTAACAACTACTCGTTTTTTATCCATTAATTTGTGCACCTCACTCTTTTATCGGCCCCATCGCATAGCGATTGCGCCCCACGTTAATCCGCCACCAAAACCAACCATTACAATCACATCGCCGTCATGAATTTTTCCGGCTTCGATTTCTTCACATAGTGAAATTGGAATAGATGCTGCTGATGTGTTTCCATATTTATGGACTGTCTTCGACATTTTTTCAACTGGCAGCTCTAGGCGTTCGCGGGCTGCTTCCATAATGCGAATATTTGCTTGATGCGGAATCAAGAAGTCAACGTCTTCTTTTGATAGTCCAGCTTTTTCGATGACGTTTACGCTTGACTCGCCCATTTGTCTTACAGCAAATTTAAATACTTCTCGTCCATTCATGATTGTATGATCTTTTTCATCTAAGTACAAGTGCTTCCCGCCTCTTCCATCGGCTCCAAGCTCAAATGAGAGAATTCCTTTACCTTCGCTGACTTCTCCTAACACAGCAGCGCCTGCTCCATCTCCAAACAGAACAGCTGTATTGCGGTCATCCCAGTCGGTAATGCGAGAAAGCTTTTCAACGCCAACGACGAGCACGTGCTTGAACGTACCTGATTCAATAAATTGTTTTCCAGTAACAAGCCCATACATAAAGCCAGCACACGCAGCGCTAATATCCATTGCACATGCTTTATGTGCACCGAGCTGCTCTTGAATCATACAAGCGACTGTCGGAAATGCTTGATCTGGCGTGACTGTCGCCACAAGAATCATATCGATATCTTCTGCAGCCACATCTGCGTCAGCTAATGCTTTTTTTGCAGCAGCAAGCGCCATATGAGATGTATTGACATCATCAGAAGCAATTCTTCTTTCTTCTATACCTGTTCTAGTACGAATCCATTCGTCAGAAGTTTCAACCATTTTTTCTAAATCAAGATTTGTTAACACTTTTTCAGGTATATAGCGGCCAAGGCCAATAATTCCAGCATTCATTGAATAAGACTCCTTTTACTCATACGAGCATGTAATATTGTGATCTTATATTAGTATCTGGTACTAATTTTACCTTATTTTTTTCTCCTTGGCAATACAAACGTCTAACCTTTCCTCTCACTTTTTTCATAGATTATTGATATACCGATAGTAGAAAGGAGCATGTGATATGGCGCAAAAAGATATTTTTTCGGCTATGATGTTTGGCCAGCCGCTTGAAAAGGAGAAAAGCAAGACAGAAGCAAAGGAGGAACGTGAGGAGACATCTCCAAGTGAAGACTCAATTGATTACATGCATGTCATGAATCAAATTGGGAACATTATGAACTCCATCGATGAACTGAAGCCTGTGTTTAAAGATGTTGGCCCTATGATTAGTGCCTTCAAGAAAAAATTATCATAAAAAAAGCCACTATTCTGTGGCTTTTTCTGATTCTGCATCTGCTTTCCCCAGCTCATATGCCTCTTGCATGACAGATGTAAACAATGATAAAAGCGGCTGAAGAGCTTCGGGCTCAAGCTGAATACCCGCTTTATCTAATTCTTCTTTTGCCTGCGGAAAATACTTCATGGCAATTTGTAAAAACTCCATCGATTTTTCGTGCTGCATCGTCGTATCCTCACTTTTCATTTGGCAGTTTGCCAGTTTTTTTGTAAGTCGCAATATCACTTTCAATATCTTTCACAAAAGCACGGTCAATGGTGGAACTAAATTTCCCCATTTCGATCACTCCTTCTTTAAAATCAAAGGAGTAGTCACCTTGTTCGTTTAGCTTGCCTTCATTAAATTTCTTCGCAATAATAGTGTACGCTTTATCCACATGCTGGACTGTGCTTGTTAAGACGGTATGACTGCCGAGGTTGGATTGATCAGTGACATATCCGATCGCTGATAAATTATCGGCTTTGATTTGTTCAATGACAGGGATATTATAACCATCGCCTGCTGGATATACAACATCTACGCCCTGCTTTTTCAATTTTTGATAGAGCTCCACGGCTTTGTCAGCATCATCCCAGTTTTCGACAAACTCGGCAAGCACTTGTACATGTTCATCTTGATATTTTGCACCTTTGATAAAGCCATCTACTTCGCTTTGCCAATCATATGTAGCAAGAATACCAATCTTTTTTGATTTTGACATATGTGCTGCTGTCATGCCTCCGAAAAAGCCCATCGCTTCACCTTTAAACGTCACATTCGCGACATTATCCGCCTGAGGCTTGTTTCCATTTACCGTGATAAATTGTGTTTTCGGATAATCTTCACTAATTAAGTTGAAAATTTCGCTGTATTCATTGCCATGGCCAATAATCAAATTGACTCCTTTTTTGTGAAATTCTTCAATGGCATCAACGATTTTCTCTTTGTCGACCATTCCTTCCTTATAATAAACATCTACACCAAATGTTGATTGAATATTTAATAAGCCTTTATAACCTTTCGTTCCCCAAACTTGATCATTAATTGTATCGGGGACGAGTAAACCCACCTTCTCAATCTGTCCTTTTAAAGGTGCCTGTGAGCAGGCAGATAATAGGAGAAGGAACGAAAAGATCATGACAAGCCGCTGATACTTCATGCCATGTTCAACTCCCTTTGCCACATGCAGGCATGAACCTGTATGTTAAATATAGGTTTATTTTATACTGAAAAAAGATAAGATGGAAGATCATTCTTGCTTTTTGTCGAAAAATGTTGAGTTTTGTCTTTTCCATTCTACCATCATTTCTTCTGCTTGTTTGTCATCCGTTTGTCTTTCTACCTTCAATTCATATATCATTTCCTGTCTTTGTTCAGTGCCCGATGCCCACTTGAACAAATCCCTTACCACATCTTCTACAAAAAATGCTTCATCACGCTTAGTTCTTTCTTTATTAAGTGCCCATGGTCCGAACATGCGAGGGAGAATAACAGCCGGCACATTCTGATTGGACGATTCGTCTTCGGGTTTTTCGTAAAGAACCCGGTACATGCCATGTTTCGCTTTCATGTCTTTGTGTCGTTTATCTGATTCCTCTGATTGAATAAAGATGAGGTCATACGTGTCTTTTCCATCCTGAAGGTCAATGACACGGAAGAGATCATTTCTGCCGAGCCACATCATTCGCTCTTCTAATAACATCTTTTGCTCTTCTGTATGATCATGAGGACATGTGATATCCACTTGAATGCCCTCTTTCATCATATATTCACACAGCGCTAGACCAAAAAATTCATCTGCTCCTATGATCAGTCCTGTTTCCATGTTCATGTCCCCTTTTTTAGCTTATCGAATAAAAAGAAGAGCCCTTTCCATGAAGGGCTGTTATCATCCTATTCATCACAATTCTCTTTCATGCGATTTATAAAACTTGTGAATGGATTGAAAGATTCTTCTCGGATGATCAAACATATGCAAGGTGAGATCGATCTGACAATGCTCTGGATTCTTCATATGCTGATCTATAAAAGGCTTTGCATGCAGTTCATATGCATACGGTGCGCCGTTTAGTCTTTGCCATATGTGAATCGGTACATGAGCAGAATGAACAGGGCAAGCAGGGAGCGGGTACGTTTCCGCTTCCTTTTCAGAGCAGCCGTAGCTCTTCGCTAATTCTTTGATCATCTGTTTATAAAAGAATTTGTGTTCCTTTTCTCTTTCTCGTTGTGCATAGAGATGCAGACATGGATTCACGAGCGCAATGGACCTTAGCACTTCTGGCATCTCTTCAGCAAGGCTCATGGCAACGAGTGCGCCCATCCCCTCTGCCAGCACATGAATTTCCCGGTTTAATATTTCTTGTTTTAATGTGTGATGAACGAGCTGCTTTGCACTAAAAACAGCATCTTCGCATCCCCAGTGATTCCCATGAAGATGACTATTAAACAATGTATATCCTTCATCCTTTAAGGCAGTTAAAAGCTGGTTTCTTCCATAGTGCTGAAGCCAGAATGATGTATTTTCCTGCACAAAGTGATTTCGGTCACCGAGGATAAGAATGCCAAAGCCATTTGGTTTTTGAGGAAGGTGAATGACGTTCCACTGGGAACCAAGCTGGAAAAACCGTTCGCTTACACCCATATGGCCAGCCTCCTTTCAGTGATTCTGCTTTCTATGATATGAACAACAACTCTTGTAGGAATAAGGAAATCCCCTAAAGAGAGAAGAATTCTTTTTATTTTTATAGCAGAAGGTCTCAAAATGGTCACATAAAGGCTAAAACAGTCTTTTCCCCTCACTCGTATCTATGGTATGATAATCAATAGATTGTTACATAAAGGACGGTGGGATTATGCATTATATTATCACCCTCATTTGGACTTTTCTGCTGACACATATGGCTGGCTACATCGTTGCCTCGATGAATGGCGCTGCTTATGACTTTACTTTGACTTCTATTCTTGCAGTGGTGTTTACGGTTATTTTATTCATCTTTGCTGAAGTAAGTCCAATGAAAGAAACGGAAAGTTCAACAAAACACTCTTAATACGTAAGACTTGATTGCTGAGGAAGAGCTAAAATGATGTTGATTTTAGCTCTTTTTCTTTTTGATTGAAAAGCGGTACGCTAAAACCCCCTGCAGCCACAGGGGGTTTTTTTATCGATTACACCTCGACGGTTTCGGACTTCTGTTTGTCTGCTGTCAAATGGCTTTTCGCAAGCCCTGTAAACAGGAAGATCGCGATACCAGATAAAATTTCAAGGACCCCACCGCCAGCAATGACAGGTCCTGCTCCAAACCTTTCTGCCAGAACACCTGATACGACAGCTGCAAGCGGGAGAAAAACATTTGATGAAGCATTGATCACGGCGTATACTTGCGGCTGATCGTCTTGGTCGACAGACGTTTGAATAATGACCATTTCCGGTACATTGATCGCACTAACGGCGGCACCGAATATAAAGGATGCAAGTAGAACGACCGGCAGCCATGTACTCATCCCTGTGATAAAGAACGCAGCTCCTTCAATCATACCAGCGACAATAAAGAACAAACCAAATCTCTTAATTTTCACTTTCGCTAGAGCAAAGCCCATCATAAACGCGCCGACTGCGGCAACACCTCTTAAAATGGAATACACCATGGAATCGCTTTGCAGTGCTTCTGCTACGTATACAGCAGATAGTGCCTGCCACGGTGCTGCGGCGACATTCATTAAAATACAATACAGCGTCAGTGCAAATAAAATGTGATGATTTTTGACGACGAGAAAACCTCTTTTTAAGTTATACAAATATGTATTCTTTGCTTGTTTAATGCCTGCTGCTTTTTCTTCATCGGTTTTCTTTAGTTTGACGCCGATAATAAACAGGCCGGATATGATGAATAAGGCAGTGGTGATGAGCAGGGTATCTGCAGGTCCGATTAATTTGACCAAGAGACCAGCCACCATGACTGCTGCAAGTGCGACAATCTCAAAAGAAGATTGCAGGATGGCATTTGCTTTTTGAATCAGATGCTTCGGAACAATCTGCGGTAAAATGGCCACAGAGGCTGGATTATATGCTGCACCTGTTGCCGATTGAATAACCATTAATGAGATCAATAACCATAAAGGCAATAGATGTGAAAAATGCAGAAGCGGAATAATGAGTACAATTGTTGCTCGAACGACGTCTGAAGCGAACATCCATTTAGACAAATGGTGCTTTTTCATAAGAGGTCCTAGTATTGGGGCTAACAAAGATGAAGGAAGAACGGTTACTGCTAGGAGAAGTCCTGTACCGAGTGCTCCATCCCCTCTCAAAATCAATAGCCAAAGGACGGATGTAAAAGCAAAACTTTCTCCTGTGTTTTTAATCAGTCTTGATATGAATAATGAGGTGAAGCGTTTATTCCAAACACTTTCACTGAGATTCGTCTTTTCCATCACACAAATCCTTTCAACAATATATTCCAATTACATATTTTACCTTGAATTCTCTATTTTTCATACTATTTTTTGAAAATTGGAACTTAATTGATTTTTATTATAAAGAAAAAAGAGGCATGACACATGCCTCTAAAGACTTATTCCTTCTGACTCTTAGTCAATTGCTTATGGCTTTCTTTGATAGGTCCAAACACGATTATGGTTCGAGTTATCCGGAAAGACGTCGCCTGCTTGAAGCTTAATCTTTAAAGGATCTTTCACCATACTGCCGGTTTCACCGATCTCGATATACACACCATTATTCGGTGCTTTATTCCCTGATTTAAATTGATGCTTCTGACCCATTCCCATCCTCCTTTCTCGATGATGTTATTATGTCCCGTCACTTGCCTCTCCAATCCTTTATGCAAAAAGTCCCTGCTCCTACGAGTCAGGGACACTTTTCATTTAATTGGTTTGTTGATACATGAGCTCTTTGATTAACGCTTTTTGTACATGCAAACGGTTTTCTGCCTGCTGAAAAACTTTTGAGTGCGGCCCGTCAATAATGTCCGCTGTCACTTCTTCTCCGCGGTGTGCCGGGAGACAATGAAGGAAAATATAATCCTTTGCTGCATAACTCATTAGTTCGTCATTGACTTGATATTCTTTAAATTCAGCAAGGCGTTTCTCTGTTTCTGCTTCCTGCCCCATGCTTGTAAACACATCGGAATAAATGACATCTGCATCTTGGACAGCAGCGACAGGGTCTGTCGTAACGATGACTTCTGCGCCTGATTGTTTTGCAAACTCACGTGCCGTGTCTGTTACTTCTTGGAGCGGTTCATAGCCTTCTGGTGATGCAACAGCAATGTCACAGCCTAGCTGCGCACAGCCAACCATCAAGGAGTGAGCCACGTTATTTCCGTCACCAATATAGGCTACTTTGATTCCTTTTAATGTTCCTTTTACTTCTTTGATTGTCAATAAATCAGCAAGTGCCTGACATGGATGGGAGTAGTCAGTCAGTCCATTGATGACAGGAATAGACGCGTATTGTGCTAGCTCCTCGACCTTCTCATGTTCAAAGGTCCGAATCATAATGCCATCCACATAGCCAGACAGCACTTGTGCAGTATCACTGATCGTTTCTCCTCTGCCAATTTGCAAATCATTTGAGCTGAGGAAGAGCGCATGTCCTCCTAGCTGCGTCATTCCCGCTTCAAACGATACACGAGTTCTAGTTGACGATTTTTCAAAGATCATCGCTAACGTTTTCCCTTTGAATAAATCCTGATAGGGATTTTGTTTCATTTCTTCCGCTTTTTCAATTAAATAAGCAATGTCATTGATTGAGAAATCTTTTAACGATAAAAAGTCTTTTCCGTATAATGCCGGTTGCACGTCGACTTGACTCATGCCGTCACTTCCTTTTTATATAATTCTTTGAGCGATACTGGTGATACATCTCCATTTTTTCCTTGCAGGAATGCTTGAGCTGTTTCATCTTCGGTTAGAACTTGGACGCCATGTGTGAGTGCTTTTACACGCTGCTCTTTTGCCTCTTCATCTTCCCCTAAATGGATATGAAGCGACTTATCTTCGTTTTGCAGCCAAGTTTCAAAGCTGTCCGTCCAGACGTCAAAGCCTGCATGTTTCGCTTTATCTACCAATTGTTCACTGCCTTTTATAAAGAGGCTGCCTTTCTGATGCCAGATTGACGCAAACACTTTTTTCAAGGCGCTTTCGGCGTTCTTGCCTACACACATTCCTTCTCCTGTCGCTTTCATTTCAGGTGTCAGCTTTAAGTCAATATCTTGAATGGCATGTGATGAGAAGACTGGGAATTTGACCGCTGTTCCCCCTTTGTTTTTCGTTGCAGGGTTCAGTTCTTCAAGCGTCGCACCCGCTAATAATTGAGTCGCAAGCGGAATCATGTCAATGCCCATTACTTTGCTGACGACTGGAACCGTCCGGCTTGCCCGCGGATTTACCTCTAGTACAAGCGCCTGATCCCCTTTGATCACAAATTGGATATTCATAATGCCCTTAAACGCTAATTTCTTCGCTATTTGTTCGGACGCAGTATGCACCTGCTGTTTGATGTCTTCGCTGATGGAGACACTTGGTAAAATGGCAAAGCTGTCACCTGAGTGGACGCCCGCTTTCTCTATATGCTCCACGATCGTTGGAATGAAGGTCGTTTTTCCGTCAGAAATCAGATCCACTTCAACTTCTTTTCCAGTGACATACTCATCAATTAAGATCGGGTACGGCAAATGATCTGGCTGATCAAGCAATGATGTCAAATGTGCTTCTGACTGGACAACGATCATCCCCATTCCGCCAATGACATACGATGGGCGAATTAACACAGGGTAACCAATGATTCTGGCATGTGCGAGTGCTTCTTCTTTTGAGTCAGCCGTATTTCCTTCTGCATGAGGAAGATTCAGTTCATCAAGAAGCTGATAGAACAAATCACGATCTTCGAGCGCATCTAGCGTGTCAAAGGATGTACCTAACAACGTGACGCCGGCTTTTTCTAAGCCTTCTGCTACATTGATGGCAGTCTGTCCGCCAAATTGGACGATGACGAAATCAATTTTTTCTGCTTCGACAACGTTTAAGATGTGCTCTAATGTAATGGGTTCAAAATATAAACGATCTGCGATCTCATAATCCGTACTGACCGTCTCTGGATTGTTGTTCATCATGATGGTTTCAAAGCCAAGCTTTTGCAGGGTAAGAACGCCATGAACTGCACTATAGTCAAACTCGACTCCCTGCCCAATTCGAATCGGACCAGAGCCAATGATGAGTGCACGCTGCTTTGTTTTCTCCTGATGCTCTCCATCACTTTTGCCAAAGTATGTGGAATAGAAGTAGTTCGTTTTTGCATCAAATTCTGCCGCACATGTGTCGACAATTTTAAATGAAGCCGTAATGTCATATTCTTGACGAAGCTGTCTAATGGCCTCTTCACTGTGGCCTGTAAGAAGAGCAATCGTTTCATCAAGGAAGCCCTTTTCCTTTACCTTTTTCAAGGTGTCTTTTGAGAGCGTTCCCTCATGGTTCTTCAATTCCTGTTCGAGAATGATCATATTCTTGAACACATGTAAGAAGAATAGATCAATTTTCGTCGCTTGATGAATCGTTTCGACCGTTTCTTGTCTTGAAAGAAGCTCCATGACAGCGAAGAAACGTCGATCGTCTGGTGTTTTGATCAGTTCAAATAGTTGTTCAGTCGATTGGTCTTTCAATTCTGGCAGGTGGAAGCCCTTTGTTTTGATTTCAAGGGAGGCGACGGCTTTTTGAATGGCTGACTCTAAATTACGGTCAATCGCCATGACTTCGCCAGTCGCCTTCATTTTTGTTCCTAATTGACGATCTGCCTGTTTAAATTTATCAAACGGCCAGCGTGGGAATTTCACGACGACATAATCGAGTGCCGGCTCGAAACTAGCATAAGTTGTGCCTGTGAGCGGGTTTTTGAGTTCGTCTAGTGTATAGCCTACCGCAAGCTTTGCCGCCATTTTAGCAATTGGATAGCCTGTTGCTTTTGAGGCAAGAGCAGATGAACGGCTGACCCGTGGATTCACCTCAATGACAAAGTATTCTTTACTGAGTGGATCAAGGGCGAATTGGATGTTGCATCCGCCGACTACATCCAGTGCTGAAATGATTTTCAGGCTCGCTGAACGAAGCATTTGATAATCCTGGTCTGTTAATGTTTGGGAAGGTGCAACGACAATCGAGTCTCCTGTATGCACACCAACTGGATCGATATTTTCCATATTACAAACCGTAATACACGTATTTTGACGGTCTCTCATGACCTCATATTCGACTTCTTTAAAGCCAGCGATGCTTTTTTCAACTAAACACTGATGAATCGGGCTCGCTAAAAGGGCTCCTTCAATGAGCGGTTTAAACGCTTCTTCTGTTAAGGCAATTCCGCCGCCCTTTCCGCCAAGTGTGTATGCTGGTCTTAGGATGACTGGGAAGCCTACTTCTTTTGCAAATTGAAGGGCATCTTTCGCATTATCCACAATCTCACTATCTGGCACAGGTTCGTTCAACTGCTTCATGAGAGCACGGAATTTCTCTCGATCTTCACCGTTTTCAATTGTTTCAACTGACGTTCCGAGCAGGGTTACCCCATGCTTCTTCAGCACACCGGCTTTTTCTAGCTCGACAGCAAGGTTTAAAGCGGTCTGTCCGCCAAGGTTGGCTAAAAGACCATCTGGTTTTTCCTTTTCGATGATTCTTGTCACTGAATCAACTGAAAGCGGTTCAAAATAGATTTCATCAGCAAATGATTCGTCTGTCATAATGGTTGCTGGGTTGTTATTCACTAAAATGACTTTGTAGCCCTCTTCTTTTAAGGCCATACATCCTTGTGTTCCTGAGTAATCAAATTCTGCTGCCTGACCAATGATGATTGGACCAGACCCGATGACTAGAATGGTTTGTATGCTTTGATCTTTAGGCATGTGCAACTTCTCTCCTTGCTTGTTTCACTTTCTCAATAAAATCATCGAATACCCATTCACTTTCAGCAGGACCTGGGTGTGCTTCTGGATGAAATTGAACTGACATAATTAGCTTCTCTTTATGAATGAAACCTTCTACAGATCCATCATTGACATGAAGGAATTTCACGTCCACTTCTTTGTCATTCATGCTTTTTTCATTCACCACATAGCTGTGGTTCTGACTTGTCATGAAAACACGTTTGGATTCTGTATCTTGTACAGGGTGATTCGCCCCGCGGTGGCCAAATGGAAGCTTATACGTATCCCCGCCAAGTGCGAGAGCGATTAATTGATGACCTAAGCAGATTCCAAGTGTCGGGAAGGTCATCATGATGTCATGAATGGTTTTTAAATATGGCTTCATTGTTTTGGGATCACCAGGTCCATTTGACAGCAGAATCGCATCTGGCTTGATCTCAAACACCTTTTCCAGCTGTTTGTACGGAATGACGGTTACTTTACAGCCGCGCGCTTCAAGCGAATCTGCAATTGATTTTTTAAAGCCAAAATCAATGAGCGCTACATGTTCCTCGCCGCTGCCTTGTGTGTAGATCTCGTCCTCTGTCACCTGTGCGACCACATTGTCTTGTTTCATGGCCGGCGGTGTTTCGTTTTCGTCTACACTGATCACAGCGTTCATCGTCCCATTTGCCCGGATGTTTTGCACGACTGCACGTGTATCTGTATGCGTCAGAAGCGGAATGTTCCACTTCTGTAAATAATCTTTTAAGCTAACCGCTGCAAGATGATGAGAGAAATGATCAGCTGCTTCATACACAACAACAGCTTTCACTTGTGGTTTTTTGCTCTCAAAGTCTTCATGATTAATGCCGTAATTTCCGATGAGTGGATATGTGAAAACAATGATTTGTCCCTTATAGGAAGGATCTGTGAGCACCTCTTGGTAACCTGTCATCCCTGTAAAGAAAACCACTTCACCTGTCATGCCAGCTTCTCCTGTCAGATCTCCTTCAAAAGAGGCTCCATCTTCTAAATTTAAATAACCTTTCATGCTTGTGTCACCCCAAATTGAATAATTAGTAATATAAATGCATTTTTATGCGTTTTGGTGTAAAAAAATTTAAACCGTCACTGCTTCATTTGCTAAAACCTGAGTAATCGCTTCTATTGCATGATCTATTTCTGCTTTTTCTACATTCAGCGGAGGTAATAACCGAATCACATTTGGACCAGCTGGAAGTACCAGCAACCCTTGTTCTCTAAGAGCTGTGATATAATCACCGACTGGCTGATGACATTCAATCCCTGCCATCAATCCTTTTCCGCGTACTTCTTTTACGATATTCAGTTGTTTCAGATCTTGCAGCTTTTCTAACAGATAAGCACCTTTTTCTTTGACTTCTGAAAGAAACTCTTCTTTGAAAATGACATCTAGTGTTGCATTCACTGCGGCCATGGCAAGCATGTTGCCACCAAAGGTTGTTCCGTGTGAACCTGGTGAGAATGCATCTCCTAAAGCCTTTTTCCCGATGACCGCACCGACTGGGAAGCCGTTTCCTAAGCCTTTAGCAGAAGAGATAATATCAGGATCAAGTCCCGTTTGTTCGTATGCAAACGCTGTTCCTGTACGTCCAATACCCGTTTGAATTTCGTCTACGATCAGCAGTGCTTCATGCTTTTTGCAAAACGCTTGAACGGCTTCTAGAAATTCTGCTGTTGCTGGATTTACTCCACCTTCTCCTTGCACAACCTCGAGCATTACCGCTGCCACATCATCGACTTCACACGCCGCAATAGCGTCTGGGTCATTAAACGGTACATAATGAAAGCCTTCCAGCATAGGGCCAAAGCCAGTTTTGATTTTATCTTGACCTGTAGCAGCCATACCAGCATACGTGCGCCCATGAAAAGAGTGCAAAAATGTCACGATATTTGTTTTCCCTGTTGCTTTACGTGCTAATTTGATCGCGCCTTCATTTGCCTCAGCTCCGCTATTGCAGAAAAACACGAGGTCTCCTGAACTGTTTGCCGCAAGCTTTTCTGCTGCTTTTTCCTGCAGTCCATTTTCAAATAGATTCGATACATGCCAGACGTGATCAAGCTGCTTCTTGATGGCTTGATTGACCTTTGGGTGATTGTGGCCTAGATTTGTAACCGCAATGCCTTGTATAAAGTCTAAGTATTTTTTTCCATTTGTATCGACTGCCCAAGAACCTGCTGCCTCTTTAATTTCAACATTCCACCGTCCATACGTTTGAAAGAGATGACTCACAGGACCGCCTCCTTTTGTTTCACAATTCTTGTTCCTTTAAAGGTTTCCCCTGTAAAGATACTGCCTTTGCCATTCACGATCATGACTTCATCCACATCTCCTGATAAAGCACTTAAAGCGGATTGCACTTTTGGAATCATTCCCCCGGAAATAATGCCTTCATCAATGAGTGAAAGAGCTTCTTGTTCGGTGACGACATCTAATAATTCACCATTTTTTAAAATGCCTTCCACATCTGTAACAAACATGAGCTTATCAGCTTTCATCGCTCCTGCGACAGCTGATGCTGCTAAATCAGCATTTACGTTTAACGTTTGGCATTCTTCTGTCATAGACAGCGGTGCAATAACAGGAATAAATTGTTTTTCCATTAATGCTTCTGCCATCTCTGGATGGACTTCTTTGATTTCGCCAACGTATCCGTACACGTCTTGATCGAGGAAATCGGCGACAAGCATCTGCCCATCTTTTCCAGATACGCCGACAGATGAAATATCATGCTTTGCGAGCTCTGACACAAAGTATTTATTCACCGTTCCCGAGAGGACCATTTCAGCTACTTCTAATACAGGCTTCGTTGTTTTACGCTGCCCGTCAACAAATTCTGTTTTCACTTCTAATTTTTGCAGCATGCTAGTGATTTCAGGACCTCCACCATGGACGATAGCCAGCTTAAATCCAGCAGCTTGAAGTGAGCGGACATTTTCATAAAAGGTATCTGAAAGTTCTCGAATGACACTGCCTCCACACTTAAATACGATCGTTTTATCCATGTCTATCTCCTTCATTATGTGCGATAGCTCGCGTTAATTTTCACATAATCATAGGTAAGGTCACAGCCCCATGCTGCTGCTTTACCATTTCCCTCATTCATTTGAATCAAAATCGTGATCTCATCCTGCTCTAGATACGCTTTTGCTTCCTCTTCTGAGAATGGCTGCGGTTCATTATGTTTAAACAGACATTGTGCGCCTAAATAAACTTCTACCTCTTGTGGTGTGACGGAAGCTGCACTATGACCAATGGCTCCGACGATTCGCCCCCAGTTGGCGTCGGTGCCGTAGACGGCTGTTTTCACAAGACTTGAACCAACGATTTTCTTCGCTATGATGCCGGCTTCTAAATTATTTTTGGCGCCAGCAACTTGCGCTTCAATTAATTTCGTTGCACCTTCTCCGTCTCTTGCAATCTCTTTGGCAAGATCCTCACAAGCTAGCTTTAATCCTTCTTTGAACAATGGCCATTCTGGATGCTTTTCATTGAGTGCTTCATTTTCTGCCATGCCATTTGCCATTACGAGTACCATATCGTTTGTCGATGTTTCCCCATCGACGGTAATTTGATTAAAGGTCACATCGGTAATGTCACGAAGTGCGTTTTGCAGGGCTTCCTGTTCGACATTTGCATCCGTTGTCACGAAGCCAAGCATCGTTGCCATGTTCGGATGAATCATGCCAGAGCCCTTTGCTGCACCTGCAATTAGAATCTCTTTGCCGTTTATCGTCAGGGTGTATGTTGTATTTTTAATGACTGTATCTGTCGTTAAGATTGCCTCTTCAAAATGACCATTTCCTGCTTTTGCTTCTTTCAGCTGTGAGATGCCTTTTTTGACTTTATCCATATCGAGACACTCTCCAATGACACCAGTAGAAGAAACAGCAATGTAATCAGGTTCTACCCCTAACATATCTGCGCAGGCTGCCTGCATTTCGTATGCGTCCTTCAAACCTTGCTCACCGGTACATGCATTGGCGATGGCACTATTGACAATGACACCTTTTAATTGCCCTGTCTTTTTTAAGCTTTTCTGAGTGACTTGTAGAGGTGCAGCTTGAAAGTGACTTTGTGTGTATACCGCTGCACTCGCTGCCAGCACCTCACTGACAATCAGTCCAAGGTCTTTTTTTGAATAGCGTAATCCAATATGAATCCCCTTTGCTTCAAAGCCTTTTGGTGATGATACGTCACCGTCTATTTTTACAATGCTTTTTTCATTCAATTCGATCATGTTTGTTGTCTCCCCTGTTCTTATGGATAGAGAGGTGTCATTGTGAGGCCCGCCTCTTCATCTAAACCTTTGATGATGTTGAAGTTTTGAACCGCTTGGCCGGCTGCGCCTTTCATGAGATTGTCGATCACAGACACAATCGTGAGTCTGCCTGTACGTTCATCTAAATGAAAGCCAATGTCACAGAAATTACTGCCGTGTACTTCCCTTGTTTGCGGATACACCCCGTGATCTCTCACTCTGACAAAATAGGAATCTTCATAAAAGCCTTTCATATGCTTCATCAATTCCTCTTTTGTGATATCTGATTTCAGCTGTGTATACATCGTCGCCATAATCCCCCTTGTCATCGGGACAAGATGCGTTGAAAATGTGATGTTCGCCGTTTGCGGATTCCATTCTCTTAATATTTGCTCTATTTCAGGTGTATGTTGATGTTCATTTACCTTATAAATTTTGAAATTGTCGTTTAGCTCTGAAAAATGTGTTCCAAGTGAGGCAGATCGTCCTGCACCGGACACGCCTGTTTTTGCATCTATTATGATCATAGATTCATCGATTAGATTCTGTTTCATCAGCGGTGCTAAACCGAGAAGAACTGCGGTAGGAAAGCACCCTGGGTTTGCAATAACTTCAGCCTGCTCAATTGTTTCACGATTTAATTCAGATAATCCGTACACAGCTTGTTGAACAGATGCTTGATCAGCTGCCCTTCGTTTATACCAAGCTTCATAGGTTGCGCCATCTTGAATGCGCAAATCACCTGATAAATCAATAATGGGCACTCCTTGATTCATGAGCTTCGGCGAAAGTTCACTTGATACGCCTGCCGGTGTCGCTATAAACACAGCATCTGTTTCTCGCACAATGGCAGCGGGATCAATGGCTTTTAATGTTTGATCAGTAATAGTTGTCAGATGCGGATAAGATTGACTGTATAATTGCCCATCACCACTTGATGAATACAATATACATTCCTCCACATGTGGATGATGCTTGAAGATACGAACCAATTCCGCACCACCGTACCCTGTAGCACCTATAATACCTATTTTCAACGTCAATACACCCTCTTGATCTTTGTGAAATTATTTAACATTATAACATGTATAAAAATTAATTCAATTGTATATTTAATATTTGTTTTCATTTTTTTTCAACAAAAAATCCGCATATCTTCATGAGACATGCGGATTTATCTTTCGTTTTTGATATAGATGACCATGAGCGCACTGCATAAATATAATATGGAGCTTGCATAAAAAATGAAATGAACGGTAAAGAAATCAGCAAACAGGCCGCCAAGCATAATCGCGATGGATGAAAAAAGAGCTGTCCAAAAATGATAGTGTCCAACCTCCTTCATTCTTTTATTACCTGTTGTCAGTTCCGTGACAAGCAGTTTCTCCCCGTGTTTTTGAAAGCCGCCTAACGCACCAAGTGCAAGCTGAATCATATACACTTGCTCCACTTCTGTTATATGCGGAAATAGCAGTAAAAGAAACGCCATACCGAACGAATGAATGATTAAAAAGAGACGCCTGTCAGTAGTTTCGGGTAGTTTCCCTAAGAGTAAATGAATAAACGCTCCGCTTAAACCAAATAGGCCATAGGCAAGACCAAACTGTGAATAGCTTGAACCAACATTTTTAATAAAAAGAATGTAAAAAGGGAAAATCAAACTGCTGGCGAAAAACAGCAGGCTTTGTGAGTAGACGAACCATTTCATTGCTTTTGCATTCATTGTGTATTGTACCTTTCATAAAAGTAATTGATAAACCTGCCATCTGGATCTGCTTTCTTTTTCTTTTGGAAGAATACATCGGTTTTAGGATACGCCCGCTTCATTTGTGCCTTCGTTTGATAAGGCATGTACGGTAAGTAATAGCTTCCATGGTGCCGCAGCGTGATATCTGTCATTTGCCGGATGATCCGCTCTGCTTCTGCCTTCTCTTCTTTCTCAAAACCATAATTCACTAAAAGAACAAGGGCAAACATATCTTCTTTCGCATATGAGAGATCCGCTTTTTCATTTTTTTGTACGTAGCGTATCGTGATGTTCATTAAATTCAATTCTTCCTGTTGTAAAAAGTCTCTCATTTCATCGATATACGCACGAAAGCGGTCAACTGGGACGAAATATTCCTGAAGCACATCTGTGTCTGACTCATTTTCATATTCTAAAAAAGCAGAATCTGAACGCATCACATTGTTTCTTGTGATCAGCTGATCATTTTGACTTTGGAAATACTTTTTTTGCAAATTCCAGAGCAGATCTTTCCCCATATCAAATCTTCTTGAAAGGCCGAGCATAAATTTCAATGGCATGACGAGCTGATCTTCCTTTAGCTCTCGGTATGGTTCGAGCTCTTGATGAGTTGAGAGGGAATAGTTCGTTACATACATCTCCTTCAAAAAGTTTGTTTTCGCTGTTGAGATTCTTGCGAGATGCATGCGTACTTCTTTATTGTGTTTGACATGCTTTTGAAAATAATCGGTGTATTCACGATAATCAAGAGAGGTTGTCTCCATTTTGTATAATTCATCTCTCGTTAGCGAAAGCTCAACATCTAAAATCACGCCGAACAAACCATATCCGCCAATCACGGCTGTAAACAAATCATCGCCTGGCTTCACTGTAACGATCTCCCCATCTGCCTTTAGCAGCCTAAAGGAACGAACCGTGTCAATGAGTGATCCGTAGCGAATGTCACGTCCATGTGCGTTTGCACTGAGAGAACCGCCAATCGTGAAGATATTCTGTGATTGCATGACCTTCACGGCAAGACCATATGGGTTCACATATGTTTGTATATCATCCCATGTAACGCCGCTTTGGACCCGAATCGTTTTCTTTTTTCATCAAATGCTAAAATCTGACGGAATTTGGTCATATCAAACACGATGCCATTTTCATAATACGTGTGGCCGCCCATGCTATGCTGTTTCCCTGCAATGGATATCGGCAGGTTTTTTGCTTTCGCTTCTTTTAATACTTCTTTTAAAGTGTCTATTTCTTTTCCTTGAACGACTTTTTTTATTTTGACAGGCATAAGATGACTGACATCTGTAAAGGCTTCAAGATCTTGGCTTTTGTGTGCTTGCTCCTCACGAATGGTGATTGATGCAAAAAATGCAGCAGCGTATCCCACTAAAAGAACAATCCATAACCATTTTCGTTTCATTATGAGGCTCCGATCTGTTATATTACACCCATTATATCAATACGTTCTCTTCCTCCACCTTATTTTTTCATAAAAAAAACCTGGCATGAGTTCAACTCATACCAGGCATTTTCATTTTTGCTTATTGAATACCGAGCGCAATTTTTGCGTATCTTGACATTTTGTCTCGTGTCCAAGGCGGATTCCATACGATGTGAACTTCTGTTTCTTTCACTTCTGGAAGATCACTTAATGCTTTTTTCACTTCATCCACGATAACTGGTGCAAGGGGACACCCCATTGATGTTAAGGTCATCGTGATATCCGCTTTTCCATTCTCATCAAGATCGACATCATAGACAAGTCCAAGGTTGACGATGTCGACATTTAGCTCAGGGTCAATCACCTGTTCTAGGGCGCCTAAAATATTTTCTTTCAATGCTTCATCCATGATATCCACTCCTTTTCCATTAGTATAACGTACTTTTTCCTTTGACTAAACGTTTGTGCTTTTCAGATGTGTCACAAACCAGTCAATCGTTTCAAACATTGCTTGTCTTGAGACCTTATGACCAGCCTGTCCATCTGTAATAAAACGTATCAGGTGCGGATCTTCTTTATATTGGGTTGCTGCTAACTCGTCATAAAGAGCCTTTGCATGTCTGTAAGGGACAACTGAATCGTTTTCTGCATGCCAGAATAACAGCGGTCTTTTGTTTAATCGATCTGTTTGCAGCGTTAAATCATAAGGGCGCAGGGCGTCTAATTGCTGATGAACCTCTTCGTCTGTAATTTCTTTCATCAATCCTTTGTGCCGCATGTCCATGATTTGTGCTTGTAGGAATGTCGTATATTTCGGACTGCCCATCAAGCTGACTGCTGCTTTAACCCAATCATGCTTGGCGAGTGCACCAAAGGTCGTGATGCCGCCCATGGAAGTACCTGCAACACCAATCAGATCGGCTTCAATCAATTGTTTTTCTTGAAAGTATGTTTTGAGTATATCGATTTCACGTATTTCGTTCAGGACAATTTCCCAGAACTTTGATGCCAGTTCCTCTAAGCTGAGGTTTTCTGATCTTACACCATGATAAGCACAGTCAGGCAAAATCACTCTCATGCCTTTTTCCGCCAAATGAAAGGCGAAGTGTAAGTTGTGCTCACGTGCACTTGTAAATCCGTGTATGAAAAATACAAGCGGCAGCGGTTTGTCTTTATTTTCAGCTTTTACGATATGTAAAAATGGAATATCGTGTTCAGTTTGCTCATCAATGGTGATCACAGCCTATGAATCCTCCTTTATCATTCCCGTCTTTGTTTATTTTAACATGTAGACAACAAAGATGTGATAAAGATACACTATAGATAGAGGCGCCGCACGAACTGCCTCCTATCACTTACAGATCAAAGGAGATTTTATGGAGACTAAACCTTACCTAATCGCACTTGACCTGGATGGCACGTTATTAAAAGATGATAAAACCATCTCTACACACACGCTTGACGTCATTCAAAAAGTGAAAGACAGCGGGCATCATGTCTGTATTTCAACCGGCCGGCCATTTCGTTCCAGCTCTCCTTATTATCAGCAATTACAGCTTGATTCACCCATTGTGAATTTTAATGGCGCGTTTGTCCATCATCCTCTTGATGAAAAATGGGGCAGATTTCATACGTCACTTGATCTCCAAGTCGTTAAACAGCTTGTAGACATTAGTGAGGAGTACAAAGTGCACAATGTGCTAGCTGAAGTGTTAGACGATTTGTATTTCCATTACCATGATGAGAAGCTCATTGATATATTTAATATGAATGCAAATAAAGTCACCGTGGGAGACCTTCGGGACAACCTTGGAGAAAATGTGACGAGCGTGTTAATCCATGCAAAAGAAGAGGACGTTGGAGCCATTCGAAGCTATTTATCAGATGTTCATGCAGAAGTGATTGATCACCGGCGATGGGCTGCACCGTGGCACGTGATTGAAATCATTAAAACAGGCATGAACAAGGCCGTTGGACTGCAAAAGATCAGTGATTATTACGGCGTTCCACAGGAGCGGATTCTGGCATTCGGAGATGAAGACAATGATTTAGAAATGCTTGAATTTGCTGGATGCGGCGTGGCAATGGGCAATGGAATCGATGCGGTGAAACGTGTTTCAAATGAAGTCACTGATACGAACGAACAAGATGGGATTGCAAAGTTTCTAACGAATTACTTCTCGCTTTAATTTTTCCATTCATACATAACCGAAGGAAGCGGGCATACTACCGTTAGACAGGTTGTCCTGTCAGCTTGTGTAAAGGGGCGGATTCCGAATGGGTAAAAGAAGCAAATCGAAACGCTTTATACAACAAGGTAAAGATTCAGTCAGTCTGCATGACGCACGTTTTCCTTATCGTTCGACACTTGAAGAAGCGGCGGCGGACAGGGGAAATATGAAGACTGATGCTTCTGGAGGTTCATTGTGAGAAACGAACTTTTTGATCAAGCCAAATCATTTACTGAAGAAGCCCTTACTTCTTCATTTTCATCTGGGTTAGAGCGTCAACAGGCGGTCAAACGAGCCAAAAATGCCGTATCTTCTGCATTTGCCAATTCGACAGATGCAGAAAGAAACCAACTGCATACCTTCCAAGACTTGCTCGATGATCTCTAACATAAAAAAAGCTGTCCACCATTGGACAGCTTTTTCTGATTCTCATGAAGCAGGAAGCACTTATTTCACTTGGAACGTTTTCTTTTCCGTGATTTGCTTCAGCCCTTCTGCTTTTCCTTTAAATGTGACGACCGCTTCATACGTTCCCGGCTTGACACCGTTTGACCACGTATCTTGAAAATCATAGGCTTCGCCTTTCTTCAGCACAAATGATTGGATGGCCTGTGTGAACATACGGTCTTTCGAATAGCGGTATTGTTCATTTCCGTTTTCGTCATACACACTGAGCTCGAATTTCTGGCTTGTGTTAAAAGTAAATTCAATATCTCGATCTGATTCATTTTTCAGCGACATGTTAAATTGAACCGAAGAACCTTTCTGGACGGGGTCTACTGTGAGTACAACCGTTTTTTCTCCCATTTGACCGGATACCTCCTTGTCTGGTTCATCCTTTTTTTGTTGTCCACAAGCGGCTAAAATCAATAAAACGAGAAGAAGCACCAACCCTTTTTTCATTTACTACCCACCTTTTAATCTCGTCTGAAAAATCCAAGAATATTGGTTGTTTGCACAATATTTGTAAAGGCTTTTGGATCGACTTCTTTAATAATTTGTTCAAGTTCATACAGCTCATACCTTGTAATGACGATCACCATCATTTCTTTTTGCTCGTTGGTAAAAGCTCCTTTTGCAGGTACAGTCGTAATGCCCCTAACCATTTTTCCATAAATGGCTTCTTTGATTTCATCAGCTTTCTTCGTCACAATCATCGCGGTCAGCTTCTCATGTCTTGTATGGATGGCATCAATGACCCTTGTGGTCACATATAATGTGACAAGGGTATATAATGCTTTCTCCCAACCTTGTAATAATCCTGCTGTAAAGATGATGATTCCATTTAAAATGAAGAAATATGTGCCGACTGGTTTATCCTTCCACTTCGCTAAGATCATGGCAAGGATGTCGAGCCCGCCTGTTGATGCCCCATATTTGAGGGTGATCCCAATCCCGAGTGCAGATATGACGCCGCCAAACACAGCATTTAGTAATATATCCTGTGAAACACTCGTTTCCGGTAAGATGCCGAGGAAAATGGTCGTCAGTGCAACACTGATGATGCTGTATAACGTAAAGGAACGGCCAACTTTCATCCAGCCTAAAATGCCGACTGGAATATTTAAAATAAATAATAGGATCCCTGTTGATATATAAAATGGCGCATATTGATCCATTAAGCTGGATAACAGCTGGGCCACCCCTGTAAACCCGCTCGCGTATACATCAGCTGGGATTAAGAATAAGTTCAGTCCAATCGCATTGAGCAGTGCACCAATGACGACGACAATGAGTTTTTTTGCTTCTCCAATGAACATATTGTCATTCCTCCACTTACCATTCTCTCTATGGTTTTCCCTAAAATTTAGAATTTGAACACGAAAAGATGATTTCTGTGATATAGTTAGGCTAAAAAGATGTAAAATATGGCTGATATTTTTAGAAAGAAGGGATTTTGATGACTGTTCATATCATAGCAGACAGTGCTGCTGATCTGCCTCTTTCTTATTATGATGAACATAACATGACGCTCATTCCGCTGCGTGTGTTACTTGGCGAGCAGGAATTTGAAGATTTGATCACCATTGAACCAAAACAAGTATTTGATGCGATGAGACAAGGTGCCAGCCCAAAAACGTCACAAGCTTCACCAAACCGAATCAAAGAAGCCTTTGTTTCTGTCGCACAAACCCATACATCTGCAATCTATGTTGCCTTTTCATCAGAGCTTTCCGGTACATACCAAACAGCTGTGATGATGGCAAACGAAGTGAAGGAAGAATACCCTGATTTTGATTTGCGAATCATTGATTCTAAATGTGCTTCACTCGGCTATGGGCTTGCTGTCAAACACGCTCAATCACTTGCCATTGACGGAAATACAATACAAGAAATTGAAACGTCTGTAAAGCATTTTTGCGAATCTTTACAACATATTTTTACTGTAGACGATTTATCGTATTTAGCAAGAGGCGGAAGAATCAGTAAAGCGTCCGCATTTGTTGGCGGTTTATTAAGCATTAAGCCCATTTTACACGTCGAGGATGGAAAGCTCATACCACTTGAGAAAATCCGCGGACGTAAAAAGCTGTTGAAACGCATTATTGAACTGATGAAAGAACGTGGAACGGATTGGCCAAATCAAACGGTGGGCATTAGTCATGGTGATGATCCTGCACTTGCAGAAGACATGAGACAATTGATTGAAGCCGAATTTCATCCAAAAGAAATTGATATTCAGATTGTCGGCGCGGCTGTTGGGTCCCATTCAGGCCCAGGCACGCTTGCAATCTTCTTTACAGGCAAACCATCATAAAAAGCACCCTTCCCTGACACATCACGGGAAGGGTGCTTTTCTTATGACTTATGAAAGTTTAAACCGATGGACGGTTTCATTTAACCTTGCCGTCATACTCATCAGTTCTTCTACCTGTTTGTTCATTTGATGGAATGATTGCAGCTGTTCATTGGCAGAGGCAGAAATTTCTTCGCTGCCAGCTGCTGTTTCTTCTACAACCGCACTAATATTTTCAATCGAGTTCAGCACTTGTCCGCCAAGCTCTGTTGATTGAACAATTTGGTCATTTAAGACAGCCATTTCTTGTTTAATGTGCTGCGCTTTTGTTTCTATATCTTCAAAGGAGTGTGAGGTTTTGTCCATCGCATCCTGCTGTTGAAGTGAAAGCTTGACTCCTTCTTTGACAGTTTGACTAATGGATTGAATGCCTCTTTCAATATGACTGACCATATCAAAGATTTGTCTTGTAGCGTTAGATGATTCATCGGCAAGCTTACGAATTTCATCTGCAACAACAGCAAAGCCTTTTCCAGCTTCACCTGCTCTTGCCGCTTCAATCGCCGCATTTAGCGAAAGTAAGTTTGTCTGATCCGCAATGTCAGAAACAGTTTTGGCCATGGCCGAGATGCCGCTGGCGTATTGCGTGAATTCTCCTGCTGACTGCTCGATTTGCCTTGTGGCATGTGTATTTTTTTCAATCGCCGTTTTTGTTTCTGTTAACGTGTGCTTTCCACTTTCCACTGCTTCTATGGCATCCTCAGTACTTTGGATGACTGTTTGTGAACGTTCGGAATTTTTACGTCCATGCTGATCCATCTTTTCAATCAAACTGACGCCATGCTGGAGATCCTCTGAAATGGCTTGTGACCCATTTGCCATTTCGTCTGTCGAGACAGATACTTGATTTGCAGATTCCATCAGCTTTTTGTTTTCATCATCTAACTGGATCGAGAATGTCTCTACTTGACTTGAGACATTGCTGATTTCTTTAATCAGACTAATCAGCTGATCTGTCATTTGATTAAAGGATTCATTCAAGCCGCCGATTTCATCCTTGCGCTGAATGTGCATCCGCTCGACAGCAAGGTTGCCTTCTGCGATCTGCTTCGCTCGGTAGGATAGTGATTTGATAGGGGTCACGATGGATCTTGTTAACCCAATATTTAAAAAGACAGCAATGACAATCAGCGTGAGGGCTGCAACGAGTGCACTGGTGATGATCCATTGCACATTATCAGATGTATTCTCTTGATTTTGTTTATACGCTTCTTCTGCTCTTTTATTCATTGTATGGACGTCGTTTAAAACACCATCAATTCTTGCAGCGACCCGTCTTGCATCCGATGCGTTTTTTTCACCAATGGCATTATTTGCTTCCTTGGTCCACGTGTCATATTTTGCATTTAACCTTGTTAATGCATCTTTGTTGATATTTCCTGCATGTTTGTTTAACGTTTGCAGCTGTTTTTTTGCTGTAGAAATATCGGTTTGAACAACCTCTAGCTGTTCATCAGAAAGTGTCATTGAATAATTGGTCATGGCTTGTTCGACGCTTTCAAAGCTTGCTTTTGTTTTTTGAACGTTTAATAAGGTTTGAACTTCTGTTTCATTTGATGATTGGATCTTTGTCATACTGACAATGATAAAGGCGATGACGCCAACTGCTAAAAGAAGTGAGACGAGTGAGTTGAGTAAAATTTTGATGCGCAAGCTCATGATGCGTCCCCCTCTTCTTTTAGAAGTTTCTGCTTCAGTTCATTTACTTTTTTGGTCAATGTCTCAGCATTCTTCATCACCCGAATTCTTGCCATATCGATTCCGTCATTGCTTAAGTCGTAGATAACATGCCCATTTTTGTTTTGATTGTTCTTGACGAGCTGTTCGCTGAATTGATAGACCACTTCATCGACTTTTTTTACCATGGACGAAATTACCGCTTTTTCAGCGGTGTAGTACTGATCACTATCTACACCAATGGCATATTTGCCCTGCGCTTGCGCTTCTTTTAATACACCGACACCTGTATAGCCAGCTGCGGCATATAAAACGTCTGCTTTCTTTTTGATCATGCCTTTGGCTATTTTACTGCCTTTGCCCGCATCACTAAACGTATTAGCATAGGTGGATAAGATCTTGATGTTCGGATTTACTGATTTGGCGCCTTTTTGGAACCCTTTTTCAAAACGATGGATCAAATCCGCATCGACACCGCCAACAAATCCAATGACATCACTTTTCGTTGTCATGGCAGCAAGTGCGCCCGCTAAATAGCTGCCTTGCTCTTCTTTAAACGTCACGGAGGTCACATTTTTCAGCTCAGATACGGCATCGATGAGAAGGAACTGCTTCTTCGGATATTTCTTTGCGACTTTTTCTAAATCTTCTTGCATACTGAAGCCTACTCCGATGACGAGGTCATTGCCATCTTTTACAAGCTCGGTCAGTCCTTTTTCATATGTATCGGTTTCTGCAATTTCTCTATAATCAAATTCAATCCCAAGGTCATCACGTGCTTTTTCTAATCCTTTAAATGATGAATCATTAAATGATTGATCACCAAGACCATCATCTGTGAGCATAACGCCAATATGCTTCGCATTTGATGCCGGTGGTTTCCCTTGCTGATTGCTGCATGCGGCGAGCACCATAAGCAGGGCTGCCACCAGAAGCAATGAAATTTTCACTTTCATCCACACACACACTCCTTTTATCATCCTTACTCCTTTCTTATCGGATTTGAGAGGCGTTGTTTCAATGATTAAGTGAAGGTTTTTCAGCTTTTTTCATGACTTTTTTCACTGAAAAAACCCATTATTTATAACAAATATAAAAAAAGGGATAAAATCATGATGATTTTATCCCTTTGTCTTCATTTCAGTGTGATATGAAAACCCTTGAAGTCAGGGTTTGGATTTCACGCTGCTCATTTTTTCTCGTATGTCCAGCCCTCTTTTTGGTAAACTAAGTCATTTTTCATCAAATGGCCTAATGCTCGTTTAAAGGCTGCCTTGCTCATTTGGAATCGTTCGCGGATGTCTTCTGGATCACTTTTGTCCCCATAAGGCATGGCACCATTTCTCGTTCTCATATAGGTTAAGATTTCTTCTGCATCGACAGATAACGCTTCCTGTTTTCTAGGAAGCAGAGAAACGTTCACGGTTCCATCCTCTTTCACGGCAATGACGCGTCCTGTCACGGTCGATCCTAATCTTGGTTCTTCCTTTCGTTCCGTGCGGTGGATAAACCCTCGCACGCCTGTATCTGTCAGCATAAAAGAGCCTGTCGCAATTAAGCGATAAATGGTTCCAGTGATTTCTTTGTTCATTAAGGTTTCAGGTGCCTCAGTAAACAATTCACTGATCACATCTTCAGTGGCTGGCTTTGCGAACATTCTGCCGTAGCTTGTGACTTTCAGCATACAGTAGAGTTTGTCTCCTTTTTTTGGCCATGCTTCCTCAAAAGGCGGGAGGTGTTCTATTGCAACAAGTGCATCCTTTGACAGCCCGACATCGACAAATGCGCCCATGTCTTCTACCACGTCTACGACTTCTACCCAGCCATATGTATGCGCATTGATTGTAGGTATTTTCATCGTGGCAGCCAGTCTTTCTTCATGATCTACATATAAGTAGACCTCTACTTCATCTCGGTCACCAATATCCTCTGTCATCTCACTGCGGTGCAAGAGGACCGAATCTTCACCATCTGTCAAAAAGTAGCCGTATTCCATCTCGTTCTCTATTTGCAAGGTCAGTTGCTCACCTGGTCTCATGTTCTCTTCCTTCCTATCTGCCCATAAAAGAGCGTTCGTTCATCTTTTGATTCACTTTATTCTACTATACTTCTCCCCACATGAACATCTCTAGTTCTGTTAGCTAAAGTGGACAAACCGGATACGATTTATACCGCTGCCGGCTGAACTCTTTGACTCGTCTCTTCGATAAAGTTTCTTCTTCTCCTATTTGCATGATAAAATAGACGCAATATCTATACATGGAGGTCATGTGTTATGGCAAAAGAAAGCTCATTTGACATTGTATCGAAGGTAGAACTGCCAGAGGTGCAAAACGCTGTTCAAGCAGCGCTGAAAGAAATTAAAAACCGTTATGATTTTAAAGGAAGTAAAAGTGATATTTCTCTTGAAAAAGAAGAGCTCGTTCTCATCTCTGATGATGACTTTAAGCTGGAGCAGCTAAAAGATGTGCTTGTGACAAAGCTGATCAAACGAGATGTTCCAACTAAAAACATCGACTACGGAAAAACCGAGCATGCCCTTGGCGGAACAGTACGCCAGCGCGCGAAGCTGATCAGCGGGATTGATCAAGACAACGCCAAAAAGATCAATGCACTCATTAAGCAATCCGGCATCAAAGTGAAGTCACAGTTTCAAGATGACCAAGTGCGTGTAACAGGGAAAAATAAAGATGATTTACAAGAGGTTATTTCTCTTATGCGCAAGGCAGATTTGCCAATTGATGTTCAATTTATAAATTTTCGATAAATTTCAAATTTTCCATTGATTATTTTCGATTTTTTCGATACAGTTGATGGAAGTTCAATTCATTGACATGTTCATATCACTTTCTTATCAAGAGAGGCAGAGGGACTGGCCCTGTGAAGCCTCAGCAACCGGTGTAGTAGAAATATATTTTCTATGACCAAGGTGCTAAATCCAGCAAGCAACTGCTTGGAAGATAAGGAGAAGAATTACGATACAGCCAAAAAGTCTTCTTCTTATCAGAAGGCTTTTTTTGTTACATAGAAATAAGGAGGAAACCAATGGGCCTATTACAAGACTTACAAAACCGCGTACTGATTGCTGACGGTGCAATGGGAACACTTTTATACTCTTACGGCATTGACCGCTGCTTTGAAGAATTAAATTTATCGAAAGAAGAGGAAGTAAAGCGCGTGCATGAGGCATATGTGCAGGCTGGTGCTGACATCATCCAAACAAATACGTACGGTGCGAATTATATTAAACTATCCCGCTACGGCTTAGAGGAAGAAACAAAGCGCATCAATACAAAGGCCGTACAAATCGCAAAAGCAGCCGCAGGCTCCGCTTATGTACTCGGAACGATCGGCGGCATTCGAACATTTAACAAAAATGCCTACTCTATTGAAGAAATTAAACGAAGCTTTAGAGAGCAGCTGTACATTCTATTAAATGAACAGCCTGACGGATTATTGCTAGAAACGTACTATGACATGGAAGAAGCGAAGGCCGTTCTCCAAATTGCACGCAAAGAAACGCCTCTCCCGATTGTCATGAACGTCTCCATGCATGAACAAGGTGTTTTGCAGGATGGAACCCCGCTCAAGGATGGTTTATCTGAATTGTCCTCTCTTGGCGCAGATGTCGTCGGCATCAACTGCAGACTGGGCCCTTATCATATGATTCAGGCACTCGAAGGCGTACCGATTTTAGAAAATTCCCATTTGTCAGTCTATCCTAACAGCAGTCTTCCCTCTCTTGAAGAAGGCAGACTCGTCTATGATACAGATAACGATTATTTTCGAAAAAGTGCACTTGAGTTTAGAAATCAAGGCGCACGTATTATCGGCGGCTGCTGCGGAACAACACCTCAGCATATTCACGCAATGGCTGAAGCGGTCAAGGATTTAGCGCCGATCACTGAAAAAGAAGTGAAAGTATTAAAAGAAGAAATCATTTCGATTCAAGATCAGCGGACTGAACCAGGTCTTGATGAGCTCGCTGCGGAAAAACGGACGATTATTGTAGAACTTGATCCGCCGAAGAAGCTGAACTTCGAAAAATTTCTCGTCGCTGCAAATGAATTAAAGAATGCAGGCATTGATGCCTTGACATTAGCTGATAATTCTCTTGCGACCCCGCGCATTAGCAATGTGGCTTGCGGCGCATTATTGAAACAGCAGCTTGATATGCGTTCACTTGTCCATATTACGTGCCGTGATCGTAATTTGATTGGGCTTCAATCCCATTTGATGGGTCTCGACACGCTTGGTTTAACTGATATTTTAGCCATTACAGGCGATCCATCTAAGATTGGAGATTTCCCAGGTGCAACGTCGGTTTACGATTTAACCTCCTTTGATTTGATCCGGCTGATCAAGCAGTTTAACGAAGGTCTTTCTTTCTCAGGGAAGCCGCTTGGTAAAAAGACCAATTTTTCAGTAGCTGGCGCGTTTAACCCGAATGTTCGTCACATTGATAAAGCGGTCAAACGTCTTGAGAAAAAAATCGAATACGGCGCTGATTATTTTGTTTCACAGCCTGTTTATTCTGAGGAACAGCTTGTGAAAATTCATGAGGAGAGCCGTCATTTGGATAAACCGATTTATATTGGCATTATGCCGTTAACAAGCAGCCGAAATGCAGAGTTTATTCATCATGAAATTCCAGGCATCAAATTATCTGATTCCATTCGTGACATTATGGCCAAGGCTGGCGAGGATAAGGAAAAGCAGCGAGCAGAAGGCTTAGCGATTGCCCGCTCTTTATTAGATACAGCCTGTGAATTGTTTAATGGCATTTATTTAATTACCCCTTTCCTTCGATCAGATTTAACAGCAGAACTGACCACCTACATTCATCAGAAAGAAAAGGAGTCAAACATCCATGTCAACTATCACTGAACAGCTAAAGAAACGCATCCTCGTCCTTGATGGTGCAATGGGGACCATGATTCAAAATGCCAATCTCACAGCAGAAGACTTTGGCGGAGAAGAGTATGAGGGCTGTAACGAGTATTTGAATGTAACAGCCCCTCACATCATCCGCGCGATTCATAGGGAATACCTTGAAGCAAGTGCCGATCTCATTGAAACAAATACATTCGGGGCTACAAAGCTCGTCCTTGATGAATACGGGCTTGGCCACCTTGCCTATGAACTCAATGTACGGGCTGCCCAGCTGGCAAAGGACGAAGCTGACCGTTACTCCACGCCGGAGCAGCCTCGATTTGTTGTAGGCGCAATGGGACCCACAACAAAAACATTATCTGTGACAGGCGGCACAACCTTCGATGAACTCGTCGCCAACTACAAAGAGCAGGCCCGCGCCCTGATTGATGGCAAATGTGATGCCCTTCTTTTAGAAACAAGCCAAGACATGCTGAATGTAAAAGCTGGATTCAAAGGCATTCAGGAAGCCTTTCAGCAGGCAGGCATTCAATTACCACTCATGGTATCAGGTACAATTGAACCAATGGGCACTACCCTAGCTGGTCAAGACATTGAAGCCTTTTATATCTCTCTTGAGCATATGAAACCAATTAGTGTCGGCCTTAACTGTGCAACTGGTCCTGAATTTATGACAGACCATATCCGCACGCTCTCCTCCATCGCCAAGTCAGCGGTTAGCTGCTATCCAAATGCTGGTCTTCCAGATGAAGAAGGTCAATATCACGAATCCCCTGTTTCTCTTGCTAAAAAAATCGCCGCTTTTGCGAAGGAGGGCTGGTTAAATATTGTTGGCGGCTGCTGCGGAACAACACCTGCACATATTCAAGCTTTGTCAGATGAAGTACGCACGATTCAGCCGCGTCACATCGCGCATGAATCGTCTCAGCATACCGTATCAGGAATTGAGCCCCTTATGTATGAGGAATCAATGCGTCCTCTTTTTGTAGGAGAACGGACCAATGTTATTGGTTCACGCAAGTTCAAACGACTCATTGCGGAACAAAAATTTGAAGAAGCGTCAGAAATTGCTCGCGCACAGGTAAAAAACGGCGCTCACGTGATTGATGTGTGTCTCGCTGATCCAGACCGTGACGAGGCAGCTGACATGGAAGGCTTTTTACAAGAGGCCATGAAAAAAGTCAAAGCCCCTTTTGTCATTGATTCAACAGATAAACACGTGATTGAAAAGGCGCTCACGTATTCCCAAGGGAAAGCCATCATCAATTCCATTAACCTTGAGGATGGCGAAGAACGGTTTGAAGAAATTCTCCCTCTTGTGAAGCTGTACGGCGGTGCACTTGTTGTCGGCACGATCGATGAAACAGGGATGGCCGTAACAGCAGAACGAAAGCTCGAGATTGCCGTACGCTCTCATGATCTATTAACGAAGAAATATGGAATTCCCGCAAGTGACATCATTTTTGATCCACTTGTCTTTCCAGTAGGCACTGGAGATGAGCAGTATATTGGCGCTGCCGAAGAAACGATCAAAGGCATCAAAATGATCAAGGAAAATCTGCCTGAGTGCCTGACGATTTTAGGCATCAGCAACGTGTCTTTCGGACTCCCGCCTCTTGGCAGAGAAATCTTGAATGCCGTCTACTTGTATCACTGCGTCCAAGCAGGACTTGACTACGCCATCGTGAATACGGAAAAGCTTGAACGTTTCGCTTCTATTCCAAAGGAAGAAATCAAGCTGGCTGAAACGCTGCTCTATGAAACAAATGATCAAACCCTTGCTGAATTCACCCAATTTTACCGAGGCAAAAAGAAAACGGAGAAAAAACCAAAGGTCTCTTTATCACTTGATGAAAGGCTGGCACTCTACGTCGTCGAAGGAACAAAAGAAGGACTTATCGATGATTTATCCCTTGCTCTAGAGCAATTTGAATCACCACTTCATATCATCAATGGTCCGTTAATGCAGGGAATGGCTGAGGTTGGACGTCTTTTTAATCAAAACGAGATGATTGTGGCGGAAGTGCTTCAATCGGCAGAGGTCATGAAGGCATCTGTATCGTATCTCGAGCAATATATGGAAAAGCAGCATGCAAGCGGGAAAGGTAAGATTCTACTTGCAACTGTAAAAGGAGATGTCCATGATATCGGGAAAAACCTTGTCGACATCATTTTGAGCAATAATGGCTTTCAAGTGGTTGATCTCGGCATCAAGGTGACACCTCAAACATTGATCGAAGCTGTGCAAAAGGAAAAACCAGATATGATTGGATTATCAGGATTGCTTGTGAAATCAGCTCAGCAAATGGTACTCACCGCTCAGGATTTACAAAAAGCGAATATTTCCGTGCCCATTTTGGTCGGCGGCGCTGCACTTTCTCGGAAATTTACGAAAATGAAGATTTCGCCTCATTATGACGGACCGGTTCTTTATGCAAAAGATGCGATGGACGGCTTATCTTTAGCCAATGAATTAAAAGCGAATCCTCTTCAGTTTCAAACAATGTCCGGAGAAGAGCCAGCGGCTCCTTTTAAAGAGAAAGAAGCAAAGCAGCCACAAGCTGTCATTGAATTACTAGAAAAACGTGCGGCGCTCCCGCAGGCACCTATTCTTACACCAGAGACTACGGCACGTCATTATGTGCGGGACATCGATTTGCATCACATTATGCCTTATGTGAATGAACAAATGCTCATTGGTCACCACCTTGGATTAAAAGGAAAGGTCAAAACATTGTTAGCTAACCAGCATCAAAAAGCATTGGAATTAAAGCAGCTTGTCACAGACCTTCTAAACGAAGGCAGAGAGAAAAACTGGTTTGCGCCTGCATTTGTTTATCAATTTTTCCCTGCCAGTTCAAACGGAAATGATCTGCGTATTTATGATCCCGCAGCGCCTGACCGCATCCTTGAAACGTTCCAATTCCCAAGACAGGAGAAGCTTCCGTACCGCTCTATTTCTGATTATGTGCGGAAAAGCGGCGAAAACGAGAAGGATTATATTGCCTTATTTGCCGTCACAGCTGGTGCGCGTATACGTGAAGTTGCGCAGCAATTTAAGCAAGAAGGAGATTATTTAAAAATGCATGCGGTCCAAGCTCTGGCGCTTGAGCTTGCAGAAGGATTAGCCGAAAGAACCCACCAAGTGATTCGTGACAAATGGGGCTTCCCTGACCCAGTCGATTTCACAATGGAAAAACGATTTCAGGCAAAATATCAAGGGCAGCGCTATTCCTTTGGTTATCCCGCTTGTCCAAATCTTGAAGACCAAGAAAAGCTGTTCAAGCTGCTTCAGCCTGAAAAAATTGGCATCCATCTGACAGAAGGGTTCATGATGGAACCTGAAGCATCTGTTTCAGCGATCGTCGTTTCTCATCCTGAAGCTCGATATTTTAATGTTCATTAATGCAGGCCTCCGGAATTGGAGGTTCTTTTTTGATTGTAAACACCAATTTTTACACTATGCTTCTTATGGTACGATACATATAAATGAATTCAGCTAAGAAGGAGTTGCGTGTCATGACAAACGTTGTTCAACGAGCATTAACAATTGATGACATACCAGATCTCATCGCATTGTCTCAAGAGGTAGACTGGCCTGATTACAATGCGGAAGAACTCACATCTCTTTTAACAAATGGATATTTCACAGGTTTTTCAACAACGGACGGACAAGTCATCTCATGTGCAGGACTTTTCCAATATGATCAAGCGGCGTCAATTGGGGCAGTCATTGTATCTGAGACACATCGCGGATTAGGTCTTGCACGGAAAATGATTGACACCCTGCTAGATCAAAGCCAAAGCATTCCTGTCGTTTTAACCGCTACTGTCCAAGGGCGGCCTGTTTACGAAAAAATCGGGTTTCACACGGCTGGTTACATTCATACTTACAAAGCGCAAAAACCGAACCCAGAGGCTCTTCGTGTGTCAGATGACATTCACCTGTCTCCTGCCGATGAAACGCACCTTCCGTCCATTGAAGCACTTGATGAAAAAGGCGCAGGTACAAATCGATCAAGCTTTTTAAAAAACCGGATGAACCGGGCAGCACGGCGTATCATTGCAAAGAATGAACATCACGAAACAACTGGCTTTGCATTTGGCGTTGAAACGCCTGCCAATTTAATGATTGGACCGCTTACAGCAAATGATGAACTTACAGCTCTCTCTATGATCCGTTCGCTCATCTCGTCTTATTCTGGTGCGATTCGTTTAGATATGCAGAAGGAAACAGCTGAGCGCCTCCATGAATCACTTGTTGAAGCAGGTTTTACGAAAACAAACAAAGCGCATTTTATGATGATTCGCGGAAAAGAAAAGCAGAATGATCCCGCACTTCTTTATTTCCTTGCCTCTCAAGCATTTTCGTAAAAAAATAAAAAGCTGTAGACAGTTGATGTCTACAGCTTTTCTATTACTTCTCACAGGCGGACGAAAGAACATGAGCGAGTGCATTTTTGACCTTCCCATGCTCTGACGCATGCGGGCGGTCATCTCCATCTCCGTACCCATAATCAATCATTCGATTACGATTTAAGCACAGCTTTGTCAGCTTCGGCTGGAATAGATCAAATAGTTCAAAACGGTCCTTCAGCTGCGGGAATTGCTTTTGATAATGCTGAATTTCTTCTGCAAGCAAGCGCCAAAGTGTCGTTTCATCTAACAGCTGATGATTGTCTAACACGTTTGAAACGTAACGCAGGTTGCAAATAAACAGTCCTGTAAAGATAAACTGCACTAACCCTTCCGGCGGCTCACTCCGCAGCACTTCTTTTAAATCTTCTCCTAGTGAAGCCAATTCAGGCAGCGGCTGATCACTAATATTCACATCATCAACGAAATCTTTGATCGCCAAACGATGCGGCTGATGATCTTTTAACACAAGAATCGTATTTTGCCCGTGTGGTGAAAAGACGGTGCCATATTGATACATGAAGTGCAGCAGCGGCGGCATCACAACATGGAAAAATTTCGCCATCCATTCCTTTGCTGAGAGACCAGATTTTTCAATCAGCTGTTTCACATATGGCTCACCTTCATGATCCTCATAAGTGAGTGCTGCAAGTGTAACAGGGCTCTCTCCTTCATCTAAATACGTGTAAATGCTTTCTCTAAAAATCACACCGAGCATCTCAAGATATTGATACGGCGCACCAGGCAGTTTGCTGTAGTAAGGATGATCGACATTGATACTTGCGTTTTCACCCGGTAAAATCACGCGGCAGACATCCGATAAAAATGAGTCTTGATCCGCAATCCCTTTAATATGCGCTGTAATACGAGGGGCAATGACTGTCCGTTCTGACGGAAGTCCCCGGTACACGAGTGTATTTAAAATACTCATTGGCAGTTTAATATGATGCTTGCCTTTATTTGAGATGTTTGTAAAGGTTCTGATGGACTGCTGCGGGATATATTGATCCAGTCCCTCTCCTACATACACAATCCGGCGCAAGGCCAAATCTTCCGGGAAATGCTGAATAATCATATGCGTCCACTGCCACTTATGAACAGGCATCAAATAATAATCAGCTGCATTCAATCCTTCATCCTTTAACACGCGGTGAAATTGACGGATCGTGACTTCATCTAATTCTTTGGCGATCACCTGCTCATAATTTTCATGATCGACCGCATGGAATGTCGCAAGGTCCCGGTGAACAGCAATCCAAGACAGCTGCACACTTTCTTGCCTTTCAGGTGCATAGGCTAGGTAGTCATCGTAACTGAACCCAATGCGTCCTTTGTTATACACAATCCAAGGATGGCCTGTCATCTCTCCTTCAATCCAAGCGTAATCTGTATCTGTCAGTTCATCCGCACGAAGTGCTTTTTTCGACAGCAAATGTACATCTGCTAACAGGGTATGATGAAGCTCTTTGATAAGATGGCCTGTTGTATCAGAAGACATTGGAATGAGCGGCTGAATGTCTAGTAAAAACACAATCGCACTGACATCCTTTGACCATTTTCCGTCTTGACAGCACTCGATTGATTCAGCGATTGTATCAAAACTATCAAACAAACGAGTTTTTGCGAGATAGCGATATTTCTTATGTTCGTGAATGATTAATTCATACTGAGCGATGCCATCCTTACGATCTAGCTGCACGGGATGAAGCATGTCCTCATACATGTATTCAGACAGCATTTTTGCCACCATTCGCTGGTTTGCCTTTTTCCAAGCAGCAGGATTCACCGCTTTTTTCAATTCATCTTGTACACTCATCGCTTCATCCTCCTTAACCTTTGATTTCTTCAAATGTGTTGACGTTCTTGTGTGTACCAAATGTCTGGAAGACGTGCTTTTGATAAAGTGGATACACGGTTTGACGAGCAAGTTCATTGATAATCACACTGTTTCGGTAAGCGCCAAGCCCTAAATCCGGAGCGCCGACCCCATGTGTATGAAGCTCAGCATTTTGCACAAAAATATCATTTTCACCCATTGTATTAGTTTTCAAGCGATATTCACGTTCGACCTGGAACCGTCCTTGATCGTCCCATTGAATGTGATGAGAAATTGGGTTGATAAACGGCGGCAGTACCGATTGATAGCCAGTCGCCAGCACAACAATATCGGTCTCATGGGTAAAGGTGTCCTCTTTGACCCATTGCATGCATGAAAGGGACAAGCCGTCCGCTGTTTCCTCAATCAAGTTGACCTCTGTCATCGCTTGAAGCACTGTGTTCAACTGCTCTCCGCAGGCAGAACGTTCATAAAGCAAATGGTAAATATCACGGATCATTGCAGAGCTGATGCCTTTATACAGCAAGTCTTGCTGCTTTAACAAAGCATCCTTTTTTGTTTGCGGAAGCTCATAAAAGAAATCAATATAATCTGGAGAGAAATATTCAAGACCAAGGTTTGAATATTCCATTGGGAAAAATCCTTTAGAGCGTGTGAACCAGTGAATATCCTTTGCCTCATCATCTGATAAAATATCATAAAACACTTCTGCCGCACTTTGGCCAGAGCCGATAACTGTCACAGATTTCCCTTTAAAACAGCCTTCTTTCTTTCGTTTTAAATAGTCAGCAGAGTGAAAAACTTTCTCTCCTAAAGCTGGCTGGAGCGATGCTGGTATCGCCGGCTGTGTACCAATTCCTAAGACGAGATGCTTACTTTCAAATACCTCTACGGTTTGATCATTCACATGACGGACATGCACTTCATATCGCTTTTCTCCTGCTTTCTCAATCAATGAGACAGATTCGACGTTCATGCCAAATCGGCAAGAGTCTAACTGATCTGCGACCCAGCGGCAATAATGACTATATTCCTTGCGCGGGATATGAAAATCCTCTAGAAAGTAAAATGAATACAAACGGTTTTGCTCCTGCAAATAGTTAAGAAAGCTATATTTGCTTTTCACATCTGCCATGCTGACAAGGTCCGCTAAAAAGGGGACTTGCAGTGTCGTCCCTTCAATGAGCATACCTGGGTGCCAATGAAAGGCTTCACTTCTTTCAAAAAACAAAGCGTCGATTTCATTTACCTCTTCAGATAATGCGGCAAGTCCCAGGTTAAACGGTCCAATGCCGATTCCAATTACATCCACTACATTATTTTGCTTGTTGAACCGCGTCATGGTTATACTTCCTTTCGAATCGTTCTCTATCACAAAACATCAAAAGACCTGTTTTATCGGGTAAATTGACTGGTTTTACACGTTCAAATCCGCATTTTTCAAATACATGGATCATTTTTTCATTGCGAATATCCGGCTCAGCGACGATTTTTTCTGTTCGTTTGTTCTGCTCAAATTGAAAGGCTGTCATTGCCTGAAGCAGCGGGGCCGCAAATCCTTTTCCCACATAATCCGGCTCCCCTATTAATAGATGGATTCCTTGATCATGCGGAGAAGGCTGATAGTAGGATTCAATGACGTCACCTTTGACGTTGTATGCCTCAAAATAACTCATTGGCGTCCCATCAATTGTTCCCAAATAAAGGGTTTGATGCGGATCATGAATCGCCTGATAAAAATGCTTTTCAAAAGCAGGAAACGGAATATTCAAATGCCAAAATGGGTGAACATACTCTTCTTGCATCCACTTGTGGACAAGCCGGACATCCCTTTCATATTCAGCGCGAATAAACCTAATACGATGCCTCATCCAATCAGCGCCTCCTTATGTAAAAAGAGCGGATTCAAGACAGCTGTGTAACGAGACTGTGTTTCCAGAGATCCAGTCAGCTCATCCATATCTTCAAACCGTGTCAGCAAATTCGCTTTTGAAGGCAGTTCCTTTGAGCGGAGAAGGCTGTTTGTCAGTTCAGATGCCCCGTATGTTTCCTCATGAGCGAGCAATGTGTCTCTCACGAGTGCCAGCAAGTCTTCTTCCTTTGCCAGTCCTTCTGTGCCAAAGCCGTTAATGAGACCAAATAAATGATTAAAGAAGAAATAATAACGCAGTCTCTCAACGGCTACATCATCTGCACAAATGGTTTCACTTCTCACGCTCAAGTTTTGGACAAGGTTTGCGAGTTTATCCTTTTTCGATTCACTATAATAGTAGCCTTGGTTGTCACGATAATAGAAGGTGTCCGGGTAACCAGCCTTCATTTGCACAACAGCATTTTGCTGATGGGCTTCCAGTGCAAGACCATATGTTTCAAACAGCCAGAGCATCGGTTCTAACGAAATGGTTAAATATTGCTTAAACCAATCTTGGCTCACAGCATCTGTTGATCGGCCTTCTGCGTCTGCAAGGTTATGAATGATCCCTGCTAATCGCGATTTTCCACCATACGCATGATCCTGACATAATCCAGCAATTAAGCTTGCCCCTTTTTCACGATGCAAAAATGGATTTTGACGAATGACTACTTCAAAGCCAGATTCCGCCTCTTCTCCTTGAATGGATAAATAGGCAGGATCTTCAATGACCCGGAATCCAGAGAATTTATCGTATAAAGAAATGCCTAATTCTGTTTTTAAAATGCGAGACATCTCAACTCCGCGATCCAGTTCCTTTTGTTTATTGACACGTAAGGAGTTTGTAATTTTCACAGGAACAGAGAATTTGAGCATGTAAGCAGAATCTTTTTGATAGACAGTTCTAAAGGATGAGGTCGCTGTGTATTCAGACCCCAGCGGTCCTAAATAAGTCAGTTTCCCTTCCTCTATATAACGCTGGACGAACGCTTTCTCCATGACCACTTTGACTTGCAGCGGGTGAATCGGAATGAGCACATATTCTCCGTTTTCTGTTAACGTATTCAGTCTCTCTGTTTCTTCTGGTACCTGGCGCAAGAGCTCTTCTAACATGAGGCTTGCCGCAGACTGTGCAATAGACGAATCCTGAAGCACAATCGAATGGTGCGCTTTAAAGTAATGAAGCTGGAAAGCCCCTTTCAGCTCAGGAGAATAGACCGCTTCTTCCTCCTCCGTCATCCCTTGTCTGCTTTTTGGAGTGGGGTGCGTTAAATGTCCAAGAAGAAGTGACTGCTCAGCCTCGATATACTCAAAATCGGCTTCAGAAAGAGCTGCTCGATCACTTTCTCGCTCCTTTAAGAATCGTTCAATATTTCGGCAGCTTAAAATGATGCGAAGCATGAATTCATCCTCTGCATCTGTGCGGCCATATTCAATGAGAAGCTCCTTTGAACATAGAGCAACCAGTGTCGTGTAATCGGCGATTGCGCCCTCTTGTTCACTGCCTTGCGGACGGAAGCGAATCGGAAAATCAAAGAGATGGCGGCCAACAGATGAAACATATCGGATCGGAATCACAAGCTCTAGATCTTGCTTTGCTAGTTTTGCGATGAATACAAGCGAGCCATCTGCTCTCGTCTCTTTTTTTGCAGATCGATCGATTCCTGTTTCACGTAAAAAACAGTTTAAAAAGCTTTGCATAGTTGCATTTTCAGCCATTTGTTTATATTGACTCAACGTAGTACCCTCCCGGATTGAATATGAGCGATCCCGATATCAACGATGTCAGAAAGGATTTCCTCAATATGTGTGATTGTCGTTCTCGGATTTAACAAAGTGAATTTTAAGCATGTTCGGCCATCAACCACTGTTTTCGCAATGACAGCAGTTCCCGTTTTGAACAATGTCCGATGAATGATTTTATTGATGTCATCTGTTCGGTGCTCATCCTTAAATCGGAACACAATCGCATTGATTTCTGGCTCAGGATTAATTACTTCAAGGTGATCATTTCTCTCAATAAGCGCGGCCACATCCTTCGCAAAATGAATGGTATGGTCAATGATGTCACCAAATCCTTCTTCTCCAATTAGACGAAGAGAGAGAAGTAACTTCAGAGCATCAAACCGGCGCGTCGTTTGGATAGATTTATTGACGAGATGTAGAATACCATCTAGTTCATCTTCCTTTGGATTAAGATAATCTGCATGATAATCGATCAAACCAAAATGTCTTTTATCCTTCAGCAAAAATGCCCCGCAGGAAATCGGCTGATAAAATTGCTTATGAAAGTCGATCGTGATTGAATCAGCAAGCTCCATACCGGCTAATTTACTTCGGTAGCTTTTGCTTAATACAAGTGCTCCGCCGTAGGCAGCATCTGCGTGAATCCACAGACCGTCTGGTTTGACAATGTCATACACATCTCGAACCGGGTCAATACTTCCAAAATCAGTTGTCCCGCAAGTCGCTACTACCGCAAAAGGAAGCAGGTTCTGATCCTTTAATTCAACCATCTTCTTCTTCAAATCATTGAGGTCCATTCGGTGATGCTCATCCGTCTCGACCAGTACAACAGCCTGCTCCCCTAAACCGAGCTGGGATGCAGATTTTTTCACCGTAAAATGAGCATTTTTAGAGCAAAGAATTCTCATGCGGTGAGCTTCACTTGGTAAGCCTTTCTGCTGAACATTCCACTGCCATGTGTTTTCACAAAAGGCATCTCTCGCCAGAAGCAGCCCCATATAGTTAGATTGGGTTCCACCGCTTGTAAATGTCCCATCTGCTAAGCCGCCATAAGAAAACTTTGCACATAGCCACTTGAGGATTTCCTCCTCAACCAAAGAAGCAATACCGCTTTGATCAAAGGAATCCATTGATTGGTTAAAGGAACTCACCATCACCTCTGCGGCAAGTGCAGGAATGAGCGGCGGACAATGCAGATGTGCCAAGCATTTAGGATGCGATACATCAATCAAATGCGGCAAAAGATGTTCTTTTATATCTTGAAAGACAGATTCAATTGATTCTCCAGACGGTTGAAATCGGAATAACGATTCGACACTAGCCGCTAATTTCCCAGGCAATATTCCGCTGTATGGTCCTGTGTCTTTTTGCCACTGCTCCAGTAAGCTGTCGATAGATGTATGAAGAGCCGCTTGGAAGGACTCTCTTCCAAGCTGGCTTTGATTCATAAATAATGAATCTACAGAAGCTTTAGTTGATTGCATCGTACACGGCCTCTTTAAAAATAGCGATGACTTTTTCAAGCTGTTCTTCTGTCATAATGAGTGGCGGCAGGAAACGAATCACACTTCCGAAACGGCCTCCTGTCTCCACAATTAAGCCTTTATCGAAGCAATTCTTTTGAATAAGACTGGCCAGCTCTGGATTCGCTGGATAGCTTCCGTCCACATCCTGTTTCTCATTTGGATTGACTACTTCAACGCCAATCATTAAACCTCTTCCTCGAACATCACCGAGAGCAGGTACTTGTTTTTGGATGTCTTTTAGGTGAGCCTGCATACGATTTCCTAACTGTTCTACATGATCAAGCAGGTTGGTTTCTTTTATAAATTTAAGCGTAGCGGTTCCTGCAGCCATCGCCATTTGATTCCCTCTAAATGTCCCGATGTGTGCACCTGGATTCCATTGATCTAAATCTTTATCATAAATCACAACTGAAAGCGGCAGGCTTCCACCAATGGCTTTTGACAGCACAATGACGTCAGGTACAATTCCTGCATGTTCAAAGGCAAACATCTTACCTGTTCGGCCGATGCCTGATTGAACCTCATCAATAATGAGCGGAATCCCTTTTTCTTTTGTGATTCTTCTCATTTCCTTCATCCATTCAATAGATGCTGGAATGGAGCCTCCCTCGCCCTGCACTGCTTCAAAGATCATACCTGCTGGCGGAAGAATACCACTTTCAGGATCATTTAATACGCGCTCAATATACGAACTTGAAATGCGGTGCGAATCCTTCCCTCCAATTCCAAATGGGCAGCGATATTCATATGGGTAAGGCATAAAATGAACATCAGGTATTAACCCTTGCACTCTTTCCTTTGGAGATAAATTCCCGCTTAATGACATCGTGCCATGTGTCGCACCGTGATACGCACCGTGGAATGAAAGAATGGAACGATTACCTGTCGCTGTCTTGACTAATTTAATAGCTGCTTCTATGGCGTCACCACCAGTTGGCCCACAAAATTGAATTTTGGCTCTTTTTGCAAACTCTTCTGGCAAGTGAGAAAAAATTTCATTCACAAATTCTTCTTTAATTTCTGAGGTTATGTCCAGCGTATGCAACGGTCTTTTTTCATGAAGCATACGTTCAATAGCTTCTATAACAACTGGATGATTGTGACCAAGTGCAAGTGTTCCTGCGCCTGCCAGGCAGTCATAAAACTCTCTGCCATCCGCATCTGTCACGATCATACCCTCGGCTTTTTGCATGGCTAATGGGAACCGTCTCGGGTAAGACCTTGCATTAGATTCTCTTTGACTTTGCTGCTCTAAAAATTGCTGATTTTTAGAAACGGTTTTGATGGACATAATAAAACACTCCTCCAATTGATAAAGATTATCATTTTCATTTACTAGCCTAGAGGATGTGAGATATGAAAGTCAATTGTATTCAAAAAGATGATTCGAAAAGCATATGAATGCTATATTCTCTTTTTAGCGAGTATTTTCGTGTAATTTTTACAAACCTCTACTGCCATAAGGAGATCAAATGGATGAGACGGAATGATGTAGAAAAAAATTACAAATCATTCTTCCTGGTTCTTTTGTTCTACTCATGACGAAGCTCTTATTTTATACAGGAAACTGGATGAAAGTGATGTAGAAAAAGAAAGAAATAAACGCCTTTCTATATTGATATAAATGGTTATAATGGTATAATTTCTCTGAAACAAAAGAGAATGGAGAGGGATCTGATGATTTTAACGAAGCACGATCTTCACCACTACTTGGCACAGGATAAGAAAGCATTAGCCATTAAGCGCAAAAGACCTAAGTGGTTTGGGGATGATATATGGAAATATCAAAGGATTTTACGAAAATATGAATACTATTCTAATAGCGGCGCTACACTTCGCAAATGGTTTTATCGCTATTTACATAAAAAGAAAGGCATGCAGCTTGGCTTTGATATTCCGATTGGTGTCTTCGGCCCTGGCCTTAGAATCAATCATACGGGTCTCTTAATTGTGAACAAGCATGCAAAAATTGGGGCATTTTGTGATATTCATCAAGGGGTGAATATTGGTCAGAACCATCATGAAAAGGATGTGCCAACCATTGGGGATCATGTATGGATTGGCCCTGGTGCTAAGCTGTTTGGGGACATCTATATTGCAAATCATATTTCAATCGGAGCAAATGCTGTTGTAAACCGTTCTTTTCACGAGGAGAAGATTGTTATTGCAGGTGTGCCTGCGCAAAAGGTAAAAGAAAAAAGCCCTTCTTCATGAAGGACTCACCTGATAAAAAAGAATGATACCGATCAAAACAGAGATGAGCAGCATGAGATAAAACAAGGTCGTTAAAATGAGAATTGTCCAGCCAAGTCCCTTCCTCTCTGTCTTGATCAAATAAATACCGAGAACGATGGTACTAAATAGGACACCTAAAATGGCCCACAGCCATTTGTCTTTATCATGCTTTGGCGCATCAAACCATAAATAAATGGCAACAGCAAGTGAAACGAATAACCCCGTAATTCTCACGTTCAAACTCCTCCTTATGTAATTACATGTTCTCTATTATGCTTTTTAGCCCCCCTTCTTCTTCAGTTTATTCAAACATTCGATCCTTTTGTCCTAAAATGATTCATCATTGTTAAGTAGCTTGTCGCGGGAGGCTTTTCCATTCCTCTCTCAGCATCCCATAGCGCATCGAATCATAATATTCTCCTTGATAGTAACGAACCTTTCTCAGTCTCCCCTCAAGGACAAATCCGCATTTCTCTGCGCACCGCATCATCCGTGCATTTCCCGACCATGTGGTAAGACCAATTCGAGGGATATCAATATGAGCAAATAACTCATCAGTCCATAGACTTAACGCCTTTGTCCCAACGCCACCGCTCCAAAAGCGCGAGTCATAAATGAGAATGCCGCATTCAAGCCACCGTGTACGTTCATTCTCCCAATAATATGACACGGTGCCTTTGATTTCGCCGTCTATTTCAATGCCATATAGCTTTGGCGGAATGGATGTATCCTGTAAGTATCGTTTTTTAAATGCAGCAAGCGGGATTTCGTGTTCATAAAAATATGGGGCATTCCACTTTCGATAGGACTGATCTGGTGCTTTGAATTTTAAATGCCATACCATCTCTAAATCGGCTTCGTTTAATGCTTGTATGCTCACATGCTCTTCCTTTTCCCTTTTCATCTGTTCACGTTCCTTTACTTTGTCGTTCTTTTTGCTAGATGACGGTACTCGATAGGCGTCATGCCTTCGTTTTGCCGAAACAGTTTAGAAAAATAAGTAGGGTCGTCAATGCCTACGTGATCAGCAATAGCTGCGATTTTATCATTCGTTGAGGCAAGCATGCTTTTGGCTTTTTCGACCTTGAGACGATTGATGTATTGGTTTGGCGTCAGTCCATATACAGTCTGCATGCACCTTGTCATGTAATCAGGATGATAATGCAGCTTCTCTGCAAGCTCTTCCATTTGTAGTTTCTTCATAAAGTGACGCTCAAGATAATGAACCACTTCTGAGGCGACATTCTCCTTTGCACTTGGAATATGAAATGCTTCTTTTTGTAAATGAATGAGCATTTCCTCAAACTGAAGCTGTTTTTTCAGCGGCAGTTCAGACGCGTCATCATTTAGTGCCCGCATTGCTGAAAGATGTTTTTCGAACACATTTCTTCCTTTCACTTTTCCTATACGAGGCAGGCTAAATTCATATGTTGCCGGATTTTCAAAGGTGGCTTGATTTTGTTTCATATCAAACCAGTGTTCTCTCAGCCGATTCGTCAACTCAAATGGATCAATTGAAAAATGCAGCCACTCATAGTGAGTTTCTTCTTCGCATGGCAGGTGTCCCCCATGAGACAAGCCAGGTGAGAGAATGATATATTCTCCTTCTTTTACGTGATGAGCCTCTCTGTCTTCTGTGATCCATAGTTCCCCCTTTGTGACATAAAGAAGATCAAACACAGTGAAGGTTCTAGAGATATGTCTTTCTCCTTGATGAAATACACCTTTGCCTGAAGCAATATAAACCGGGAACGGCGGTACAGTAAATGTAATAAATCGATTCATATTCATCCCCTTATGAAGTCGGATTTCTCCAATAAGTTTCGGTTTCATCTCTTCTTATTATAGTCGATGCAAGGTACACTATAAATCGGATTTATACGAAAGGAGGTTGATTGATGAAACCTCAATCACTGCCAATTCAAAAGATTCAAGCTAGGGGGAAGAAAACCCATCCTTCATTATTTACATTAACTTGGCCTATTTTTATTGAAATCTCTTTATATATGCTCATGGGAAGCGCGGATACCCTCATGCTCAGCCAATATTCCGATAATAGTGTTGCCGCAGTTGGTGTAAGCAACCAGCTCCTGAATTTATTGATTGTCATGTTCAGTTTCATTACAACTGGAACGACGATTGTGATTGCGCAGCTTTTAGGAGCAAGCCGCAGACAGGAAGCGACTCAAGTCGCCTATGTCTCACTAGGAACCAACTTCTTGATTAGCTTTGTCATTAGTCTTCTCATGTTTGTATTAGCTGTTCCCATTTTACATCTGATGGGCCTATCAAGTGAGCTCATGCCGGATGCGGCGGTATTTTTACAAATTGTCGGACTGCTTTCTTTTATTCAAGCGCTCATTATGACGTATAGTGCTATTTTAAAAAGCTACGGATATACAAGAGATACGATGTATGTCACCATCGGAATGAACTTGCTAAACGTTGCCGGTAACTATCTGGTCATTTTCGGTCCGTTTGGCTTCCCCGTATTAGGTGTGATGGGGGTCGCTTTTTCTACCTCACTTGCTCGGTTGATCGGATTAATGGCAATGATCCTCATTGTACGCCGCCGAATTGGATTACGCTTTTCACTGAAGAAGATGTTTCACATCCAGCGGACACATTTAAAAAAGCTTCTGAAAATCGGGATTCCTTCTGCTGGAGAGCAGCTTTCTTATAACGGCTCTCAAATGATCATTACACTGTTTATTACGTTTATGGGGACGCAGGCATTAGCAGCAAAGGTCTATACTCAAAATTTAATGATGTTCATTATGCTGTTTGGTGCAGCCATTAGCCAAGGGACACAAATTTTAATCGGGCGCCATATTGGGGCGAAAGAATTCGATGCTGCCTATCACAGATGCATGAAAAGCTTATACTGGGCCATTGGCATCTCCCTTCTTTCTTCCACTGCTTTATCTTTATCATCGACGCATTTGCTTGCTTTCTTTACTAGCAACAGCGAGATTATCCAAATTGCCGCCACACTCCTCCTATTGACAATTATTTTGGAACCTGGCCGTTCTTTTAATATGGTCATTATTAATTCCTTGCGGGCTGCTGGTGACGCGAAGTTTCCAGTGTATATGGCGATGATTTCAATGTGGGGCATCGGGCTTCCGATCGCCTACTTGTTAGGCATTCAGCTTGAGATGGGTCTCATTGGGGTTTGGATTTCTTTTATCGTGGATGAATGGGTAAGAGGCATCTTTATGTATAGGCGGTGGCGTTCAAGGGTATGGACAGAGTATCGCTTTTCTTCCACATAAAAAGGACTGCGGGTGCAGTCCTTTTTTACGTAATATCTTCTAAAATAAGTGCTTTTTCCTGATTTGAAATAAATAATCGCTGTGTAAACACGCGGTATTCATTTTCTCTTGTTTTATCTAAAATGGCTTTATAAAAGTGAGCAGCTGCTTTCACCGATATACGTGAATAAAGCGGGAATTCATGAAGATGGTCAAAAAACTCCTCGTAGTATGCCTCTGCCTCAAAGGCAATGTACTCCCATACGTGCTGAAATGCTTGATTGACAATGCCTTCTTGCAATTCTTGCTCTGTATATCCGAATTGATCCATGACTTGCTTTGGCAAATAAATGCGGTCTCTTTCAGCCTTATCCTCGCCGATGTCACGAAGGATATTGGTCAGCTGCATGCCAATCCCTAATGAAATCGCTGCTTCTTTCAGCTGCTCTTTTTTACGCGGTGCAATAATGGGAAGCAGCATGAGTCCAACGGTACTAGCCACATGGTAGGAATAGATGAGCAGTTCATCTAACGTTTCATACCGGTGCTGCTCTAAATCCATCTCCTGACCTTGGAGCAAGTCACGGAACGGGGCTTCATCCATACGAAACTCTTGAAATGTATGTTCTAGCGCTACCCACATTGGATCATTCCGATCTACCTCACCATGTAAAAATCGATCAAACGTCTCTCGAAAGGAGGCAAGCTCCTCTTTTGGTGAGGGGGACTCATCTACAATATCATCTGCTCTCCGGCAAAAGGAATACACAGCCCAGACGGCCTGTCTTTTCTTTTTAGGCAGCATGGAAAAGGCACGGTAAAACGTTTTGGAATGGGTTTGAATGGTCTCCTCACACAATTTCAATGCTGTTTGTACATCAACCACTTAGTTTCACTTCCTTCCTGTCATTCAAATCTTTTAACAGCACAGAAGCCATCAGCTTTGCACTTTGCATGACGATCGGCACCCCGCCGCCAGGATGGATGGAAGCACCTACCGCATAAAGATTGCCCGTCTCAGCAACCTTCACTTGCGGGCGGAACACACCTGATTGAAACAAGTTAGGCGCAAGTCCAAAGCTGCCGCCTTCAAACAATCCTTCTCGCAAGGAATCATTTGGTGTTCTGATTTTTTCCCAGACAATCGACTCTCGCAATCTTGGAAAGCCTCTTTTCTCAAGACGATCGACCATTTTCTCTACAAAATCTGTTTCCTCTTCCCAGTTGATATGATCTCCTGAGGGAACGGGAATCAGCATATATAAAACACTACAGCCTGCCGGGGCAAGAGATGGATCAATGATCGATGGATTAAATGTATAAAACGACGGATCTTGAGGGATTGTCTTCGTTTGAAAAACCTCTTTCATATGCTGATCAAAGTGTTCGCCCATAAAAAATTGGTGAACAGGCGCATCATGGTACATCTTGTTTAACCCTAGATACACCATCACACAGCCAGAAGACGGCACGTATTTACGCCGATCTTGTTCATCTAAACCAAGCTGTTTTAACGCAGCTGGATAATCTCCGTTGATCACAAATGCATCAGCTGCTATACGGTCGTCACTGACTTTTGCTGTAACCACGCGCTTTCCCTCAAACTCTAGCTCTGTGACTTCTTCATTTTTTCTTATATGCACACCCATTTTTATGAGCTGCCTCTCCAGTATATCTACTAAGCTCGCATAGCCGCCTTTTAAATAGTAGATTCCATGTGCGTGCTCACTATATGAAACGAGCGAATAAATAGCAGATGCTTCATACGGGTTCCCTCCGACATAGAGGGTTTGCAGTGCGTATGCATCTCGCAGGCGTTCGTCTGAGAAATACTTTTTCAGAGCACTTTGAACCGTTCGATACGCCTTTAATTTCATTAAAATCTTCATGTTTGCTTTTGTAAAAAATGTACGTTTTTCATGAAATGATTTCTCTAGAAAGGCTTGCTGCCCTTCTTGAAAACGGTCTGTCATTTCTTCCATAAACCTTAGAAATCCTTGATCTTCTTTTGGAAATACACGTCTGATTTCCTCTAGCTGACGAAATGCATCAGAGTACTTCGTGTAGGAGGTTCCATCTTGATATTGAATCGTATACAGCGGATCAAGCTGCAAAAGATCAAGAGACGCTTCGTCCATTCCAACCTCATGTAAAATACCTTTTAACATATCAGGAAGTAGGACAATGGTCGGACCTTCATCTACTTTATATCCTTTCTCACGTACAAAAGCAAGTCTTCCGCCAAGTCGCTCATTTTTTTCGACAAGCGTGACATCATGTCCAGCCTTTTTTAAATAAAGTGCTGAGATTATCCCGCCAATCCCGCCACCTGCAATCAATATATGTTTTTTCATGAGGCGCTCCCCTTTTCTTGGTGCGGCAATGTTTTGTGCGTATGTTTCTCTTTTGAAAGAATCGCATTTGTCGTGATACGTGCTGATTCTAAAATGGTCGGCAGCCCGCTTCCTGGGTGCGTCCCTCCTCCTACGAGCCAGCAATGGTCCAATTCATCAAATTCATTGTGCGGCCTTAGGACCATCATCTGCGTCAGCTGGTGGCCAAGGTTAAATGTAGCTCCTTCGTATACGTAAAGGTCTTCCTCCCATTGCTTCGGTGTGATCATCCGTTCGACTTCTATATGCTGTCTCACATTCTTAAAACCGGTTTTTCGCTCAAGTGTGTCCAGCACAAGTTCTCTAAATTCATCTTGATGCGCTTCCCAGTCAATACCGCTTTGATTGTTGGCAACAGGTGCCAGCACATAAAGAGCTGACTTTCCTTTTGGCGCAAGCGAGTCATCTGTGACACTTGCATTTTGAATATAAATAGAAGGATCATCTGGCAGCTCATACGTTTTCGTTATGCCTTTGACAAATTGAGCATAATCATCGGAAAATACGATGGTATGATGCGGCTCCTCATACATGATATCTAATCCTAAATAAAGCATAAAGGTGGAGCATGAGAATTTTTTCTTTTTTAATTTTTTCTCGCTATATTTCTTTAAAAGTCCTGGTTCTACAAGCTTTGTCATCACATGTGCAAAGTCTCCATTTACAACAACCTCATCTGCCTGTAATTCTTCCCCAGATTCTAAGCGAATGCCTTTTACTTTCCTGCCTTCCGTCAGCAATTTTTCGACGCCAGCTGACAGATGAATCGTCGCTCCAGCTTCAGCCGCTGCTTTTGCCATCGTTTCTGACAGCTGATTGACCCCGCCCTTCGGATGGAAAACACCTGTGTCATGTTCCATAAACGATAGAATGGAGAAAGCACCAGGGCACTCCCACGGTGACATGCCTAAATACTTTGATTGAAATGTAAACGCATATTTCACTGATTCATTTGAGAAATAATCTGACAGCACATCATATAAACTCTTATTCAATGAAAGCTGCGGAAGTGCTTTGAGCACCTTTGGACGCAAATAGTGATGAAAACGATCCATTTTACTTTGTAAAATAGGTGTAAGCTGATCCATTTTGCGCTTTGTATCGTTCATAAATCGTAAATACCCTTCGCCCTCACCAGGTGCAAAGGCTTCTAACCGTCTATACATTTCATCACGATCTCGAATCATATCTAGCTGATCGTCTTGAAAAATCAATCTATACATTTCTTTTAATTCGATCACATCAATATAGTCATAAAGATTTTTACCAGCAAAGGTGAACAGCTCCTCTGCAATATGAATCATGCTGAGAAAGGTAGGACCCGTATCAAACGTGAAATCACCGAGTTGAAACTTAGAGTTACGTCCGCCAACAAAGGGCTGTTTTTCGTATACCTGAACATCATGTCCTTTGCTTTGAAGCATCATAGCTGCCGCAAGTCCCCCTGGTCCTGCTCCGATCACAATGATTTCCATTATCCTTTTTCCTCCAAATTAATTCACTTTAAGTTAATTATACAAATTAGAAAGATTAGATCAACTTTTGATGTGCTCTATTCGTCTCATGTTATGTATTAAAAAAGCCGGCTTCCCTTCAACAAATGTAAGAAAGCCGACCCTTTATTACGCTTCTATATCAATTCGATACGTTTCAAACCAATGATGAATCTGCGCCAGATGAGCGATTAACTGCGGGCCCTTCATGAGCTGGCCATACCAAGGCACTTGAAAGGAGGCTCCTTCCGTTTCAATCAGCTGGTTTAATTGATGTGCATCTAGAAATTCGTGAAGGACAGAATCTTTTTGCGCAAGGCAATCTGTTAACATCTCTTTCACAGCCTGAGTATAGGCTGGATGATGTGTTTTCGGATAAGGACTCTTCTTGCGATAAAGCACTTCATTCGGTAAAATTCCCTCTAATGCTTTTCGTAAAACCCCTTTTTCACGATTTCCATGCATTTTCATTTCCCAAGGAATATTCCACACATATTCGACAAGGCGATGGTCTGCAAATGGCACACGTACCTCAAGACTCGCCCCCATACTCATTCGGTCTTTTCGATCTAGCAGCGTTGTCATAAACCAGACCATATTTAAGTAAAAAAGTTCTCTTCGGGCTTTATCCACTCCAGTTTCTCCATCTAAAAGAGGCGTTTCAGCCACGGTTTCTTCATATTTGCTTTGTGCATATTCTCTTAGTGACAGCTTCTTTTGCCACGAATCTTGTAAGAGCTGCGTTCTGGCTTCCGTCGATCTCATCCAAGGAAAACCATTCGTTTCATTTGCCGCATGGAACCAAGGATAACCTCCAAAAATTTCATCCGCACATTCACCTGACAAACCGACAACAAAGTCCTTTTTAATTTCTCGGCAGAACCAAAGCAAAGAAGAATCAATATCTGCCATACCCGGTAAGTCTCGGACCTCAACCGCTTCTTTCAAATAAGCAGCCAGCTCCTTTTGTCCAATGACGCAGCTGTGATGATTCGTTTGAAACGCCTTGGTCATGCGGTCAATCCATGGACCGTCAGCATTCGGCTGGAATTGACTTGCTTCAAAGAATTGATCATTTCCTTCGTAGTCAACCGAATACGTATGAAGCGGTGCTTTCCCTATTTTCTCAAAGTGCTTAGCGGCAATGGCGGTAATGGCACTCGAATCGACGCCACCCGATAAAAATGTACAAACAGGCACATCAGAAACGAGCTGTCTTGTGACGGCATCTGTAAAGAGATGCTTGACGTGCTGGGCGGTGTCATCAAGTGAGTCCGTATGCGCCTTGCTTTTGACATTCCAGTATCTCCACACACGCAGTCCGTCTTTTGAAAAAGTCAAAGCATGAGCAGGTCTCAGCTCTTTTACCCCTTTAAACACTCCTTGCCCTGGTGTTCTAGACGGTCCTAAACCAAAGATCTCCGATAATCCTTCATGATCGACTTTTGCTTTCATATCAGGGTGAGCAAGTAGCGCTTTGATTTCCGAACCAAATAAAAAGGAATGATGACGTTCTGTATAGAAAAATGGCTTGACGCCGAGCCGGTCTCTCCCTGCAAATAATAATTCACGCTCACTATCCCAGATCACAAATGCAAAAATACCATTAAAATGGGTCACACACTCTTCCTTCCATTCTGTGTAGGCGTGAAGAAGAACCTCTGTATCAGAATGTCCAAGAAAGCGATGGCCCCTTTTTAACAATTCTTTTCTTATATCTTCTGTGTTATAGAGCTCTCCATTGTATACAACGGTATAAGCATGGTTTTGATGTGTATATGTCATCGGCTGTTTTCCGCCTTCTACATCTACAACCGCTAACCTTTTATGCCCAAATAGAACGTGCTCACTTTTCCACGTATTTGTATCGTCTGGCCCTCTTTTAGATAATGTATCTGTCATTTGATTGATTACATGATCCTGTTGGATGAGCTGCTTTTTAAAGTCTGCCCAGCCTGTTATTCCACACATCATCATCAGCTCCCATCCGTTTTTCCTCAAGTGTTCTCATTCAGCCTTTCTTAGTTTATGCATCGTCTCCTTGATAGTTGATTTGTCCTTTTTTTCTCGGGCGTATAGGACAAGCATGATTTGGTAAGAAAAGAAAGAGGAAAGGAGCTTTTGCAAATGGAAAAACGAATGAAGCAGCTTGAACGCTGCAGTCGAAGATGGTGCAGCGGGTATTTACTGATTGAAAACGGGTATTGTCTGATTGAAGATGAAGAAGGAGACATCATGCTGCCAGAAAGTCTTCAAAGCACGATGATCTGTTTGAAGGAAAATGGCAGGTGGACCAAAGGGGAACTGCTCGGGTCCATGATACTTCATGAAAGTGGGCAGCTAGTAGAAGTACAAGGCGGTGAAGTGATTCAATATACGGCATCACTTGCGAAAGGATGGCTTGACCTACTGATGTTCGTTCCTGAAAACGTTTTTTATGAAATCATTGCACAGGTAGAGCAGCTTGGTTTTTCCGTCTACGATTGTGTTTTCTCCTCCTTTCATTCTTTTCAACGAGTTTCTTTCTTTCAGTTTTCGACAGATTCACAATCACTTGCCCTTCAATGTCACCATGACTCCGTCGCAGGTCAAATTCGTTTTGAATGGACCACTTCTGACGGTTACCGGTCGGTTTCGCAATTTGATGGCATATAAAAAGGACACTGCTTCGTATAAGCAATGCCCTTTTTATGTTAAAAGATATGGAAACCGATCGGCAGACGTAAACCGAGAAGAATGGTCACAATCGCGAACACGATAAAACCAATCAATACACCAGTCACCGATTTTCCTTTTTTCTTGCGTACAAGAACCATTTCCATGAAGCCGATCACAAGGATACCGAGAATCATTTTACCGATATACTCGCCACCGAAACCTGGAATTTTCATTCCTGTGCGAACATACAGCTCTACGCCTGTTGCGATAATGATCAAGTACAATAGTCTGACAATCATGTGCACAATTTTAGCACCTTTGTCGTTTTTACCTGCTAGAGCAAAGGCAACGAAGAATAAAATAATCCCTAGCACCCATGCTGTAATATGTAAATGCGTTCCCATCTGTTATTTCCCCCTTTATCAGAACAATTACCTTCTCATCGTACCACGAAATAAGTCGAACACAAAGCGACAATCCTGTGTCATCGCACTCTTTATTTGACGCGATTCGATAGCGTTCCAATCGGCTCAATCGTGATGTCAATTCGATCCCCTGAAGCTAAGAACTTAGGCGGTTCAAAGCCTTTGCCAACCCCAGAAGGTGTTCCCGTTGCAATGATGTCACCAGCTTCTAGTGTCATCCCTTTTGAAAGAGTAGAAACAATATTCTCGATGGAGAAAATCATTAATTCTGTACTGGCAGACTGGCGAACCTCTCCGTTTACCTTTGTTTCCACATGGAGCGCACCATGATCCTCGACCACTGACTTATGCACAATATAAGGTCCTATCGGGCAGGTTGTATCTAAGCTTTTACCTATGAAAAATTGTTTGTGTTTTTTCTGCAAATCTCTTGCCGTTACGTCATTTAAAATGGTGTAACCGAATAGATAATCGCGGACCTCTTCAGGTGCAATATTCTTCCCTGATTTGCCCATCACGATCGCAAGCTCCCCTTCATAGTCCAGCTCACTGGTCACATCTTCATGAAGGAGAATATCCGCTTCATGTCCAACGACTGAAGTAGGTGCCTTTGTAAAGATCATCACATCTTTAGGAAGATCCGCTGCACTTCCCATCTCCATGACATGATCTTGATAATTCTTTCCAACACACATGATGTTTTTAGCTGGCTTTGGAATCGGCGCATGGAGTTTCACTTCCGAAAGCGGATATACATAAGAACCGCGGTCTTCTTCTTTTTTCTCAGCCCAGTCAAGGAGCTGTTTGACATGCTCAACAAACTTGTCCCCCATATGAATACATTCAGCTAAAGAGTTTGGCAGTGTCTCAAGCTCAAATAATTTGGCTTCTGCCTTTTTGACGTCCATGACCCATTCATCATCAATGACTACCCCAATAAACATTCTGCTATGTATCTCACCTGTAAAAAACTTCATGTCTTCCCCTCACAATCTTCATTTCGCTAAGTGATGATGTCTCATTTTATTTCTCTATGAAATAAAAAAAACCCTTTTTTATCATACTCTCTTTTAAAAAGGGTTTCAAAAAAGATGATCTGATGTTTAGCGGTAGCGGCGATACTCCCACATGTTCCCTTGGTCCCATTTGCGATCAACATTTCCTCTGCTGTGGGAATGATGCTTTTTCTTTCCACATCTTTTGCAAGAGCGGCTGCGTCTATGGTGATGAGAACGTTTAGATCGATGGCAGCTTCTGTGGTGATGAGATCTTTTAGAACGATGGCTGCGATGTGACTTACGGCAGCTTTTCTTATGATGGGATCTGTGTTTGCTGCGGCATGATTTTTTCGGCTCACTCTTTTTGCTTCTGCAAGATTTCTTGCTTTTGCACGACTTTTTACTTTTGCATGGTTTCTCACTTTTCACGCTTTTCTTTGAACAGCGACTTTTTTTCGAACGATAGCTCTTGTAGCTTTTTTTACTGCGGTGTGATTTACGGCATCCGCCTCCACCAAAGAACCAATGACGGCGTTTTGAATGGCGAGAACGTGCTGACTTGTGCGATCGTCTCGATTCTGGTTCACGATCTAAGTGATGATCACGTCCTTCACTTCGAAGTGAATCCACTGCATGTTCAATATGTGAATGATCAAATGTGCTCACGAACGATTCCCCTCCCAGTCTATACTTTGACAAAACAAACAGATCAAGCTGTTTATCTTCTCTGCTTTATGTTACGAGACTTGGTAGACAAGTGTTCTTGGCGGATGCCCCTTTCTTTTAAAACTCCATGAATACCTAACAAACGGGTACAGGACATTCCTTCATTTTCATATCGTAAAGAAGAGCATAGGAGGATGATGAACGCATGACCACAGAACCTTTAAAGCAAATGGATATTTGGATTCATCCAAAGGACCTGATTGAATTAAGAAAAGACATATGGAACGACGAACCTGTTGAGGCCATTTTGAAAACCGGCCAGATCAAATCACATATTTATGCTTCATACCGCGGGTCTCACATTAGAAAGCTGAAAAAAAAGTCCTATCAAATTGAATATCGTAAGCCAAAGCAAAGACAAGGCGAATCTATCTTTCATTTAAATGCAGAATACAATGACCCCTCGTTTATCCGAAACAGACTGTCCTTTTATTTCTTCGAGCAGATAGGGGTGCTAAGCCCGGCTGCGTCTCATGTGTTTCTCACTATAAACGGAAGAAAAGAAGGCATTTATTTAAAAATAGAATCTGTTGATGAGCACTTTTTTCAGAAAAGGCAGCTTTCAGGAGGCGGCATTTATTATGCAGTCGATGACGATGCCAACTTCTCCCTTTTGAGTTCGTTTGATAAAAAGCCCAAAAAACACCTCCTCCTCGGGTACGAGAAAAAAACGGGGACTTCTCAACACGATCAGCAGCTGAGTGAATTTATTTACTTTCTCAACACAGCGAAAGATGACATATTTGCAGAAAAAATTGAGCAATACTTAGATGTAACACAGTATTTCCGCTGGCTCATTGGTGTCGTGTGCACACAAAACTTTGACGGCTTTGTCCATAACTACGCTCTTTATGTGAATGAACAAGGAAAATTTCAAGTACTTCCTTGGGATTATGATGCGACATGGGGCCGTGACATTCATGGAGAAGAAATGGCATTTGATTATATTCCAGTAAACGGCTTTAATACTTTAACTGCTAGGTTACTAGATATCCCTTCATTTAAGAGAGCCTATTACACGCTTTTTCAGCATGTACTCAATACTCATTTTTTAGAAGACCGGCTTTGTCCAATCATCGAAAAATGGCATGCTTCTATCGAGAACCGAATTGGAGATGATCCTTATACGAGAGACCGCAAAGACATCCTACAATCAGAACGAGAGGTCATCCGGCAGTATATCAACAAAAGACGACGTTATTTACAGGCTGAAATAAGAAAAGAGACATATGATACGTAAGGACGCTTTCGAATTTTGTCACTTTATTACTCATATTGACGAAACAGCTTTTTTTATAGAAAAATAGGGTATACTAACCATATCCTTCTATTATATAAAAAATGTGAGAGTTGGCGTCCGTTATGATCAATTATGAAATTGAACAAAAAAGATTACATTTAATTGAGACAGCAAAAAAATTCGGGATGAATGCCGAAGAAACCATCAGGTGCAGTCAAGAGCTTGATACACTCTTAAATAAAGGCATCAAATACACCTCGAATGAATGCTCTAAAAAAGGGTAAACCATACACCTAATTCCTCTCATCAAAAGCTTTCAAAAAGACAATCACACATTAAAAGACCCATCATAAGCTATGGTGAAACGCCCAAAAACAAAGTGCCTTATTTTTATAAAGGATGTGCACCGCTATGCCGGCTATTGTTGGAGCCTTTAAAGTAAATGCCGTCGGAACGAGCGGAGTCGTTCATGTTGGAGACTGCATCACCATTTCTCCAAATAGTCAGGTTAAAACGTTTGCTGGCGCAGGCAGTTTTAACACTGGTGATCAATTGCGCATTAGCAACTATAAAAGTGTGACAAATACGTACGACAGTGATGTCATTGATCAACCGCTTGTTGGTAACTTGTAAGGAGTGAGAATCCGTTGAACTTCTATATTAATCAAGCGATACAAATTAATTATTTGCGTGTAGAGTCTGTCAGTAACTCCTCTGTGCTGCAAATTGGGAGCGCTGGTTCAATTAAAGCTCTTTCTAATCTGTATAACACGGGCAGCTACGTAGAAGCAGCACCTGCCGCAGCAGGTACACAAGGAATTGAAGAATCCCAAGGCGCAATCACAACACCTTTTGTACCGCTTCAGTCACCAACAACTTAAGTTCATCTGCTATCCCCGGAGGTGTATGTCAATGTATGATTATCAAAGCAACGCTTCACAGGTGCATGGCATCATTCAAAAGCAAACACAACAAATTATGATGCTTGAAAAAAGGCTTAACGAACTTCAGCAGGAAATGCAAATGATCAAAGATAAACCGACAACGACGATTGAACGGATTGATTATCAATTTGATCAACTGAAAATCGAGCGGCTTGAAGGCACACTGAACATCGGCCTCAATCCATCTGATCCAAACAGTGTTCAAAACTTTGAAGTGGGCCAAACAACAACCCCGGGTATTGGAATGATGCAGCAAGAAATGGCTGATCAATTTTTCAATCAAACACGCCAGCTTGTCGACGCATTCTTAAATGAAGAAGCGCCAGAACTTCTTGAAGAGCTAGAGCAGCGATATGAAGGGTCTCTTGATGAGAGCAACAAACACCACATCATTGAGGACATTCGCAAGCAAATTGACAGCAGAATCAAATACTATGCAGGACAGCTCCCGCACCGGGAAGATATGACCCCGCTGCAGCGTTCAGAGCAAATTGCTGAATATGTGAAGCATGATGTCAAACGAGCGATTGAGCATTTCTTAGCCCATATTCCAAATGAAACGAAAGGAGAGGAAAACGGATGAATTTCACAGTCGTCAACCGCAACATCGAGACCGGATGCATTAAAGTAGTTGGGGTTTCGTCCTCTTCCCTATTTATCATCGGGGACACAGATCATGTACAATTATCCTCCATTTTTGATACACCGCCAGAATCTCTTATCATTGGCCCGTTTGTTCCTCTGGCACCTCGATAATGATAAAGCGCACATCTCAAGTGAGTTTCACGAAGGTGAATTCTGTGGGGATTTCAAGTGTTGTTCAAATCGGTGATACTCAGGAGCTATGCCCGAAGGTTAAGGTGTTAGCTGTTCAACGAACCATTAGTTTGTTTTATGGCAATGAAGCAGAAAACTTAAATGCTAAAGAATTTGAAGTGTATTATGAGCCTATTCCATTGATGCTGCCGGAACGATCCGTCAGAACAGCATTTTACCATGAAAAGCCTGTGATTAAAGTGTCTTCAATACATGTAGAAGGGGTGTCTTCCTCCTCTGTGTTTCAAATTGGCTCTACGTGTGGAGTGAATGGCGTTGCAAGAGTGAAGCATATTCGAGAGTTATTTAGCAACGACGAAAGTCCGCCAAACTCACAAATGGACCTACCTGCGCATATGATGGTGATATGACTTCGAATAAAGGATGTCGATTATGCCAGCAATTGTCGGACCCATTTACATTAACTCTATTTCTGGAGGCGTCGTAAACGTCGGTGACTCATTCTACCTGTCGCCTAAAAGTTCGTCAAAATCTGCTTTAGGCTCTGGAGCGGGAAATACCGGAGATTTCTTGATATTAAATAATGGCATTAGCGCCACCAACTATGTGGATCCTGACTTAAATGATCAGAATATGGTAGGCAATGCATAAAGCAGCTCCTCTACAGTCATTTCATTTAGAGGAGCGCTTTTTATGCTTATTTTTTTCTGCGTTGTCTCGATTTTTTTGTTTTAACCAGCTTGCTTGCCGGCTGTTTTCGAATCCATTTGATGTACGAAGCAAGCTTTTCATCCTGCCTTAGTGCATCAAGTGTGTTCAAGCGTGCGGCAAGCTCCTGGTTTGTAAAGAGTGCATGCACTTGTTTATGGCAGGGGATACACAGGAAGGCAGTCGGTAAAAAAGCCCCACCTTCTTCTCTTGGTGTTAAGTGGTGTTCTGTGAGCAGGACATTTTGTCTTCCGCACAGCTCACATAATCCAATGGTTTGCTTTGCCACCCTGTCATCACCTCAACATTTACATTAATTCCATTGAGACCGTTGTCCCTTTCCCGCTTGGATCTGCTGGATGGACAATCAGTTTTTTCGGCAGTCTCATTTTCAATTCTTCCACGTGGCTAATCACACCAACTGCTAAATTGTGAGACTGCAGTTTCTCTAATGCGGTAATGACCGTATCAAGCAAGTCTTGATCGAGCGTACCGAATCCTTCATCAAGGAAAAAGAATTGCAGCGGGAATTCACCTCTCAGCTGAATTTGTGCAGAAAGAGCAAGGGCAAGCGCCAGCGATGTCAGGAAGGTTTCCCCGCCGGACAAGCTGGACACAGGACGCCTGACACCACCATTTGCATCATCACGCATAACAAAGCCGCCTTCTGAGTCGACCTCAATCGCATATCTTTGTCTCGTCAACATACCCAAGCGGGCGGATGCATCACGACTGACACTTTCCAGCTGTTCTTCTGCTAAAAATTCAACAAACGTATTCCCTTTAAAAACGGTTTGCAGTTTATCGAGGCGATCAATTTCTTGCTGCAGTGCTTCCAAGCGTTCGTGAATACTTGCAAAGCGCTGATGATTTTCTTCAACCACACGCAGGTGTTCATGTGCGGACCCACTCATTGCTGTCGCTTCTTCCAATGCTTTTTCAGCTGCATCTTTTCTGTGCTGAATGTCAGTCCACTGCTTTTCATCCAGTGACTCTTCTTTCAGTAATTCAGAAATTCGCTTTAAGTTTGCGGCACATTCCTTTCTTTTATCCTCAAATTCCTCAATTTCCTGTTTGACCGATTGACGTACTGCCTGTTCCATTGAAGCAGACTCAATTTCCTGCGGCATATGAAAAGGAGAGAATTCTGTTTCTTTTTCCCATGCTGCTTCTGCTTCTTGTTTTCGCCGGTTCGCCTCTTGAAGCTGACGCTCACTGCTTGAAAAATGGCTTTGCGCCTCACTAAACAACTGCTGCGCGTGCTGCAATTGCTTGTACGATTGCTGTTCTTTTTCATTAAGAAGAGCAAGAGAATGTTCAACCTCAATAAGTTCATCAGAAATAGAGGCAGCTTTTAATGGATATCGGCCTAAATCTGTTTCATATTGATGGATAAGCTGATGCTGACTTTCTAGCTGATGCGCTAGTTTATCAAGTTCTTTCTCGACATTGTATATCGCTGTCTGCAGCTGCTCTTTTGCTAGCTGTTTTTCTTCCAAAAACGAAATGCTTTTCTCAATACGTTCTTTATAGCCTTCCGCTTGTTGGTCCTTTTCATCGATTTGCTTTTGCAGCTCTTGTACTTGATTCAATGTAAAATGAGGGAAGGCCTGTTCAAATTGAGTCGTTTGCACTGAAAGCTCAGATTGAAGCTCTTTGATCAGCACCTCTAATTCTTCGATGCGTTGCTGTTCAAAAGTCATTTGCTCTTTCATCTTGCTCATCTCTGCTGCTTGATTATGCGTTTCATCCATTAAACGAGCTCGTTTACGTTCAACTTCTTGAATATCCTGCTTTATGCCTTTCCATTCTTGCATCAGATCCTGCAAAGACTGCGGATTTTGTACGGTTTCTACTGCTGCAGCTACTTCCGCTCCCGGGGCTTTCTGAGATAAGAAAGCAAATTGTTTCACTAATTGATTGGCATTCGTTTCGAGGAGCTGCTTTGCGGCATACATGTCTCTCGCATACTCCTCTGCCTGCTTGAGCTCTTTGTCCATCCGTTGAATGACTTCATCGACTTGTGCCACGGTTTCTTCATGGTCATTGTATTCCAAAGCCTTTGGATCATGATGAATTGATCCACAAACCGGACATGGTTCACCATCTACTAGCTCTGCCGCTAATTCTTTTCTTAATTCAGCCGCCCTTACAACATCACGCTGTTTTAATTTTTCGAGCTTCTGATGTTGTTCTTTTTTACTCCATTCTGTTAGAGCTCGTTCGAATTCACATACATAAAAATAGAGGTGTTCAATTGCTTGAAACGATTGGTCTATTTTTTCATGATGGTCGTTTTGCTGTTTTTGAAGCTTTTCATATGCTTCTGAAGTCTGTGTGGCTCGCTTTTTGACCTCCTCCATCTTTTGCTTTTCTTTTTGAATGCTGCGGTTTATTCTTTCAACATTTTCACTTAAACGTAAAGCATCCTGTACACTTTTCCGTTCTTTTACTGAGACTTGTAACTGCTCCAGCTCATGCTTCAGCTGTGTTTGTTTCGTCAGTGCACGCTCTAATAGAGATTGAAGATTGTCCGCTTCTTTTTTCTTTTGTATGAATTGCTGCGTTTTTTCATTTTTTTGCTGTTCTATTCCTGTCTTTTCCTGAAGAGCTGTCTCTTTTTTTCGTTCAATTTCCTTTAGATGAATCAGCTGCTCTTTCTTTTGGAGAAGTTCTGGCTCAGTCTCTATTTTCTTTTGCCGGGCTTGCTCATACTCCTGCGTCATTTGATCATAGATCGTTCGTTGATGCAGCAGCTGCTTTTCTGCTTCCTGCTTCTCCTTTGATGCTTGAGAAAGCTGTTTTTCAGCCTTTGTTAATGCATCCGCATAGGGCTTTAGCGCCTCTGCCTGCTCTGCGATATTGAGCTTGGCCTTTTTCTCTTCCATTGATGGTGCCAGTAGATTCAGTTTGTTTTGTTCAGTCTCATAAGCTTCTTGTTCCTTTTGATACTGCCAGATCGCTTGCGCCTTTGTAAAAGCAGTGAACGCTTCGTCCCGCGCTTGTTTTTTCTCATGAAAAATGGCTTTTGCCTGCTCTGCTGCTTCCTTTGCTTTTGCCAGCGCCTCTGGGCCAGCTTCCCCTAAACCATTCAGTTCAGCCAGCAGTTCATTTTTTTGCCCATATTGATTCTGAGCTTTTGCACGCAAACGCTTGACGAGCTGGTCCCCATACTTTTCCAAGTTAAACAACCGCTGAAGCATTTGACGTCTGTCTGCCCCTTTTAGGGAGAGAAATTCTGCAAATTTCCCTTGAGGTAAGACAACCGCTCGTGTAAAATCATCAATGGTTAATCCGAGTAATTCTTCTACTTTACGATTGACCTCACTCGCTTTATCTGCGAGAACGGTCTGCGTATCACCGATTTCAATCAGGCGGCATAATGTCGTTCTGACTTTCATTTCATCCGCTCGTTTGAAAGCACGTTCAACTTTATAAGAAATATGATGTTCCTTTTGCAAAGCAAATGTAAAGGAAACCGACAGCTTTTCTTCCGCTTGGTTCAAAATACCATGTGTATTATTTAACGCACGTTCCACTTTGCCATAGAGTGCCAGGGTCATGGCGTCTAATATGGACGACTTTCCACTTCCTGTCGGTCCAAATATGCCAAACACACCTGCATCACATAATGAGCTAAAGTCAATTGTTTGTTCTTCTCTGAAGCTATGAAGTCCTTTAATGGTCAGCGTAATCGGCTTCAAGTCGCTTCCTCCTCTTGCATTTCATTGGCTAGCTCTAAAAACAGTTTGACTGTTTTTTCATCGGGTAAACCGCCACCTGTCTGGCGCTCATAAAATTTCACGAACCGCTCTTCGATCGAGAGCTTTTCCACTTGCTTTTGCTCTTCTATTTGCTGTAGTTCTTTGAACTTTGGTCGAATGTGAACAAACCCACTATGCTGCTTACGGAGCTGATGAATCTCTTCAATAGAGAGCTGGTCTGTTAAATGAACCTCTAAATCAATCCACGCCTGAAGATCACGTTTTTCATCCAGCCACTCGTGCACTTGACTCAGTCCCTCAGTCGCCTTCCATTTCACAAGTGGTTTTCCGCTTGATAAAAACACTTCTTTCCAGCTTGCCTTTTCATTAGGTTTTGCCTCTACAATTGTGACTGATTTGGCATAGCCTGATTCAGAAAAGCTATAAGCAAGAGGTGATCCAGAATACCGGGCAATCGTTTTGGCACGTTTGATCGTTTGCGGGCGGTGCAAATGACCAAGTGCAACATAGCAAGCTGCTTCTGGCAGGCTTTCAGCCGCAACGGTATATGCGCCGCCTACTTCAATCGGTCTTTCTGAATCTGTTTGACTTCCTCCTGCCACATAAATGTGGCTTGTTGCAATATTAACTGTATCCAGCTGGAATTGAGTACTTAAATGTTGAAACGCTTGTTGAATTTTTAAATTGTAATGATCACGAAGCACTTTCTCTTCAAATGTTTCAGCCAGCACCTCATTTAGTCTCGCCTCAGACGGATAAGCGAGTGCTGCAATGGATAAACGTTCACTCGAAGAAGGAACATCGACACGGATGATGTCATTTGTCGGATATCCAATTAAATGAATACCCTGATCATTTGTTAAAGGAGATGCGGCTGATAAGCGATCCGGATTATCGTGATTGCCTGAGATGACCACTACCTGCCGTTTTCCTTTATCAGATAAGGCAGATAGACTTTCATAAAAAAGCTGCTCTGCTCTAGCAGGCGGATTCACTGTATCAAAGGCATCACCGGCCATCACAATGACATCAATGTGTTCGTCTTTCACGATTTGATACAGTTCATCTAAAAACTGTGCTTGCTCATCAAGCCGGCTTCGACCTTCAAGGGTTTTCCCTAAATGCCAATCCGCTGTATGCAGAATCCTCATGTGTTTCACCTCTCATTCCGATACATTTATAAAGAGATTTCTAAATTCCCATCGAAGAAATAGAGAATTTTCTCCTCTAATGTTCTGTTTGTCAAACGCTCTACTGCTTTTGCATATAACGCTATTTGGGTTTCATAGCGCTTTTTCAAGATAGATTCAGCAGCGTCAAGTCCACCTGTATATCTGCCTTGCACTCTATCCGTCTTATAATCTAGTAAATATAGCTTTCCATCTGTTTCAAATAAACAGTCAATCATTCCTTGAATCAGAACAGGCTCTCCCTCAGTATCAATATGACTGTATACCTCTTTAACAGGTAACACCATACTAAATGATACTTCTCGTTTTACCCAGTCCGCTTTCAGCAGTTTTTGACCAATTGAAGTAGAGAAGAAAGCAGCAATTCCTTCTTGATCAATTGACCGGACTTGCTCATCTGTTAGCAAGTCTCGCTGCTGTAAGGATTCGAGCAGGTGCCTTATACGTGATTCATCATAGGGCTCCTCAGAAGGAAGCGTGATATGCTGCATGACTGTATGCATTGCGGTGCCTTGTTCTGCGGCAGTGAGTGTTTTTTTCTTCATGAAAGCCGGCCGGTCATACAATGTTGCACGAGCTTTTCGAATAGAAGAAGGAACACTGTACTCATCCTGTATTTCTTTCATCCTTTTTATCTCGGAAACAGACTGCTTTGTGCCGACTTGCGAGGCCGCTAGATATGGATATTTCCATGAAAGTCTCTCTGCCACCTTCTCATCAGCATCACCATATCCTTCAACAGGCAGACCATCCATCAATGCTTGTACTACCTCGTCTTGCTGCTTCTTTTCAAGTGACATATCTTCCTTTAGAAGATCAGAAGCTTGAGTAAATGAGATGGTGAATGTGGACGGATGCGAAAGAACGACATCGCCTGTTTCTTCTAAAATAGATGACATCGCTTGATGACGGATGAGAGCAGGACCAATAAAATCTAAGTATGTTTTCGATTGATAACGTTCAAAATCAGGGAGCAGCCACTCTTCTCCAGTCGCGGCATTTTGCCATTTGCTTAATGCTTTCACCTGATTTTTGACAGAGCCGACCAGAAATAATTTTTCCTTAGCCCTTGTGAGCGCCACATATAGGACCCTCAGCTCTTCAGATAATAACTCTTTTCTCATCTTTTTTTTCATCGCCACAAGCGGTAATGTCGCATAACTAATTCTCAGCTCAGGATGGATATACTTGCTTCCAAAGCCTAGCTCTTTATCAAGTAAGTAGGACTGGTTTAAGTCCATCATATTAAAGTTCCTGCCGAGTCCTGCAGTAAAGACGACTGGAAATTCTAATCCTTTACTGCTGTGGATCGTCATCATGCGCACAACGTCCTCTGTTTCACTGAACGTTTTTGCCGCACCAAGATCATCTCCACGCTCCTGCATTCTTTCAATAAAACGAAGGAATCGAAATAGCCCTCTAAAGGCAGCTTTTTCATATTGCTTGGCTCGATCATAAAGGGCACGAAGATTCGCCTGCCGCTGCTTACCTCCAGGCATCCCGCCAACATAATCAAGATACTGCGTATCTCGGTAGACTTCCCAAATTAATTCTGCCACCGAATGATTGATGGAGAAATCACGCCACTTATGCAGCAATTGGAAAAATCGCTCTAATTTTTTGCATGTAGGGTGATCTGAATGCGTCACACTCATGAATGCCTTTACAGCATCATAATAAGTGCCTTTTTTATCACTCGTTCGAATAAGTGCCATTTCATTTTCATCTAAATGAACAATAGGTGATCTTAAAACAGCTGCAAGCGGAATATCCTGATACGGATTATCGATGACTTTTAACAAAGAAAGAATGACAGACACCTCTGTTGCTTCAAAATAACCAGAGGAAAGATTCGCATATACAGGGATTCCCTGCTTCTTTAATTCTTCCATCATTTGCGGAGCCCACGGCATAGACCGAAGCAAAATGACAATGTCACGATACTGCAAGTTACGGGTCATTTGCTGTTTTGCATCGTACACTTGAAATGGCTGCTCCACCAATTCTCTTATTTTTTTAGCAATGATTCTCGCTTCAAATTGGACGGTCTCAAGTTCTTCTCGCTCTTCGTCGCTTTCCGCTTCCTGCTGATCTAAGTGGACAAGGAGCATTTCTGTCGTTGTATCTTTGCTTTCTGGATAACTCGCTCCAAGCTTTAATTCAGCTTGTTCATCATATTCAATTTCTCCAACTGTTTCCCCCATCAGCTGCTTGAACAAAAAGTTCGTACTATCTAAAACATCTGAACGGCTTCGGAAGTTTTTATTTAAATCAATTCTCTTCCCTGTTTCTTTGCCGTCTGGTTGAAAGTGTTTATATTTGTTTAAAAAGAGCATGGGCTCAGCCAGTCTAAAACGATAAATGGACTGCTTTACATCACCAACCATAAACAGATTGCCCTCTGCAGAATGTTCCCCTTTAGACACAAGCTTTAAAATCGTTTCTTGTACGAGGTTTGTATCCTGGTATTCATCAACAAGCACTTCTTCAAACTGCTGTTGATAGTACTTAGCAGCTTCTGTTTCGATCAAATGTCCTTCTGCATCCTGCTCCGCTAAAATGCGTAAGCAATAGTGCTCTAAATCCGAAAAGTCGACGATTGACTTTTCCTGCTTCGCTCTTTCGAAACGCTCACCAAATTTGATCACAAGCTCTACAAGCGTCTCCACAACTGGCTTCATTTCAGCTAAGCTTTTTAAATGCTGGGAAGGACTGCGCATAAAGTATTCATCTTTTAGCTTTTCTAGTTGTTTTTTTGCTTGATTACGTGCATCTGTGGCCTTTTCTAACAAAACAGGGTCATATTCATCCCCTTTGCACGTTTTGAGCCTTTTAAAATTGACGTTCGGCAAAAGTTCGTAAAGCTCCTCAAAATCATCTTGATGATGGATTAATTCATTGACTTGCTCTAAATCATCTATAAAATTCTCTGCTCTCGGTGCTGGGCCGCCCGGCTCTTTTGATAGCGAAAGAGCTCGTTCAAGCAGCTCCTGGCAGCTCCGGAGAACGAGAGAAAGATCTTCTTTGATATATGGATAAAACGGTAATTCTTCTACTTTTGTTTGTGCATCTACATCATAAAGTGAAAGGAATGCCCTCATCCATTGCTCAGGTAAAGGATGAGACCTAGAAAACTCATAAATTCTCTTCACAAGCCATTGCAAATCTAAGTCATGGCGGTCAGAAGTGTAACGATCAACCAGTTCAAAGAATGATGGCTTTCCAGCCTTATATTCATCCTCGAACAGTTCATCTAACACTTCATCTCCTAATAATTCTCCTTCTGTTTGATCTGCCAAACGAAAGCCTGGGTCAAGATCAATTTCATAGTAAAAGGTGCGCAAAACCTGCAAGCAAAAGGAGTGCAAGGTAGAAATATTAGCACGATTCATGAGGGACAGCTGCCTTCTCATATGAAGGGACCCAGGGTTTTTGGCTAATTCTTTTTCAAGTGCTTCTGTAATCCGATGCTTCATCTCTGCCGCAGATGCATTTGTGAAAGTCACAACGAGCAGACGGTCCACATCAACTGGATGTTCAGGCCGGGTCATTTTTCGAATCAGCCGTTCAACCAAAACAGCTGTTTTTCCTGACCCTGCCGCCGCCGCAACCAAGATATCTTGTCCTTCTGAAACGATGGCTTCCCATTGGTCATCCGTCCACGTACTGTTATTCGGTTTTGGTATTTGCATACTGATCCCCTTCTTTTTTGATCCGGTCTATCACAACATCATCTTTCTCAGAGGTGAGCACCCTAAAATCATTATCCTCTATTGATTCATCGAATTGGCAAATAGACTTGAATGAACAAAAGCGGCAAGGTGTTTGATCCTTCAATTTATATGGATTAATTGCGACCTCTCCATTTGTAATTCTTTCGCCTGCTTCTTCAAATGTGCGCCGAACGTGTTGTGTGAGTATATGGAAATGATCTTCACTTAAAACTGCAGAGTCAGAACGGAAAGACCCATCCTTTTTCAAGCCGGCTTGAATGACTTGTGATCTACCTGAATCAAGCGTTTGATCCATGAGCTTTACTGCTTCTATATCTTCAAGCAATAAACCCTTCATTTTAAATTTCTTGAATATTTCCTGCTCAATGTCATCCTCTGCAAGCGGAATAGGTGCTTGAATGAGCGGATCATGGATATGGAAATATAAAATGCCAGCAGGCGTCGCTTCAACCCCGAGCCACTCTTTCGAATACGTAATGGTCAGGTCTAAGTAAGTGAGCATTTGCAAGGCCAGCCCATAGTATACTTCTGCTAAGTCAAGACCTTTCTCACTGGATTTGTAGTCGACTATTCTCAAGAGCAGCCCTTTTGAACCTTCTGCTTTATCTACCCGGTCAATTCTTCCGACAAGCTCCATCGTGCAGCCATTCTTTAATTGAAAAGTAAACGGCGGCAATGGCCCTTGCCCCCCAAAACCTAACTCTAGCCCTACTGGAGAAAATCCACTCACTTTGGCATGTTCACTTAATATAGAAGAGACTCGAATCAAGATTTTCTGGAGCTTTTCTTTAATATAAGCATGCCGATTAGAGCTTAATAGAATTTCCTTTTGAAGACGCGGAGCAAGCTGTTCAATCGCATGTTTTGAATAAGTGACACAATCTTCCTTCGTTAGGTTTTTCCAATCCTTTTTTTGTTCAACAAGCGTATCTGAAATATGTTTTAAAGCCGAGTGAAACAACTGGCCGATATCAGGTGCTTCCAATTTGTAAAATTGTCGATCCTTTAGTTTTAACCCATGGGAAGCAAAGTGAGAAAATGCACACGCATTGAATTTCTCCATTCTTGAAACACTGCCCTGAATATGATCACCATAAAGCTCTTTTGTGACATTAGGCTTTAATGGCTTCGCTCGATTTGTAAAAAACAAACTTGACATGATGTTTTTTGATACATCCCGATTAGGAGATGTCATTAAGTAGTTATAGACACTCCACCATACACCACTAATGGGATATTGATTGAGCCATTGCTGCAGCTGTGAGACGGTATACGATAACGAAACATGCTCATTCGCTACAAATTTTAATTGCTCCTCGTCATCCAGTTGTTCTGGATCTAACACATAAAGAGCCTGCTGATGATTTGGCATAAGCTCTTGACAATACTTGATGAGTGTCGAAGGCAAAAGAGAACGTCCTTCTGCATCAGCAGCCGAATAGGATAGATACAAATGACGTGATGGACTCGATAACGCTTGGTAAATTAAAAATTGCTCATCTAGCAGCCGTTCCTTTCCTGTCTCTGCCAGCTCTGCTCCTGCTCGTTTTAACCATTCACGGTCATCCTCAGACAATACACTCTCATCAGAGGGGCGTGCGGGAATAACGCCATCATTTACACCAACGATAAACGTACATTTCACTTGATACATTCTCGATAAATCCATACTTCCAATAAATACTTGGTCGAGTGAAGGCGGAATCAAAGCGAATTTTAGAGAAGCTAATCCTGTATCCATCATTTGTTGGAATAAAGGAAATGAGAGCTCTTCTTCACCTAGCATTTCAACAAATTCATCCATTAATTGAATAACCGCATCCCATACTTGTCCGTGCTGCATTGCTTCAGCTAATCTACCTGCTTCTTCAGCCTCAAGCCTCGCTTTTTCAAGCTTATCTGGTACTTGTATCTCTTCTAAAAAGACATAGACAGCCTCTACCATGTCTCTTACCTTTTGCGCTTTTTTGAGCCTAATCTGCAACTGGTAAAGCGGGGGCACGATCCATTCTTTGACGTCATTTAGCATTTGTTCCATTTCAATTTCTTGATCTGTTTGTCCAAAATCCTCATCTAATGATTGGAAGCGCCTGTAATGAAACCGGGAACCGTTTGTCCAGCGTTCTCCTTTTACACCATAAGCAATACAATAGTTTTCGAGCTGATCTGCCTGCTCTCTCGCTTTGTTCTTAGCGAGTTCAAGCGGAAATAAGAACTCTGTTTTCACGCAGCGAAATACCGCTTCATACCGCCAGTTTCCCTTTATGACATCCAAGCTCGAACGAATCAATTCAATGAGCGGATGATACTGCATCGATTCATTTCCATCAATAAAAAAAGGAATATCGTAATCTCGAAAAACCTCTTTTAATGTATCTTTATAGTCGTCTACATGTCGTGCAACAATCGAGATATCTCTCAATCTAAGTCCTTTTTCTCTCACTAAATCAAGTATATCTCTGGCTACTCCCTCAATTTCAGCTCGTTTATTTGCACTTTTAGACACTGTGAGATGAGGGGTGTTTTCCTGATATGGCTGCACTGGTCTCTGCTCATATTGGTGTTCTAAATAAGCAAGATCTGGTGTATAAATGTGCCGTTTATTTCTTTCCAAAACGTTTTCAGAAATGTCAGCTCCGCACTCTCTAGCAAGCTGATAGAGCTGGAAATACGTTTTACCTGTCATACGAAATAAATCAAGTTCATTTGGCTGCTTATCATGATAGGAGCGATCCACTGTGAAAGCAGCAGTTATTTTTGCTGCATGCAGCAGGAGCTGTTCAATGACAAGAAGCTGCTGCGGTGTAAATTGATAAAAACCATCTATATAAATGTGTGCTCCTTTTATTTCTTCAGATGAAGGAATTTGCTGCGTAAGAAGTGTCAAATAGTCTTCTGAGTGCACATATTCATCTTGTAAATACTGCTCCATCTGCTGATAAAGAACATGCAGATCATGCAATTTTTCGGCTGCCCGTCTTTCTTCTGTATACTCTGAATACATGCTCGACATTGAAATTTTTTCAATATCCTCCGGCAACATACAATACCTTTTGAATTCAGCCATCGTCTTTTCAATTTGCTCCACAAATCCCGGCTTATCACTCGCTTTTTTGAATACTTTAAACTTTTCTTTCTGCTCTTCAATCACTTTTCTTAAAAGCATTTGAATTCCTGTGCTTGTCACAAATTGCCGGTTCGCTCCGCCAGTCTGCTGTAAAATAGACCAAGCAAGACGTGTGAAACTAAATACTTTGGCCCTGATCATTCCGCCAGCTTCAGACGTTTTTGCAAGCTCATATTCCATTAAAAATGTCATTTGATCCGGGACTAAAAAAATGATTGGCGGACCCAACGGATCAAGCCGAAGCTGTTCTTTGATTTCCTCTAAGATTGCAGTCGTTTTTCCACTCCCCGATCTGCCTGCTAAAAACTGAATCTCCACGTTCCACAACACCTTTCTTATGTACTCATATTCTAGCGAAAATAAAGGGAAATAGCTATTTTCCTATCACGTTCCCGTTCTCCTATCTGATTGAAATAACATAGGCACCTTTCCTCACTCTTTTCATATCATAAACCATCATGAACAAAAAGGAGGCTGGCAATATCATGTATTACGATTACTATGACTACTCGCCATATGACATGCGCCAAAACACAAGGATCATTTCAGACCTTGAGAAGGCGATCAATGGTGAATATTCTGCGATCCAATGCTACGAAAAACTTGCCCAAAAAGCAAAAAACCCTGAGGCGAAAAAGGTCATTCAAGAAATACGTCAGGATGAAGTCAGACACTATCAACTATTTTCAAAGCTATATTATTCTTTAACAGGTAGAAACCACAAACCAAGCGTAACAGAACCTTGTCCAGAACAATTCAGAGAAGGACTTATGTTTGCCTTTAAAGATGAACAAAAAACGGTCGATTTTTACTTAAGCGTATCAGACTATGTCCGTGACCAAGGAACAAAAGAGCTAATGAAACGTATCGCTCAAGATGAACAGCAGCATGCTGTATGGTTTTTATACCTTTTAACGCACCATGTGTCTTAGATAGTCCTATTTTAATAGGAGATCGTATGTTCCGTCAAAAAATGAAATCGATTTTTCGTTCCTTCAATATGTCAAAGTTAGCGCTAAATGTAGCAAAATCTCACATCCCTTCCTCATTTTCAAACGAGAAAATGAGAATTTGACCATTAAAAAAACTCCTCTGCCACAAATGCAGAAGGAGTTTTTTCATGATCTTTTAATGAAATTTTGCTTCATTGCTTTGCTGCTGATGCTTGAGAACCCCATCAATTGACAGCAGCTTACTGCCGCTAAGTGTTAAATAAAGCGCCATGACGAGCAGCGAAAGTTCAAATTCATAACCGCCAACAAATCCTTTAGAAAAACCAACAGTAATAATCGCTACAGCCATAATTGGTACAAATAATGCTGCGAAAATACGTGTTCCTAGACCTAAAATCAAAGCGATACCCCCGACTAGCTCAATTGTCTTGACAATATAGGCCATAAATTCGGGTAAACCGATTTGCCCAAAGAATGCTGCTGTTCCTCCCAGTCCTCCTTGATATGCCTGAAGTCCATGTAAAAAGAAAATAATACCTAAAATAACGCGTACAAAAAGTGTTCCTATTTCTTGATTCGTTTTCATATAGTGAATTCCTCCTGTTTTTACACTACATAATGTAATGTTAATAAGTAAAAAAATTAGTAATTTAAGTTGAGCATAATCATTAAGACCACCATCAGAATGGCTGATGTGACAATTGGAATAATTGGTACATTAAAAGGAATATTGTAAGTTGGATTTAAGATTTTTTGTATTCTTAAATTCAATGCCCGATCTCCAAAGGACACCGCAAACTTTGTTTGTTTTTGAAACTGGGTTTTCTTTTTAATCAGTTTCAAAAGGGCCTGCCCTACTCCAAGCTCTGTACCTGTCTGCTGAATGGCATAGTCATCTGCAATCACTTCGCGAAAAACAGAGTAGCTTTGTCTCATATGCTTTAACACTGGAATGTACCAAATGACTTTTGTGAGCATTGAGAACATGAAAGCTTTTAAGGGATCATAGCTGTATTTGTGATGCAATTCATGATGAACAACAGCGTCAATCTCCTCTTTATCCAGCATGTCCATGAGAGCTGTTGATAAATAAACCTTTGGGTGAAGCATCCCCATTGCAAAGGCAAGCGGTTCTTGACAGCGAAACACAATGATATCGTTTTGATATTTCTCTGACAGAGATTCGGTTGACTGTTGTTCGACTGCCAACATCATATGTCGTTTGAATTGAATGTACTTTCTAATTTGCTTTGCCATATAGAAAATTGCAAATCCCAATGTGTAGAGGACTAAGGCATCCAGAAAGTATTTTAAAGGAGTGAATCCATAGAATTCGAGCACGGACTGGCATACATGGATCAGGTTATATGCTTGGTTCCAGCCAAAAAAGCTTGAAAGCACGTAATACCCCATCTGATAAAAAATGGCTAAACCAATCAATATACCGCCTAAAAACAGCAGACTCGACTTCATTTTATTCATTTTGCTGCTCCTCTTTTTTAGATGCTAGCCTTGCTTCTAGAACTTTGAGTAATTCAGGATCAGCACTTTCAATCGCATCCACCATATGATTCACTGCCAATGGACCAAAATCGTCCATCAATCCTTGCGTAATCCATTTTGTTTGCTCATTTAGAAATTCTTCTTTTGTTAAAATGGGATTATAAATAGATGAGCGCCCTTTTGTTTTCTTCTCCACAATTCCTTTTTCGGTTAAGCGGTTCAGCACAGTCATCACCGTGTTGAAATTAATCGGCTTTTCATCTGACAGCTTGTGCTGCACCTCTTTAATCGGCATATCCTCACCTTGATAAAGGATCTCCATAATTCTTCCCTCTAAAGGACCAAAAAAACGATTCAATCCCTTTTCATTATATTTAAAAGAAGGAATTTTCATGTTATCACCCCACACTAAGCATTGTAGTGTAATTGAAAATGATAGTCAACTGATAAGATAAATAGGGGAAAATCGTTGTATATTGACTTTGCTTTTGGTATAAATTATTTCTTTCTTTATAAGAATTTGCTAACCATTTATTGATAAGATAATCTTATGAAAATGGTAAAAAAAATCGTATTTTATTTATAGAGACTTTTGTATTATAGTGAAGATAACAACATTTCACTTACTGAACAAACATATAGGAAGAAGGTTTACATGTGATGAAACAAGGAAACAGCCTTCGAACCGATCTCATTCTGATTGCGATAAGCGGTTTAGGTGGATTTCTTTTGTCTTTAACAGGAATGTCTATTGGCTGGATGGTTGGTACATTAATCACAGCAGCTTTTATTGCCATGCGCCGCCCCACCCTGTTTCAGCGTAAAGGAACCAGCACCTTACGTATTCACAGCAGATGGCTGCTCCTTGGTCAATTCATTCTCGGAATCGAACTCGGACAGAAAATGAATATGAAGGTCCTTCACATTTTCGCTGAAAATTGGCTCCCTGTGAGTTTCATGCTCGTCTTTTCTATTCTACTGGCGATGCTCTCAGGCTTTGCCTTATGGAAGCTGAGCAAAACAGATATGCTGACAAGCTTTGTCGGAACTGCCCCCGGCGGTTTATCCGCTATGCCTGGGATTGCCCAAGAGGTGGGAGCAAATACAGCTGTTGTGAGTCTCGTGCAAACGATACGTGTATTAATGGTTGTACTCACTATCCCTTTTACAGTGTTTTATTTAAATACAAAAAACGAAGCGGATGCGGCTGTAGCTACGCAAGGGAGCGCCTTTTCTTCGGGCGTTTTCACCCTGTCAAACATCTCTTGGACCGCTGCGCTTATTTTAGGTGCCTGGCTCATGTCACGCCTGGCAGTTCGTCTTCATTTCCCTGCCCCTTGGCTGATCGGCAGCATGCTAGGCGTCGCAGCTCTTCAAGTTGGTACGGGCGCACTCATAGGTTATGATTTGATTCCTTATTGGCCGGCACAAGCGAACATTGCGTCTCAAATATTTCTAGGTGCAACCATCGGATCAAAAATGAATAAACAGATGTTTGTCGGACTAAAAAACACTCTCATTGTGGCTGTTGTCAGCTCAGCCGGGCTAATTGCTGCGACTGTCCTCAGCTCTATTGCCATTGCTGAGATCACAGGCATTTCTGTCATTACAGCCATTCTTGCCTTTTCGCCTGGCGGTATTGCAGAGATGGCAACAACAGCGGTCACACTTCACGAGGATTCTACCTTTGTTGTGGCTGTACAAGTCATCAGAATTATTCTCGTCATTGCAATGCTGCCACCGTTTTTCCGGTTCTTACATCATGTCTGGGCAAAAAGGCAGCCTGATTATAAAGCCGCAAAATAAAAAAGAGACGCTTTGCATATGCAGAGCGCCTTTTTTATTCGCTGGTATTCCTTTTGACACCGACGACTTGATCCTTTGAAATGGTGCCAAAATGCCGGCTGTCAAAGCTATGTATTCGGTTATCTCCAACCACAAAGTAATGATTGTTTTTGATTTTATCGTCTCCTGTGATGGCTTTCAGCTGAAAATCTCCTGTCAGGACGTTCCCCATTTTATGTTTTTTCTGCTCTTTTAAATAAGGTTCCTTCTTTTTTTCACCATCGACAAATAACTGATCATCTTCATACTTGATCGTTTCTCCTGGGAGTCCAATGACCCGTTTGATCAAGATTTGATTTTTAGGTCCGTGAAATAACACATAATCAAACCGGCTAATTTTCGTGAGTTTTGGCGAGAACTTATTGATTAATAATTCTGTTCCATCTGTAAAAGTTGGGTCCATACTAACCCCTTCTACTTTGTACGTGACAAACATGAAATTCTTTACTTGGAACAATAAGACGATGCCTGTAATAATCATCAACCATAGCAATGGCTTCTTTTTCATTAAGAGCCTCCTTTGTCCTCACGCTTGCTCATTCGAATGTTCAACCTATTTTCTACTCTCTTTCCAACATACCATAATAACGCGATAACTAGAACCGCAAAAACACTTCTTAACGGATTCTTAACTAAAGCAGAAAGATCATAGCCAATAAAACTAATGATAAAGAGCATGACACACTTGCCAGATAAAGCAGCTAATGAGAATTGCCAAAAGCTAATTCTTGATAAACCCGCTACAACATTGACGGCAGCAGAGGGCGTGAAAGGAAAGCAAAGTAAAATAAATAACGGACCAAACCCCCGCTTCTCCACCCAAAGCATCAATTTTTTAATGGAAGGATGCCTACTGATAAAGTTGAGCATTCTCATCTGTCCAAATTTTCTGATCAGCAAAAAGACAAGAATAGACCCTGCACTTGCGCCAATCCAGGTCAATAAAAAGCCTTCCCAAAGGCCAAATGCATTTGCATTCGCTACAGCAAACGCAACGAGTGGTAAAAACGGAAGAAATGCTTCTATTAAGGGTAGCAGTATGGCCACAATCGGTCCAAAGGCCTTGTAGCTTTCAAAAAATGATGTGATATTTTCATGAGTAAATAGGGAAAGAAATGATGTCAACTTCTTTGACTCCTTCAAGGTTTGTCTACTTTTCATTTTACATGGAAAACATAAAAATATACAAATGAATCCCCCCTGCCCCCTTGAGATTGGTTGACTCATTCGATATAATAAATAAGAACAAGTGTTCTATGTATATAAAGAAAGCAGGCTTGGACATGACGAGACTATCAAGAATACAGCTTCAGATGATGGAACAGGCCATCTTTCTTCCAATGGTCATCTCCATCCTCAATCGTGATTTGACTCACTTAAAACAACATCAAACATTTAAACTAAATGAACCATACATTCAGCTTGTAACCTCTGCCTTAAAGGAAGCACAGAAAGCACTTTATGAACTGAAGCAGCATTTACGTAAAGAAAAAATGAAGGTACAGCAAATTGAACACGATGAAGGATTTACAACGTACCTATTTATCATGAATGGCTATGAAGAAAAGCATAAATACTTTAATCCACGTATACGCCACCGGGTAGAGGAACTGCTGACTCAGTATTTTCTTCATCAAGCGAACTGAATTTGCTTCATTGTCGCGCTTACCCATTCAAAGCAAAAAGCCTGCCACAGCGGCAGGCTCCTTCTTGTTTATGATAATTCAAGCTGTTCTCTCAGCTCTGTTCTCACTTCGTCTAATCCAGCGCCATCTAACTCAAAGTAATACACATTCCCAGGCTGATAATCATGGCCCTTTAGCTGAATGGTATCCACTGATTTCAATGAGCTCAATAACGGGAAAAGACCGATAAACTGCTTCATAGTCAGATTGGTTGAGACGTTATCACTAAGTGTATCAATGATGTTATCATATGACGGGATCGAAGAAATGGATTTAGATTTTTCAAAGATGGCTTGAAGTGCTTCCATTTGGCGCTTTCCGCGCATGAGGTCACTGTCTGCCTTTCTCGTTCTCACAAAGGCTAATGCTTCTTCACCATTTAATGTATGGGCGCCTGTCTGCACATGAACTTTTCCCTTTGAATCCTTTTCCATTTGTTTTGCGATACCTTCATCTTCAATCGTGACGTCAATTCCGTTTAACTCATCCACAATGTCTTGAAACGCCTTAAAGTTCCCTGAAATCACATAATCTACAGGAATGTTCAGCAGGTTTTCGACCGTTTTGACTGACAAATCTGCACTCCCAAACGCATGGGCGTGGGCGATTTTATCATATCCTCTTCCCGGTATATCAACATAAGAATCACGAGGAATACTGAGGAGCTTGATGGTTTTCTCTGTTCGGTTCACCGCCGCCAGTAAGACCGCATCACTTCTTGCTTCGTCTACCGTTTCACCTGGACGGCTGTCAATTCCAAGCAGCAGCACCGAGAAGCTGTCTTTTCCTGGATCAAAAGCTTTCACACGCTTTTGCGAGGTGTCTCCTCTTTCTAATGACACTTGTGCCTTATCCGACGCTTTTGAAATTTTATAGTAAGCATATCCTGTCACGGACACTGCCATCACCATGACAAAAGCCATGATAAACAGCACGGCTTTCACCCAAGGTCTCAGCCTTCTTTTTGATCTTGTTTTTTCCTTCATCCTTTCCGAACCCTCACTCTATCTTAGTCTATCAATGTAGGTTCCACTATAACATATTTTGATGAAAGTTTCCTGCACGCAACATATTTTTATGAATCCACAATAAAAAAAGCCGCTCAGTATGAGCAGCTTTTCTTCCATTATTTTTGGTCAATTCCTTGTTTTACTTCATCAATCATGGCAGTCAATGATTCAAGGCCGCCGCCAGATAAATACCACATGTCAGAGTTCAAATACACCACATGGTTGTTTTTGACCGCTTTGACTGATTTCACATAATCATTTTCAACAAGCTGTTTCGCAGAAGTTTCTTCTCCGATCGCTGCGCCTCGATCAATGACAAATAAGTAATCCGGATTCGTTTTGACCATGTACTCATATGAAATGCTTTGTCCGTGTTTGTCAGATGGCTCAAGCTTTTGATCTGCCGGCGTGATACCAAACACATCATGGATGAGTCCGTATCTTGACTTAGCACCAAAGGCTGTCATTTTACTGTCGTTGGCCATGATCATTAAACCATTCTGTTTCAACTCTTTTGCCTGTTTCTTTAATGCATCTACTTTTTGATCAATGGCTGCTAATTCTTTTTTGACTTCGTCTTCCTTATCAAAAATTTCCCCTAACGTCGTGGCATTCTTTTTAAATGATTCCATATAGTTGGCAGTGTCTACATCCATCAAAATCGTAGGAGCAATTTTAGAAAATTCATCGAATGCATCTGATTGACGGTTCTGGATAATGATCAAATCAGGATCTAACTCTGCAATTTTTTCAAAGTTCGGCTCTTTTAAACCGCCGACATTCTCATATTTGTCACCTTCATATTTGGATAAATATTTAGGCACGACTTGTTTTGGTAAAGCTGTCACATCCACACCTAGTTTGTCCAGCGTATCAAGACTTCCCATATCAAACACGACGACTTTTTTCGGGTTTTTCTTGATCTTCACGCCATCTTTATTCAGCATGTCTTTTACCGTGACGGTTTCCTCTTTTGTTCCTTCTGTTTTTCCTTGGTTCCCGCAGGCAGCGAGTACAACAATCGCTGTTAATACAGTCATCATCCAAATCCATTTTTTCATACTTGATCACCTCTTCATTTTTTTAAGAAAAATATAAGCAAATACGCTCACCGTGAATGACTTCAATCGGTATGCGCATGTCATAAATTTGTTCAAGTGCATCTGTTTGAATCACTTCTTCTACTCCACCTTCTTTGATCACCTGTCCATCTTTTAAAGCGACGATATGATCGGAATACACAGATGCAAAGTTAATATCATGGAGAACCACAACAATTGTTTTCCCAAGATCTTTGACGAGCTGCTGAAATAGCTTCATCATCTCAACAGAATGATTCATATCCAAGTTGTTTAAAGGCTCATCTAAGAAAATATAATCCGTATCCTGAGCCAGCACCATCGCAATAAAGGCTCTTTGCCTTTGTCCGCCGCTCAGTTCATCTACATATTGATGCTGGATATCGGCAAGCCTCATGTATTGGAGGGACACATCGATCATCTTCTCATCTTCTTTTGTCAGATGGCCCTGTGAGTAAGGAAAACGGCCAAAGCTGACAAGCTCCCGTACGGTCAGGCGCACACTCATGTGATTGGCCTGCTTTAAAATGCTCATCTTTTTCGCTAGCTCCTGCGGAGGATACGCGCTATATGGTTTGTCCTGTAAATAAGCTGCACCTGTGTCTGGCTGAATCAAGCGGCTCATGATGGACAAAAGCGTGCTCTTACCCGCACCATTTGGACCAATGAGAGAGGTCAGCTGTCCTTTTTTCACACTGACAGTTGTTTTGTGAAGCACTGTTTTTCCATTATATGTCTTACTGACTCCCTTCATCACGACCATGAACGACTCTCCTTTAAAAGTAAGTAAATAAAATACAATCCGCCTACTAAATCAATCAGGACACTCAGCGGCGTTTGAAAAGTAAATACCTTTTCGACAAGAAACTCCCCGCCTACAAGGGCAATCACACTGATGAAAAAAGAGCCTAGCAGCAAGTACGTATGCCGGTATGTACGAAATAGCTCTCTTGCCACGTTCACGACGAGTAAGCCAAGGAACGTAATCGGTCCGACAAGTGCTGTTGCGATGGACACAAGAACGGCTATCACGATCAGCATCTTTTTTGTGATGCTGTCATAGTCAATTCCCAGATTCACCGCATGCTCCTTCCCAAGTGACATGACATCTAATTTGGAGCGGAATGTCCAAATGTAAAGGCACAGCGCCGCAAATAAAACAGAAGCAATGAGTAAGATATCTGTGTTCATGTGATTAAAGCTTGCAAAGGATTTATCTTGTACGACCTGGTATTCATTTGGATCAATCAGCATTTCCATAAAAGAAGAAAGGCTTTTGAACAATGTCCCAAAGACAATACCAACAAGCAGAAGCAAGAAAATGTGTTTATTTTTGCGTTTGAACATCACCGTATATAACAGCACAGAAAATAGAATCATCAGCCCAACGCAAAGGAAAAAATTCAGGTTTTTATTGACGATCATAAAATTGGCCGAGCCAAACAGATAAATAATCGCTGTCTGCAAAAACAAGTACAGTGCGTCTAAACCCAGTATGCTCGGCGTTAAGATTCGATTGTTGGTCAAGGTTTGGAAGACAACAGATGAAAAGGCAATCGCGCCTCCCGTCAATGTCATCGCCAGCACTTTCTTTAAACGACTTGGCACTGTGTACGGCCAGTACCCCATTTGAAAGGTAATGAAAATCACGATCAGCACGGCTGCAATGGCTGCAATCAGGCATAATGTACGTTTCTTATGCATAGCGTTTCCTCCTTAATAACATGTACAGGAAGATCGCACTTCCGACGATGCCTACCATGAGCCCAACTGAAATTTCATATGGATAAATGATCACCCTTCCGAGCACATCACAAATCAGAACAAAAATGGCTCCTAGTAAGGCTGTATGAGGAAGGCTCTTTTTCAAGTGATCGCCGCGGTAGATCGATACAATATTCGGAATGATTAAGCCTAGGAATGGCAACATTCCGACAGTTAATATGGTGACAGATGTAATCATCGAAACGATCACCAAACCAACCGCCATCACACGTTTATACGTTAAACCTAAGTTGATGGCAAAGCTCTCACCCATACCCGCCACTGTAAAGCGGTCAGCATATAAATACGCGATGATCAATAGTGGAACACTCACATAGAGCAGTTCATAACGCCCCTGAACAATAAGAGAAAAATCCCCTTGAAGCCATGCAGATACGTTTTGGATCAGATCATATTTATAGGCTATAAACGTAGATATTGAACTGACAATCCCGCCAAACATTAAGCCGACTAACGGTACATAGATCGTATCGTTCACCTTAATATGCCGCAGGATTTTTAAGAAAAGAAGATTCCCAGCTAAAGTAAATAGAAACGCGATTCCCATTTTCATGAGCGGGCTCGCATGTGTAAAAACAAGCATTGCTGCTAAAATACCAAGCTTCGCCCAATCCATCGTTCCTGCAGTGGTTGGTGAAACAAATTTATTCCTCGTCATGCTTTGCATAATAAAGCCGCATAAACTAAGGCTCATGCCAGCAAGCACAATACTCATGAGACGCGGGATGCGACTTGAAACTAACGTATGTAATTGTTCATCTGTTAAATGAAACATCTGTAAAATGGACAGATCCTGTACACCGACAAACAGTGATACACATGCCAAACATACAAATAATAAACTTAATTGATACAACTTCATACTGGTTTCTCTCTTTCTATCAAGCTCTTTCCGCTAAAAATGATTATCATTATCAATTAAGCGACAGTTCATATATTATCACATCTAGTAAAATATTCAATAGCAGATTGAGAAAGACGGAAACTCATAAAAAAACAGCCTGCGGCAGCGGCTGCTTTTTCACCATTATTGAATGCTCACTTGAAATTGTCCTTTCAATTCCTCTTCTGCTTCTTGAAATAACTGCCTTACGCTTTCTGCATACTCGCCAAGAGCGTCTTTGCTCGTTTCAAAATTTACCCATGTCAGCTCTATTGGAAGATTTACTTCTCCTGTCAAACAGTCCCATAGGGCATCAAGATTTTCCCCGTAATAGTCAGGAAGGTGTAAAACTGTTTTTAGTTGGTCATGAAGCTCTTCTTGCGACCTGCACGATGCGCCGTCCAGCTGCACTTTTTTCATGTCATCTTCCCCTCTCATGCCTTTATTTTAAACGAACAGAAGGAAAAAGAGAAAGCGGGACTCCTCACTTTTGTTTCTGTCTGACACTTGAGATCAAAAGGATGAGACAAGCAGCCAAAACGACCAAGAAAAAGACGGTTAACACCATCTGGGTCCCGTACAGATCAGCAAAAAGACCGATAAAAACACTCGGAATACCCAGGCCTAAATAGGCAAACAAGTAAAACCCTGCAACGGCTCTAGCTGCCTCCTTTTTCCCCCGTTCGACAATAAGCTGAAGACCACCTAAATAAGTAAATCCATAGCAGGCAGTACCCGCAAGCATCGTTCCGGCAAGCACAAGAAGGATGGACCCGCTATTTGCTCCAAATAGCAAAAGGCCGTATCCGCATGGAAGACAGATAAACCCGGCAAAGAGCGCTACTGTGCTATTCATCTTGCGAACAAAAGGCTGCATCAGGACACCTGCCATATTAATCAAAAAGAGTGCCGGCCCTACCCATAATTCATATCCATTCAATTTAAGCTGTGCTGGCAAAACCGAAATGACGAGGCCGCACACCGACCACGCGATGGCAATCGCTGCATTCGCCGGCATTGTTCCTTTTGGAAATGTTGGCATGTTCATCATCGGTTTACCTGAATCTCCTTGTACAGGCGGAACGAAAAAGAAGACACCCACGATGGTTAGGATTAAAAGGCCCAGCACAATCCAATAGCTAAGAGGCGCAAGCGACATACGCTGAAAAGAAAGCAGTGCCGTAAAAAGAGCACCGCCCCCAAAGCCAACCGAACTGCATAACGCAATAAAAGTTGGAATCCAGCTTGATTTTTCTGGATATAAAGCAATCAAATAAGCGGTGCATGTGCCAACACTCAGACCAAGCCCCACCCCTTGCAGCAGCCGGGCTGCAAAGAGCATTTGTATGGTAGGGTGCACGATCATCAATAGGGTAGCACATAACGAAAAGCTTAGCGCGACCAATAAAACCGGTTTGCGTCCAGCCCGATCAGATATGCCGCCAAGAAAAAGCAAGACTGGAATCAGTCCGAAGACATATGCAGCAAATACAAGTGCTGTAGCCGCCTTTCCGTACCCTGCTTGTTCGGCATACAACGTATAAAGGGGCACTTGCAGATTCACTGCGGTCGTAATCATAAAAAGACCAAATAAAACGAATATAAATGGAATGATGGATAGGTGTGCTGTTTCTTCTTTAGAAGCAGGGATCATTTGACTCTCTCCTCTATGTCATAAGCATATGAGAACAGTGTACACACCTTTTGGGTTACTTCCTATATCCAAAAATGATGCTATTGACCACTCCATAATTCCGTGTCATCATCAAGTTATATGTGACAATGAGAGAAGGTGTCCGATGTATATTTATTTAGACCGCTCAAGTACAACCCCGCTCTGGCAGCAAATCGTGACTGGAATCATTCAACAAATTCATTCACAAAAACTGAATCCTGACGATCAGTTAACACCAACACGGGTATTAGCACAGGAGCTCAATGTATCAAGATCAACTATACAGCTTGCCTATGATGAACTGCTGGCAAGAGGATATGTCAGCACATCTAGAAGAGGCGGTACAAAGGTCATTTCGAGTGACCACTATGCAGCCTCCACTCCCCATCAAAGTGAGCCGCCTTTCCCTCTTCCTGTAAGACCACACTTTCAAGAGGCGGAGAAACAAATGGACCACTGGCTGTCGGCCAATCAATTTCATGAGAAACTCGATATTGATTTTCGACATCAGGAGCCAGCCATCGATGAACATTTTCAAAATATATGGAAACGGTCGCTCACGAAAGCATTACAGCGATTAGATATGAAAGATTGGGGCTATTCCTCCCCGCACGGATTATGGGAAGTACGTTCAGAAATACGCCAATACTTATCTGTAGAACGCGGAATCGATGTAGAAGAAAATCAAATGGTGTTAACAGGTGGCACGCAGCAAGCCATTGATTTGATTTCACAGGTATTGCTTAAAAAAGGCGATACAGTAGCTGTTGAAGATCCAGGCTTTCCTGGGGCAAGGCTTTCATTTATGTATCGTGAAATGAACATTTATCCCGCACCCGTCGATGAAGAAGGAATCATGGTGAATACAGTGCCACGGCAAACAAAGCTGATTGCGGTGACGCCCTCCCATCAGCGTCCAACCGGTGTATGTATGAGTGTCAACAGAAGGCAGCAGCTGCTGAAATTTGCTGTCAGCCATCAGTCTTATATACTAGAGGATGATTTTGATGGAGATTATCGTTATCATGGCGGACCGCTTCCTTCATTATTTTCAGAAGCACCCGACCATGTGATTTACATCTTAAGCTTCTCCAAGGTGCTGACACCCGGCATCCGCCTTGCTGCCATTATCGGCTCCAAAGCGGTCATAAAAGAAATCGCTTCCCTGCAATCACTCATTCAAAGACAGCTGCCCATTATGGAACAGATCACGCTCGCTTCTTTTTTCAGAGAAGGAGAATTCACGCGATATGTCAGGCGAATGAGACAGCTGTATAAAAAAAGACAGGCTGCCATGATGGATGCCCTTTTGACACAACACTTTGACAAGCACTTTCATATCTATGGAACCGATACGGGTCTTCATGTCTTTTTAGAAGGAGCGCCAGACTTTGACGAAAAAGGCAGTATTGAAGCAGCCAAAGCAGCGGGCGTTGGCATTTATCCATTAAGTCCTTATTGTTTTGAGAGCAATCGAAAGGGATTACTGCTAGGCTTCGCCTGTACGGACGAAAACATGATTCAAGAGGGTGTCCGCCGCTTAAAGCAAATACTTTATATGTAAAAAAAGCCTGGAAGTCCGCCTTCCAAGCTTTTTTACGTTGATTGCTGAATGCGGCCTACTTCTTCAATAAATGCAGCTGTCTGCTGCAATCCATCTTGCAGATGATGGGTAGCGGAAATAAACAGCTTTTCTTGACCTGGGTGCTTTAATAGCTGCTCCACCTGACCGATTCCTTTTTCAAATGAATGAAGACCTGTCTTTAATTGTTGATCCGCCTTTTGATAAGCGGCTGGAACTTCTTGATGAGCAAGCCCCTTTTGAATCACACGATCAAAGGCTTTCGTCGCTTTTTTCAATTTTTTATTTACTTGGATCTTTCCATGTCCATCTGAAATAAATTGGTCGGTCATGTTTTCATAAGCTTCATTTAACTCATCCATATAACGCTGAACCCATTGTTCATACGCAGCTTCTTTTGTGTCTTGTTTTGAAGGCGATTGACCTGCTTGCTGACAGGCTGCTAGTAATGTCACTGTCAATGTGAATAGCAGCATCAATTGCGATTGTTTTTTCATACAGAGCCTCCATTTCTTATTCCCATTCGTTCATATCGGTCAAAATAGGAGTATCCTTTACCACATACGAACACTTTGCAAGAAATGATTTCTTTTATTGTAACAGACGGCTCGTGTCACTTCTGCGATTTATGAGTAAATGGATGAAAATACGTCTAAGGATCCACATTTTCCTGTCATTTGGTTGACAGTCTACCGATACACTTAATAGACGACTGGATATATGGATTTGGTTTCAATAAGTTCATGGTGGATATTTTCTAATGAAAAGAAATACTTCGTTCGTGTCATCATGATGATGCCAAACGAAGTCGCCTTGTATTTTCCAAGTCTTAAATTATACATCCTGTTGATTTATTGAAGTTTACCTTTACAAGCAATCTCAAGCTCTTCGACTACTTCACCATCTTGAATGAGATATGCTTTTTCATGGAGATTGACAGCGGGACAAATATGATTTGGAATGATTTGCACCTTCTCACCGATCTGGACAGTCTGACGGAAGCCTTCGTGATAGATGATGGCATGCTCATCAAATACACTTGAAACAAATACATCATCATAGTCTTTTACTTTGCCTAGTCCTTTTGTTTTCGTCAGCCCTTTTGTACGGGTTTGAGCCGTGAGCCCTTTGGCTCCAACATCTGTAATGACACGAGCCTTTGTTGGCTTACTGATCACCGTCGTCAGCACAGCTGCCGCACAATGTGAAAAAGTGCCGATCACATTGGATTGAGAGGCATCCATGAAGATGTAAGTGCCTGGTCTGATTTCGGTGACTCCCTTTGGAATATCAAATTGAAATAAGAACGGCGGTGTTGATCCAATGCTCACCACCTCTAGCAGCATGCCTGCTTCTTTCGCAATCTGTGCAAACTGAAGCGTGCGATTCACAGCGTCTTCGTATAATGTCTGACAATGCGCTTTACTTTCCGCCTTATATGTATGTCCATCATGAGAAAAAATCCCCTTTAAATGAACGAAGTCACATGTTTGAATCGCCTGCAAGATTTGACGGAAATCACTCTCTTCAATGACACCAGATCTTTCTTCTCCAACTTCTATCTCAATTAGAACCTCCGCTTTTTTCTCTGCTCCACGAAAGACATGTTCAATTTGATGCACATGCTCTACACAATCTATTCCAAATGAAATTTGTATCGACTCTGCCAGCTTTCGAATTCGCTTGAGCTTTGTCTCGCCTACAATTTGATTGGCGATAAAGATATCTGTCAGCCCATGCGCCGCCATTACTTCCGCTTCTCCTACTTTCGCTACAGTTAAGCCAGATGCGCCCATCTCCTCCTGCACCTTCGCAAGACTAGGTGTTTTATGTGTTTTCGTATGAGGACGCAGTTTGACTTGCTGACGATCCGCATATTGCTGCATAGCAGCTAGATTCTCCATCATTACCCGTTTATCAATTAATAGCGCCGGTGTATCTAGTTCATCATAAGTCATCATCATATCCCCTTTCACTGCTGCTCGTTATATAAAATTTTATACGTTATAGTTAAATTATATAATTTTTTATATAATTATCAATGTTTTTTTCTTCGAGAAAGAAAGACGATATGCTAAACCCTCGCTTCATAAGGAGTCCAGCGGCTGTCCTGCCGCTGGTTTTAGTTAATATCTGTTCCGAAGCTCCCTTAATATAAAATCGTATACAAGGTTGAGCTGTTGTTCCTTTGGATACAGCATAAATTCTTGTTTTTTAGGAAGACCTCCATCAAGGCGATCTTGAAATTTCGTTCGGAGATACGCTGTTCTGTGCACCTGACTCTCAAATGATTTATATGAGACATCGAGTTTGACGGTTTGCTCATTTGTAAAGATGACCACCGTGTCTCCGAGGGATGATTCCTGGAAGGTATGAATGTATTTGTGGGAGATCCAGCCGCACTGAGGACGGTTGGATGAATAGGTTGGGAAGAAATACAGATGATTGGATGAGTCAATCACAATTGGAGGCTTGTGAGAAATTCCTATTACTTCATATGTTCCCGCTTTTCTGCCCGCATAGCTTGAGCCGAAGAATCTGCAGCTCCGTTCAATAATTTGCAGGGGCTTTAATTCAACGTAAAAGCTTGTCTCTCTTTCTATGACTTTTGAATATACTCTTTTTCCTTCTTCAACCGGAAGGACCGCCATTGTTGTTTGATTAATGACGTATGAATCTAAAGGTGTTTCACTAATTCCTGACACTTCATTTCCTCCTGTGTTAATTTTTGGTTATTTTAGATACTATTAATCTATCACCAACATATAAGAAACGACAGGATTTTTTCAAAATTTATTAAAAATCATCTTTTTATCGTATTTTTTAGTCCATTCGATCTATCGAAAAGCCTTTTTTAATGATATATCACATCCTGTCGATCGGACAAGAGATGTCGATTTCGCTCAAAAATAAATTGTCTAAAAATTATAAATTCTTGTTGATTTTTTCTCCGCCAATCCATATACTATAAAAAAGGCATCGGGGGGATTCTTTATGAAAGAGAAAAAAACGTATGCTGAGCTCATGAAGTCCCGCAACACCCAAAAAACCGAAGAAAACGGCGTCACTATTTTAGACATCTATATTCAAATGGTTTTAGATGAGGCGCTTTATAAACAGCGCTTAACCTTCCTTAGAGAAGAGATTGATAAGGCACTGGATCAGCGTGATGAAAAGCGATTCAACGACCTGTCAGCTCAATATGCAGAACACTGCTTACATCAATCATGATGATTTTACTTGCGGCAAAGAGACAGCAACTCGTCTCTTTACCGCAAGTTTTTTGTTTATCCATTTAAAATGGTTCCGCCATTTACATGCAGGATTTGTCCATTCATATAAGAGGAGTCTTCGCTCGCTAAAAATAAATAGCTCGGCGCAAGCTCTACTGGCTCACCAGGACGTTCCATTGGAACATCTCCGCCAAATTCTGAGACTTCATTTTCCGTAAAGGTCGATGGAATGAGCGGTGTCCAAATAGGCCCTGGGGCTACCCCATTCACTCTAATCCCCTGTTTAATGAGCGATAAAGATAATGATCTCGTAAATGTCACGACTGCCCCTTTTGTAGATGAATAGTCGATCAAGGTTTCATGCCCTTTATAGGCTGTAACAGATGTGGTATTAATGATACTGCTTCCTTTCTTTAAATGAGGAAGAACCGCTTTTGTTAAATAAAACATGGCAAAAATATTCGTTTGAAATGTTCGAAGAAGCTGATGCGAGGTAATCTGTTCAATGCTTTTTTGCGGATGCTGTTCCCCGGCGTTGTTCACCAAAATATCGATGGAACCGAAAGCATCCTTCGTTTTTTTGACGACCTCGTTTGAAAACGCCTCATCTCCTAAATCACCTGCAATTAAAATGGCGCGGCCTCCCGCCTTTTCAATATAGTCCTTCGTTTCCTCTGCATCGCGGTGTTCACTCAAGTAAACAATGGCGACATTGGCTCCTTCCTTCGCAAATAAGACCGAGACTGCTCTTCCGATTCCGCTGTCTCCACCTGTCACAATGGCTGTTTTCCCTGCTAACTTTTTATCCGGCACCTCTCGATCAAAAACAGGTCTAGGGTTCATTTTATATTCCAGACCTGGACGTTCATTTTGATGCTGAGGCGGCAATGTTTTCTTCGGCTGCTTTGTTGACACGTCTGTCCACTCCTTCCTTTTATCTTGTTTATTTTTATGTGTTGGTTATTTTTTTATGTATGTCGAACTTGTTTCCTTTCAAATGTATGATTTTCATTATTGTGGAAAAATTATACACAACAAGTCACTAACTGGAGGCGACAACATGAAACAAGAACATAAAGGATCGGAACAGGCAAAATCGTTATGGATAGCAGAAAGCCAGAAGCATTCTTTTCCTGCTGTACATGAGGATCTCACAGCAGATGTCATCATTGTTGGCGGCGGTATTACCGGTATCGCTACTGCGTTTGAAATGACAGAGCGCGGGCTGGATGTCATCCTCATTGATGCCGATCAACTGCTGCAAGGTACGACCGGACATACGACAGCTAAGATTACCTCACAGCACGATGTGTATTACCATGAGCTGATTCAGCAAATTGGCATGCCCAAAGCTCGATTGTATGTAGAAGCAAACGAGAAAGCAAAAGAGCTGATTCAAACTCGTGTAAAAGAGTACGACATCGATTGTCAGCTAGAGATAAAAGATGCTTACCTTTATACAAAGGAAGAAAGCGGTGTAAAAAAGTTAAAGAAGGAATTAGATGCCTACAAACAGCTTGGAATTGACCGAGAATGGAAAACAGCGCTTCCTTTTGATGCTGACATCAAAGCTGCCCTAGCAATGACGCAGCAGGCACAGTTTCATCCCCTTCATTATCTAAATGCACTAATCGACCAGCTCCTAGAGCGAGGTGTACGTATTTTTGAACAGACTACCGCTGTTGACGTGAAAGAAGGAAACCGCCCTGCTGTCGTCACAAAAGACGGCCATCACCTGACAGGACGCTATATCATTTCCTGTTCGCACTTTCCTTTTTATGATGGGAAAGGACTTTATTTCACGCGAATTCACCCAGAGCAATCTTATGTGGTAGCAGCCAAAACAACGAAGCCGCTCCCAGACGGGATGTATTTAGGAATCGACCAGCCTGCTCATTCTTTAAGAACCGCAGAATGGCATGGTGAGGAAGTGGTTCTCATCGGAGGAGAAGGCCATAAAACTGGACAAGGCGGGGATGAATCTGCTCACTATGAAGGATTAGAAAGGTTTGGAGACGCCACCCTTGGAATTGAAGAGGTGCTGTATCGCTGGTCGACACACGATATGGTCACAATGGATCAAATCCCTTACATTGGCCGCCTGACCAAACACCACCAAAATATCTTCGTTGCGACCGGTTTTAGAAAATGGGGCATGACGACAAGCCATGTCGCAGCCACTCTTATCAGTGATTTAATTGAGGGAAAATCGAATCCATACGAATCGATTTTTACGCCATCAAGACCTGTTTCTGACTCTTTCGTCAAAGATTTTATTAAAGAAAACAGCAATGTCGCTGCCAAGCTGATCAGTGGTAAATTAAAACGAACCGATCAAACAATTGATGATTTAAAGCCAGGCGAAGGCGGCATTGTATCTTACGAACATAAAAAATGCGGCGCCTTTAAATCAGAGGACGGGAATATCTTTCTTGTGGATACAACGTGTACTCACCTAGGCTGTGAAGTCGCTTGGAATAATAGCGACCGCACTTGGGATTGCCCGTGTCACGGCTCACGTTTTTCCATTACTGGAGAGGTAGTAGAAGGCCCAGCAAAGAAACCACTAAAAAGGTCTTATAAAGAACAGTAAAATTTTACTGATTTCCTTTAAAAAATCCAATATTATCCGATAAATAATATAAAGTCTGATAATTTGTGATGATTATGGGGGGACCAAAACATTGTTATTTAAAAAAGAGACGAAAAGAAAAAACACTGCTTTTTTCACACAGCAGGATGATGGAATAAAACGAATCAACTTTTTAAACAATACGGATATCGCGAAACAAATCAAAATGATAGACCTGACGCAGCATGACCTCTTTATTCTAAAACAGCTCAATCCAATTGTTCAGGAGGATATTGCACATATCGTTGATAAATTTTATAAAAATTTAGAAGTCGAATCTTCCTTGATGCATATCATTCAAGATAATAGTTCTGTCGAACGTTTGAAAAAAACACTCCGCATTCATATTAGTGAAATGTTTGCAGGTGTGGTTGATGAAGCCTATGTGGCAAAACGAATTAAAATTGCGCAAGTTCATTTACGGATTGGCCTCCAGCCTAAATGGTATATGGCAGCATTCCAAGATCTTCTGCTATCGATTATGGATTTATTTGCTCAGCATATCCAAGATTTCAAAGAATATCAGACAGCAGTCAAAGCGACGACGAAAATCTTAAATTTAGAGCAGCAGCTTGTCCTGGATACATTCCAAAATGAATATTCTAAAATTCGTGATGAAGCAGAACAGCAGCAGCAGGAGCTTCATACAAAAATCACAGAAACATCAAATTCGCTTGCTTCTCTCTTCTCAAACACAACAAATGCAGTGGACAAGCTTGTATCAAAATCTGATGAGATGGCGGACATGTCGCAAGCTGGAACGCAAATTTCAGCACAGGTCGAGGAAAAATCGATCGGCGGTAAAAAAGAATTAGAAATTCAACAAACACAAATGAACCAAATTGATGGCAGCATGACAAAGATTGAAACAGAAATTAAGCGTTTAGAAGAAATCGCCAAACAGATTGAACAAATCTTTGGGATTGTCACAGGCATTGCAGAGCAGACGAATTTGTTATCTTTAAATGCCTCAATCGAATCTGCACGAGCTGGTGAACATGGTAAAGGCTTTGCTGTCGTCGCAAACGAGGTTCGTAAATTGTCAGAGGACACAAAGAAAACGGTTTCAACCGTGTCTGAACTCGTCAACAATACCAATTCACAAATCTCCATTGTGTCTCAGCACATTGGGGACGTGAATTTACTCGTGACAGACAGTAAAGAAAAAATGACTCAAATCAATTCGCTCTTCGATGATATCGTCAGCAGCATGAACTTAAGTAAAAACCAAAATGGAAAAATTGAAATCGACCTTCAAACCTTCCTTAACGAATTGAAGGAAGTCAAACAAACGGTGTCCCAAGTTGCCAGCTCAGTCGAATCCTTAACAAGTCTCACAAATCGCTGATCCAGTCTTTTTTCTTCTGCTTTAGTATAATAGAAGAAAAGATAGAAAAGGCGGGATTTGCTTGACAACAATTTGCCTAGTCAGACACGGGGAAACAGATTGGAATGCAGCGAAACGAATTCAAGGGCGAACAGATATCCCTTTAAACGACACTGGTAAATGGCAGGCTGAACAAACGGGACTTTACTTAAAGAATGCCCATTGGGATGTTGTCATTTCCAGTCCACTCACAAGGGCAAAAGAAACGGCTCACTTGATTTTAAAACATGTAGATGCGCCTCTTGTCATCATGGATGATTTCATTGAACGTGATTATGGTGACGCTGAAGGCATGTCGTTTGAGGAGCGCCAAAAGCTGTTTCCAGATAAACAGTATCCAAACATGGAGCCGCTTGAGGCGATTCAAGATCGAATGGTAGAAGGCATTGAGAAAGTCAGAGCAGCCTATCCAAATCAACAAGTCCTGATCGTGGCACACGGCGCTGCTATCCATGCTTTACTTACCACCTTAGCGGATGAACATCTGGGTCTAGAGAACACGAGACTTGTCAATGCTTGCTTAAATTATGTGAAATGGAAAGATGGTGAATGGAAGGTCCTTGATTACAACGTGGTCAGCCATTTAACTCAATCCTCCCCTTCTTAAAGAACCTGTTATTGTAACAGGTTCTTTTTAAACGACAAAAACAAAATAAAATAATATTTTTTTATATCGAAATTCGAAATAGATGCTAGACGTTTCTACCTATTTTAAGGCTTTTCGGGTATCGAATATTTGTCCGAAAATGGATCATAAGAAAAAAAGCACACTTCCTTTTTAATAGATAACCGCTGAAACAGCAGAACAAACATATTTTCCCAACGTTTCCAAGTGACTTAATTCCCCAATTTCCGCTAGGACTTTCACAAAAATTCGGGTCTACTCTTATTTGCCTACTTCCCTTAAACTGAATATACAGAATAATCAAACGAATCATTCTTATAGACTACGAATGATTATTCTGAAATAAGAAAAAAGGGATGTGGATTGTGCGTGAAAAAGAAAAATGTGATGACAAGTGTTATATTGGCTGTCCCTCTTCTGTTTTCAGCAGGGTTTGGAGGCTCCATGGCAAATGCCGAGACGGTCTCAAAGTCAGCTAGTGAAAAGAGCTATATTGTTGGCTTTAAAGCCTCTGCCACCACAAACAGCTCTAAGAAACAAGCCGTCACTCAAAATGGCGGAAAACTAGAAAAGCAATATCGTCTTATTAATGCCGCACAAGTAAAGATGTCCGAACAAGCCGCAAAAAAACTTGAACATGACCCTAGCATTGCTTACGTAGAAGAAGACCACAAAGCAGAAGCATATGCACAAACCGTCCCTTATGGAATCCCTCAAATCAAAGCTCCAGCTGTACACGCTCAAGGTTATAAAGGTGCTAATGTCAAAGTAGCTGTCCTTGATACTGGAATCCACGCTGCACATCCTGACTTAAATGTTGCAGGCGGTGCCAGCTTCGTCCCTTCAGAGCCAAATGCCACCCAAGACTTTCAATCACATGGAACTCACGTAGCCGGAACCATTGCTGCCCTTGATAACACAATTGGTGTTCTTGGGGTCGCTCCAAGTGCTTCCCTATATGCTGTTAAAGTATTAGACCGCAATGGCGACGGACAATACAGCTGGATCATTAGCGGTATTGAATGGGCTGTAGCCAATAACATGGATGTCATCAATATGAGCTTAGGTGGACCAAACGGTTCAACAGCGCTTAAAAATGCCGTTGATACAGCAAATAACCGCGGAGTCGTTGTTGTGGCGGCCGCAGGTAATTCAGGTTCCACTGGCTCTACAAGTACAGTTGGCTATCCAGCAAAATATGATTCTACAATTGCCGTTGCCAATGTAAACAGCAGCAATGTCAGAAACTCGTCTTCCAGCGCAGGTCCTGAATTAGATGTTTCTGCACCTGGTACTTCTATTTTAAGTACAGTACCAAGCAGTGGATACACATCTTATACTGGAACTTCTATGGCGTCTCCTCATGTAGCAGGAGCAGCAGCGCTTATTCTTTCTAAAAATCCGAACCTATCAAATTCACAGGTTCGCCAGCGCTTAGAAAACACGGCAACACCGCTTGGTAACTCCTTCTATTACGGCAAAGGGTTAATCAACGCTCAAGCGGCTTCTAACTAAACAAGCGCGAAAAAAATCCGGCTGATCCAGCCGGATTTTATTTGTTTATTGCTTCCTCGACGTTTCCTCTTTTTCCGCTGCATTTTCCATCTCCATGATTCTCTCCATCATGGTTGGGTGTCCATAGCGGAAGACCTTCACTAAAAGCGGTGGATTCACCTGAGACAGCCCTGATTTTGCAAGCTTTTGAAAAGACGTCACCCCTGCCTCTCCGTCTTTTGTCAGGTTTACCGCATATTCGTCAGCTGCTCGTTCTTGATGTCTTGAAACTGCATTTGTAAAAGGTGAAGCTGCAAATGACAGCATCGATACGATAATGAGAAGAAGCGGAAGAGCAGCGATGTCGTTTGACACCCTCAGCCGAAATGGAACTGCTCCCTTTTGATAAAAATAAAAATAGAGACGGTCGATCGCAAAAAATCCGGCAAGTGACAGCACTAGATATCCTGCTAATCCTATATAGACATGCTTCATGACGTAATGTCCCATTTCATGTGCCATAATAAATAAAATTTCGCGATCTTTCAGCTTTTGCAGTGTCGTATCCCATAACACAATACGCTTATTTTCACCAATCCCTGTGACATAAGCATTCATTGTATTCGTTTTCTCAGACATATTGACCTCATATACATGATCTGCCGGGATATGTGCTTTGTCTGCAAGCGTTAAGATCTTGTTCTCAAGAGCTTGATCCTTTAGTGGATAAAAATTGTTATATAACGGATCAATGACGACCGGCTGTATAAAGAAGAGAAATAGCGTGAAGGGGACTGTCAAACACCAAGCATACAGCCACCAACGCTTTCTTCTTTTTTGAATGAGCCAAAAGAATACAATAGCACATAGGGCAAGAAGTGGATATTGAATCCAGAAATCCAGTATTTGATCTTTAAACCAGCTTGCCGTACTTTGAGCAGATACTCCGTAGTGCAAAGACAGCTGATAGCCAATCCACTTAATGGGCAATGAAATCAGCATTGTCAAAAGCGACAGCACAAACACATATACAAGTTTGCTTAAAAATGTGAAACGAGCTGCTGCCAGGCTCCAGTCTGCTATTTTTCGTGAAAACCCTGAAATGAGCAGAAGAAAAAAAACATACCAATCTAATGGAATTGTCATGAAATACAGCAGATTACGTATGTTCGAGAAATTCTCGCTGATGGCAAGTTCATGGCTTGTCATAAAGGTATGCGGATCTGCACTTGTTCCTTTTACACTTTCAGGAACCGATGAATCCCCAAATAGAAACAAATAAGAATAAATAAAAAGACCGTACAATATGTAAGCTACCGTTGCAAGAGCTACCCATTTACGTACTCGCACTGGTCAGCCTCCTTTCCATCCCTCTCTCTATTCTAATCAACCATTTTTTTGTTTAGAACCTGTCTCATGTGGCTCCATCATAGCATGCCCCATCTGAAAAAGCTTTCGCGAAAAAAATGATTATGCTACTCGAAAATCGGAGATGCTACATATAAAACAGAGAGTTGGAGGATTAAAATGAAGAAAATCCTTGCAGGAGTTGTGATCTTTGGACTTTTACTCATTACCTTCTTTTATGTGTTCAGCCGGACGAGCGAAATCTTTGATGAGAATCGAGCAGAAAAATTGCTGCTTTCACCTGCAAACGAGTCCATATCTTATGAAATAGATGATAAGGACACAGCAGAAGATTTAATAGAAGAATTAAACAAAGGCAAACAAACAAGCAATCATCTTAAGAAAAATTTAAAGGAACCAGATTATATCGCCAAGGTGATGTACGGCCGAACAAACGGCACCACCTTTCAGCTCTGGACGAGCCGTTCACAGGTCGTTTTTTTAGTAGATGGCACGTATTATGAACTGAATCAAAAACAGTCTAATTCTTTTCAGAAACAGTTAAAAGAAGCGATTCAAAAGGGCTAAAATGATCTTTATTTTAGCCCTTTGTCTTCTTTTCAGCGCGATAGAAAACCTTTTCAGACCTGAATGCGAGGGTTTGTCTACATGCTGAGGGAGCCTCCTCATAAGAGACTCCCTTTTTTTATTTACTTTCCTCTGCTTGATACTTTTCCTTTAGTGCTCTTCTTAAAATTTTACCTGTTGTGTTCTTTGGAATATCATCTATGAAATGGATCGTTTGGGGCTGCTTATATTTCGCTAAAAAGCGTGAACAATGTGTGATGATGTCTTCTTGATCGATGTGAGCATGTTTCTTAGGGGAAATGTAACAGACGACAGCTTCTCCGGTGTTCGGATCTGGCACACCGATGACGACGGCTTCTGCTACAGCTTCATGTTGATAAAGCACTTCTTCTACTTCTCTTGGATAAACATTATACCCGCCAACGAGAATCATATCCTTTTTCCGGTCGACAATATAAATGTATCCTTCTTCATCTCTTCTCGCTAAATCACCGGTATACAGCCAGCCGCCTCTTAGTGCAGCTTCAGTATCTTCTGGCATTTGATAGTAGCCTTTCATAATGTTTGGTCCTTTTGCTGTCAGCTCTCCGACTTCATTTGGACCGACTTCTTCTCCCAGTTCATTCACGATCTTATTCTTCACATTCATAATGTCGGTCCCAACTGAACCGGGTTTTCTTTTTCCATCAAGAGGATTGAATGCAGTTACTGGGGAAGCCTCTGATAATCCGTAGCCCTCCAGCACCGTGACACCAAATTTTTTCTCAAAACCGTGAAGTAAGGCAACAGGCATTGAGGCACCGCCAGATATACAAATCCTCACTGAGGACATCGCTTCCTCGTGCCCTTCCTGGCGGTACAAATAGTTATACATAGTCGGAACACCAACAAATAACGTTGGCTTCTCTTTTTCCATCATACGCAAAAGCTCCGATGGGCTGAAATGCGGCATGACATAAATGGTCGCGCCATGAATCAATGGTGCATTCATACAAACCGTTAAACAAAATACGTGGAACATCGGCAAAGCGGCAATGACCTTGTCCTTTTCATCAATGGATAGGTACTCAGCGACGTCTCTGGCATTTGAATAAAGGTTGAAATGAGTCAGCATCGCACCCTTTGGTTTTCCTGTCGTGCCAGATGTAAATAGAATAACTGCCGTATCGTCCTGATGAATAGAAGGATGCACGTTCTCTTTCGCATGACCAGACACAAGCTTTCCAAAGAAGACAAGACGATCAGATACTTCCTTAAAACTTGATCTGCATGCAGATTCATTTTCTGCACAAATAATCACTCGTTCAATAGACGGAAGCTGTTCGTACACCTGCTCGTACACTGGCAGTAGCTGTTCAGGGGCAACAATCCCTTTTACATCACCTGTAATCAGCATATAGCCAATTTCACTAGGTGTGTATGTTGGATTGACTGGTACTACGACAAGTCCTGCCTTTAAGGCACCAAAAAAAGAAATGACAAAATGCGGTGAATTTCCTAAAATAAGCGCGATATGATCCCCAGCTTGAAACCCTTCGTTGACTATTCCATCTGCAAATCGCTCGATACTTGTCATCAGCTCTCGATAGGTCCACTTATTTCCTTCAAAGATCAATGCGATATTTTCTCCTTTCGTCATCGCCGTCTGCTCTAGATTTTTGATCAAATCCATTCTCCCACCCCTTACATGTCATCAATGAATGAATAGCCATTCATTTTATAGCCAAACATTCCTCCTTTCTATTATAATAGACAATCGAAAAAATCCACAAGATCAAATGTGAATCGCTTTCATTTCTTTCAATCAAAAAAGCACCGCTATCTCTAGCCGTGCTTGTCCCTTTTAATAAATCAAATCAAGAAAATCCTCTTTTGATACGTTGCCGAAGTAGTGGCGCATATCCATATCTTCTAATACGCCGCTGATCGTTTTGCGATCATATTGCTCCCCAATGAGTCTTTTTTCAATATCAGCAATATCCCCTACACCAAAGAAATCACCAAAGATTTTGCAGTCTTGGATGATGCCTTTTTTCACTTCTAATCGAAGATCAATGGAGCCGGCTGGGAATCTTTTAGAATGCTGTAAATTAAATTTCGGTGAACGGCCGTAGTTCCATTCCCATTTTTGATATCGATCCCGAGAAATCTCGTGAATCTTTTCCCAATCCTTCTCAGTCAACTGATATTGAGGGACATCCCCATTCGTATCGAAAATGTAACTTAGAAGAATTTTTCTAAATTCTTCTGTTGTCATCTTTTGATCCATCAATTCACTAATATTGGCAACCCTGCTTCTAATGGATTTAATGCCTTTTGATTCAATCTTTTCTTTTTTCACATTTAAAGCCGAAACGACATGTTCGATTTCTGAATCAAATAGCAGCGTGCCATGGCTGAAAATACGTCCTCTTGTAGCGAACTGGGCATTTCCAGAAATTTTTCGCCCATCTGCCATGATGTCATTTCTCCCGCTTAATTCCGCTTTGACACCAAGCTTTTCAAGCGCTTTGATGACTGGCTCGGTGAACTTTTTGAAGTTATGGAAGCTGTCCCCATCGTCTTTTGTGATAAAGCTGAAGTTTAAGTTTCCTTTGTCATGATAAACTGCGCCACCACCAGACAGGCGGCGGACAACTTTGATGCCGTTGTCTTCTACATACTTCGTATTGATTTCTTCTATTGTATTTTGGTTCTTTCCAATAATAATCGACGGCTGATTGATGTAAAACAGCAAATACGTTTCATCAGGATCTAAATATTTTAAGCAATACTCTTCTATTGCCAAATTAATCATTGGATCATAATGTTGTTCGTTATCGATAAACAGCATCTCTATCTTCCTTCCTTGTTCCATCTAAGCCCTGAATGGGCAAGCTGTATATTGCCAGTATATAACGCCTGTGCTTCATTGACTAGGTCTTTATGACGGCCAAAATGGGGCAGATGGGTGATGATGAGTTCCCCAACATTTGCTTCCTTTGCAAGCTTGCCCGCCTCTGTACTGTTCATATGTCCTGCACTCGATCCGTCCTGTCCAGCATAAAAATTGCTTTCAGCAATCAGTAGATCTGCATCCTTGCTAAATGGGATAAATGCGTCCTGATAACTTGAGTCTGCTGTATACACCACCACAGCATCCCCTGCCTGAATTCTCATAGCATAGCATTCTGCCGGATGAACCGTTTTCAAAAAATCAATTTGAAATGGACCAATTTGAATACCCTCTTCTGGCTGATAAGCCTCTGCCTTAGTATGTACATCATCCGCAAGTCGCCCAAATACTTTTTGATCACCCGTATGTCCATAGATCGGAAGCGGACCGCTGCTTTTTCCTAAATGATATCCCACTAGCTTCGCATATTGGAGAGGTCCGATATCCGCAATATGATCGTGGTGATAATGAGAAAGGAGAACAGCATCTAGTTCTTCTATATCAATGTATTGCTGCAGTTTGGAAAGAACACCGCTCCCGCAGTCTACAAGCAGACGAAAGCCATCTGATTCAAAAAGGTACCCTGACGTCGCTTCACCAGCGGCCGGAAACCCTCCGTAGCATCCAATGACAGTTAATTTCATCGTCATTTTTCCCTCCTTTTCTAAAAATCCCCTTCTTACAATATACCCATTTTTCATGAAAAAAGCATTCTTCTTGCCTATTGTTACAAAACAGATTGACAATTATCAATCTGTTATAATACAATAATAGCAACAAAACGTATTGGAGGATGACAAATGCTAGGAAAAATCACTGAGTTTTTTAGAAATTTGCCCTCAAAGAAATGCACAAAATGTGGAAATGATTTAATGGAACAACACGAGTGTTACGGTAATGAATGTGAGGAATGCTCACAAGTAAGTTATCTTAAATAAGGTAAAAAATTGAAATAAAAAGCACTTTTTTCCTCCATCGTCAGTTGGAGTCAAAAGTGCTTTTTATTTTTTCTGAAAAATAGGTAAAAAGGTAAAACCCTTGTCATAAAAGGGTTTTTTAGTATTTTTATATGATGAGTTTTAGTTCTGAAGACACTTTTTATTGACTTGAATCAATAAAGGAGGTTCTAAATGTTCATTTTTTCAAACAATTTTGTATTTTCTTAATATAATTTAATCGTGGACGAGCCTCTTTAATTTTAGTTATACTTTAATTCATATATTAAAACTTAATATGATGGGAATATTCCTTTAATGAATATGTTAGGGAGGAAATCTATGAAAAAATTAAAATTTGGATTAGCTACACAAATCCTAATCGGTCTTATTCTCGGTGTCGTTGTTGGGGCAATCTTTTTCGGTAACCCAGGCGTTGAGACTTATTTAAAACCAATTGGAGACTTCTTCTTAAGACTCATTAAGATGATTGTTATACCAATTGTCGTATCTAGCTTAATTTTAGGTGTTGCAGGTGCCGGTGATGGTAAAAAAGTAGGGAAACTTGGTTTTAGGACTATTCTTTATTTTGAAATTATCACAACATTTGCGATTATTCTTGGTCTTGCGCTTGCAAACTTTGTTCAACCTGGTGCAGGCGTTGACTTTGGAAATACGGAAAAACAAGATATTAGCCAGTATGTTGAAACGGAAAAAGAGCAAAGCAGCAAATCAGTTGCTGATACGTTCCTTCATATCGTTCCAACGAACTTCTTCCAATCATTGGCGGAAGGTGATTTGCTTGCGATTATTTTCTTCACTGTGTTATTTGCTCTTGGCGTTTCAGCCATTGGTGAACGCGGCAAACCAGTGCTCGCCTTCTTCGAAGGTGTATCACACGCCATGTTCCATGTCGTCAATGTTGTGATGAAAGCTGCACCATTTGGTGTCTTCGCACTCATTGGTGTGACTGTATCAAAATTTGGTCTTGAATCTCTTATTTCATTAGGTAAGCTTGTAGGTCTTGTTTATTTTGCGCTCGCTCTCTTCCTTATCGTTGTATTCGGAATTATTGGAAAGATGATTGGCGTCAATATTTTCAGATTTCTTGCTTACATGAAAGACGAAATGCTTCTTGCCTTTAGTACATCCAGCTCTGAAACAGTTTTACCAAGAGTCATGGATAAAATGGAGCGCATTGGATGTCCGAAGGGAATTGTTTCTTTCGTTATCCCAATCGGTTATACGTTTAACCTAGACGGCTCCGTACTGTATCAAGCTATTGCTGCGCTTTTCCTTGCACAGGTATATGGCATTGACCTCACGATCGTCCAGCAGCTCACACTTGTTCTTGTACTGATGGTGACATCTAAAGGAATGGCTGCCGTTCCTGGCACTTCCTTTGTTGTATTACTCGCAACATTAGGAACGATCGGTGTACCTGCTGAAGGTCTTGCATTTATTGCAGGTGTGGATCGTATCATGGATATGGCGCGAACAGTTGTTAACTTAACAGGAAATGCACTTGCAGCTGTTGTGATGTCTAAATGGGAAGGACAATATGACCCTGAAAAAGGACATCGCGTGATGACTGGACAAGAAGTACCTGAACCGACACAGCTTTCAAGCTAACGAAAAAGAACCCCATCTATCGGGGTTCTTTTTTTATGCCATGATTAATTCTGATTGAACATAGTGATAAAGGAGATTCGCTGTATGGACGAGAGAATCTTCATGTGTTCGTTCAAATGCATGCGAGGAATCTATGCCAGGACCAATCAGTCCATGAATGATATCATACCCTGCTCTAATGGCTGCTGATGCATCAGAGCCGTAATAAGGGTAAATATCTAGACGGTAATCAATATTGTTCTCCTCTGCTAATGCGGCTAAATGCTTGCGTAATCCATAATGATAAGGACCGCTTGAGTCCTTCACACAAATAGACACACTGTATTCATCTGTTGATTGACCATCGCCGATAGCTCCCATATCGACAGCGAGGTATTCCACCGTTTCTTCTGGAATATTGGAATTTCCACCGTAGCCAATCTCTTCATTATTGGAAATTAAGAAGTGCGTCGTATGCGGCAATGTGATGTTTTCCTTTTGAATGCGGTGGATGAGTCGCAGCAAGAGCGCCACACTTGCCTTGTCATCAAGGTGTCTTGATTTAATAAAACCTGAAGACGTCACTTCCACTCTAGGATCAAATGAGATAAAGTCCCCTACTTGAATGCCAAGTGCTTTGACATCGTCTGCATTTTGCACCTTTTCATCGAGTCGGATCTCCATATTCTCTTGGTTTCGTTTTGCTTTTCCCGCATCCGCATAGACATGAACTGACGTTTGATGCATGAGAATGGTTCCTGTGTATGTATGGCCTGAAGCGGTTTCAATTTCACAGTATTCACCTTCGATTGAGTTATACTGAAAGCCTCCAATGAGTGCAAGACGAAGCCGTCCATTTGATTTAATCTCCTTTACCATCGCACCAAGCGTATCGACATGTGCTGTCAGCATGCGGTGTTCCTTATCATCGGTTCCTTTAATAGTGGCAATTAAGCCGCCCTTTCGATTTCGTTTTGTCTCAATATTTACATCCTGTAAAAAGCGTTCAACAAAGCCAATCACCTTTTCTGTATTCCCTGACGGACTTGGGATCGATACGAGCTTTTGAATCAGCTGAACGGTTTCGTTTACTTCAGTTGTCATTCGGCATTTCCTCCTTTGTCTGAAAGCAATTCCTTCCATGTATGCCTTTTATAGCATCTCTTCTTAAAATATATCGCTTCGGGTTCAAGATGTCTAATTTCAAATCAAAAATCCTTCCTCTATCAAGAGAAAGGATTCATTGATTAAGCTTCGTCTTGTTTCATTTTTCTTACGTTCCAAGCAAAGTATGCGGTTGTTGCCGCCATCATGATGATCGCAACTGTTCCAAGAATCGCTGCTTGGTGCCATAAATAGCTGTCATCACCGCTTGCAATGATCGTTCTAAATCCATTGATTGTATATGTCATTGGAAGCAGACTATGAATGACTTGGAAGAATTTCGGCACAAGCTCAAGCGGGAATGTACCAGCACTTGCTGCGAGCTGAAGAACTAAGATAATGACGGCAATGAAGCGTCCTGGGTTCCCCATTGTTGTGGCTAGCAGCTGAATAATCGCTAAGAATGTCAGACTGACGACGATCGCAAAGAGATAGAAGCGCCAGAGACTTTCCACCTCAAGACCAAGCCCAAAGATGAGCATAGTACTTGCAATGACTGCTTGCAGGATACCGACAAGCAAAAGCACGCTATATTTGCTGACAAACCATTCAAACGCATTTCTAGGGCGTCCAGCAGGGTCTTTCATTGGGAATACAACGGTGAGCATTAGAGCCCCAACAAAGAGTCCCATGGATAAAATATAAGGCGTGAGCCCTGTTCCATAATTATCAATCTTTTTCGCTGTATCGTTTTCTGTTTTAACAGGGCTTGCAATCATATTGTAATTGTCTTGATTTGCATCAATTTCACCTGTTTCATCAGCAGCGCTTTTCAATTTATTGGACAGTTTACCTGTACCGCTCTTTAAATCTCCCAATCCTTTATCAAGCGATTTTGAGCCTTCGGCAAGCTTAGATGTATTGCTTTGGATATTTGTTGAACCACTTTCTAGCTTATTTAACGCTGCGCTAAGCTGACTTGATCCACTTGCAAGCTTATCCGCTCCGCTTTTCGCCGTATCAAGCTTTCCATTTGCTGTTTGCAGACCATCTTGTAATTGGTCTTGACCTGTTTGAAGCTTCAGTGCACCTTGATACAATTTATTCGTACCTGATGTCATTTGGTCGATCGCGTTTTGTATCGCGACGGTAGACGTGTACAGCTGTTCTGTTTTCTTTGGCAGCTGTTTGACTTGCTGCAGCTGCGCTTTTGCAGATGCAACTGCTGATTGAACCTCACTTGCATCAGGCAGTTCCTGCAAGGCCGCTAAGCTTTGTTCGAGTCCAGACAGATCAGGCAGTTCGATTTTAGGCAGACTGTTCAGCTGATCCATTGCCGCCTTTTTCTCTTCATCTGTCATAGAGCTGTTTTGGATAATGCTTTTTACTTTAGCATCTCGATTTGATAGTGCTTCTTTTAATGAAGCAAGTTTTGTACTGAACGTTTTTGCGTCTTTTTTCACCTGATCGAGTTTAGGCGCCATCTTTTCAAGATTCGCTAATTCTGGTGACGATAAGACTTTTTCTACTGCTGCAATTTTTTCTGAAAAGGATTGTGCTTTATTGTTTAGCTGCTCAATGCCCGCTGTGAATTGCGGCATTTTAGAAGCGAGCTGCTGATGTCCTTGACGGCTTGTGTTTAATCCTTCGGTTAATGTATCAATTCCTGTACCAAGATCTCCAAATTTCTGATCAATGGTTTGATAGCCTGTTAAGAGCTGACCGAGCCCACTGTCTAGAGACTGTATGCCTGTGTTCAGTTCACCCATTTTCCCTGCGAACTGATGAACACCTTCGCTATAGGTTAACGTACCTTCAGCCAATTTGGCTAAGTTGTCTTTTAACTTTGTACTGCCATCTTTTGCGCTTTTTGTTCCGTCATCAATTTTCTTCGCGCCATCGCTTGCTTGATCTAATCCTTTTGCAATCGTTTTGAAGTTATCAAAGATGACCTCGGCGTAATTTTTTGTGACTTCCTTTGAAACCGAATCTTTTAATTTGATAATGGCATTATTCGCAATTTGTGACGCCGCATAGTTTGCGCCTGGATTCGTATAATATTTCAGATTCGATTTTTTCGGATGTTTATCTAGCACTGTACTTGCATTTTTCGAGAAGTCTTTTGGTATTTCCACAACGAGATAATAATCCTCGTTATTTAATCCCTTTACGGCCTTTTCTTCACTATCGACAAAATTCCATTTGAAATTATCGTTTTTCTTTAATTCCTTCACTAAATCATCGCCGACATGAAGGGTTTTCCCGTCATAATGACTGCCTTCATCCAAGTTGACAACCGCTACAGGCAGTTGATCAACTGTACCATATGGATCCCAATATGCTTTTAAAAATACACCACTGTAAATCAGCGGAATAAATAAGACAGCTAAAATCGGGATCAGTAGTTTTTTGCTCGTTACAATGTCTTTCCATTGATTCCGAATTAAATTCATTGCTGTTTTCCTCCCATAGATGAATGACTAAATATAAAATTTGGTCATATGAACTCAAAAAAAATTATGTTGTTGCAGATAGTCCTTTTAAGACATAAAGCTCCAGCGATTCGGCTACCTCTTCTTTTGTTAAAGGCTCGTATCGCTTTTCCCAATCAAAAATCAGTGCAATATATAGTTTCACCATCACAAATGCAGTCAATTCAGGATCACAAGGCTTAATGTCGCCTTTATCCATCGCTTCTTGTACTTTCATTTTGATATAGCGAATGATCATCTGCTCCATCTTTTCGATCATTTCCTTGACCGCTGACGTGCCAAGCTCCGCATTTTCCTGAAAAATCTTAATTGTGAGCTGGTGGTTTTTTCGAAATTCTAAAATTGCAAAGAGTGCTAAGTGAAGGTTTTCAGAGAAACTATTCTTCTCATCAATCGCCTCATCCGCAATTTTCCTCATCTCTAGTAAAAGGGATGTGAAAATTTCATCGAACAACTCTTCTTTGTTTTTGAAAAATGTATAAATGGTACCTTTCCCGACGTTGGCAAGCTTCGCCACGAGGTCCATTGTGGTCGCTTTATACCCGAATTGAGTAAATGCCTTCGTCGCACCATCTAAAATCATTTGTCTCCTATCAACACTCATGATCTCACTCCCGAAATGACTATTTGAACGTTTTGGTCATTAAGTACAGAAAGTAATATACCATATCCTTTTCCCCGGATGCAACAACTTTGTTCACATTTATGATTCCCAACTCTTTTCGAATGATTCGAACATGAAAAACTCCCTTTCCATGACAGAAAAGGGAGTTGTTTTTTATGAAAATAGATACGATACAGCTTCTGAGATGGCGGCTTTTCCTTGATCAATACAATCAGGGATTCCAACACCTTCAAAAGCAGCACCTGTGATATAAACACCAGGATATGATTGCTTAAACGTTTCTCGCATGTTCGAAATAGCTTTTTGATGACCGACGTGATATTGCGGCATACTGGTCTTCCAGCGAGTCACTGTCGTCAATTCTGGATCTGCTTTAATATCCATGATTCTCTTTAAATCTTCAAGCACGATGCTGACGATTTGACTGTCTGACTGCTCGACAATCGATTCGTCGCCAGCTTTTCCGACGTACGCACGCAATAGCGTTTTTCCTTTCGGAGCTGTATGCGGCCATTTTTTGTTTGTCCATGTACAGGCCGTAATAGAGAAATCACTGTTTCTTGAGATGACAAAACCAGTGCCGTCATATTCATTATGAACATCCTCTTCTTTAAAACCAAGTGCTACCGTTGCAACAGAAGTAGAAGTCATGTCATGCAAATACTCAAGCCCTGCTTCTTGAGGAAACATGGAATAGATCGATTGATGCGGAGTCGTGACAATGGCTGAATCGGCAAAAAGCGTTTGACCGCTGTCTAATTGCACACCATAGCCTCCCTCTGTTTTTTCAATCTGCTTCACTTTTGTCCCTTTATACACCGTTGTCAGCTTGAGCTTACTTTCTACTGCTTCCACAAGCGACTGCAGTCCTTGATTGATCGTTTGGAACTGTCCTTGTTTTTTCGCAGTCACTTGCTGTGCTTTCGCATGCTGCTGTGATTTTTTCATCCCAAGAATCAAACTGCGATGCTGCTGTTCTGTTTGATAAAATTGCGGGAAGGTGGACATTAAGCTCAGGCGGTCAATATCCCCTGCGTAAATGCCTGATAGAAGCGGCTCGATTAAATTCTCAACGACCTCATCACCCACACGTCTTCTAAAAAATTCACCAAGCGACTGATCTTCGGTCTCCTTGCTTTTTGGCAACACGAAATCCATCGCCGCTCTCGCTTTTCCCGCAACTGAAAAAAGACCAGTTGTAATAAATGGGCTGATTTGAGTTGGAATACCCATCACAGCACCCTTTGGCATCGGATGAAGGGTTTCGTTGACTAGTACATACGCTTGCCCAGTTTCATTATTGACGAGCTGATCGGACAAACCGACATCCTTAGCCAGCTGCGGTCCACTGACCTTTCTTTCTAAAAATGAATCAGGTCCACGTTCGATGATGTAGCCGTCTTTATATAATGTTTGTATTTTTCCACCTAGCCTAGGGCTCGCTTCAATAAGAGATATTTGAATCGGAAGACCTTTTTCTTCGACTTCCTTTTCCAAATAGAAGGCGGCGGCTAAACCAGTGATGCCACCGCCAATGATGACAAGGTGTTTTTGATTGTCATGCATAGGATCGCCTTCTTTTATATGATTACTTGCTTTCGTCAAGCTTCTTTAATACGACTGTTGCCAGAGCATCAATAAATGCTGGTTTCGCATTTGGCATTTCTGGACGATAGTAGGCTGCACCAATTTCATCTGTCACGACTTTACATTCATAATCGTTGTCGTATAACACTTCAAGATGATCAGCGACAAAACCAACAGGCACATACACGAATGTTTGATAGCCTTTTTGTTCAAATAAATCCCGCGTTAAGTCTTGCACGTCTGGTCCAAGCCATGGATCCGGCGTGTTGCCTTCACTTTGCCAGCCAATTTCATAGTGTTCAATTCCCGCACCTTCCGCAATCATTTTGGCCGATTGTGCGAGCTGATCAGGATATGGATCTCCTGCTGCAATAATTTTTTCAGGCAGACTGTGTGCAGACACAATAAGTACCACGGAATCTCGTTCCTCTTGACTCATTGATGCATACGTATCCTTCACTTGTTTCACCCAATAGTCCACAAACTTCGGCTCATCGTACCAGCTTTCAACCGACGTAATCTGTAAATTGCCCAGCTTGTCTGCCTCATCTTGTGCACGTTTGTTATACGATTTCACACTAAAGGTTGAGAAATGAGGCGCAAGAACGATACTCACGGCTTCTGTAACGCCGTCCTTGTGCATTTCAGCAACTGCATCCTCAATGAAAGGCTCGATATGTTTTAAGCCAATGTAGACATGAAATTCAATGTCGTCTTGAATGTCATTCAAGTGCTCACACAAACCATTTGCCTGCTGCTCTGTAATTTTTGATAAAGGAGAAATACCGCCGATTGCCTTGTAGCGATCCTTTAAATCTTGCAGCATTTCTGGCTCCGGCTTTCTGCCTCTACGAATATGTGTATAATAACGCTCAATGTCTTCTTCTTTATATGGGGTGCCATATGCCATGACAAGAAGCCCCATTTTCTTTTTCTCCACAACCAACACTCCTTCAGATCATTTGAAATAGTTTAGATGGATGTTTTTTTATGTTTAGCTGAATAGTCGTGAATAAAATCGGTCAGCTTCTTTAACGTATCTGGTGAAACATCTGGAAATACCCCATGACCTAAGTTAAAGATGAAGTGATCTGATTTCATCCCTTGATCTAAAATATCTTTTGCTCTCTCTTCAATGACTTCCCAAGGAGAAAGTAAGATCGTTGGATCAAGATTCCCTTGTAACGTTTTTGCGAGCCCTTCTTTTCGAGCTTCGTCTACACTCATACGCCAATCCAGTCCAACGACATCTAGCGGCAGGTCATGCCAATCTTTCACCAGATGACTTGCCCCAACTCCGTACATGATCATTGGTACATTTTCACTCTTCAACTCTGTGAAAATTCGCTGCATGACAGGTTTAATGAATGTCCGGTAATCTGCTGCATTTAAAGCACCAACCCATGAGTCAAAGATTTGAAACGCACTGACCCCTGCTTTTACCTGCGCGCGTATGTACGTGATCGTCATATCAGCTAATTTGTTCATGAGCAGCATCCATGTCTCAGGCTCACTGTACATTAGCGCTTTTGTTTTATGATAGTTTTTAGATGGGCCGCCTTCAATCATATAGCTAGCCATCGTAAATGGTGCACCAGCAAAACCGATGAGCGGTACATTCAGCTGCTCCTTCGTTAAAAGGTGAATGGTGTCAAGCACATATGGCAGGTCTTCTTCAGGATGAAGTGCCCCAAGACGTTCGATATCTGCTTTTGTCCGTATCGGTGAATCAATCACAGGTCCAATTCCATTTTTAATTTCAACGTCCACTCCAATAGCCGGAAGCGGGGTCATAATATCTTTATATAAAATCGCGGCATCTACACCATATTGTTCTACAGGAAGTCGTGTTACATAAGCGCATAATTCTGGCTGATGCGTAATTTCAAATAGCCCGTATTTTTCTTTAAGGGCACGATATTCAGGCTGTGAGCGTCCTGCCTGCCTCATATACCAAACTGGTACATGGTCTGTTTTTTCCCCTTTGCACGCCTTTAAGAACGTGTCATTAAAAGCCTTCGTTTTTCCCATTACCTTTCATTCCACCTTTCGCCTTACACTCTCTTTGTATAAGGCTCAAACACTGCTTTTACTATACCGCTTTTTCAAGGCACGGTATACTAAACCGGCTCATTGTTCAAAAAATCGCCGAATATTAACGTCCAAAAGCCTCTGGCTTGACATATGGACTGCCTTCTCCTTCTTCTTGCGTTTGGGTATTATATGGAACCACCTTATACTCCGCATCTGAAAACACATTGGCATACGGCATTGTGTAGCTGCCCACGCCTGTCACTGAATCGATCATCGTCTCGTTTCCATTTCTCTTTTCATAAATACGGTATTCAACCCGTTTATCCTCTTGCTTGTCCCAAGACAGCTCTAATGTAAACAACCCTTTGATTTTAAACGCATAGCGGGCTTCAAATCCTGAAAGTCCCTCTAAATGGATTGGCGCTTGAAGTTCTTTAATCCCCTCTGGTTTTTCAAATGTTTCATTGGTGATTTGGCCTGCCGTTAAAATATCCTTAAACAGCTGAACCGGGTATTGACTGCCGCCAGTTAAATAGTGACTGTTATCGGTTTTGTCATACCCCATCCAGATGGCACCTGTTGTACTTGGCGTATAGCCGGCAAACCAAGCATCTTTTGTTGCACCTTTCACACCTGAATATGTGGTCGTGCCTGTTTTACCTGCTAAATCTCCAGCATATGAACCGCTCTGAGCTGTTCCGCCTTTGACGACTTGCTGCAGCATTCTTGTCATATTCCAAGCATTCTGAACGCTAAACACTCGTTCTGACTTACTGTGATTCTTCTCTACCGTTTCTCCTTCATCATTGGTGATTTTCTGAATGAAGAAAGGCTTTTTATATACGCCTTCATTTGCAAATGTGTGGAAAGCTCCAGCGATTTGAAGTGGAGAAACCCCTTTTTCTAAACCGCCAAGCGCCATGGCAAGTCCTTGATCCGAAATATCTATTCCCATTTTCTCGAGATATGATTTCGAGGTATCAATGCCAAGCTGGCTTAATGTCCACACCGCAGCTGTATTCTTACTTTTCATGAGGGCCTCCACCATCGTGACCTTGCCTTCATACTGCCCATCGTAATTCTTTGGTGAATAGCCGTCATAGCTTTTTTCTTTGTCTTCAAGCAGGGAATAAGGCCGGAGTTTTTTCTCCTGCATTGCCGGACCATATACCGCGATCGGCTTGAAAACAGATCCAGGCTGTCTAACAGCGGTAACCCTGTTATAGCCCCTTGCTTGATATTCTCGTCCTCCAATCGCTGCTTTTACTCCGCCAGACTCGTTATCAATAAAGACGGCACTGCTTTCAGGAGAACCGCTTTTTCCCGGGAAATAACGGTTGTTTTTCATCGCATCGTAGGCGATCTTTTGCAGATTCATATCGATCGGAACTGTAATGGTATAACCGCCTTGAAGCAATTGTTCATGTGAAATGGCATACTCTGATTCTGCTTCCTTAATGATGAGATCGACATAGCTGTCCACCCAAGGTGTTTCTGATTTCTTTTTCAAATGAATGCCTAGTGTTCTCCCTTTTGCTTCTACTGTTTCTGTTGATGATAAATATCCTTGCTCATTCATTAAATTAAGGATGGTGTCCCGCCTTTGTTTATTTTTATCAGGGTGTAAAACAGGCGAGTAAGTAGACGGCGCTTTTGGCATCGCAGCGAGTGTAGCCCCTTCACTGACAGTTAAATCTTTCACATCTTTACTAAAGTAATAATTGGCTGCTGCCTGAATACCGTAGACGCCATGACCGAAGTAAAGCTGATTCAGATACATCTCGAGCAGTTTATCCTTTGAATAATCTCTTTCTAAATTAATGGCAATAATGACTTCTTTTGTTTTTCGAAGAAAGGTTTTGTCATTTGTGAGAAAAATATTTTTTGCGAGCTGCTGAGTGATTGTACTGCCGCCCTCTACCTTTCCTCCTGCTAATATATCTCGATAAACCGCCCTTGAAATTGACTGTGCATCAATACCATGATGCTCATAAAATCGTTTGTCCTCGACAGCCACAAAAGCTTTCGCTACTTTATCAGGTACATCCTTTAATGAGACAGGGTCCCGATTTTCTGAATACATACTTGTAAGTTCTTTTCCATTCTGATCAATGATTTGGGATGAAGCGTGAAAAACAAGCTTCTTTTCATCTATGACATAATGTCCTAAAAATAAAATGGTCAGATAGCCAATAAATGAAAGTACGATGGTACTTCCTGCAATGACTAATGGAATGATTATCTTCTTTTTCTTCAAATTAGGTCACCTCATTCCTTTATACGGATAGTATGGGATGTATTGCTTCATAATATGTTTTATGGATTGACTACCAAAGAATTATATATCATTCTTTTGTTATACTATCAAGCAGGAGGCGGTTTAGATGAATGTCTATATCACATATGGAACAGCAGATTTCTTGCATAAAATCGCAAAGAAACACGATCAGGAGAATCTGCTTTATATGGTCGGAAAAGAACAAGCAGCTCTTTTCCATGAGACGGAGGGCGAGACTGTTTTTAAAGCCCCTCATGCCTATGATGTGATTTATGCGAAAGGTGAGCTAGTCCAATCTGGCTTCGTCACCTTGAATCATATCCCTGTGAAGCTTGAAAGCAGAGCACTTTTTGAATCTACTTTTCAGAAGAAGACGAACATCTCAGAACATCAGCGGGGCTTCCAGGCTCTTCGAGTGTTAAGACCGAAAAAAGATGAAGAAGTGTATTTGATTATGACACTTTGGGAATCAGAGGACTTATTTGAAGACTTTCAAGAATCAGAAGCGTTCTTTCAGCCAAATGAGGATACTGGCTCCATCTTCTCTCGTCCTGCTTTTCTCACATCCTATCATGCCGTTACAGACAATTAAGGAAGTGCTGAAAGCAGCACTTCTTTTTTTCATGAAAAAAAGCCCAATAGCTGGGCTTTTCATTTTATCGTCGTGATGTCAGCTCGTACCGATGAATGATCGGCTGAAGCACATAGAAATTCAATAGTATCCATCCTAATAAGATCGGCCACTTCAACATAGGTGAAGCACCTTTCAATTGAATGAGCATCACCAATAGCGGAATCAAGCAGATCATGAAAAAACTCATCTTGGAGACAAAGGTTTCTTTGACTTGATGACGACAGCTTGGACACATCATCATTTTCGTATGTGATAGATGAAACTTTTCAACGAAAGAAAATGCTTTTGAACAATTTGGACAGCTTCCCAACACGATTCCTCCCTTTCCCCGCTTCATATCAACTTCGACTTTTATGTAAAATGACCTTTTGATGCAGCATGCGAAATCCTCTTCTGTTGAAAGATTCTAACAATTACCATACAATCAGTAAAAGAGCATGAAGGAGGTTTTCGACTCAATGACAATATCCACTTTACAAAAAAGCATTAATGAACGTCTTGATGAACATTATGAGGAAATGGTTGAAATTAGACGCCATCTCCACATGAATCCTGAACTTTCTTTCCAGGAAGAAGAAACAGCCGCTTTCATCGCCAACTACTATGACACATTACATATACCAACATGCACACAGGTGGGCGGCCATGGTGTACTCGCCTTTATCGAAGGAGCTTCTCCGGGGCCGACGATTGCCCTCAGGGCTGATTTTGATGCACTTCCCATCCATGATGAAAAGGAAGTGCCTTACAAATCAACAAAGCCAGGTGTGATGCATGCATGCGGGCACGATGGGCACACAGCGACACTACTTGTCTTAGCGAAAATCTTGAATGAGCACCGCGATCAATTAAAAGGGAAAATCGTCCTCATTCATCAGCACGCAGAAGAATATGCGCCAGGCGGTGCAAAACCAATGATTGAAGACGGCTGCTTAGACGGTGTCGATGTCATATTCGGTACGCACCTTTGGTCTCCAGAGCCTTGTGGCACCGTTCTTTATAAAAGCGGGAACTTTATGGCAGCCGCCGACCGCTTCTCTATTCGAGTTCAGGGGAAAGGCGGACACGGCGCCCAGCCTCACTTAACGAAAGATGCTGTACTCATCGGTTCACAAATCGTCGCAAACCTGCAGCAAGTCGTTGCCCGTAAAGTCAATCCAGTTGATTCTGCTGTTGTATCTGTTGGAGGTTTTGTGGCAGAGAATGCTTTTAACGTCATTGCAGATTCAGCTGTTTTAACTGGTACTGCACGATCCTTTGAAGAAAGTGCACGACACACCATCGAACGAGAAATTGAACAGGTCGTGAAAGGGGTGTGCAACATGCATGATGCCGACTACACATATGAATATGTGAGAGGATATCCTGCTGTCAAAAATCATCCAAAGCCGACTGAATATATTGCTGACATCGCAAAACAGACAGAAGGTGTCACAGAAGTAAAAGAAGCGGAAACCCAAATGGGTGGAGAAGATTTTGCTTACTACCTTCAGCATGTCCCTGGTACCTTCTTTTACACAGGCGCCATGCCTGAAAACAGCCAAGACGTGTATCCCCATCATCACCCAAAATTTGATATCAACGAAAAAGCAATGCCTGTCGCAGCAAAGGTACTCGCCCGTGCCGTCCTTTCCTACGATGAATGAAAAAAAGCCGCTGTCGCCAGCGGCTTTAGATTATTGACAAAGGGCTAAAATGATTTTTATTTTAGCCCTTTGTCTTCTTTTCAGTGTGATAGAAAACCTTTGAAGTCTAGGAAGGACGAGTACCGGAGCGGAGCGAATTGAACATTCGTGAGTACCGGAACGCAGACCTGACAACGAATGCGAGGGTTTGTCTACACGCTGATGCCGCTGTCACCAGCGGCTTTTCTATTTCACTTCTTTCAACACTCGTAAGTGAAACACATGACGAGCGACATCTCCGAGCTGTCCTGTCAGCTGATGATTTGCCACACCGCCAACAGCGGCTCCGACGATCGGCATTAATTGAAATAGCTTCACTAGGTCAATGTAATCTCGATACTCCTGCTGAAAGCTGTACCAATCCATTTCCTCGCGGTTCGTTTCCCAATCATCTATGATGTACATCATTTTTTGACGATGTGCACTGCCGGAAAAGGCGAGTTGAAATATACAGAGCAAAAAGAGTCTTTCCTCTTTTTGAGACAAATCAAAGCCATAAATACATGCCAGCTCATAAAGACATTTCATCTTAATGCTAAGCAGCAGCGGAAAGTCTGCCATACCGAGCAATATACCACCTGCACCTGTTCCAATTCCTTCGATCGCAGCTGCCTTTTGATAGTACTTCACTTTCTCCTTTGCCAGTTCATTTCGCTCGATGATAGATAATTGCTCATCAATCACCGAAAATGAAGTGAAGTGCGATCCTGATACGGTGGATTCAACCATTGTTTTGACCGCACTTGTGATGACTTGATGAAATCGAGCAGGGATTCGGCGGTTCACCTGCTGCTGAACTCCTTTTGAAAACCGTTCGATCTTTGAAGGTTTTCTTAAAAAATGCGTTTGAAAAAGAATGGCTTCTTCATACAACTCCCGTTCAGCTGCATTCATCCGGTCCCCTCCTTGATGTCATCATACGCTCGCTGTCAGAAACATATCTCCGCTTATCTCATCTTTTTTAATCGACTGAGTACGTAAGGCTTGAAGAGGACAAGCACAAATGCCAGCGAAATCAGAAGGGCAAGTCCACTTCCCTGCCATCCTCCTGCCGGGAGTACTGCACAGCTCAGCAATATCGATTGAATAATAAGCACATTACGAACGAGAACAAAAAAGCTCCGATCCTTTTCTTGATGAGCAACTGGATAAAGTGCCTGTAATGAAAGATGGGCAAAGTGCTTCGTTAACGGCATAAGCTGTACACCTGTGATAAACACGGTGAACAAGACAAGCAGCGCACCCACCCAGCCTGCTGCACCTGTATACAAAATAATCAGCACAAACACGGCGGTTAGCCTAAACACGAGACCAAAATAGTCATTTGAACGTAAAAACGCCCTCACATACATGTAAGAAAAAGTTTTACGCTGGTCATACGGAACAAACTGCAAAAGCCAGTCCATGTATGCTCTTCTTTTCACCTGTTTCTTTAAATGAGGCACATCTGTAAATAAATTGGCCAAACGATAAAAACGCTGTTTTCGTTTTAATTCGTCAGAAATATGCAATTCCCATTGAAAAGGCTGTTTTTTTACTGCATTGGTTAAGTAAACGAGATAGACACTATAGATCAGATAAAAAACGATTGCGATTGCATAGGATGCCTGTAAAACGGTATAGATCAAAATCATATTCAATAGAAAACGAAGGACTGCATCAAGCCATCTGATCTGTTTTCCTTGAAAATAAGTGATCCTCCATTGAATTGCTGTATTCAAGCCCTTGATCAAAATCATTTGCGCCAATATCAGCACATACATCTTGAGGCCGCCTGAAGACACCGCAGAATAAAGCGGAAGTGCAACAATGGATACGGCAATAAGAGGAAACAGCTGAGAAATGAAGCTAAAATTAAAAGCTTGTTTTAAATAAGGCTCCATCTTCCCTTCCAAAGGAAGCAAAAACACGAGATCTGCTTCTTTGATCAACGTACGCACGTAAGAGCTTGTCAGCACCAATGAAAAAACAACTGCCATGACCCAGTAGGATGGGAAGTGAGCCGGAATCTGTTTGAGCCAGTTACTATACCAGCTCGCTCCGCCTGCAAGGAAAAAAATGAGCACAATGACAAGATGATCATTGAACATGTATTTTAAATATTTTCTTGTATCTTGCATGTGTTCCTCTAATCGGGATTTCCAAATGGTTTGCGTCATTTTACTCATAGCTTTCTTCCTTTGTTAATTCCAAATAAAGATCATCGAGTGTCGCATCTCTCATATTGAACTGTTCTCTCAGCTCTGTCAGTGTTCCTTTCGCTCTGATTTCCCCTTCATGCAAAATAATAAAGGAATCACAATAGCGCTCAGCTGTCGCCAAAATATGCGTCGACATCAGGACACTTGCGCCGTTTTTCTTCGCAGCATTCATCCGTTCAAGAAGTGCATTAATCGCAAGAGGATCAAGCCCTAAAAACGGTTCATCAATGATATACAGTTCTGGTTCAACAAGGAATGCACACATAATCATGACCTTCTGCTTCATTCCTTTTGAAAAATGAGCAGGAAACCATTTCAAACGTTTCTCCATTCGAAATTCTTTCAGCAATGACGGCAGACGTTCATCTAATTGTTCCTTTGACAGACCGTAAGCCATCGCTGTCAGCTCTAAATGCTCTTTTAAGGTTAATTCTTCATATAATACAGGTGTTTCTGGAATAAACGTAAATTGCGAACGATACGCCTCTTGATCGTCTTGAAGAGTTCGTCCATTCAATTCAATGACACCTTTATGCGGTTTCATGAGCCCGATGATATGGCGAATGGTTGTGCTTTTCCCCGCCCCGTTTAAGCCGATGAGACCGACGATTTGATTTCTTTCTAATTCAAATGAGATATTTTTTAGAACGGGATTCTTCGTATATCCACCCGTTACATCTTTTACAGTGAGAAGGGACATGAATTCGTTCCTTTCTTTCTTTTTTCCTTTATAGTAACAAAAACGAAAGGTAATTTGAAATGTTTACCTATAACCGGGCATGAATAAAAAATAGGCGCTTTGGTCATCATAATGTATGTAGAAGAAATGAACTTGATGACCAATAAGTAAATGAGGTGTTTGTTAAAGGCAAAGAACCGCATGACAAGTTGGTTTTTCATCTAAAAACCTTAGCTTCTGTTTTGCTTCACTGATTCTTGATTTTTGTGTCCTATACAATATGTATACGACAAACCAAAACGTCAAATGAGGTGTTTACGGCAGAAATAGCAGGCATATGAATTCTTTATTTCAGTAAATAGAGAATTCAAAAGGCATATCGAATGAAAGCATCAGCATTTCTTCTGCAGGAGCAGGATGAGCGACCAAAGGAGTTCGCTTGTCCTGTTTTCTTTTTTGCTTCTTTTTGTGATACGATGAAGGAAAATGAATAAGGAGTGACATAATGTGAGCAATTGTATTTTTTGCAAGATCATTGATGGAGACATTCCATGTGCAAAAGTATATGAAGACGAGCATGTATTGGCTTTTCTAGATATTAGCCAAGTAACAAAAGGACATACCCTTGTAATCCCGAAAATACATAAAGAAAATATCTATGAGATGACACCAGAAGTGTCTAATCACTACTTCCAAGCGATTCCGAAAATTGCAAGAGCAATCAAACAGGAATTTGAACCAATTGGGTTAAACCTTCTGAACAACAACGGCGAAAAAGCCGGACAATCTGTGTTCCATTACCATATGCATATCATTCCGCGCTACGGAAAAGGCGATGGCTTTGGTGCCGTATGGAAATCACATCAAGAGCAATACACGTCAGAGGATTTAAAAGATATTTCTTCTGCCATCCACACGCGGCTTACCTCATCTTAATAGATGAGGTTTTTCTTATTTCTACCCCCTTTTTATCCCCTCCATCTCTTAATAGTAAGATATTTAGAACGATTCAAATTTTTTGACCAATTGCTTCAAATTTGTGATAGGATGGTTTTATCTTTTGATCCATTAACGCGAGAAATAGGGAGAGATTGTGATGAAGCGAACGACGAATTTTAATGCTGGTCCGGCGGCACTGCCGCTAGAAGTGCTTCAAAAAGCACAGGAAGAACTTGTTGATTTTAAACAAACTGGGATGTCTGTGATGGAGCTGTCTCATCGCAGCGGTGAATATGAAGAAGTCCATAATAAGGCAAAAGCACTGTTGGTGGAACTGATGGATATTCCTGAAGATTACGAAGTCCTCTTTTTACAGGGCGGAGCTAGTCTTCAATTTGCGATGATTCCTATGAACTTCTTACATGAAGGCGAAACGGCTCATTTCATTCAAACAGGCGCTTGGTCAGAAAAAGCATTATCAGAAGCAAAAGGGTTTGGTGAAACATCTGTGTTTGCTTCAAGTGAAGACGACAACTACTCGTATATTCCAGAAGTAGATGCCTCCGGTTTAACAGATGGCGCTTACTTACACATCACATCAAACAATACGATTTTCGGCACTCAATGGATAACGTTCCCAGACACGTCATTGCCGCTCATTGCAGATATGTCCAGTGATATTCTCAGCAAAAAAATCGAGGTTTCTCAATTTGATTTCATTTATGCTGGGGCACAAAAAAACTTAGGGCCTTCTGGTATCACGATTGTGATCGCGCGCAAACGTTTATTAGAGAAAGAGAAAAGCAGCACACCGAAAATATTAAAATATTCAACACACGCAAAAGCCAACTCTCTTTATCACACACCACCGACTTTTGCGATTTATATGCTGTCTCTTGTCCTTGAGCATGTCAAACAGGCTGGCGGCGTAGAAGCAGCGGAAAAACGCAATGAACAAAAAGCAGGCATTCTCTACGACACAATTGATCAAAGCGGTGGTTTTTACAAAGGACACGCACGCACTGACAGCCGTTCGCATATGAATGTCACGTTTACCCTTCGTGATGATTCGCTCACTGCTTCCTTTGTAGAGAAAGCAAAGCAGGAACAAATGGTTGGACTTGCCGGCCATCGTTCTGTCGGTGGATGCAGAGCATCTATTTACAATGCGGTATCGATTGAAGACTGCCAAAAGCTTGCGGACTTTATGAAAAAGTTCCAGCAAGAAAATGAGTAAAAAAGCTTTTCTATAGAGAAATAAATTTGTTATAATAACGAGAAATATAAAGTGATGACTCTTGCAATAAATGATGAGCCATATTATTGGAGAGTCCTAAGAGCTTAGCAGAGGAGAGCATAGAAATGAAAACAAAAGAATTAGTGATTATGTCATTGCTTGCAGCAATGGGAGCTGTTTTGCATACGATTTTCCCGCCCATCTTTTTCGGAATGAAACCTGATATGATGCTGGTCATGATGTTTTTAAGCATCATCCTTTTCCCAAAGGTACAGCATGTAGTGGTTATTGCCCTAGTAACTGGCGTCATTTCTGCATTAACAACGGGTTTCCCAGGCGGACAAATTCCAAATATGATTGATAAACCAGTGACAGCCTTTATCTTCCTAGCCCTTTTCTTATCTTGCTTGAAGATAAAGAACAAAGTGGTGCTGACCGCTGTGTTAACTGCGATTGGAACCATCGTATCCGGCGTGATTTTCCTATCTGCCGCTTTACTAATTACTGGACTGCCAGCTGCATTACCGGCACTTCTTGTGGGCGTTGTCCTTCCAGCAGCCGTGATTAATACCATTGCCATGGTATTTGTCTTCCCAATTGCTCAGTCCATTCTAAGGCGTGCAAGAATGATAGAAGTTGCTTAACGAATAATCGAACCTCTTCATAATAGATGAAGAGGTTTTTTTCATGCTTTTATAAAAGAAAAAGGGTCAGCAGCAAAATGAGGAGCGAAATCCCTGCACCTGCCGCACACACAAGTGCTTTTTGCTTTAATACATGTTTTGGCGGATAAGACCCTGCATACCCCAGCTGTCTTGCATAATGAATAGAACCACCTGTAAAAACGACACCGATACACGTAAAAACGAACAGAAAGACAGACAACCTTCTCCCCTCCCTTTTCTTCAAAAGTATGCTAAAATAAAGCAAGCTATGTATGGAAGTTCAATGAAGCTGATCGTCAGCTCAGAGAGAACATGCGAATGTGTAAAATTTGACTAGAGGTGATTTGAATGGCTAGTGGACGTTCTTTATTAACAGGATTATTTGTAGGCGGTCTCCTCGGAGGTGCGGCAGTGCTCCTGACGACTCCCTCTTCTGGCAGAGATGTGCGCGGAAAGATGAAAGACGGCTATGACAAATTCGAAGATACGCTGACAAGATTAAAAAGAGATGGACAAGCTTTAAAAGAGCAAATTGTTGAAACAGCAAAAGAAAGCGCAGAGGTCATTAAAGAAGTCGGAACTGAATTACAAGCATCGATTCAGCAATGGCGCGAAGAAATCAAACCTCACCAGCAGGACTTGCAAAAGGAAATTCAGGAAATTGAGGAAAAGCTCAAACAACTGGAGAAAACCTTACAAAACTAATATACTCACGAAAAAATATTCGTTTACAAAAGTGTGCGGGGTGCGTATCCCGCACTTTTTTTGTTGAAAAAAGGTTATTTTGTCAATGTTTTTCATGAGTTTTAAAAATTCTTGAATTTTCAGCTTTATTAATCTTTATTTTATTGGCATAATAGAATTACAAGAAAAAGAGAAGTAGGTGAAATGGATGAATCATTCGGAACAGCCTTTCGATGTAAAAGAAGCACTTTTATTCAGTCAAAGAATGGCCCAATTGAGCAAAGCTCTTTGGAAATCCATTGAAAAGGACTGGCAGCAGTGGATCAAACCGTATAACCTAAATATCAATGAACATCATATTTTGTGGATTGCGTATCAATTAAAAGGAGCTTCAATATCAGAAATTGCAAAGTTTGGCGTCATGCATGTATCAACGGCGTTTAACTTCTCCAAGAAACTGGAGGAACGAGGATTTTTAAAATTTTCTAAAAAGTTAAACGATAAACGCAATACGTATATTGAGCTAACGCCAAAAGGCGAAGAGACATTCCATAAACTACTTGAAGATTATGACCCGGCACGAACTGGTATTGTCAAAGGCGCACAGCCGCTTCATGACATTTACGGAAAGTTCCCTGAGATTTTAGAAATGATGTGTATTATCCGAAACATCTATGGTGAGGATTTCATGGAGATTTTTGAGAAATCGTTTTCAAACATTGAGAAGGACTTTTTGAATGAGCGAGGAAAAGTCACGAAAAAGCCTGAGGAACTTGAAGACTCAGCTGATGCAGCAGAAAAAGCGGCTAAAGCAAATCAAATTGTTTAATGATCTTTATAAATTCATTCATTAACGGCTGAAACAGCCCTTGATCATGCAATGCAAATATCGTCTCATGCACATCCAGCTTTTCAATTAACTGTCCTGCAAAAAGCGCAAGCATATCGTCAAACATGACGTAGCCTTGTGCTTTTTGCTTGTCCATTTCCTCTGAAAGCTCAGCACAAATACGCTCAATTTCCTTCGCCTCTTCTTTCGATACCCGCTGCCTGATCAATAATGCATAATATGGATAACGGCTCATATCGGTCGCCGTCAGCAAAAGTTCCATATAATATTCGAGCTGGCTCATTCGTTCCTCAATACTCATGTACGTTCCCTCTTTCTCTTAGTCTTTCTATTTTAGCCGAAATTACTCATTGACGAAAGAGACGAACCTCCCTCTTCTGTCTTTTTTTCTTGAAAAACCCAAAGTTTCCTCTCTTTATTCCATATGAAGGCAACATTTTATTTTTTTTCAACAAAACCATTGATTTTTATCCTCAGGAAGAGTAAATTATCTTGAGATATTCAATTAGTTTTTTAAGATTGGAAGGATGAAAATGAATTGTTGGAAAACCATTAATCTTGAAAAGGATTATGGTTATACGAGACTGCTGATTTCAGCTATAAGTCTTGCTATACTTTTTTTCATTATGGCTTTTTTATGTTTTCAACTGACTCATCCTGAAACGAGACTAAGCAGCCACAACGCACCGCTTTTTGCTGTACTTTTACTTATGACATTGCTTGTCCACCGTGTGGTTCACTTGATCCCAGTGATGAAAAACAAGAAAAAAATGACGCTATTTAAACGAAATTGCTGGAAGCGTGTGCCAAAGAAAGTAATGCTTTATTCACTTCTCAGTCCATTTTGTGTGATTTCAACGCTTTACTTTGTGTTAGGCGTGGCGTTTCCAATGTATGCACACTATTTTATCATCATCGCAAGTATTCATGCAGGCTATTGTTTGCCTGACTTTTTATTTGCATGGAAACTGCTCAAAGCACCTAAATCCTGCATCATCGATCAAGCCCAAGACGAGTTTGATATTTTAGTTGACCAAACTTCCTCATCATAAGGTTTTTAAAGCCAACTTCTATCTTTTTCATAAAAAATTTGGTAATGTAGTATGGGAATAGCATAGAGAGGGGGGATCTCCGATAGTTTTATTTTACTTCATCGTCTTTGCCGCGTTTATTGTGTATTCAATAAACAGGCTTACTAATACATTATGCCTTGTCAGAGAGATTCCTGAAGAACGGCAAGATAAGGTGTTTCGCTTTATCAATGTATCGATACTGATCTTACTGATCTCATCATTTGTTGAAATTACCATTTCTATTTAAGATCAAAGCAAAAGCTGCCAGTTTGAGGGCAGCTTTTTGTGTATATTGATTGATTAGCAAATCCAAGATGCACCGATAATGATCAATAAGATGAATAACACGACGACTAGTGCAAAACCGCCAGCAAAGACTTCTCCTCCCATGTAAAAACACCTCCTGCCAGTTCTTGCTCTGTTCTAAGCTCAGTGTATGCAAAAAAAATGAAAACGTTTAGGCACCTGTCATCGTTTGAAAAAAGAACCGCCCGCACGCATGGCAGGACGGCTCCTTTCTGTCACAGCGATTTAATTAGTAAAGATATGCTGCACCAACGATGATCAGCAAAATGAATAGCACGACCAATAAAGCAAACCCATTAGAATATCCTGCTCCCATATAATTCAGCCTCCTTTTTGTGATCACTATATGTGTATGCCGCGCGCAAATTTTTGACTAGACGAATGCCCTCCCATTTGCATTTCTTTTTACAGCGTGTCACAATATGTTATGATACAAGCAATGATAAATAAATTGGAAAGATTAGGAGTGTTTTTTGAATGAAAAAAATGGCTTTAGCAGCTGTAACAGCAGTTAGTGTTTTAACTCTTGGCGCATGCAGTAGCGGTGATAAAGATGTCATCGCAACAACAAAATCAGGAGATGTCACAAAAGAAGAGCTTTATACAACTCTTAAGAAACAAGCAGGTGGAGATGCTTTAAATCTACTTGTTCAACAAAAGGTTCTTGCTGACAAATACAAAGTATCAGATAAAGAAATTGATAAGAAAATGGAAGAATATAAAAAGACACTTGGTGAAGATCGTTTAAAACAACTTCAAGATGAATTCGGAAAAGATTACATCAAAGATCAAGTGAAATATGAGCTGCTGACTCAAAAGGCTGCCAAAGCTAACATCAAAATCACTGATAAAGAAGTAAAAGCGTATTACGATGACCTAAAAGGGAAAATCCGCGCAAGCCACATTTTAGTAGCTGATAAGAAAACAGCTGACGAAGTGGAAAAGAAATTAGATAAAGGTGAAAAATGGGATGCCGTTGTGTCTGAATATTCAACTGATACCGCTTCAGCAGCACAAGGCGGCGATGTAGGCTGGTTCGCAAAAGAAGGCCAAATGGACGAGAACTTCAGTAAAGCTGCTTTCAAACTAAAAGTGAATGAAATCAGCAAACCAGTGAAATCACAATTCGGCTACCATATCATTAAAAAGACCGAAGAACGCGGTAAATACGATGACATGAAAGCAGACTTGAAAAAAGAACTGCTTAACCAAAAACAAGCAGACACAAATGAAATCCAAACGATCTTAAACAAATTGGTGAAAGATGCCGATGTGAAAGTAAAAGATAAAGAACTTGAAAACACATTCAAAGAAAAGTCTCAACAACCCGCACAAAATCAACAACCTCAACAAAACCAGTAATCACAAAAAAAACCTCTGCCGTGATCGTGCAGAGGGGTTTTTATATGACCTGATTAAGCAATCGAGTCTTCATGTGCCGCCGTATCATGTGATCTTTTCACTTGCTGATCCTGACGTCTACGCTCTCTTTCTTGTTCCATTCGCTCGATAAAAATTTCTCCTTCCTTTTCAATAAAGGATTGATCAATCTCTTGCTCCTCTTTGGCCGTTGTCATTAATTTATACGCACAGAAAATAATGCCAATGATACATGCATACACCCACCATGGAAAAAACAACATTTTTTCATCGCCTCCTTTTTTCAGAACAGCTCTCTCTTCCTTTGTGTTACATGCTTATGCGAAAAGAAGACAAGTTATGAAAAAAACGCCCGCAATAAACGGACGTTTTGACATGGTTATTCGTGATGAAAGGTTGGTTTATAAAATGAACGATTCTCTAGCGCAAAAATACGTTCTGTATATTCTCCTGGCTTCACATGCTCAAGCGCACGATCCATCATATTCATCTTCGCATCTAAATTATCAATATAGTGGAGTATTTCGGCTTCCTTCACCATTGGTGGTTTCGGGCTGCCCCACTCTCCTTTTCCGTGATGACTCAGTACTAAGTGCTGTAAAATCAGAATTTCTTCTGAATCAATGCCAAGCTCTTCTGCAGCTTTCGCAATTTCTGTCACCATAATCGAAATATGACCGATTAAATTCCCTTCCACCGTATAGGTGGTTGAGACTGGGCCCGAAAGCTCTTTGACTTTTCCTAAATCATGAAGAATGATGCCTGAATATAAAAGATCTCGATCTAATGATGGATATAGGTCAACAATTGATTTAGCCAAATGCAGCATGGACACCACGTGATAAGCAAGACCAGAGACAAATTCGTGATGGTTTTTTGTCGCTGCTGGATAGTCAGCGAATTCCTGTCCATATTTTTTCAGCAAATGCCTTGTAACACGCTGTATATTAGGGTTTTTCATATCAAAGATATATTGCATAATCGTATCCATCATATCATGTTTTGGAATAGGAGCTGTTTCGAGAAAATCATCAATTCGAATTTGCTCATTTTCAGCAACAGGGCGTATATTCCTAAGTTTCAGCTGATTCCTCCCGCGATAATGATGAATATCGCCTACTACCTTCACAATGGTTTGCGCGGCATAGGTTTGTTCATCATTCTGCTTTGCATCCCATAGTTTCGCCTCAATATCTCCACTTTGATCTTGAAGAATTAACGTTAAAAATGGTTTGCCATTACTCGCAATCCCTTTAGTAGATGATTTAATTAATAAATGCAGGTCAACTTGTTCGCCGACATCATAGGTCATGATCCCTTTAGCCATTCAATAAAAGCTCCTTCCATGTTTCTGCTCATATAAGTATAACATAAGTCATTATTTGTCAATCATTCAACTGCTAAACTCGTAATCTGTCCATCTTCTGCTGCTTGCTTCATATGCTCATGACAGGTGAAATAAAACAGCTGTGTTTCAAAACGTGTGAGCTCGTTCATCATCTCCAGCACTCTTCCTAGACGAACGTGATCGAAATGAACGAAGCTGTCATCCATCATAAACGGAAGCTGACAATCTTGCTGATGAGACAAAGCGAGCGCAAAACGAATCGCCAGATAGATCTGTTCACACGTTGCCTGTGAAAGCTCCTCTGGACGGAATATTCGTCCATCCATTCTTTTCACCATCAGCAAGTCATCTTCAGGTGAAAATAAAATCGCTTCATAACGATCATTTGTTAACGGTTGAATAAAACTTGAGGCTGTTTGAAGCAATGCAGGCAGCCTTGTTTCTTTATGCTCATTCAATTTTTCTCGTATGACGGAGCGGACAAGCTGAATTGCCGCCCATTTTTTTGCGAGGTGCTTCGCATGCTCCTGCTCTGCGGCAAGCTGATGAGTCAAATCAGACACCGTTCCAGAAGCTTCTATTTGCCGGATTTCCACCGCTAGTTCTGCTAAACGTTTTTCCATATTCTCCGCATTCAATTGAACGTCATGAAGGTGCTGCCTTGCTTCTGCACACTCCTCTTCAAGGAGAGGTAATCCTTTGCGAACAATCCATTCCTCCTCATCAAAACAACCGCTTCTATGAAGCTCTTGATTTAGCTGCTGCAAATGGGAAAGCCGTTCCCGGTATTCTTTAGATAGATGAGAAAGCACTTGGTAATCTTCTTTGGACTCTGCTTCTACTTGACGAAAAAGCTCGCCAGTTTGTTTTTCGTAATATTGAATTTCCCCTTCTAGTGTCGTGAGCTGCTGGATCGCATGTTGAATAGATACGTGCAATGTCTGGCGTTCTTTTTCTCTTCTCGCCTCATCTTTCAATATCTCTTGAAAAGCTGAGATATTCTCCTGAATGGTTCCTTCCTTTTTTTGAAGGATACTGCTTAACGCTGAAACCCTGCCCTCATAAATCGATTGCTGATCGGAAAGCATGCCTATTTCACGATGAAGCTCCTCATATGCCGCTGTATTCATTTTTAATTGTTTTAGGATATGGAAGGCCTCTACTAGGAAAGAAAGCTCAGACGACAAGCCAAGCTGTCTCTTCTTTTCCTCTACTTGCTGCTGGACAGGTTCCAGCTCTAGCTCCCAGTCTTCATATTGCCGAATGATTCTTTCGTACAGAAGCTCCTTCTGCCTCATAAGTGTTTCAGCTGAAGCTGCCTGCACTTGAAATGAATCAAAGGCCCCTTCGCCGCTTCTTTGTTTCATAGGGCTCATTTGACTTAATGGGTAAATGAGAAAGAAGAGAAAAACAGAAAATCCCGCAAACAAGAGCGTGATCCACCACTCTGTTAAAAAGAATAGAACAAGCAGAAGCACCACATCAAATGCGATCAAGCCTCGGAATAACGACGCCCGGGAATGAATCGGTTTCTTTTTCGATCTTGTCCCCTTCGCATCATCTTCTGCTCCGTGCTGTCTGACTTGCTGTTCCTTTAATCCTTTTAGAGCGGCTTCTGCTTCGTCCAGCTCATGTCTTGCGTGATCAAATCGTTCATCTAACTGCGCTTTTCTATCCATGAGACGAACGTATTGAGTGACAGTCTCCTTTAATTCCCACTCAAATTCAAGCGAATCGTCAATTTGTTCGAGCTTTATCGGGCGCTCCCACTTTAGCTTTGCTACCGCTTCGTCTATTTTTTGTTTCAATGAATCACGGTTTGCTCGACACTCTGCTATGTGCTTTTTCACAAGCTCAGCATCAGCTGCTTCATCTACGACTCGTTTCATCTCCATTATGGTATCCTTGTCATAGAGCGGTTGAACTTGTACGAGTGAGGTTTGCAAATGGTCTAACTTCTGCTTCAGTGCAGTCAATTGAGCCTTTTTCGGGTGAAGGTGTGATTCTAGTTTATCCAGCTCATGCTCTGTTTCTGCTCTAAAACGTTTGAATCGGTCTGGATAGCGGGCTAATTCCTTTTTTAATTCCACTTTTTTCTCAATCATGGGATAAACTTGAATGGATTCAGCCAGTTTCTGAATGTGTTCCTCAGCTTGCTTCATTTCACTTTGAAGCTTTTCGATCGTCTCTGTTAATTCAGATTGCTCCCGTTTCTTTTCGGTATAGCTGCCTTCTACCAATCTCGCTTGTTTCAGCTGACCTGTCAGCTCTTTTAAACGATCAAGCTGCTGGTTTAATTCAGGCTTGCGTCCATTTGGTTTAAACAGCTGCTCCTGCTGCTTTAGCAGCCTGCTATCCATCTTGGTGGCTGCATCCGAGCCAAATAAACTTGAGAAAAGTAGAAATTCGCCTATTTGGTCCTGGTTTAAGGCTTGGACATTTTGCAGTCCAAACACATCAAATGAATAGATTGATTGATATAATCTGCGATCCGTTCCCTTTAAAAGTGTCTGTAGAAAAGCTTCGTCTTTCACTTCACCATTCGGTAAAAATACCTGTGCTTGCCCACCGCGATCGGACGTTCTCTCAATATGAATAACGCCTAACTCATCATCTTGGCAAGTAAGGGAACCACCATAAAAAGAACCCTGTTTCGTCTTGTACATCTTGTTTTTCGGAAAACCAAATAACATCGATTCAATAAACGTTTTCAATGTCGTTTTCCCCGATTCATTCAGGCCGTAAACTAGCTGAAAACCGTCATCAGAAAAGTGAAAGGTCCGATTTGAAAATTTCCCGAAATGGGCGATATGGAGTGAACGTATTTTCATTGTGCCTCTCCTTTTCTCATAATTGCTTTAGCTGTTCTGTCAGCAGCCTTTGTGCTTCTTCTTTTATATCCACTTCATCCTCTTTTGTGAGAGCTTTTCCTGACTTTCTATAGGTTGGGTGACGCTTGATCGGTGATAGAAGCTCTTCATATGCCTCAAACTGTGAAATTTCAGCAGTGAGTTCCTTCAAAAAAGAATCTTCTGGATAGACGACATCCTCGTTTGTTCGGCAGTCAATCGATATCACCCAAACGAATACCTCTTCATCTTCTTCCTGTTCATGAAGAACGGTCAACAGCTCCTCAAGTACCTCAAGCTGAGTACGCTCAAAGTAAGGAGGAGCATCACCCGTCAATTCAATTTTCACAAAATGAGGGACGCCCTCCTCTTTCAGCTCACTGATTTTGCTATCCACAAGTGTCACAAGATCCGTCATATGAACCGTTTCTGTCATGTCTATTGCAAGTGTCTCAAACATCACATCCGCACAGCTAATAAATTCCGCTGTCTCAGAATCCTCGGAGAGTTGAATAACGTAACAGCCTTTCTCTCCTGTTTCTTTAATATGTCTGCCCTGCATGTTACCAGGGTAAATAATCAACGGGTCTTCATGCAGAAGGGCTCTCTTATGTATATGTCCAAGCGCCCAATAATCGAAATCCCGTGAAAGAAGCTGCTCAAGCTGAAATGGTGCATACGCATCATGCCCTTCTTGTCCGGCTAATGTACCGTGAAGCATCGCAATGTGATAGGCAGCATCTGTCGTTTTGACATAATGAGATGTCATATTTTCATAGACAGCCCGCTCTTTGTAGCTAAACCCATAAATACTTGCAACAAGCTGCCCCCCTCTATAGTAGGATTGCTCACTTGGTGTACTGCTTGAAAAAACGTGCACATTCTCAGGCCACTCAATCGGTGTCCATTCACCGCCTAAATGATCATGATTACCATAAATAATAAAGACGTCAATCCCTTGAGTTTGCAGTCTTAGAAACTGATTTCTTAAAAACAGCTGTGCTTTCAGACTGCGATTGGATTCGTCAAATAAATCTCCGCTCAGCAGCACAAAGTCTACTGCTCGAGCAATGGCGAGATCAAACATATTCTTCGCACTTTGAAATGTACTTTCTTTGAGCCGCTTAAATGGTAAGCTAGGGATATTCGACATTCCTGCAAATGGACTGTCTAAATGTAAATCTGCGGCATGAATAAAGGTGAGCTTAGTCAAACGTCTATCTCCTTGTCCGATACTGTCATTGTCCATATTTTATCATGCCATTTTTACGAATGCACGTTCTATCGCTCTCATTCTAAAAAACACAGTTTTAAGAGCTAAAAAAGAGGTTTTGCCTTATTCATTGTTTAATTACATAGAAAAGCAGAGGAAAGGGAGATGAGGAATGGAGAAGACATACTTTTTAACTGTATTTGACCGGTCGGGTGAGACCTTATTAAATGAAAAAATCACAACGGATAGTGATGAAAAGGCAAAGGAATTAGGGCGCCATCGCTTAATCGAACAGCAATACACGAAGCATTCCCACCGGCTCGTTGATGATGCAGGCAAGCTTCTTTTATTTGAACGTTAAAAAAACCGGCATTCGCCGGCCTCACATTCGTTTATACGTTCTGAAACACAGGTCGTCTTTTTTCTAAAAAGGCCTGAATGCCTTCCTTATGATCATGACTTTGCCTCAGTCTTGCCTGTGCTGCCCTCTCCTTTTGAAGAACGGCTAGCAGCTCAGGTTCTGACTGCTGAAAATAGATCAGCTTTGTTTCAATAAATGCTTGAAGCGGCATGTTCATAAACGGCTTCACACATACTTTTTGATACGCATCGACTTCATCCTGAAACACCCCGTCTGCAAGGCGCAGTTTTAACGCTTCTTCAGCCGGCAGCTTTTGTCCGCTCCAAATCAATTGTTTCGCGGTTTGTTCACTGACTCTTTTTGTGAGAAAAAAATGCCCTCCGCCATCTGGAATTAACCCTACTCCATTAAAATTCATGGCGAGCTGTGCATCCTGATGCATAAACAAGTAGTCACAGCTTAAAACAAAGCTAAAAGCAAGGCCTGCCGCTGACCCGTGGACAAGGGCAATCGTCACTTTTTTCATACCGGCTAGAGAAAGTGTAATTCCCTCGATCAAATCCATCACACGATGGAAATCTTCTTCACTTTCCTGCTTAAGCATCATGCCAATATCTCCGCCTGCTGAAAACCCTTTCCCCGCTCCCTTGATCACAACGACTTTTGCACTGCTTTCTTCCGCTGCATCACACGCCTCTTTGAATTCAGCAAACATGTCCACATGAAATGAATTATAAGCATCAGGCCTGTTGAAAACGATTTCAAAAATATCCCCGTCTAACTGACAATTGATATATGTCATCATCCATCCCCCTTTTCTTTTAAACTCATGACTTAATTCCATTTCAACCCGAATAATCCCTTTTCCTCTTCATAAAAAATTTCAAGATCAATTGATACCAAAACAAGCATAATTGTTGAAACAAGAAATATATTTTTATATAGTAAATGAAGAAAGAAAATGATTTTGAAAGGGGGAGGATGATTGATAAGGTGTTCCATATTCATATTGGTTAGTTTCATCGTCATGTTTTCTCCTTTTTCAAATGTCGTTTTTGCTCCACAGGCAGAAGCGAGTGCACCTAGTCTTATTTCTCCATCCATCTACGATGAAGAAATTCAAGCTGTGAAGACACCTCCATTTTCAAAAAAACATGCCTCCTCTATTCTGTTAAAGAACAGATTATCACTGGCTGATTCAAAGATTTTTCTTCTCAAGCCTGCTCCATCAGCTGCGTTATCCATTGATCTATGTTTTTTGGAAATGAAGTGTGCGATCCCCATTATGTGTCAATCAAATTACCTCTACTGATTCATTTTATTTCATCCGTATTACTATATGAAAAACACAACCTATCATATTCGGAGGGATAAAATGAATATTAAAGAAAATGATCTTCCTGGGATCGGAAAGAAATTTGAAATTGAAACGAGAAATAGAGAAAAAATGACGATAGTGATTCATGATGATGGCAGACGGGAGATTTATCGTTTTGACGATGATGATCCAGATGAAGTGCTGTCCACCATTTCTCTCGATGATGCTGAATCAAGGCAAATCGCTGCGATTATCGGCGGCATGGTGTATAAACCGCAGGCACTTGAAACCATTGAAATGGCCTTCAATGACTTAATGATTGAATGGTTTAAGGTGGAAAAAGGCGCAAAAGCGGTTGGACATACACTCGGTGATTTAGATGTGCGGCAAAACTATGAAGTCACCGTCATTGCGATCATTAAACATACAAATGAAAAATTACTGAACCCTGGTGCCGATTCGATTATTGAAGCAAATGATACGATGGTCATTTCAGGCGAAAGAAAACACTTAAAGCGATTGATTCGTGATTTTCTTTCTAGAGGGGGAGAGTGATGAATGGATCATTTAGTCTTTGAAGTTGGGACGGCGCTGATTCTCATCGCCATCGCCAGCTTAATCGCCAATAAAATAAAATTCTCTATCATCCCTTTTCTCATTGTCCTCGGTATGATCGTTGGGCCGCATGCTCCAACCATCGGGATCATTGATCTAAAATTTATCGAAAGCACCGAAATTATTTCGTTTTTTGGCAGAATGGGCGTCTTGTTCCTTCTTTTCTATCTTGGACTTGAGTTCTCTGTCGGAAAGCTTATTAAATCGGGCAAATCCATTGCTGTCGGCGGATCTATTTATATTTTGATTAACTTCAGCTTAGGACTGCTTTACGGTTTTATCACAGGGTTTGGGTTCCTTGAGGTTCTCATTATGGCAGGGGTTATCACGATTTCATCCAGTGCCATTGTGGCCAAAGTCCTTGTTGATTTGAAACGGACTGCGAACCCTGAAACTGAGTTAATTCTTGGGATCATTATGTTTGAGGATATTTTCCTCGCTGTTTATTTATCCGTCGTATCTGGTCTTGTCCTTGGAGATGCCACAACGGTTAGCGGTGCCTTATTATCCATTTTCATTGCTTTTGGTTATATGATGCTTTTCTTTATCATCGCACGTAAGCTGCCAAAACTATTAAACAAGTTGTTCGATATCCGTTCGAACGAAGTGTTCATCATTGTGATTTTTGCGGCTTTATTCTTTGTCGCTGGTTTCTCAGAGACAATCCATGTAGCAGAGGCCATTGGGGCACTCTTACTTGGTCTTGTTTTCTCAGAAACAGAGCACTCTGACCGCATCGAACATCTTGTGGTTCCATTTAGAGATTTCTTCGGGGCCATGTTCTTCTTCAGCTTCGGTCTCAGCATTGATCCATTTACATTAGGTGATGCCTTCTGGCTTGCGATCGGCGCTGTGATTCTCACCTTCATTGGGAACTTCACTGCTGGAATGTTCGCTGGAAGAAGAGCTGGATTTTCTCATAAAGCCTCTTCTAATATTGGATTAACCATCGTATCACGAGGAGAGTTTTCAATCATTGTAGCCGAGCTCGGTATTGCGGGCGGACTTGCCGCTACCTTGAAGCCATTTGCTGCATTGTACGTCTTAATCCTTGCGATTTTAGGACCGCTTGTGACGAAGGAATCTAAGCGAATTTATCAAATCCTAAACAAAATCTTCAAATGGAAAACAGAAAAACCAAAAGTGAAAAAGGAAACAACGATCTAATGAAAAAGGGCCCTATGCTTGGGCCCTTTTTCATCTTATTCAAATTGCTGAAATGCTGTTTCTTGCTTGACTGACGCTTCTTTCATCCCGCGAATCGTTTGAATCACTTTCTGGTTGCGGTAGATGGATAGTTTTAAATTGGTCGCCGCTGTTCCATGAGAGTGATCAAGATGCGTGAATGTAAAGAAATGATGAGGGCGCTTGTCTTTGAACACAAGCCTGAAGTCTTCTGTCACTTTAAAATGCTCTTCACTTTCCCATTCAATCAAAGGTTCATACGCACTAAACCACGCCGGGATATTCGGAGTGTACCCTGTAGCCAATACGGCACGATCAGCTGTTATGCTCTTTTCTTTCTTTAGCTGCCACTGCTTTAGGTGCAGCTTCAGGGACTGATTCTCCTCCACCTGAATCGCTTCAAGCTCGGTCATTGGCTGAATCACCACAGATGGCTCTTCACCTGTAACAGACCGATGATACAATTCCTGATAAATACGCGAGAGCGTCGATGCATCTATACCATTTCTTAATCCAGTCAGCCTAGGCAATGTGTTCATTCGTTCTTCATAAGGAAGCGAATGGAAATATTCGACGTACTTCGGTGTAAATAGCTCCTGGCCAAGCTCTGCCGTCTCCAGCTCTCTAAATTCACTAGATCGCGTAAACCACGAAAGCTGCTGTCCTTTCTTTTGATGCTGAAGCAGGTCTAAGAAGATTTCGGCTGCACTCTGCCCAGAACCAATCACCGTCACCGACTCAGCTTCATGAAGTTCTTCCTGCTGGTCTAAATAACGGCTGCTATGTGTCACATATGGCAGTGCAGCATCAGGCACATCGACAGGAATCATCGGTTTGCTCCCTGTTCCAAGCACGACATGCTTTGCACGATACTCAGAAAGCGATCCATCCTTCAATCGCCGGACTTTCACAAGATAACCACCTTGGCAGTCCGTCACTTCCTCTACCTTCATCCCAAATTGACAGCTATCTAATTCACCTGCGACCCATGATAAATACTCATTGAATTCTCTTCGCGGAATGTCAAACTGTTCAAATGTATAGAACCGGTGAAGTCTATTTGATTCATGTAAATAATTTAAAAATGTATACCTGCTCCTTGGATTCGCCATCGTCACAAGATCAGCTAAAAAGGAGACTTGTAAATCCGTTCCTTTGATCAGCATACCAGGATGCCAGGCAAACTCGGACTCCTGTTCAAAAAAACAGCATGAAACATCTTCATACTCCTCTAACAAAGCCGCCAAACCTAAATTGGCGGGCCCAATCCCAATTCCGATCACATCAATCATATGTACACCTGCTTTAACTTTTTATCACTTATATACCCTTTTACAAATGAAAAAAACACTGCGTCACCGCAGTGTTTAAACGTGAGGAACAAATAATGACTCAAGAAATTCAATTTTCTCTTCGGTATAGTGTTCATAGCGGTCATTATACGATTTTGGATCTTTTGGATTGGCATACTGCGTAATTTTTCCTGAACGCGGATCAATGAATTTACTAGCAGCACCGCATCCAATCCCAATGATTGTCTGCACTTCTTCCATAATAATGATATTATACAAACTTTCCTGTCCATCCAGTGAATACCCGACATTTTCAAGGTTCCCTAAGATGTTTTTTTGTCTATATAAATAATAGGGATGATAGTCATGTGCTTTCGTCCAAGCGACCGCTTCATCCATCATACGTGTGATTTCTTCCCGGTCTGCTACTTGATATTTGTCCTTATTGCGCGTCATCTCAGAAGCTCTTTTAAAGGAGAGCGTATGCACAGTTAACGATTCAGGCTTAAGTTCTTCAGTCTGCTGCAAGGAATGCTGGAATTCCTTTAGCCCTTCTCCCGGCAAACCAATAATTAAGTCCATATTAATGTTATTCATGCCATACTGTCTTGATAAGTGATACTTTTCAATCGTTTCTTCTACACTATGGTGCCGGCCAATGGCTTTCAGTGTTTCATTCTCATACGATTGTGGATTGATGCTAATCCGGTCAATATGATATCGGTTTAGCACCTCTAGCTTATCAGGTGAAATCGTATCAGGACGTCCTGCTTCGACAGTCACTTCCCGTATATGTTTCACATCAGGGAACGAGCGATACATTTCTTCATACAGCAAATCCATTTCTTCCGCAGTGATACTCGTCGGCGTACCTCCGCCAAAATAAACAGTCGTCACTTTGATACCATGTTCTTTTAGCCAAGTACCGATTTTTTGCATCTCATAATGCAGACCAAACAAAAACGTTCCCACTCTTCCAGCTTGTCCTTTAATCGCATAAGCAGGAAACGTGCAATAAGCGCATTTGGTTGGGCAGAAAGGAATACCAATATAAATACTTACTTCCTGCTGAAGGTCATACAGGTCAGGAATCGCTTGAAGCTGACGGTCGACAATCTCCTGCATCAAATCGATTTTTTCATCATGAATCAAATAATCACGCTTTAATGCGGCATGCGCGTCTTCCTTTGTCATGCCTTCTCTCAGCATCTTATGGAGTAATTTTGTAGGACGTATCCCTGTGAGAATACCCCACTTTTGCGTCATTCCTGTGTACTCCTGAAGCAGATGTAAATAAACAGACAGCACTGTGTTTTTGATTTGCTTCCAGCGCTCCTTATCGTTCAAGCCCTCTGGGACGTCTCGCGAAAAACGACTAGTGATGTCTGATCCAGCGATGTGACCAGATGCTTCCACCGTTCCATTTTCTTCTTTCCAGCTAAACACCATGGTTAAGCCATCTTCTAATTCTCCTGTATCAAACAGCACTTCACTATCTTCTTCAAATAAATTGGCTATATTAACAAGCGGGCGATGAAATCGTTCATCTGACAGCCCTTTAATTAAAATTCGCATCGTATCACCTTTATCTTCAAACTTGTTTCATTTTACAAAATCTATGTAGGAAAAGCAATGACTGGAACAGTTGAAGGCCCTGCCATTTCTTGATTGACAGGGCCTTCGTCTATATTATCGTTTAATATCGAATTGATGTAAAAATCCTTCTCTTTGCTGCATTCTAAAGTATTCTTTGATCATATAAGCGACTCCCTGTTCATCGTGCGAACGTGTCACCCAATCGGCTTTACGCTTAACAGAATGAGGGGCATTTCCCATCGCAACGCCTAAGCCAGCCAATTCGAGCATTGGGATGTCATCTGTCCCCTGCCCAATGACCACCGTATCTTCTAAAGTCAAACCTAATGCTGAAGTCAAAAGAGAAAGCCCCGCTTCTTTCGATACGCCTTTGCATACGATATTCATTTTCTCATCACTGATCTGAATAAGATCGACAGATGGAAAAGCTTGTTGAATGGTTCGGTGAATTTCAGGCTGAAGCTCTGCGGCCGAATATACTTCAATCACTGGTGTACTGACCGGTTCATCCATCAGCATATCACTTAGCGATTCAACAAATTGCACAGGATAGAAAATTGGATCAGACGGATGAATCAAAGTCTTTCCCATCAGCTGTGACTGCGTTTTTTTCCGGTTGCCAATTGAGAATTTTTCATGCAGTAAGCGAACATTACAATCAAAGCTTTCAAGAATTTGCACAAGATTAAATGTTTTTTCTTCCGTTAGTTTCTTCACATGAAGCGGCTCATCGAGTTTATTCGCGATAAATGCACCACTATGCGTCACAAGGGTTGACGTTGGAATCTTCAACGCCTTGGCTATTTTTTGTGCGGAACGAAAATGCCGGTTGGTGACAAGCGTCACGTAAACCCCTTTTTTCTTCACGTATTCCACAGCTTCTTTTGTAGCGGAATGGATTTTTCCATTGGAACGAAGTAACGTTCCATCTATATTGAGTGCAAGTAGTTTTTTTGACACTGAGGCATCCCCCTTCTTGATGACTGTACTTACGATGAGGATATGCCCTAGCTTGGTGCTTTAGAACATGCAGTTAAAAGAGCCCTGTGTTATGAATCTTTTGCAAATAAAAAAAGCCTACCCCTAGGCTTTTTTTTATGTATGGTTTGGATGCGTCACAATGAGGTGATGAAGCTCCCCATGATCCCCTTATCTTTCACACACCAAAGCATTGCTTATATCAGATCCCCTTATGCTTTGCGTTTCTCCCAGAAGCGCTTCTCTCTCGTTTGGCTAATCGCCTTAAATCCCAAGTGAAACGCACCCAATTGTCCCATGAGAGCGCTCATTTGAAAGCACTTTCAATATAAGTATTATCGCAGAATTTATGAGCTTCGACAACCTTTTTTTGAAAAGTTGGACAGGGAACATGTGAAATAAAAAAAGGGCGAATATCATCGCCCTTTTCATTAATTTTCTTCTGGATTCCCATAAAGCTCTTCAAGAGGCTTCATGATCACTTTATTTAATTCTCCGATGAGAACACTCACACGTTGTTCTGCTTCCATCAACTGAGAGATTTTATCGTGCTGTTGAACAAGTGCCACTGTTTTTTGAGCTTGCTCCACTTCTTCTTGTGTGATCTCTTGACCAGTCATTTGTTTTTGTTGAAGGTTTACTTGAATGTCCCGGAAGTTCTCGAACATTCTTTTAGAGGACTCATCCGCGTTTACCTCATCATAAAGATTTTTTAAAGTTGAATATTCTTCGCTATGACGCAGAGCTTTTTCAAGGTCATATGCAACATCATAAACATTTACAGACATGTTATGTCTCCTTTCTATCCGTTATCACCGATATGATCGGCGGACACCACTCCACTATAACAAACTATGGCTTTCGTTTCACATATATACAATGAATTCATCAAAATTTCTCTAGCTTGTCTTAAAATAGCGTGACAAAGATTGCTTGAATTGCGCCGATTAATCCGCCTAAAAAACCGCCTAAAAACGTGATCATTTTAAGTTCATTGTTGGAAATGCTAATCACAAGCTCCTCCATTTTTTTAAGCGGAAAATGTTCAATCTGCTCACGAATGATATCTTCAAATTTGAGCTTTGCGAGCAGTCCCTCTAAAGCATTCGATGCTGCTTTAATCCCCTTGTCGACAAGCACTGGTGCAAAGTGTGTTTTGAGATCAAGCGCTACTGCACTGACATAATATCCAACTGGCTTGTCTAATATCAGCTTTGTAGAGAAGTGTGAAAGCAATTGCTTTTTCACACTATAAGCAAGCTCCTTCACATTCCATTTTTCATCTAGCTCCTGAAGAGAAAACTGCTTCACCTTGTCCCATTCTTGAACAAGCAAATCTGATAAAAATCTTTTTGTTTCTGCGTTTCTTAAAAATTTGATGATTTCAGGATGTACCCGATCAATTAAGCTTGAATTCCCTAGAAACATTTGAACCATACTGCCAAGCATGCCTCGTTCCTTTAAGAAATCATCAATCATATTGCCAAGTCTTGCTTTACCTTCCTCGCTTTCAAAATAATGAATCCCTCTCTTTAAAATATAATCTGCTGCATCTGGAATTTTTGAAGATATTTTGTTTTCCACATCTAGCGGAAGCAATTCAGATAAAGTTTGCTCATTATATTTTTCAAGCAGTGAATTGAGCTTTTGATCAGACCACTGATGGATCCATTCATCTGCTTTGACGTCAGCCTGTGATACGCCGAATCTTTCAAGCAAAGATAGCACTGTTATCTCCATTTCAGCGCCTTTGTCAATATATCGATGGACTGTATGCAAGATCTCCTGCTTTGCCTCCGATGATTCAAATCGCTTTTGAATTCCTTCTGGCGTGAGCAAATGCTCCATAACCATGACACCAACCTGCTTGGCTACTTCATCTCTTCTTTTAGGAATGAGCCCTGGTGTAAATGGAAGCTGTTTCCCAAATAAATAGTATGGCTTATAAGGCCGAAAAAGCATTTTAATTGCAAGATGGTTTGTCGCTGCTCCTATGACTGCGCCTATAACAATCATAAAGATAAACGTTGTGAATATATTCAAAGTCGTCATCTACCTTTCAAACAACACCCGATGTTTATTGGTTTAATCTATACGTATTATAGTTGTTGTCAAGTCCCCAAGCAAATGAAGCATGTTGCTAGACATATGATCAATCGATCTGTCGTAATGATAAAGGAGCGCAATCTTTATGTAAAATCATGAAAAAGTGTTTTTGTGCTGGTAAAAAAAGAAGTTGAAAAGAAGGTGTTTTTTAATGACATCAACATTAGGTATTGTGACCCTTTCTTCAAAGTATGAAGAGGCATTCACTCGTGGGTTAGCCAAAGCTGCCCCTTCTTATGGTTTAAAGGTTGTTCGTTTTACACCATTTGATTTAAAGCCGGCTTCAAATTTGATACAAGGTCAAACTTATACGAATGGTCAAGGATTTGCCGCAGCAGAATTTGAGATTCCTGACTTGATTTACGATCGATGCCTTTACAAGCATGACGCACAATCTAAAAAAGCAAAACCAATCATGGAATGGCTGAAAAAGTATCCGAAAACAGATTTTTTGAATACAGGTATTTCAAATAAAATGATGCTATTCGAGCAGCTCCGTCTCCTCCCTTCTTTACAGCCATATTTACCTGTCTGCTCATTATTAAAAGAGCCATCAGACCTTCTCAACATGGTAAGAAAAGACGGTTATTGTAAAATGCAGCCGCTCTCTCAACAGCATGCAGCATCTACTTACTTCATTTTCTTAAAAGACAACACTTTCACTGTTCAGCTAAGTCCCGAGCAAGTCATCACATTTTCGCGTCCATCAGATATAGAGCGCTGGTGTAAAAAGTACGTTGGCCGATATTTCCTTCAATTTTTTCAGACGAGTGATCAAAAAGACTTTTTATTCAATGAAATAAGGATTTTCCTTATGAAAGATTCACAAAATCAATGGAATCGCATAGGGATTCACACAAAATCACCTACAGAAAATAGTCATTTAAACATTACACAAAAATCAGCTCCCATGATAGGCTTTGATCACTATCTAAACACATTGCAGCCGCACATCAAAGAGCTTCTTTTAGATGATATTGCATCCATTCAAGCATCTCTCCCAGCATATATAGATAAAACCTTCTCCCCTTGCTTTGAATTCGCTGTAGACTTACTCCATACAAGTGAAGGTAGGCTTTTCATATCAAATATAAGATCAAAGCCAGGGCGATCCGTTTTTTTAAAAGCTTATCCTGACAAGGAAGATCAATTGATTCGTACCATTCTTGCACATGCTCAATCGATGGCGTCTCAACCGAAGGAGGTTTCTTATGAACAAAAATCGCTTCATCATCGCCCCTCATCTCACAAGTGAAAAAACAGTTCATCTTCCCGCCCATTTTAAACAGCAGGATGCGATCTATTCTCTTGCTTTAGGATCCCGTTTAGTAGATGACTTCACCGTTTCCTATCATCAACATCCAAATAAAATTTTATTATCAGAAAATCTATATAGAAATTTACTAATTCCTTATCAATCAAAAGCTGATGTGATCGCCGTTGATCATACACTGTTTATAGGGCCGCTGCTTGGCATTTTCACAGCAGGTTTTGGGCAAAGCGCGCAGCCACTAGGAACGAGATCAGACTTTTTAATCAAACTGCTGCACTCTTTCAGGCAGCATGCTGGATTTGCCTACCTTTTTGGTACACATTCTATTGATTGGGATAAAGGAATAGTAGAAGGATTGTTGCACCAACAGCAAACATGGGTTAAAAAACAGATGCCTCTGCCGTCAGTCATTTACGACCGTCTTCCAAATAGAAAGGCTGCTCAGTCGGCATTCATTCAAGAAACAAAGCGTAAACTCACACAAGACTATGATATTCCTTGGTTCAACCCTTATTTTTTTAATAAATGGGATATTCATGAACAACTGTTAACAGATGAAAAAACATGTCCTTTTCTTCCACATTCCATACAATTGGATCCGGTGGACGCTCTAAATAAAATAGAAACACTCCTCCATCTACATCAGGTCATATACTTAAAACCATCGAATGGAAGTCACGGCGACGGTATTTATCAATTAAAGAAGACGGCTCATGGAATCACTGTATGCTCAAATCACGGAAGCGCTGTTCCATATGACTCAATAGAGCATTTCGTGACCAAGCACCGGAAAGATCACGCAATTCAAGACTTTATGGCTCAACAAGGCATTGCACTTCTTCAAATAGACAATCAACCAATGGATTTCAGAGTTCATACGAATAAAAATAAGTACGGCCATTGGACAGTCACGGCAGCAGCAGCAAAAGTCTCTGGCAATCACACAGTAACGACTCACCATTTACATGGTGGCTTAGTAAAAACACTTTATGATGTTTTTCCAGAAAAGAAGAAGCGTTTGAAAACTTTAGAGCAGCTTTCTTATACTGCCATCACGCTTAGTCAGGTGATAGATGAAAAAATGTCCGGCCATATTGGTGAAATCGGTTTTGATTTAGGCATTGATCAGACAGGAGCTATCTGGATGTTTGAAGCCAATTCTCGCCCTGGCCGCGAGATTTTCCAGCAGGTTTCATTGCGAAACTCAGAAAGACTGATTGGGAAAAGAATCATGGATTATGCATCTTATCTTTCACAAACGACCTCAACAACTACAGACCACACGAACGTCTACTAACTGTTTTTCGTTTTAAATTGATGGTGTTATGAAATCTATGCTTTTCCTATGCTCTTTTCATCAGATGAGATACAATAAAATCAAGTTCAAGGTTGTTTCCGTATTGTCGTGTTTATTTATTGTTTCATCAATAAAAGCAAGGAGGCAATGATGATATGATTTCTCATTTTCAATGGAAACCTCTCTTTAAGAAAGCACAGTTGCCAGGCTGGAAAATATCCTTTTTTCACAATGGTGCGCACTACGAAGGCATCTACCACAAAACAGGTGATATTGAATGGGGCTCCCAGCTTCCACCTCATGAAGTCGAACCAACCTTAAAAGAAGAAATCCACGAATTAATGCTATTCCATGTCTATGATTAAACTGTTTAAGGAGCTTCGCCATGTTAGAAAAATTAAAGCTTGTTTACGGAGAGCATATCATCAGTTCACCTACAAATGACCATCAAATTCTTTGGTATCAAACAGACGAAGGCGAATTATTTGGAGTAGACAAATCAGAGCTTACAGCGAGAGAAACACTTCTTCTCAATACTTTCCTTACACCAATTGATCTTTCTCATACAAAGCAGACTGAGGATGAACAAAAATGGTACAGCTATCTTTTTGATAACAAACCACTAACTGTTCAGCACCCCGTCCGTGTATATTATTTTAAAATGTCCCATCAAGCAGAACAAAGGCAGCAAATAAAAGAGGCTGTGGTTCACAGCCTCGAACATGCTCATTTCATTTGGACAGGCGCTGATACAGCGATGCTGATTCAAACAAACGCTACATCCGAAAATAGTCAATTAGATCTGCTAAATGATTTGTCTCTAGCCATTACAAGTGACTTTTTAACAGACTCAGTCTTTTTACAAGGACAGCTCCATTTGCCAAATGGACATTTACAAAAGAAATTGTTAAATGAACAGAAACTTTTCTTGGACCATGTGCAGCGAGGCAAGCTTAGATCAGGGATTTCCACATTTTATCAATGTCTGCCATCACTCATGCGTTATGATGAATCCGCGCTCTCTCATGCTATTTCAGATGCTTTTAAAGAGGCGGTCCTTGATCGGGACGTTTACCGCACCCTCATGACCTATATGCAATGTAACTTAAATGCATCCAAGGCAGCAAAAGCTTTATATGTTCACAGAAACAGCCTTCAATATCGAATCGATAAATTTATTGAGCGCACAGGAATCGATATACGGCATTTTCCAGAAGCATCTGCTGTTTATTTTATGATGAATCTTCTCGACCTTTCATAACAATCAATGACATGAGCATCCTGCCCAAAAGTGAAAATGAGATGTTGTGCACGTTGTCCATTTACAGACGCTTCCCCATTTTATACACTTTATTTACAAGTAAAGCGTTTTCAATAAGAGGATGGGGAGGTTATCATCTATGGCTGAAATGATGCTCAATCAAATTTATAAAGTGTATGATAACAAGGTAACAGCAGTAGACAACTTTAATCTACATATAGAAGATAAAGAATTTATCGTGTTTGTTGGTCCATCTGGGTGCGGAAAATCAACAACCCTTCGCATGATTGCAGGACTTGAAGAGATTTCACAAGGGGATTTTCTGTTAGACGGAAAACGGATGAATGATGTAGCACCAAAAGACCGGGATATCGCAATGGTTTTCCAAAACTATGCTTTGTACCCTCACATGAATGTATACGATAATATGGCTTTTGGATTAAAGCTGCGGAAGTTCCCGAAAACAGAAATTGATGAGCGGGTTCGAAATGCTGCGAAAATATTGGGGCTTGAGCAATATTTAGACAGAAAACCAAAAGCTCTGTCTGGCGGTCAAAGACAACGTGTTGCACTTGGGAGAGCAATTGTGCGTGATGCAAAGGTCTTTCTTTTGGATGAGCCGCTTTCTAATTTAGATGCAAAACTTCGCGTTCAGATGCGTGCTGAAATATCTAAGCTTCATCAGCGTCTGCAAACGACATTTATCTATGTCACACATGATCAGACTGAAGCTATGACAATGGCTACTCGCCTTGTTGTGATGAAAGATGGCTTTATTCAGCAGGTTGGAGCGCCGAAGGATGTATATGAAAATCCAGAGAATGTATTTGTAGGTGGATTCATTGGCTCTCCTGCGATGAATTTTTTCACAGGAAAGCTCTCTGACGGTGCCATTGCAGTTGGAAAAACGCATATTCGTGTACCAGAAGGAAAGATGAAGATATTACGCAGCCAAGGTTATATCGGAAAAGATATCATCCTTGGTATCAGACCAGAAGATTTTCATGATGAACCCGTGTTTATAGAGGCATCTGAGGGCACAAAGATCGATGCCAACGTAGAAGTTGCTGAATTAATGGGAGCAGAAACGATGCTTTACTCTTCTCTCGATGGTCAATCGTTTATTGCTCGTGTTGATTCTCGTACCGATGTTCAGGCTGGACAGTCTATACCTCTTGCCATCGATATGAACAAAGCCCACTTCTTTGACTCGGATACGGAGCTCCGCATTCGCTCCGCTGAATAAAGAGATACATGCAGCACCATCACTCATGATTGAGTGATGGTTTTTTTGCATGTTGAACAACATTTACCATGTTCTTTTCTCGTATGTTTTTTTCAGAAATCACCATAATACTTAGTACAAAGCAAGTTACTGCATTGGGTTTCGCCAAGTGGCAAATGACTTGCTCATTTCGCTGGTGCGATTCCAGCAAACCCAACCAAAAACCAAATCATATACAAAAAGGAGATTCACATCATGGCAAATTCTAATAGTTCAAATCAATTACTAGTTCCTGGAGCAGAGCAAGCAATCGACCAAATGAAGTACGAAATCGCTTCTGAATTCGGTGTAAACCTTGGTGCAGAAACAACATCTCGCGCTAACGGATCAGTTGGTGGAGAAATCACTAAGCGTCTTGTATCTTACGCTCAACAACACATGGGTGGAACACAAGCTTAATTTCATATTTGGATCATAGAAGGCACCTCTCTTAAGGTGTCTTCTTTTTTTATTTTTATCCCTCACCAATCTCCTTTCCAGCTCATATCATGTAGTAGAAAGGAGCGGATCTTCATGGACATTATTTCCGGTATGAACTTTGAACTTCTACAATTTGTAGGGATCTCTCTATTATATGAATATGCTCATAGTATTCGGTCCTTTCACCTTTATAAAAAAAGCATCACATAAAAGTTGTACCATTTTGGGTTCTTTTCACTTATAGTATGTAGTGGAGGGATCGAACAGATGAAAATAGCTCTTTTCGGTGCTCATGGACGTGTAGGACAAGCATTTCTTCGTTTCGTTCAAGTAGATGATCGTTACATAGTTCGTTCATTGATTCGGACAAACCGAGAAGAAATGCTTGCGGGTATGTTTCAAGTCACCGGCAATTCAAGAAATCGAGAAGATGTGCTTGAGACGATCAAAGGAGCAGATATTGTTGTGAGCTGTCTATCAACAGATGGTGATGATACATTATCTGTTTCAATGGAGCATATCGTACAAGCCATGAAGCAATCAAATACTTCAAGAATTATTACAATTGGTACGGCAGGTATTTTAAAGGCAAGGCAGCAGCCGGAACTTTACCGTTTTGAAACAAATGAATCAAGGCGGACTACTTCCCGAGCAGCTAAAGAGCATGCCAAAGCGTTTGAAATCCTTCAATCGACTGATCTAGATTGGACCATTATTTGTCCAACCTATTTACCAGATGGAGATGTGACACGGTCATATCGCTATGAAAAAGATTTTCTCCCTATAGATGGAAAGAAAATTTCAGTTGAAGATACCGCACACTTTTTATATCAGCAGTTAAATTCGAAGGAATTTGTACATCAACGCGTCGGCATTGCCTACTGATGATGCAGCTCGTGTAAACGATATAACTAGTAAAGGTCGAGGTCAAAAACGAATCCTCGACTTTTTATGCAAATAAAAAGAGCCTCATTCAAAGTGAATAGGCTCTTTTTTGTTATTCATCAGCTGTTTGCAACAGCACCCTTTTGCAGTTCGTACATTTGCGCATACAGCCCTTCTTGCTGCATGAGTTGATCATGACTGCCTCGCTCGACAATTTCACCTTTTTCTAATACCAAAATCATATCGGCTTTTTTAATGGTGGATAATCGGTGAGCAATGACAAAAGTCGTTCGTCCTTCTTTGACGACATCAAGCGCCCGCTGAATGATCGCTTCTGTTTCTGTATCAATGTTTGCAGTGGCTTCATCTAAAATTAAGATCGCTGGATCGTACGCTAATGCACGGGCAAATGAGATTAACTGACGTTCCCCTGAGGAAAGAGTACTTCCCTTTTCAACGACTGGTTCATCAAATCCTTCTGGCAGGTGCTTCAATAACTCTACTGCGCCTACTTGCTTTAATGATGATTCAATCGTTTCTCTTTTAATGTCTTCATTTCCTAAACTGACATTGGATGCAATCGTTCCGGAAAATAAATACGGGTCTTGAAGCACAATGCCCATTTGTTTGCGCAACGTTTGGCGTGACTGGTGATAAATGCTTTCCCCATCTATGAGAATGTCTCCTTGCTGAATGTCATAAAAACGCAGCAGCAAGTTCATGATCGAGCTTTTCCCAGAACCGGTATGCCCCACAAGTGCAACCGTCTGGCCTTTTTTGGCCTCGAACGTAATGTTCTTTAATACATTATTTCCTTCATTATAAGCAAAGGTGACATCTTGGAACTGAACGTGTCCCTCCATTTTCTTTTGAACAGGTTCTTCCACTGTTGTTCCTGGCTCATCTAATAATCGGAAAACCCTTTCCGATGAAACCCTTGCTAATTCCAATCTCGAGAATTGGTTCACAATGCCTGTAATCGGCTGAAATAATCGATTTAAATAATCGACAAACGCATAGAGCACACCAATTGACACAATGCCCGTCGCACTTAAGGACGCACCGCCAAAATACCAAATGAGTGCCACATATGCTAAATTCCGAAGCAGGTTAACCAAGTTATGCGACAGAAGTGAATTTAAATGCAGCATCTTTCGCTGATATCGAAAGTGATTGTTGTTCAGCTCATCAAATTCCTCTTTCGTCACTTTTTCATGACGAAACGCTTGAATAATGGTCATCCCTTGAATGGCTTCATTTAGCTTGGCATTGATGTCACTAATGATCGAACGAATGCGGTGGTTGTACACTGATGCAAACTTTCTGTAGGTCATTGACCATAGGAAAATAATCGGTACCGCCACCAAACAAATGAGTGCCAGCTTCACATTTAATAAAAACATGGCAATATAAATTCCAATCATGTAAATAGCACTCGTCACGAAATTAGCGAGGACTGTCACATATAAATCACGAATGGTTTCTGTGTCATTGGTAATCCTCGCTACGACCTTTCCAGCCGGTAAATTATCAAAATACCGGATAGGCAGCGTTTGAATATGCTCAAATACATCAACCCTCATTTTTTGAATAATTCGATTGGCTATCCGCTGTAGCAGATAATGCTGCGCATACTGAAAGAAAATCGCAATGACGAGAAGCCCTAGATAAAATAGAACAAGCTGCACCAAACCACTGATTTCCGGCTCATAAAAAGAGAAAATTTCCTCTTTTGATAAACGCTGTACTTCATATGTCTCGCGCTCGTTCCCATTTTCAATGGTAAGCTGATCTCCGGATATCTTTCGGTTTCCATCAAAACGAATCGGCTCATTTACAAAATAGTAACCGAATCCGACTTGCACCACATTGATTTGTTTTCCGGATTTCATACCACTGTCTAATCGATCGCTTCGTATATAGTTATTTCCCTGGTAATAAACGGTTTTGACTGTTTTTTCATTGACTTCGACATACGGTTTTTCTACACCTAAAATATGATCATCAATCATTTTCTTCCCAATAAATGGTCCTGTCAGTTCAGCACCTACTGCAATGATGAGAAAGATCAAGGCAACAGACAGTACTTTCTTATAAAGGAGTGCGTAGGCAAGGAGTCTTCTTCCTGTTGTCATGCCTCATCCCCTCCTTCCAGCTGGTTTGTCAGCTGCTGACGCAAAAATTGTTCTTTGTACCACCCGTCTTGCTGAATGAGCTCTTCGTGGGTGCCCTTTTGGACTATGCATCCTTCTTCCATGACAAGTATGAGATCCGCATGCTCAACAGCTGATAGACGATGAGTCGTAATAAACGTCGTTTTCCCATGACGATTTTGCCTTAAATTTTCTAAAATAGCGGTTTCTGTTTTTGCATCTACCGCAGAAAGCGAGTCATCCAATATTAAAATGTCGGGGTCTATTAATAAAGCGCGTGCAATGGAAATTCGCTGCTTTTGTCCACCTGACAGTGCCACACCTTTTTCCCCCACCATGGTTTCGAGACCCTCTGGCAAAAGACGTAAATCTTTTTCAAAGTAAGCATCTTTGATCGCTTGTGCTAATTCATTTTGTTTTGCGTCCCGATGACCAAAGCGCATATTCTCTTCTACACTTTTTGAAAAAAGGATATGATCCTGCGGTACGTATCCGATCCATCGAAATAGCTGATCTAATTCGATCTCTTGGATTGGGACTCCTGATAGCAGGATTTGACCATCACCTGTTGGATACTGGCGCAGAAGCTGTTTTACGATAGTCGTTTTACCGCTTCCTGTTTTGCCTGTAATTCCGATTGTCTGCCCTTTTCGAACCGTAAAGGACACATCAATTAAATTATCTTTAGGGGAAGTTGGATACCTGAATGTCACGTGATCAAACTGAATATCGCCAGGCTCTTGTAACGTTTTTGGCTGAGAAGCGTCTGTGACATCCGGCTTGTAGCTGAGTGTATGATTCAACCGGTCTAACGACGCATTTCCCCTTTGCATAATATTAATCAATTCGCCTATCGCAAACATTGGCCAGATCATCATTCCAAGATAGACGTTAAATGCGACAAGCTCACCAACGGTTAAATCACTTTGGAACACAAGATAGGCTCCGTAGCCGATTCCAATTAAGTAGCTGACACCGACAAGTAATTTCACTGTCGGCTCAAACAATGAATCAATGATCGCCACTCTCATATTTTTTTGAAATACATCATCTGTCATTTGGCGAAAGCGTTCGACATCTTGTTTCTCCTGTACAAAAGACCGAATAACCCGGACACCTGCGACTGATTCAAGGACGCGATCGTTCATATCACCAAATGCATCTTGAGCAACTGTAAAGCGATCATGAATCTTGCTGCCATAATACGCAATCAAGAGCGCCATCAGCGGCATAGGGATGATCGCCATTAAGGTTAATTTCCAGCTAATCGTCAGCCCCATCGTAAAGAAGATCATCAGCATATAAGCAGTGGAATCAACCAATGTCAGAACGCCAAAACCTGTCGTTAAAGCCACAGCATTTAAATCGTTTGTACCTAATGCCATTAAATTACCGGTTTTTTTCTTTTCATAAAAGGTGGGTGTCATCTTAAGTAAGTGACGCATGAGCTTCCCGCGCATCACACGCTCCATGACATTTGCGCCGCCAAATAACTGATACATCCAAAAATATGTCAGCGTATAGACGACGACACCTAGCAAGCAAAAAATGGTTACATAAAACACAATACTGGATGTTGTAAATTGACCAGAACGAATGTCATCAACTGCCTGCCCAAGATATCTTGGCGGCAGCATTTCAAGCACATTCACAATGAGCAGAAGCGTAATGGCGATCGTATAACGCCTCCACTCTTGTTTGAAGAACCAGCCTAATTTCGCAAATACTGAAAACATGTTTGTCTCTCCTTTTAAAGCTAGCCGCTTTCTAGATTTTCCTGGCTGTCACCTTGTTTCGTTTTTTTGGTTTTTGTCATTTGTCTTGCTTTTGGCATGTTCACATGCTTTCACTCCTCTTCATTTACTTGTTGATCTCCATCCCTTTATTTCGAAATGCGAAATGAATACAACAAAAAAAGAGGCAACCAGCTGTCTGGTACGCCTCTTTTAGTCATGTAAAAAGGCGCATGTTGACAAATACGCAACATACGCCTTGATTCATCCGATCAATTGGAACATACGAGTCCCTTTTCAATGACCAATGAAGGTGTAATTGTCACGTGAATCAACCCATTCATGCAGTTTGATTTCATTCTTCCAATGTTGCACATGACATTTCCTCCTTTTGGCTCTTGAATCTTTTTTTATCTTATAGCGGCTGTCACCATTTTGTCAATAAATATTTTTCAATAAATGAAATTTTCTAACAAAAAGTTCACCGCCTTCATGTGTATCTTTTTCAGATAACGGGTATACCATGAGTGTAAAGACTCCTTTTGAAAGGAATGAGGACATTGTTTCAAGCTGATCGGATGGTCGTTGCGTTTGATGGACATGAAGACAGTAAGAAAGCATTAAAAAAGGCAATCGCTCTAGCCAAAACCTTGAATGCCAAGCTGACTGTTGCCTATGCACATGATGGCAAATCAAGCAGACAGGTGTTTGATGCACCACGCCCAATGACTGGCGGAGCTTATATCGGCGGCGGCATGGCAGACCTTCAAACACCCCCTGTGTATGTACCTCATGATGAACAGCAAAGTCCCTTGATTTTTGAAGATCATACAGAAGAGGTCGTTGCAGAAGCAAGAATGCTTTTAAATGAGGAGCAGTTTGAAGCTGCCATTGAAATTGTTGAGGGGGAACCAGCGGAAGCGATTATCGAATATGCTGAAGACATATCAGCAGACCTCATCGTCATGGGAGCACGTGACCAAAGCAGATTGAAAAAAATGCTCTTTGGCAGTGTAAGTGAAAAGTTATCATCAAAATCAGATATACCTGTGCTTATTGTAAAATAAAAGAATCACAAAAGGCTGTAAACATTGGTTTACAGCCTCTCTTTATTTATGAAGAAATAGATGCTTCACTTTCATGTTTAATTTTTTGCTGGAAGCCTTCCTGTACACGCTTTGTCAACTCTCCTGGAACGCCTTCCCCTACTGGCTGGCCATCAATTTCAACAATCGGAATGACTTCAGCCGTCGTCGAGCTGATGAAGATTTCCTGCGCGCGCAGCAGCTCTTCTTTACTTATACGAGTTTCTTCAACACTGCATCCCTCTTCTTCACATACCTCAAGAAGCTTTCTACGGGTAATACCGTTTAGAATAAGATTGTTTGCTGGATGTGTGCGAATCACGCCATCAATGAGGGCATATACATTCGAGGAGGTTCCCTCAGTCACAAAACCATCTCTAATGAGAATGGCTTCAAATGCACCAGCTTCAGATGCCTTCTGCTTTTCCATGACGTTATATAAGAGATTTAAGCTTTTAATATCACATCTTAACCAGCGAAGGTCCTCAGATAATATGGCCTTTGCACCAGCTGTCTGCTCATGAACAGGCTTTTTCACCTGGAACGTATATGCTGTGATTTGAGGAGTGAGAGAATCGCCATATTGATGTTTACGAGGTGCGACGCCCCGCGTGACTTGAATATACACACCTCCATCTGTTAATTGGTTGTGGGCGACGAGCTGTTTTAACTTTTCTTCCATATCTGATACTGCCCCTTGAAGATGAATGCCGATTTCTTTTGCACTCTTGAACAGACGCTCTGTATGCTCTTTTAATGTAAACAAAGTCCCATTGTATACACGGATGACCTCATAGACGCCGTCACCAAATTGATAGCCTCTGTCTTCAATATCAACATGTGCATCCTTTTTTTCAATGAAATCGCCATTATACAATACTTTCATACGGAATCTCCCCTTCGCTTCGCATTAATGGTTGAGTCTGATGCTATCTTAGCGGATAAATGAGTACGTTTCAATGATTATTCAGAATTATTTCACATCATGATAAATGGTCAACTTTCTATTGTAACAAACATAGACTCATAACCAAAAAGATTCCAATTTTTTAGCATCTTCTATATTCATAGGCTCTTTTTTCCTGTATACTTAATCCATATGAGCACGACAAAAAACAGCGAAAAAAGACAGAATCTACTACATGATTCGACACAAATTTTTGATTTATTGGAGCGATTGTAATGCAACGGGTTACGAAAAAACAGACACCTTCAAACACGATGCTGCTCTCAAAAGCGATTGGTTTAGTGATTCTGTCACTGATCCTCTTTTTTATATGGGATATATCTAAAACCAATATGCAGGCAGCAGATCAGCCGGCTAAAATGTCTGCGAGCAGTCAATTCCGAAACACAAGCACAAGTCTGAAAGCAAAAGATGATTCTACGAAAACATTAGATGCACATTTTAAGATCAACCCAAACAAACATGTAACGGATCAAACGATCTTTTTAACCTTTGATGATGGTCCGTCAGCGACATCAAATCAGCTTTTAGATGTGCTCAAAGCGCATCAAGTAAAGGCCACATTCTTTATGCTTGGGCCGCAGATTAAGGAACACCCGGCAGCTGTGAAAAGACTTCATCAAGAAGGTCATCAGTTAGGGCTTCATGGTATCACACATGATGTGAAACGCTTTTATCAAAAAAGTGATTCTCCCGTCAATGAGATGAAGGAAGATCAGCGCATTTTGGCTTCTGTCACAGGTGAGTATACACATCTTGTGAGAACACCTTATGGCAGCGCCCCAAATTTAACGGATCAGCAAAAGGCACGTTTAAAACAAAAAGGCTTTGTATACTGGGATTGGACAATTGACAGTCTTGACTGGAAATATAAAAGCTCAAAATATGTACCAGAGGTATTAAATCAGCTGCAAGTGCTTGAGACAAAACATCCAAAAGAACCAAAAATCATCTTAATGCACGATCAGCCAGCGACAGCAAAATACTTAAACAGTTTAATCACACAGCTAAAAGCGAAGGGCTATACATTTGAAGTCCTTGATGAATCGATGAAGCCGCTGCAACAATAAAGAAAGACCCCGCACCTTTTTTGGATGCGGGGTCTTTGATGATTTATAAAGCTTTCACGAGATCGCCAATTCGCTCATGAAAGACAAGATCAAACAGTGGATCGTATTCTGTTTCACTCAAATTCATCATCACCTTGAAGATGGAAGGATTTTGAGCGGCATCTTCTGGAATATATCTTGCTGGCGCCACTTCTAGGGAAGTCCCCATGACGAGCAGAAGGTCCGCTCGCTGAAGTGATTTCTCTACTTGATCAAAATGTTTAACCCTGTCTCCAAAAAGGACAACATCTGTTTTCAGCACACGCCCACATGTCCGTCCGTCTGAGGAAACCTTTAGACATACAGGCACTTCTTCTTGTAATAAATAAGGCAGTTCATATGTCGCTTGGCACGATGGGCAAGTAGCTGTTTGAATGGAGCCGTGGAGTTCATATACATGCTGGCTTCCTGCTTTTTTATGCAGGCCATCAATATTTTGGGTGAAAATATCCACATGTTTTCCTTGTTTCTCAAGGCTGGCTAAAAAGGTATGTCCACTATTGGGCTCGTACTCTCCGCTCATTTTCATCTGAAACAATTCCTTGAATTTCGGCCAGAAATGCTGAGGGTGTGATAAAAAGTAGGACCGGCTCATCGCCTTCATGCGGGCGGTGTCTTCAGTCCATAAGCCGCCCGTTGATCTAAAATCGGGGATACCCGATTCTGTGCTCATACCCGCACCTGAAAGTACCATAATATGTGAAGCCTGCATTAATTTCTCTCTTAGCGCTGCCACCTTTGTTTGATCCACTCACCATTCCTCCTTTATTCACCCAGCTGTTTTTCGCCTTTTTGTTTCATATAAATGGTCTGTCCAGGGAAGGCAAATTCTACACCTTCTTGATGGAAGATATCCATGATACGGTAGTTAATGTCCTGTTTAATATCAAGGTTTTCAGCCCAGGCCGTCGTGTTTGTGTAAAAGTTGAAAAATAAATTCAAATAACTGTCCGCCAGTACATCGAGATTTACCATGATCGTCTCCTTGTGCACCCCATCATGTTCATAAAGCATTTGTTTGAGACGTTTGATGCATCGGTCAAGATTTTCCTTTGGTGTATTATAGGATACACGTACGGAAAACGTAATTTGGCGTTTATTCATTCTCGTCCAGTTCGTGATAGGTTCCTTTGAAAGCGTAGAATTCGGAACTGTCACGACAGCTTCAGCAGGTGTTCTAAACTTTGTACTTCGAAATGTAATGTCCTCGACAGTCCCAAGAACACTAGGCGTCTCCACAAAGTCGCCCATTGTAAAAGGCTTCTCTGTAATGATGACGATTCCTCCAAAAAAGTTCGCCACCGTATCCTGTGCAGCAAGCGCAAAGGCTAGACCACCTAGACCAAGACCTGCCACAAGTCCATTTACATCATAATTAAATTCTTGTGCAATGACACTAATACTTAGTGCAATGATAATGAAGCGAAGTACCTTTGATAAAAACGGCGCTAAAATATCATCCATTTCCAATTCAAATTTAGAATTTACTTTTTGAAATAAGAAAGAAGAAGCTGCGGTTAAATTACAAAGCCCCCATGTCAGCATCAATATAATGGAGGATCTATATAATTTGACGATGACATCCATATGATGCTCAAAGTATGGTGCCTGTCTTAACGCAAAATATAACCCAAGTGCGACAAAAAACAGTCTGGCTGGCTTTTCGAAAGCCACAACAATTTGGTTAATGACCTCCGTTTTAGACCGATTGGTCAGCCTAAAGAGAAGATGAAATAAGTACTTCGTAAATACTTTCCGAAGCAATAAAAAAAGCAATAAAATACAAAGGCTAATACCGATTTGGATCGCAACATCTACTGTAAAATATGTATCCATCCATTTTTGTGTAAACATGTTTGTCTCTCTCCTTTAAAACAATCCTCTCTAGTTTATAATATAACCTTCGTTTATGTCCTCTCATAAATGTCTGACCTCTATATAAAAAGCCTCGGGACCAGTCCCGAGGCATGATGTTCAATTATGAAATTTTGGCTAGAGACATATCGACGGGCAGCAAACTACTTTTTCTTCTGAGCCTGATCAAGGAGAGTCGCTTTAAACATTTCAGCATCCGTTTCGGCCTTAATACGTTCTTCCACTCTAATTCTCCCTTTACCCAATCATCTCGCCTCCTTTTCATCATTATAAAACATCAGAATTTTCAGTCAACATGACGAAAGCACTAATATTTTGGCGAACGCTGACGATTTGGACAAAATTGATCGAAGAAAAATTGATGTACTTCAGATTTACTCAATCATGGCTTGGGATATTCCTGCAACTTTTCACATTTGAAGCATCATACTTTCTTGGCAATGCGATTCACCATTACATACAGCTCTTCTTCCCTCCATATAGTAAAGAAGGAAAAACGGTAAAGCATTTGATATGATAAGACCAGAACTTATGTCAGGGAGCTGGAGCATGTGTATATTATTGCGCATAGAGGATCATCAAGCGCTGCCCCAGAAAATACAATTGCCGCGTTTGATTTAGCTGTTCAGCAGGGTGCAGATTATATTGAATTAGATGTACAGCTCACATTGGATCAGCACGTAGTCGTGATCCATGATGATACAGTTGACCGAACGACGAACGGAAACGGTTTAGTCAAAAGCTATACACTTGATCAGCTGAAAAAACTTGACGCAGGAAGCTGGTTTGACCAGCAGTACACGAATGAACGAATTCCAACATTACAAGAAGTTCTTGAGAGATACAGCCAGCGGATCGGGATATTGATCGAGATCAAACACCCAAAACGGCAGATAGGAATTGAAAAGGCAGTTGTCGACATCATCAATCGGTTTGCCTATTCTCGTCATATCATGATTCAATCTTTTGATGATCATGCACTTCAAAGAATCAAAGCTTTCGCCCCTTCTCTTCGAACAGCTTTGATTATAAAGCCTACTGCATTTAAACTGGCGAAAAGAAAGTTAACTGCATACAGCTCGTTTGCTGATTGTCTTAATATGAAGAAAACGATGATCAACAGATGGTGGATAGACCGCATCCACTCATTCGGGATGGATGTGTTTATATGGACTGTGAAAGACCAAAAAACAGCCGATCGGATCAAAAAATATCCCGTTGATGGAGTGGTGACGGATCACCCGCCATTTTTTCTAAAGGAGAAATGATGTAAATGAAAGCGTATCTTGCTGTATTTATAGGCGGACTGCTTGGGACACTTTGCAGATATGAACTAAGCCAATCGATTGTCAGCCAAACATTCCCTTATGCAACGCTAATCGAAAACGTAACAGGCAGTCTGCTTCTTGGTTTTTCAACAGGATATTTTATGTTCCAGAAGGGAAAAAAATATCTTGCCGCTTTGATCGGAACAGGATTTTGCGGAGGTTTTACGACAATGTCCACTTTTTCTAAAGAAACGGTTCTTTTATTACAGACTGGGCAATTCACCTCAAGTGTGATCTACATCCTGCTCTCAGTCATTGCCGGAGTAGCCGCTGCCTTATGTGGACTGATGATGGCTCAGCGGCTCTTTCATCAAAATAAGCAGCAGAGAGGAGGCAGATAAATGATCGTTTTATATACAGCTGTTGCCGGCGGGATTGGCAGCGCCCTTCGTTTTTTCATTAGCCAATTAATACAGAAAACCAAGTCTCATGCTCGTTTCCCGTATAGTATTATTCTCATCAACTTATTAGGTGCTGCCGGTTTAGGTATACTGACAGGTGCCGTGACTGCCAATCATCCGCTGCTTATGATCATTGGAACAGGTTTTTTCGGTGGCTTTACAACATTCTCTACGTTTAGTGTAGAGTCTGCGACCATGCTGCAACAGCGGCAAATCGGAAAACTTGCTGTCTACTTATTGATGACGATCATCGGGTCTTTCTGTCTCTTTGCTGCGTTCTATCAAATAGGACATCACCTTTTTTAAATATTGGTAATGGCGGCTAAGCTGATGAGCAGTTGATCCATGAGCTGGCGCTTCATTAAAAAGAGTGTTTTTTCACTGTAGCCGATTTCCATCGCACATTTGGCCATCCGCCAATCTCGAAAATATTTGTAATCGATGAGCTGCTGCTCTATTTCATCCAGCTCTTTTAATGCTGTTTCAATACATGCAACGATGAGTTCATACTGATTTTTTTGCTCTTCTAACTTCTTCCGTGTCATGTGATCCAGATGATGCGGACTTCTTTTTTCAAGCTGTCTTTCGATATTTAAAATCGCTGCCTGGTAATTTTTGAAATTCTTTAAATGGAACTCAATTCGTTTCATTGAGATTTTTTTCTCTGTGATACTTGCTGTTTCATACCAAAGCATGTCCATCCCCCCTCTATAGAACGTTTGTTCTTATTATAACCCGAACGCACATTCGTAAAAAGAGACTAAATACCTAAAAAAACCTTGAGCTTATTTTTCGCTCAAGGTCATTTCATTTACTAACAGCGGCTCTTTTATATCAAGCCCAGTGCGTGCATTTCCTTTTTCTGATGATGTGACGCCTTTCTTCAGGTCGATCTTTTTCACATAGCGTCCATCCATCTCCAAGACCTTCATCCGAATATCATCAAGATAAATGGATTGTCCTTCTCGGATATCAATATTCTCTTTTAAGATTAACCCGCCTATTGTATCAATTTCTTCATCATGATATGACATTTCGATCAAATCTTGCACTTCATCTAATCTTACTTTGCCATCTAAAACATAATGATGATCGGCTCTTTTTTGAATAACCGGCTGCTCATCTTCATCGAATTCATCTCGAATATCTCCAACAATCTCTTCTAAAATATCTTCTGTTGTGACAAGTCCAGACGTTCCGCCATATTCGTCGGTTAAAATCGCCAAATGCATTCTATCGCGCTGCATCTTGACGAGAAGCTCCTGAATAGGAATCGTGTCAATGACCTCAATCACTGGATATATATAATCTTGAATCTTCAGTTGATCTTTTTCTCCTTGATACACAAGATCTGCAAAGAGCTGCTTTTTGTTCAGCATGCCGATGACATGGTCTTTATCCCCTGAAAACACGGGAAAGCGTGTATACTTTTCCTGCGTCATGATGGAGAGGATATCATCTAGCGGCATATCTTCTGGAATTGCACAAATTTCTCTCCGCGGTACCATGATCTCTCTGGCAATTCGATTATCAAAGTCGAAAATCTTGTTCATATAATTATATTCTGATGGGTTGATTTCCCCATTTTTTAAGCTCTCAGATAATAAAATCTTCAATTCCTCTTCAGAATGGGAATGTTCTTTTTCAGACCCCATATCGATGCCCATCATTTTGGTTAGAACACGGGCTGACCCGTTTAACACATAAATGAAAGGGAACATCAGGATATAAAATGCATGCAGCGGGCCTGACAGCCAGAGCGTCATTTTTTCCGCCTTTTGAATCGCAAGCGTTTTTGGTGCAAGCTCACCGACAACTACATGCAAAAAGGTAATAATAGAGAACGCAAGTGTTGCTGAGATCAGGCTGATTGCTGAATCAGGAATGTTTGTCAAACCGAAACCTCGAACCAAAAGTTCTTTTACAGCCGGCTTACCAATCCACCCTAAACCAAGGGATGTCACTGTAATACCGAGCTGACAGGCTGACAAATATTCATCTAGCCTTGATGTCACCTTTTTCGCCACGATGGCCTTTTTGGACCCTTCGGCAACAAGTTGATTAATTCTTGAACTTCTCACCTTTACTATGGCAAATTCAGATGCAACAAAGAAAGCTGTTAAAGCAATCAAAACACCGACTATACTCAGATTAACAATATCGTCCATTTAACCTTGCTCTTTCTTAGAAGAACAAGGAGTCACCTCCTGATTGATGATGTTATATTTTGCAAAACGGTTAACTGATTAAATAAGACTACATTGAGGGCCCCACTTAACCACCTCCGGTTCACGTATAAATCCGCTTCTCTACATATATATGAAACGGTATTCATTTTATCTTACCATAAATAATCTGAAAATTCCTGTATCACTATGTTAAATTTGACAGGACAATCTAGACTGAGAAATCCCTCTCTAATGTTCATATCGGCAGGAAATATGAACAATTAACTTGTATTTCAGACTCGAATTATATTAAACTATTTTCATAAACTATAACGTGACGGTTAGGAGGAGATGTTCAGATGGGGCTGAGAAAAAGTATCGTATTGGTGAACTAGCACAGATTGCACAGGTGACGAAACGAACTGTAGATTATTATACAAATCTAGGTTTGCTTGCGCCTGTTAGATCTTGCTCAAATTATCGTTATTACGATGAACATGCTTTAAAACGATTACAATTAATCGTTCTTTGCAAACAGCAGAGATTGGCTCTTTCTGACATCAAATCCAGATTAGATGAACAATTCCCTTCTCAAAAGGAAGATCCTGATGAACTTGTCCATTTAACCTCTGATATCGATCGGATGAACGAGCATATGGACCGCATTTTGGTACGTTGTAAGCAGCTTCAGCCAGAACAACGAGAAAAATTAAAAGAGCAGCTTACACCTGAAAAGATGACGGCTGTCCAATCATTTTTACTGCTGTTAAGTTAAAATTTTTACTAAACAGGAGGTGTTACCTTCGTTCTCAAAGTCAGAACGAAGGCCTTAATTGGACATAGTTAATTTACTTATAGTTGCTTTGCTTATAGCTTTAACCGCATTTTTCGTAGCATCAGAGTTTGCGATCATTCGCTTAAGAAGCTCAAGAATTGATCAGTTAATCGCAGAAGGTAATAAAACAGCAGTTGCTGTCAAGCATGTCACGACTCACCTTGATGAGTATCTGTCGGCCTGTCAGCTCGGTATTACCATTACCGCCCTTGGTATTGGTTGGTTAGGGGAAGAAACAATTGCGCACATGCTTGCTCCACTATTTGTAGAGCTGTCCATTCCTCAATCAGCTAGTTCTATTGTCACTTTTATTATTGCGTTTAGTATTATGACGTTTTTACACGTTGTGGTTGGAGAACTTGCACCAAAAACACTCGCCATTCAAAAGGCGGAGCAAGTATCTCTTCTTTTTGCTAGACCGCTCATGATTTTTTACAAAGTGATGTTCCCGTTTATCTGGGTATTAAATGGATCTGCTCGTTTGTTAACAAAAGCGTTCGGTCTTCAGCAAGTTTCTGAGCATGACATGGCGCACTCTGAAGAAGAATTGCGGATTATTTTATCAGAGAGCTATAAAAGCGGCGAAATTAACCAGTCTGAATTCAAATATGTAAATAAAATTTTTGAATTTGATGACCGTCTGGCGAAAGAAATTATGATTCCTCGTACTGAAGTTGTCAGCTTCCCTCATGATATTACCATTGAGGAAATGCTGAAGGTGACCAAGGTAGAGAAATATACACGTTATCCAATTGAAGATGGCGATAAAGATAACATGATTGGTGTTCTGAACATTAAAGAGGTTCTCACTGCCTGCATTAGCGGTGAGTGTTCTACAAGTGATACAATCGAAAAGTTTGTCAACCCGATTATTCATGTGATTGAAACAGTTCCTGTACATGATTTATTGCTCAAAATGCAGCGTGAACGTGTACACATGGCGATTTTATCAGATGAATACGGCGGTACAGCAGGTCTTGTGACTGTAGAAGACATTCTTGAAGAAATCGTCGGTGAAATTCGTGATGAATTCGATATTGATGAAATCAACGAAGTTCGTAAACTTGGAGAAGACCATTACATCTTTGATGGAAAGGTTCTAGTTGACCAAGTCAACCTGCTCTTAGGTACGCAGCTTGATAACGAAGAGGTCGATACGATCGGCGGATGGTTCCTTACACAGAAATATGAAGTTGAGAAAAATGACACCATTCGTGAACAGGGCTATGAATTTATCATTAATGAAGTCGATGGACACCATGTGGTATATATCGAAGTCAAAAAGTTAAATGAACAATTAGCAGAAGCCGCTGAAGAAGGCGCTTCTTAAGAAAAAAAACGACCCTTGCCAAAGCAAGCGGTCGTTTTTCTTATGCCTTTTCCATTAATTGAGCTTCAAGTTCTTTAATTCTCGTGTTTAATACTTCCGTCATGGCACCTAACCGTTCTTTTGGCGGCAGATGCTCAAATTCTGACTGCTCAATCGGTTCACCGATAATTAAGCGCATTTTCCCCTTTTTGAAAAGACTTTTCGCATTGGACGGTCCTTTGTACGCTGCTGGAACGATTGGCGCTTTACCGAGCTGGGCAATGGTGACCGCACCTCTTTTTAAAGGTACATCCTCTGTTGTACGTGTTCCGCTTGGAAAAATCCCAACGATCTTCCCCTCTTTTAATAATTTAATGGGCGTTTTAATACTGCTTGGCCCAGGATTCTCTCGATCAACTGGAAAGGCATGAATCTTCTTTAAAAATCCACCGATCCATTTATTTGCAAACAATTCTTTTTTCGACATGTAGTGGATCTCAAACGGAAGAATCCCTGCGCCTAATGCAAGAACATCCACAAAACCCTCATGTGTACATGCAATGACAAACCCCCGATCCGTTGGCAGATTCTCTTTTTGATATACTTTGATTCCGCCTCGGAGAGAAAATAATACTTTGATGGTATAGCCTGAAAATTTATACATAGTGCACTTCCTTTGTTTGAAGAATGAAGGATTTGTTTCTATTATAACAAATTTTTTATTACCTGGTACTAAAAATTTCATGAAACAGCCAAACCATCACATCATTTTTCGTTAAGAATCACCGGTCTTTCTGTATCCAGGTCCATGGTTTTAGGAGAGAATAGAAGAGGAATTGTGTCCAAAATTGTCGTTTTTTAAGGTTTTTTCCTGATTTGTTCTATTGTAAATGCTTTATAAATGGCGTAAATTTCGCTATGATAAGGAGAAATGATTTTGATTCGGCGAAAGAGATGAGTAATGTACGGTATTGAGAAGTTTCGTGCAACTTTATGCCTTTCTTATGCGTGTATAACATAGAGGGGAGAAAAATCAGTGACGATCGATGAAATTTATCAAATGTATATGAACGATGTTTACAGGTTTCTGCTCTCCATGACAAAAGACAAACATTTGGCAGAAGACTTATTGCAGGAAACCTTTATGCGTGCTTATATACATATTCATTCCTACGACCATAGCAAAGTGAAACCTTGGTTATTTCAGGTGGCACGAAATGCTTTTATTGATTATGTCAGGAAACATAAAAAAGAAGTGACCATATCGGATGATCTAATTGGCGGCCTTTTACAAACGTCTGTACAAAGCCCTGCTGAACAGGTTGAAATAAAAGAAGTCCTCAACATGTATTTAGAGCAGCTTCCAGATAACTACAAGGAAGCGTTGACATTGTATTATTTAAAAGAACTGAATTACAAGGAAGCATCCAAGGTCATGAATATTACTGAAGCAAATTTTAAAAGTGTTTTATTTCGTGCAAGGCAGCGCCTAAAAGCACTTTACAACAGAGGTGTTAATGATGAATGAAGAGTTTAACAAGCGATGGGAACAATATAATAATGGTGAGATGAACGAGGAAGAAATGATGGCGTTTGAAGAAGAACTTGAAGAAAACGAAAAACGCTTAAGTCAGGAACTGAACGACTCGGATTGGACAGATTTTTCCATCAGTCCTGAAAAGCAAAAAGCCATCTTACAATACGGAAAAAGAAAGTCTTATTTACGGATTTCCGTGCTTGCTGTCATATCGACACTCATTATTTTACCGCTTTGTACATTAGGAAGTTATCTATACTACGGTGTTGGCGGAGCAGAGAGCAAAGGGAATCACTTCATGGAAACAGCCGCTGTCACCGTCGCTTTGACGAAACCAAACGTGGCGATTGATATGAAGGATTTAAAAGGCCAAGTCAAGCTTTTTGGGATGAACACCGAATTGAAGCTGCAAAAACAAATTGGCAATAAAACAGAAGCCATTGGCAGTGAACAAATCGAGATGTTTTTCGATAAATTAAAGCAGCCTACCATCTCTTATTATGGTGACAGCGCACGCGATACGGAGGATTTCTTTACCCATCCTTCGGCGCAGCCAGATGCATCAAAAAAACAAACACTCACTACTTTAGACAAGCTTCCTGAAGGAACAGTCAGTGAAGTGTATGTATCCTATGACAAAGCTTATACACCAAAGGACGTTTATTCCTTTGCTAAAAAATATGATATGAAAGTGCTCTGGAATGCGATTAAAACAGAGGATTCATTAAGCGGGAATCAGCGGCCAATCGGCTTCCCTGGGAAAGACTCTGAATTCTTAAAAGAGCTTCAGCACACATCAAAAACAGAGGTAGATCAATTTAAAGATGCCCTTGCTTATGTCGATCAGCACCCAACCTGGGCAAAAACGATCTCTGGCAGACCTGAACTGGATCTGTCAAACCGAATACGCTATATCAACCAAAATGGTGTCACGATTTATGGCTCTGTGATCACAGGTCCTTCGAAAGAAATCGAGAAATTTGTGAAGACAAAACGCATTAAAACGGCAAAAGTGAGCGAGGTGGAATTATGGAATTGGTAAGAATTTTTAAAGAGCATAATGTATTTGGCTGGATTTCCGTCGGTACAGCGATATTATCCCTGCTCATGCTGAACCTCGCCATTATCAGCAACGTGACATTTTATTCTTTTCAGATGCTTCCTTTTGCAATGGCCGCAGTTCCATTTGGCATTATTGAACTGTTCATTAAAAAAGGCCGTACGGGCCCAGGGTTCCTTGGTGTCGTACTGAATATCTTTGTTATTGTTTGTGTCTACACCATCGTATCGATCGATGTCGATCTTCAATTAGGTTTTTAAATCTCATTAGATGAATAGCCAGTGTTACTTGACTAACGCCAAGCAGCACTGGCTTTTTCGTATTTTCTTAAATATACCCAACGGTAAGTCTACAGCGCAAATAAAAAAAGACTGCTTCATAAGCAGTCTCAGGCTGTCGAGAAAATCTCGACAGCTTTATTTTTTCCTTAAACTTTCCATCTCCTCATTTTATAATAGAGAAAAACCCACTTAAGGAAGGTGTTTTTCTCATGTTCCACACTAGAAATTCTTCTCAGCACGAAGCCGAATTTGTATTGCTAGATCAACTGGTCGAAGAGGATCACCTGCTTCGTAAAATTGATCAGTACATTGATTTTTCATTTATCGTAGATAAAGTAAAACCGTATTATAGTGAGAATAAAGGTCGCCCTTCTCTTGATCCACTTATTTTGTTCAAAATGATGTTTATCGGATACCTGTACGGTATCCGTTCTGAAAGACAACTTGAAAAAGAAATTTACTATAACATGGCGTATAGATGGTTTTTAGGTTTGAACATCAATGACCCCGTTCCTCATCACTCGACCATTAGCTGGAATCGTCGTACTCGATTTAAAGATACAACGATTTTTCAAGATATTTTTGATGAAATTGTGCTTCAAGCCATCAATCATGATATGGTAGGAGGCCGCGTTCTTTTTACTGATTCAACTCATCTTAAAGCCAATGCCAATAAACATAAATATACGAGAAAAACGATTGAACAAGATACCCAGAACTATATAAATGAATTAGAAGAAGCGATCCAAGAAGATCGGGTGGCACACGGAAAAAAGCCCTTAAAGGTAAAAGAGGAGGTGAAAACGAAAAAAGACATTCGTCAAAGTATGACTGACCCTGAGAGTGGCTATCTTTATCGTGAAAATAAACCGGAAGGCTTTTTCTACCTAGACCACCGTACAACGGATATGAAGTACAATATCATCACGGATGCCCATGTCACGCCCGGCAATATCCATGATTCTATTCCGTATCTTGATCGATTGGATCACCAAATCGCCCGATTTGGTTTTCAAGTAGAAGCTGTTGCCCTTGATTCTGGTTATTTGACAACCTCAATCTGTAAAGGTTTATCGGATCGCCATATTTTTGGTGTCATCGCACATAGACGCTTTCATCCAACAAGAGGATTATTTGAGAAGTGGAAATTTCAGTATGATTCTGAATCTGATCACTACATATGCCCAAATGGCGAGAAGCTATTATATACGACAACTGATCGAAAAGGTTATAGGTTCTACAAATCAGACCCTAAAAAATGCGTATCGTGTCCTTTCCTTGAGAGCTGTACAAGATCGAAAAATCATCAAAAAGTGATCTCAAGACATGTATGGGAGGAACACAAAGAAAAGATCAGACAAAATCGTCTGTCTGCCTCTGGAAAAGAGCTATATAAAAAAAGAAAAGAAAAAATAGAGCGAAGCTTTGCAGATTCAAAACAACTGCACGGGCTTCGCTACTGTCGGTTGAGGGGAAAACAAAACGTGAGTGAGCAAGTTCTCCTCACAGCTGCGTGCCAGAACATGAAGAAGATTGCCACACACCTAGCGAAGCTAGGCTAGGTGTGTGGGAGGCCTTTTTCATTAAATCCCATCCATCATAATTACGATGAAAATAAAAAAGATTGTAGAAAAACATGAGTTTCTCTACAATCTGAGACTGCTTCATAAGCAGTCTCTTAGAATAAATTAGTTCACAAATGTTTTCGCTCCAAGGTAAATCGGCTTCCAGTAGCTTGAATTCATATTACTGATCGTCACACCATCAGAAGCAGCATGAATAAACTTGTTGTTCCCAATGTAGACACCCATGTGAGATGGACCCGATTTATATGTTGTAAAGAACACAAAATCGCCAACCTTTGGTGTTGATACGCTTTTCATTGATCCCCAGAAACCTTCAGTTGTTTGTCTTGAAATCTTTTTTTGTTTGTTAATGATATACCACATAAACCCGCTGCAATCAAAACCCTTTGGTGTCGTTCCACCCCATCTATATGGTGTGCCATTGTGCGCTTTAGCATCTGCTACAAGCTTAGACGTGTTTAAAGAAGAAGCAGAAACTGTTTTTTCTTTAACAGGTGTTGTCTTCACTTTTTTAGATGTCTTTTTGACCTTTAGCTTTTGCCCAATTTTGATAAGGTTTGTTTTGAGTTTATTTAACGATTTCAGCTCTTTTACAGTCATGCCGTACTTTTTGCCGATTTTAGATAATGTATCACCTTTCACAACTTTATGAGTAGCTGTCGCTGACGCCGCTTTTACTTTTGTTGTTGTTTTTGATGTTTTCGTAGTTTTTTTTGAGGAAGTACCATTTACTTTTAAAGTTTGTCCAACATAAATCGTGTTAGATTTTAGCTTATTGTCTGATTTAATCTTGCTCACACTTGTTTTGTATTTTTTCGCTAGAACAGAAAGAGAGTCACCTTTTTGAACTTTTACTGATTGTGCTGAGGCAGCTCCGGCAAATAATGTCGTCCCAAGTAGAACTGCACTTGCAGCTGTGATCAATTGTTTTTTCATTTGTTCCTCCTGTATGTATCTATCGTGATCCGAATTTTATCTACTTACTATTATAAGGATCAAATACCAGAAGAAATAGTCTTGACTTCCTACGACATTATGCTTATTAATTCGGCAAAATTTATTTTTTTTTAGGGTTCTTTATATTTCATTTTCATTACACAATCATGACAAAATAAACGCATCTTGTCATGGATAAATGATACATTCATTTCTCTTTTTGGTCCATTCTATGTAAAGTGGACCTTTACAATTTTAAAGTGAACTTTACGATCCTGTAAATGGGAATCCACAATTCTGCTCTACCATTGTAAACGTAAGAGCGATACATAAACAATGAGGAGGCAAAATGAATGAGTGTGTTGAAAAGCTCGAAAACGAAAATCGCTGCAGTAGCGGCAGCATCTGTGCTATCGATTGGCATTTTTTCAGGGATTGAATTTGGACAGGCTGACAAAGCAGAGGCTAAAAAGAAGCCAAAAAATGACGTGCAAAATGTGATCGTGCTGATCGGGGATGGCATGGGAACTCCTTATCTTTCAACTTACCGTTCATTTAAACACAACGGAGACCTTTCAAAACAAACAGCGTTTGACCCTTACCTCACTGGCATGCACAAAACATACCCTAACGACTCTAAAAGCAATATCACCGATTCTGCCGCAGCTGGCTCAGCAATGGCAACTGGTAAAAAGACTTACAACAATGCGATCGGTGTAAATAAAAACGGCAAAAAATTAAAAACAGTTCTAGAAGAAGCAAAACGGAAGGGAAAATCTACGGGACTTGTCGTGACATCTGAATTAACAAATGCCACCCCTGCTGCGTATGCGGCTCACGATGTATCGAGAAAAAATACAGCTGCCATCGCTGATGATTTCTTCGATGAAAAAATCGGAAAACAGCATACAGTCGATGTCATGCTTGGCGGAGGTCTTGTCGATTTTGTCCGGAAGGATCGTGATTTGACAAAAGAATTCAAGCAAGCCGGATATGATTATGTCACCAATAAAGATGCCTTACAAAAAAACAAAAATCAAAAGGTGCTAGGCATTTTTGCTGACGGTGGTCTTGATAAAGCGATTGATCGTGATAAAAAGACCCCTTCCCTGCAAGACATGACGTCCTCAGCCATTAAACAGCTGTCTAAAAACAAAAAAGGATTTTTCCTTATGGTTGAAGGCAGCCAAATTGACTGGGCTGGACATGATCATGATATTGTCAGTGCAATGAGTGAAATGAAGGATTTTGAAAAAGCATTTGAAGAAGCCATTCGTTTTGCAAAAAAGGATAAAAATACGTTAGTCATCACCACTGCCGATCATTCAACTGGCGGACTTTCCTTCGGAGCAGACGGCTCGGGCAGCTGGGATTACAAACCGGTAAAAGCAGCGAAAAAGACGCCTGACTTTATTGCAAACAAAATTGTCAGCGGCATGCCTGTTGAGTCAGCGTTGAAACAATATATCGATCTTGAATTTACAAAAGAAGAAATAGCCTCCATTCAAAAGGCTTCTGAAACAAAGGATGCTGTTAAGATTGATGATGCGATTGAAGAAGTGATCAACATGAGATCACATACAGGCTGGACAACATCAGGTCATACGGGTGATGAAGTTCCATTCTTTGCGTATGGCCCAACAAGCCAAAAGCTAAAAGGGCTGATGGAAAATACAGATCAGGCCAAACATATCTTTAAATTACTTAATCATCAATAAGACAAAAATCTTTGTAAGAGCAGGTGCACTAAGTACCTGCTCTTTTTATTGTTCAATCTTCCAGGTAAAATTCTGAAAATAAAGATATTGACAAATTGTTCATTTGTCTTACAATAAAACAAAAGAGTTTTTGGTAGCGCTTACCTTTCTTTTTAACAATTCACTTCACAGGAGGTTTTTAACCATGATTCAAGATAGAAAAGCACCAGAAGGCATATTAGGGTTTCCTATTGCCCCTTTTCAAGCAAATGGACAGCTCTCCGAGGAAGCACTATTTCAAAACATTCAATTCTTACTAGACGAAGGGCTTGATGCCATTTTTATTGCTTGTGGGTCGGGAGAATTCCAGTCTATTAGTCAAAAAGAATACGAGCAAATGATTGATGTGGCACTGGCAGCTGCCGGTGGTAAAGTCCCTGTTTATTCAGGAGTTGGCGGAAATTTAAATACTGCCCTGGAATGGGCGAGAATTTCCGAGGAAAAAGGCGTTGATGGTTACTTATTACTCCCTCCCTATTTAATTCATGGAGAACAAGAAGGACTATATGAATACGCCAAAACCATTATGGAAAGTACAAACTTAAATGCCATCTTGTATCAACGAGATAATGCTGTTCTCTCAGTGCAGCAAATCAAACGGCTCACTACTTTTGAACAGCTTGTTGGTGTAAAAGATGGGGTCGGTGATATGGATTTAAACGTGAACCTTTCCTATACGATAGGCGACAGGCTCAGCTATCTAAATGGATTGCCTATGGCAGAGGTCACAATGCCGGCTTACTTACCGATTGGTTTTCATTCCTATTCCTCCGCCATTTCAAACTATATCCCTCACATCTCAAGAATGTTTTATCACGCACTGAAGACTGGTGATCAGGAAATGGTCAAGGACATATACACAAGTGTAATTTTACCGATTAACCGGATTCGTCAACAGAGAAAGGGTTATGCTGTCTCATTAATTAAAGCTGGCATGAACATCATGGGGCATGCTGTCCGCAATTCAGCAAGACCACCTGTTGTCCCTGTAGAGAAAGAACACTATCAAGAACTAGAGAGCATTTTGCAGCACGCAATGGAACGCTTTCCTAAAAAAGCGGCTGTGAATTAACAATAGAAAGGAGATCATATTATGTCCATTTCAGTGAAACAAAAAACGTACTTCAATTATGTCAATGGTGAATGGGTAAAGGCTTCGACAGGAGAAGTGATCCCCATCCAGAATCCTGCCGACAAAGAAGAGGCCGTTGGATATGTACAGCGCTCAAGCCTTGAAGATGTGAACGCAGCCATCACTGCAGCACATGAAGCAAAGACAGCGTGGCGAGATTTATCAGGTGCAGAACGAGGACAATATCTTTATAGAGCAGCTGATTTGCTAGAGGAACGTCTCGATGACATTGCAGTCACTGCTGTAAAAGAAATGGGTAAAACACTTCTGGAGGCAAAAGGAGAAGCGGCACGCGGTGTGGCCATCCTGCGTTACTATGCCGGCGAAGGGATGCGAAAAGAAGGAGATGTCATTCCTTCTACTGATCGAGAAGCACTCATGTTCACTAAAAGGGTTCCATTAGGTGTTGTAGGCGTCATCTCTCCTTGGAATTTCCCTATTGCCATCCCTATTTGGAAAATGGCACCTGCACTCATTTATGGCAACACGGTCGTCATTAAACCTGCGACAGAAACTGCGGCTACTTGCGCAAAAATCATGGCCTGCTTTGCAGATGCTCACCTCCCAAAGGGAGTAGTCAATATGGTAACAGGGTCGGGAGCTGTTGTAGGTCAAGGAATGATTGAACATCCAAATATCCAAGGGATTACATTTACTGGATCCAATGCAACTGGTAAAGCTATCGGTCAAAAAGCCTTTGAACGAGGCATCAAGTATCAGCTTGAAATGGGCGGGAAAAACCCCGTTATTGTAGCCAATGATGCGGATCTTAATCTTGCGGTGGAAGCCACCATTACAGGAGCTTTCCGGTCAACAGGACAAAAATGTACAGCAACGAGCCGAGTCATTGTCCAAGAAGACATCTATGATGCCTTTAAAGAAAAGCTGCTTCAAAAGACGCAGGAAATCACTATTGGGGACAGTTTAAAAAAAGACGTATGGATGGGTCCAATCGCAAGCAAACAACAGCTTGATCAATGCCTTTCCTATATTGAAACAGGAAAAAAAGAAGGAGCTACCCTTCTCTTTGGCGGGGAACCATTAACAGATGGTGATTATCAGAATGGCTATTATATAGAGCCTGCCATTTTTGAACATGTCACCTCAGACATGACCATCGCTCAAGAAGAAATATTTGGGCCAGTCATTGCTTTAATCAAAGTGGGAGATATAAATGAAGCATTTCACATTGCCAATGATGTGGTATTTGGCTTAAGCGCTTCTATTTTCACACAAAACATCGGCCGTATGCTGACCTTTATTCAGAATATCCAAGCAGGGCTCATTAGAATTAATGCAGAAAGTGCAGGAGTAGAATTACAGGCTCCATTTGGTGGAATGAAACAATCAAGCTCTCATTCTCGTGAACAAGGAGAAGCGGCAAAGGAATTTTTCACAGCCATTCAAACGGTTTTCATTAAATCGTAAATTTGAAGCATTTGAGAGGGCACCTGCCCTCCTCAATTCTCTATTTAGAAAAGGAGAAGAAATTATGATAAATAAACTCTTCCATGCTTCACAAACTGATAAAAAAACCTCTGTCCGCTGGTTTATCGTCTTCATGCTGTTTCTTGTCACTTCTGTCAATTATGCGGATCGTGCTACCCTATCGATTGCTGGAGATTCTGTTCAGCATGATCTTGGTCTTAGCTCTATTTCAATGGGTTATGTCTTTTCTGCTTTTGGCTGGGCATATGTCATTGGCCAACTGCCTGGCGGTTATTTATTAGATAAATTTGGCTCTAAAATTGTCATTGCCTGCAGCATTTTCTTTTGGTCTTTGTTTACATTGCTTCAAGGTGCCATAGGTTTTTTTACAGCAGGTACTGCGATTATTCTTCTTTTTGCCCTGAGATTCTTAGTAGGGCTGGCTGAAGCTCCTTCTTTCCCAGGAAATAGTCGTGTAGTAGCTGCATGGTTTCCTAGTTCTGAACGTGGAACAGCTTCTGCTTTCTTTAACTCAGCTCAGTATTTTGCGCTTGTCATTTTCTCCCCTATAATGGGCTGGCTTACACATTCTTTAGGATGGCATTCTGTTTTTATTGTCATGGGCATTCTCGGTATCTTGTTGTCTATTCTTTGGTTAAAAACGGTCTATAACCCAAAACAGCACCCGAAAATTAATGCAGCAGAGCTTGACTACATTTCAAAAGGCGGGGCTTTGACCTCAATGGACGATGAAAAGAGCCAGCAAAACAAAGAACCAAAATGGCCATACGTGAAACAATTACTTTCAAATCGGATGTTAATCGGCGTTTACATTGCTCAATATTGTATTACCACCCTCACTTATTTTTTCTTAACGTGGTTTCCCGTGTATCTTGTTCAAGCAAAAGGATTGTCCATTCTCGAAGCAGGTTTTGTTGCTTCCCTGCCAGCTCTCTTCGGTTTTTTAGGCGGGATTCTTGGCGGCTTGTTATCCGATTTTTTATTAAAAAGAGGGAACTCGCTTACTTTCGCACGAAAGACACCGATTATTATAGGTATGTTTCTTTCATGCAGTATGATTATCTGCAACTATACAGAATCTTCTTGGATTGTTGTTGCGATTATGTCGCTTGCTTTCTTTGGAAAAGGATTTGGGGCACTTGGCTGGGCCGTTGTATCAGATACCTCTCCAAAGGAATGTGCGGGTTTAAGCGGCGGTTTATTTAATACCTTTGGCAACATTGCGTCTATTACAACCCCCATTATCATTGGATATATTGTAAATGCGACAGGCTCTTTCAGTGGTGCGCTCGTCTTTGTCGGAAGTAATGCCGTCATTGCGATCTTAAGTTATTTATTCCTTGTGGGTCCCATTAAACGTGTGAAGCTAAAAGAACCCCCTTCCACTCCACCGGCCCCAGTTCCATCAAGTTCAATTTGAGAACGTTTTATATAAAGGAGGATGCATATGAATCAACACTTAAAAGAAGTGAAAAAAGAACGAACAACCAATCTCCCTTACATTACTGACATGAAGGTGATTCCTGTTGCAGGCCATGACAGTATGCTTTTGAATCTAAGCGGAGCGCATGGACCTTTTTTCACAAGAAATGTTGTGATCTTAACCGATAGCAGTGGCCGTCAAGGAGTCGGCGAAGTTCCCGGCGGTGAAAACATTCGTCAAACACTTGAAAATGCCGCCAGACTTGTCCTCCAAAAACCAATTGGGCAACATCATGCCATCCTGCAATCGGTACAGCATACATTTCAAGACCTCGATACAGGCGGTAGAGGCAATCAAACTTTTGACTCTCGGACAACAATACATGCAGTTACAGCGATAGAAGCTGCTTTGCTGGATTTATTAGGTCAATTTTTAGAAGAACCGGTTTCTTCTTTATTAGGAACCGGTCAACATAGACAGGAAGTTGACATGCTTGGGTATTTATTTTACATAGGGGATCAGATGAAAACCCCTCTCCCCTATTTGAAAGAAGATCATTCATCTTGCAGCTGGTTCCGGCTTAGGCGTCAAAAAGCACTAACACCGATGGACATTGTCCGTTTGGCTGAAGCGGCTTATGAACGCTATGGATTTCAGGATTTTAAGTTAAAAGGCGGCGTCTTTTCTGGAGAAGAAGAGATGGAAGCTGTAGAATCTCTTTCAAAACGTTTTCCAAATGCCCGTATCACACTTGACCCTAATGGAGCTTGGTCTCTTGATGAGGCCATTCAGCTTTGCAAAGGAAAACAACATCTGCTTGCATATGCAGAAGATCCATGTGGAGCAGAAGACGGATTCTCATCCAGAGAAATTATGGCCGAATTCAAACGAGCTACAGGAATTCAAGTGGCTACGAATATGATCGCAACTGATTTCCGTCAGTTGTCACATGCGATCCAATTACATGCGGTTGATATTCCACTGGCGGACCCACATTTTTGGACAATGGAAGGTTCGGTCAGAGTAGCTCAAACGTGTCATGATATCGGCTTGACCTGGGGATCGCACTCTAACAATCATTTTGATATATCCCTAGCCATGTTTACACACGTTGCCGCTGCCGCACCAGGTCATATAACAGCCATTGATACCCACTGGATATGGCAAGACGGACAGCAATTAACCAAGAACCCACTTTCAATCAAAGAAGGTCGTATAAAAGTGCCTCAAGAACCTGGGCTGGGTATTCAAATTGATATAGAAAAGCTAGAGGAGGCCAACCGTTTATATGAACAAATGCAGCTTGGTGCAAGAAATGATGCCATTCAGATGCAATATCTCATCGATGGCTGGACATTCGATCCGAAAAAACCGTGTTTAATTCGGTAGTTTGACTGTAAATGATTGTGTTCCCCTTCATTTTGTCTTACAATTGAACAACTGAAGGGGGAGAATGACTCGTGAATGAAAGCATAGATGAACTAAAATTTGAAACTGTTAATCGAAAAACATTAGCAAAACAAGTCATTGAACGTATCGTTCATTTATTGTCTAGCGGGCAATTAAAAGCTGGTGACAAACTGCCGACAGAAATGGAACTAATGGAAATTCTATCAGTAAGCCGTCCTGTACTGCGCGAGGCTTTAAGTTCTCTTGAAACATTAGGTGTCATCACAAGGAAAACTCGAGGCGGCACATACTTTAATGATAAAATTAGCAACCAGCCTTTTTCTGTAATGCTCGCACTGGCTCAAGATAATTTACCAGCCATTATAGAGGCTCGAATGGTACTAGAACTAGGCCTTGTCACCATTGCTGCTGAGAAGATCAGTGAAGAAGAATTAAAAAAATTAGAAAAAACCATTGAAATGATTGAGAAAAGTACAGATAACAACTATGGTGAAGCGGATAAAGAATTCCATCGGATTATTGCCTTAAGTGCAAACAATCCCGTTGTTGAAGGTATGATTCAGGCGCTTTTAGTATCACATGCCAAGATTGACAGTCAAATTCCTTATCGAGAAAAAAAAGTGACCGTTAATTATCATCGGAAAATTTATGAAGCGCTTCGACTTAGAGACCCATATCAAGCACACTTCCATATGCATGAACATTTGAAGTTTGTACGTGATAAAATTTTAAAAGGGTTAAATCAAACGCCATGATGTGGAAGCGGATATGCTTCCTCTCCTCTAAAATGATAACGCTTTCGAAGGAGTGATCTCTTGAATCAAAAGGCACAGGAAGCACCCCTATATATTCAAGTAAGCCCAAAGGACAATGTGGCAATCATCGTTAATGATGGTGGATTACCAGCTGGCACTGTCTTTTCGAGTGGATTGTCGTTAACCGAACGAATCCCTCAAGGGCATAAAGTAGCACTTAAGACTATAGAACAGCATGCTCCAATTATCCGATATGGTGAAATCATTGGGTACGCTAACGAAACCATCCTGCAAGGAGGTTGGGTGAAAGAGCAGCTTGTTCAAATGCCAGCCCCTCCTCCTTTAGAAGAATTATCATGCAAAACATACAGCGGCTCTCCTCTTAAAAAGCTGGATGGCTATGAATTTGAGGGCTACCGAAATTCAGATGATTCTGTTGGTACTAAAAATATTCTCGGAATTACAACAAGCGTGCAATGTGTCGTGGGGGTTCTTGACTACGCCGTCAAAAAAATCAAGGAAGAGCTGCTGCCGAAATATCCAAATGTCGATGACGTTATTCCCCTCCACCATCAGTACGGCTGCGGTGTAGCCATTCATGCACCAGATGCGTTCATTCCCATCAGAACCATCCAAAACCTAGCCACACATCCAAACTTTGGAGGAGAGGTGCTGATCATTGGATTAGGCTGCGAAAAACTCGTACCTTCACGCATCGTCTCAGAAGATCAGCAACAAGATATTTTAACCTTACAAGAAGAATCAGGCTTTTCTTCAATGATTACCTCCATTATGAAGGCTGCAGAGCACAAACTAATGAAACTCAATGGACGGACGCGCGTCCCTTGTCCTGTATCGGATTTAGTGGTGGGCTTACAATGCGGAGGAAGCGATGCATTCTCAGGTGTAACGGCAAACCCTGCCGTTGGATATGCAGCAGATCTTCTTGTCAGAGCAGGCGCAACCGTTCTTTTTTCAGAAGTGACAGAAGTGCGGGATGCCATTCACCTATTAACACCAAGGGCTGTTAATGAAAAAACGAGGCAGGCACTTATACGGGAAATGAATTGGTACGACAATTATTTAAACAGAGGGCAGGCAGATAGAAGTGCAAATCCTTCCCCAGGAAATAAAAAAGGCGGTTTATCCAATGTCGTAGAAAAGGCGCTTGGCTCTATCGTCAAATCTGGCACAAGTCCAATATCTGGTGTGATTGGGCCTGGTGAGAAAGCAGCAACCAAGGGATTAATATTTGCTGCTACGCCGGCAAGCGATTTTGTCTGCGGGACACTGCAGCTCGCCTCTGGCATGAATTTGCAAATTTTCACAACAGGCAGAGGGACTCCATACAGTCTAGCAGCTGCACCCGTAGTAAAAGTGTCTACGAGAACCAGCTTACAGACACAGTGGCCAGATCTTATTGATTTTGATGCAGGCCGTATTGCAACTGGAGAAGCAACAATTGAGGAAGTGGGTACAGATATATTTCACTATATATTAGATGTCGCCAGCGGCAGGAAAGAAACATGGGCCGATCATTGGGGGATTTATAATGATCTGTGCCTATTTAACCCAGCCCCAGTCACATAAAAGAAGATGTCCGTTTTAGGACATCTTTTCTTTTGATCATTATGCGAGATATTTCCTATGAACCCCTTTTCCATCGTATGAAAACATCACTTCTTTTCCTTCAAGAACTGACTCGATATGCACACTTCTTCCCCATAGCTGATGCAAATAAGGGAGTACTTTTTCTAAGTATTTCAGATCAAGTTCAATGCCTTCATACCAATGTTTTATATAGAGTTCATTGTTTTTCAAATAGTCGCCATCCATCACGGTCAAATAAGGAAAGCCGCCATTGACCCTCATGCTGACTAGCTGATCACGAACAGCCTTCCATTCTTTATCGATGACTTTATAGTCTCTCCCCTGCTTTTGAAACAAGTACAAATCTTCTCTCATCACAAGGTCTTTTGTTAAGTAATTTCGAATAAAGGAAATATCTGATTCAATTTCCCTGACTTCAAACATTTTGCTGCGGCCCGATCCTTCTGTCACCCCTGCTTTTTTTAATTCTTCACATGGGTTGTCATAGCGCTCTTCGATATCTTCAAAAATCTTCAGACCTAAATAGTAAGGATTGATGCCTGTTTTAGATGGCTGCACCACGCCTGCATTTAATTTGGCAAACTCAATCGATTCACTTGAATCTAAATCAAGCTCACGCATAATCCGCTGATGCCAATACGAAGCCCAGCCTTCATTCATAACCTTTGTTTCCAGCTGCGGCCAAAAATAGAGCATTTCCTCCCTCAGCATGGTGAGGACGTCCCGCTGCCACGGCTCTAGCTCCCGGGAGTGCGCCTCAATAAAGAGTAAAATATCTTTTTCCGGCTTTGGCGGAAATTGTTTGACGATTTTCTTTTTCTCATGCGTCTTCGGCTCATCCATTCCCCACAAATCATCATACGGCGTCTGACGTTTTGGTTTATCATCTTCATATTCTTCTTCATCGTCCATATTCCAGCTTAGTTTTGAACGAACAAGAGACGGATCAATATGCTCCTGTAGAGCCAATACGGCGTCTAAAAAGGATTCCACTTCTTTTGTTCCATGAAGATGCTCATATTCTTTGATCCGCTCTGCCGCTGCTGACATGCTTTCTACCATGTCTCGTTTTGTGTTTTGGAAACGGCAATTATTTTTGAAGAAATCACAGTGTGCCAGTACATGAGCCACAATTAATTTATTTTGAACAAGCGTGTTGTTATCAAGTAGAAAGGCGTAGCAAGGATTTGAATTGATGACCAGCTCATAAATTTTGCTTAACCCTAAATCATAATGAAGCTTCATTTTATGAAATTGCTTCCCAAAGCTCCAGTGGCTGAATCGTGTTGGCATTCCGTATGCACCGAACGTATAAATAATTTCCGCGGGACAGATTTCATACCTCATCGGATAAAAATCTAGACCAAATCCTTCTGCAATTTCTGTAATTTCATCAATGGCTCTTTGTAAAAGACGTTTTTCAGATACGCTCAAGGAAACCATCCCTCCTCATCGGACTTATCCCTACTATATGAGCGCACCTAAAAAAACATGATGTTCCGCCATTCGTTTAGACGACTTCCATTTCTTTCGTGGATTGCCCGCCGAATGACTCGAAATGAATATTCTGTTCTGGAATTCCCAGCTCTTTTAGCATATGAATCATCTCCTGTGTAAACACCGGGGAACCGCATAGATAAAATTGGCCTTTCCCTTCTCCAATCACTGATTGAAGGAATGGGCGGTCAATGCGGGAAGCTGCCTTCTCAACAAGCTCACCCTTACCAGGCTGCGCAAATTGTTCATTACATAAGATGATGCGGCCATGAGAAGCTGCAGCTAGAACTCGTTCAAATTCATTTTCAAAAGCAGTTACATCCTCTAATCGATCTGCATGAATCATTGTAAATGGCTGGCTGTTTTGCGCTGCTGTTTTCATTAAACCGATCATTGGTGTGACACCAGAACCAGCACTAATAAAATAAACAGGCTCTTTAGTGTCTTCTTGCAAACAGAACATTCCCTGTGGCATACTCACTTGAAGAACGTCCCCTTCTTCCATTCCATCATGCAAAAATGTAGACACATGACCATCACGCTTTACTGTAATGCGGTAATAAGAAGGATGATGCTGATCTGATAAGCTATATTGTCTGCTGCACATATAAGCTTCACCCGGCATATCTGCCTGTACCGTAACATATTGGCCTGCTTCATACATTGGCAGCTCTGATTCATCTTCTGGTACTAAGTAAAAGGAGATCAGCGATGAAGATTCCTGTACCTTTTTCTTAATCACAAACGGCTTCACATCTGCCCATCCGCCAGTTTGCTTTACATTCTCCTCCATCATTTCTGCTTCAATCGTGATAAAAATATTTGCAATAATGTCATATGCGGCCTTCCAAGCTAAAAGCGTGTCATCTTTTTCCGTTAAACCAAACACTTCTTTCATCGCTTCAATGAGGTGATATCCGACGATTGGATATTGCTCTTTTTTGACCATCACACTGACATGCTTATGGGCAATCTGTTTGACCGCAGGAAGTAATTCTTCTAATCGATCGATGTGCAGTGCTGCTTGATATAGTGTCGCAGCAAGCGCCTCTGGCTGACTTCCGTTCATGAGGTTTGTTTGATTAAATTGATTGAGTAGTTCTGGGTGCTGCCGAATCATATTTTGATAAAAAACAGTCACAAGTTTGGTTCCCTCAGCTTTTAATAGAGGGGCTGATTGTTTAATGGCATTCATTTGATCTTTAGATAACATCGTCATTCCTTCTTTCAAAAAGGTGTATTTTAAATACATCTTTATCGTAATGGATGACAGCTTATAAAAGCAATATTTATAATACATGTTTTAAATGTTGTCACATTTAACACTTTCTCGAACAGTTTTTGTCTAAAATGTGTTACGATGATACAAAACTCTATCAGGTTTAGAGGTCGTCAAAATGAAACTAACGAATTATACAGATTTCTCATTAAGAGTACTCATTTATTTAGCATCAAGAGAAAACAATGAACTGTCAAATATTCAGCAGATCGCCGATGTTTATGGCATTTCTAAAAATCATCTGACAAAGGTGATTTATCATCTTGGAAAACGCGGGTATGTGGAAACGATCCGTGGAAGAAATGGCGGGATTAGGCTTGGGAAAAGCCCAGAAAGCATTAATATTGGAGAAGTTGTCCGTTATACTGAGGATGATTTAGTCATGGTTGAATGCTTTGATTCAAAGAAAAACAGCTGTATCATCTCTCCGATTTGTTCATTAAAGCATGTACTTCATGAAGCACTTACTGCTTACTTACGCGTTCTTGATCAATACACATTAAAAGATTTAACTCAAAACAAAGATGCTCTTAGAGAGCTCCTCCTTTAGGCGAAAGAATTCTATTCTTTCGTCTTTTTCTTTACCTTCTTGTAATAATAATTAATTTAAAATTATTATAAATAAATATTGACTATCAGGTTTGATTTAATATAATTAGGGTATATAGATTACTAGAAATCATTTTTTTGTTTACAGGAGGAGAAAAGAATGACAAATTCAAATCATAAAAATTTGACAACGAATCAAGGCGTGCCTGTTGGCGATAACCAAAACTCAAGAACAGCTGGTCACCGCGGACCTACATTTCTTGATGATTACCATTTGATTGAAAAACTTGCACACTTCGATCGTGAACGTATTCCAGAGCGTGTCGTTCATGCAAGAGGCGCCGGCGCTTATGGTGTGTTTGAAGTTGAAAACAGCATGGAGAAACATACGAAAGCTGCCTTCTTAAGTGAAGAAGGAAAACAGACAGACGTTTTTGTTCGCTTCTCAACAGTTATTCATCCTAAAGGTTCACCTGAAACATTGCGCGACCCGCGCGGCTTTGCTGTCAAATTTTACACAGAAGAAGGTAACTATGATCTAGTTGGTAACAACTTGCCGATCTTCTTTATACGTGATGCATTGAAATTCCCTGATATGGTTCACTCTCTCAAGCCAGATCCTGTAACCAATATCCAAGATCCTGACCGTTATTGGGATTTTATGACCTTAACACCTGAATCCACTCATATGCTCACATGGCTCTTCTCTGATGAAGGAATCCCTGCGAGTTACGCTGAAATGCGCGGTTCTGGTGTGCATACATTTAGATGGGTCAACAAATATGGAGAAACAAAATATGTGAAATATCACTGGAGACCTTCAGAAGGTATTCGCAATTTATCTATGGAAGAAGCAGCAGAAATCCAAGCGAATGATTTCCAGCATGCGACAAGAGACTTGTATGACCGCATTGAAAATGGCCATTACCCAGCATGGGACTTATATGTCCAGCTGATGCCGCTTAGCGATTATGATGACCTTGACTATGATCCATGTGATCCAACAAAGACATGGAGCGAGGAAGATTATCCGCTTCAAAAAGTAGGACGCATGACACTCAACCGCAATCCTGAGAACTTCTTTGCTGAAACAGAGCAATCTGCTTTCACGCCAAGTGCACTTGTTCCAGGAATCGAAGCATCTGAAGATAAACTGCTTCAAGGCCGTCTGTTCTCATATCCTGATACGCAGCGTCATCGTCTTGGTGCAAACTACATGCGCATTCCGGTGAACTGTCCTTATGCACCAGTACACAATAATCAGCAGGATGGCTTTATGACAACGACTCGTCCAAGCGGTCATATTAACTATGAACCAAACCGTTACGATGATCAGCCAAAAGAAAATCCTCACTACAAAGAAAGTGAGCAAGTTCTTCACGGTGACCGTATGGTGAGACAAAAAATTGAAAAACCGAACGATTTCAAACAAGCTGGGGAAAAATATCGAAGCTACTCTGAAGAAGAGAAGCAAGCATTGATCAAAAACCTAACAGCTGACCTGAAAGATGTAAATGACAAAACAAAATTACTTGCGATCTGCAACTTCTATCGTGCAGATGAAGACTACGGACAACGATTAGCCGATTCACTTGGTGTGGATATTCGCTCATACCTTCAAGGAAGCATGAAATAATTGATCCGTAATGAGCCCTCTTCATAAAGTGGGGCTGATATTGTTGACAAAGGGTTAAAATGATCTTTATTTTAACCCTTTGTCTTCTTTTCAGCGTGATAGAAAACCTTTGCAGTCTAGGAAGGACGAGTACTGGCGCGGAGCAAATTTGACATTCGTGAGCACCGGCATGCAGGACTGACACCGAATGCGAGGGTTTGTCTACACGCTGGAGCACCTCTTTATTAGAGGTGCTTTTTTTATAGCCGGAATACGTTAATACTAATCAAATGACCGGTCACCGGGTGAAAATAGATTTCTGCATGTGCGGCAAAAAGCGTTGAACCTTCCTTCACGGTGACACGAAACACATCTTTTGTCTGATCTTCATTTACTTGTGTACGCCCAATATATTGATAATCGTTTAAAGCGGCGCCTTCATATTCCTCTTGCAACGCTGTGTACGCAAGTCTTTCCCAATTTTCAGGCTGCATCGCTGCATTTGTTGCAGGATAGATCATGAAAATGCCATACAAAACCATTCCTGCTGCAAAAGGCATCCACCATTTCGGCTGCATAATATCATTGATCTCACTTTCATGTATATTTTGTTTATGTTTTGCTGGTCGATCCTTTTTCATACATGAAGCATTTATTCAGCCTAAAATTCCCGGTACATGATTAATGCGGACACCAACTTTTCCCCTGAAAATGTCGATATGTTCCGAGCAAACTAATGAGGACTTCTCAAGGGAAAGGAGAAGGTTTGATGAATGTGGCGGATTATGATAAAGCACTTTATTATACGCATCGCTCGCAATGGGATAATTTACTTATTCTTATGGTACGTACGCAAGATGACTTGCTCTCGAAACGTATTGAGCATTTCTTACACGCGTATCAATTTAACCGGAACGATGCTGATGTTGAAAAATGTTTATATGGGCTCCTGCAGTACATTGACCATGCTTCAGAGGCTGCTGCTTCTGAAGTTTATTCACAACCGATGTACACATAAAGAAAAAGGCTGATTATCAGCCTTTTTACATACACTTAGCAGTGCGCAGTGATTGGAAGCATAAAGTGGTCTTTTACCCATTCTTTTTTTGTATAAATAAACAGCGCATCCTCGTCATTTGGCGCCATAACCACATGTAAGCCGTCAATTGACGTATCAGGTGTAAAATAGAATATCACTTTTTCCGTCGTTTCATTCACAATATGTGCAACAACTTCCTCTATATTTTGCGGCTGGAGAGAAATGATATCAAAGACATGTATGGTTTCATTTTCTTCATTCATCAGGACAATGGTATCCAACGCTTCAATATAGAAAATGGCATCCGGCCAAACGAATGTAAAATAAAACATCAATAAGCTGCCATGGTCCTCAGCATCTAATTTCATTGAGCCCGTTTGACGTTTTTCTGCGAACTGTTCAAGTAATGGCAAGTCATGTTCCAACGTCAGCTGCTTTTTGCGCATGTCCTTTTTCATTTGAATGGCGCTTTTGCCGATATTTAGACTAAATTCGCTTTCGTGGTAACGGGTAAAGCCGAATCTTGGATAAAAATCCAGTACAGTGTCATTGGCAAAAAGAAAAATCATATCATAGTCATTTTCGTACGTATCCATAATATGCTGCATTAACTTTGTCGCTAATCCTTTATGGCGGTAGGCTTGATCCGTCATCACCGTGCCAATTTGAACAGCTCGATACGTTTGGCCATCAATGATCAGTGACATGAGGTAGACGGAAGCGTTTGAGATCACTTTCCCGTGATGGACAAAGGAATAAGGAATATATTTTTCATCCCAGTACCCTCTTTTATACCAGTCACTAAAATCCAAATCAAATGTATTGATCGCTAACGCATTAAAGCTTTCTTTCAATTTGTCATCATGGCGATAACCATTCACTAATTCATATGTCTCCACTTTGTGCCCTCCTTTTTTAAATTCACCTTTCAGCCGGTTCATCACCTCCCTCAAAATAAAAAAAGACTTGATGAGCATATACTCATCAAGCCTTTTATCGTTTCATTCTTAGAAATTAGACTGGACATGCTTCTTTTCACGCAAAAGGGCACGTCAAATAAACCAACATCTGTGCTCTTTTTTATTCAATTCATTGAATTGAATGTGCGCTTAAAAGTTTTAGCATAACGACTAAATTCCCTTCTGTCATAGCAGCTCTTTCGGCTGATTTTTTTGATAATCCACTGCATACAGAGCCGCTTGTGTACGATCTGCCAGCTCTAGTTTTGATAATACATGAGATACGTGTGTTTTGACAGTCTTTTCAGAAATAAACAGTGATGAGGCAATTTCTTTATTGCTTTTCCCCTTTGCAATTTCGAATAAGACATCTCGCTCTCTATTGGTCAGCTCTTTCATTAACTTCCATTTTTGCCCTTTTGGCTCGGTCAAATGCTGCACAAGAAAGTTGGTGATATGAGCATCTAATTGATAGGTGCCCTTTTGTACGTCAATCATTGTCGTAAGGAGTTTTTCTGGCGCTACATCCTTGAGCTGATAGGCTTTTGCCCCTGCTTGAATAGCGGGAATAACATAATCTTTATCCGCATAGCTTGTCAGAATCACAATGCGGGTATCGGGCATTTCAAGCATCATTTGTTTCGTGGCTTCAATACCATTCATCACAGGCATCGATAGATCCATTAGAACAATGTCAGGCCGCATTTGTCTGACAACTTCTAATGCTTCTTCTCCATTAGAAGCCTCACCAACGATTTCGACGTCAGGCTGTGTCTGCAAGAAAAACACAAGCCCTTTTCTCACAATATGATGATCATCTGCAATCACGACTCTCATGACGACCCCTTCCTTTCTTGAGAAAATGGCACCTTCACTTGAATGGTGGTTCCTTTACCGAGCTCAGACTCTATACAAAATGTTCCACCAGCTCTTTTGATACGGTCAGACATGCCTTTCAGACCAAGTGAAGGGAGGCTCATTTGCTCGTCATACTGAAACCCTTTTCCGCGGTCAATGATTTTCATCTCAAACGTGTCTTTTGATTGTTCAAGCTGGACCTTGACTTCCTCTACTTCCGCATGTTTTTGACAATTATTCAGCGCTTCTTGGCATACCCGAAACAACGTTTCATGCTGCGAATGATCCATCTCCATACAGCCGGATAACGATAATGTACAGCGTAATCCTAAAAGCTTTGCATAGTCTTGAATCCCTGTTGTGAATCCTTTTTCAAGTCCTCTTGGTCTTAGCTGCCAAATGAGTGACCGCATTTCAACCAGTGCATCTTGTGACAAATGCTGAATAAAATCAATCATTTCCCCTAGATTCTGATCATTAGTCATTTGACGGGCAGCTTTAGCAGTCAGACTGACTGAAAATAGCATCTGGTTGACGGAATCATGTAAGTCCTGTGCAAGCCGGTTTCTTTCTTCCAAAAGAGCATGCTGATGTTCGTTTTGCACAAGCTTCATCCGTTGAATGGCGGTACCAATTTGAAGCGCAATGCTTTCAAGCAAATTCAGTTCTTCCTGGTTAAATGTGACTTTTCCTTTTGCCGCCACATTTAATAACCCAAACGTACGCTTACACGCTTTGAGAGGAACGGTCGCATGATGCGTAATCCCTTCTGTATCCCCAAGCTTTTGCTCAATCGCCGTTTCGATCCGTTTACAGTTAATAATGTTGGTGGCTGATTGCAGTGAGCCCTTTGTGTATCGATTGATGCAATAGCAATCGTTTTGACACATCAGCTGCTTTTGATGCTTTGCCAGCGCTTCGGGTAAGGAGACCTCTGCCATCAGTTCATACGAGCCGTCTTTTTCTATAAAATAAATCCATGCTGAATGAAAGCCTGTGATATCCATCAGCATATGGAGCACTTCATGAAGCGTATCTTTCATTTCCATGCCTTCATTTAGCTTTTCAGCAATTTCTTTTAACGTTTTTAATGTTTCAACCTTCTCTTGGTATTCTCCCATACTGTTTACCCCCGGCATTTGCTGCCTTCTCTTTTCATTACGCTCATTATACCATGAGCATTCTGCCGGCTCTTTCTCTAAAAGGATGATTTTTTCTCATCCTTTTGACTGAGAAAAAGCCATCATGCATTCACACGATGGCCTTGTTTGTTTATTTAGCCGTTTCTTCCACAATCTCATAAACGACTTTCATCACTTCTTTTGACAGATGCTTCAGCTTTTCTTCGCTATCTGTTAAAGATGTACCTTTGACTGCAATATAAAATTTCACTTTAGGCTCAGTGCCGGAAGGTCTTAAGCAGAACCACGAGCCATCCTCAAGGAAATATTTCAGCACGTTTGAAGCGGGCAGGTGAATGGTTTCTTCTTTCTTTTCGGCAACGAGGTGTCTTTGACTTGATTGGTAATCCTCGATGACAGTGATGCGCTGACCCGCGATGGCTGCTGGCGGATTTGTTCTAAAGGTATGAAGGATCGCTGAAATTTGCTCTGCTCCTTCTTTTCCTTTTAAGGTTAACGACTTTAACCCTTCCCGGTAAAATCCAAACTCCTTGAACATATCGACAAGCGCGTCGTACAAGGACTTGCCTTGTTTTTTATAGAAAGCAGCGACTTCGACAGCTAACAGCGCAGCCTGCACCGCATCTTTATCTCGGGCAAAGTCACCGATCAAATAGCCATAGCTTTCTTCGTACCCGAATTGAAACGTGTATTCTCCGCTCTCTTCGAATTGCTTGATTTTTTCTCCGATAAATTTAAAACCAGTAAGCGTGTCAATCGTATGGGCACCAAATGCTGAAGCAACAGCACGCCCAAGCTCACTTGTGACAATGGTTTTCATCACAACGGGACGAGGCGGCAGCTGACCAAGCTTTTGTTTTTCAGACAATAAATAATGGAGCAGCAGGGCTCCTGTTTGGTTGCCTGTTAAGACGGTAAACTCTCCATTATGATCTCTGACCGCAATACCTAACCTATCCGCATCTGGGTCTGTTGCAATGAGGATATCAGCATTTTGCTTTTCGCCAAGCTTGATGGCATACTCAAATGCTGCATGCTCCTCTGGATTTGGCGATGTCACTGTTGAAAATTGCGGATCTGGTTTTTCCTGTTCAGGCACAACAGTCACATGCTGATAGCCTAGAGCCTGAAGCCCTTTTCGGACAGGCTGGTTGGCCGTACCATGAAGCGGGGTAAAAACGACTTTGACATCGACCTCACCTGCCAGCTCAGGGTGCACACTGATGGTTTTTAATTTTTCAATATAAGCATGATCGATTTCTGCTCCGATCATGTTGATCAGCCCTTGTTGTTTTAACATTTCTTCTGAATCAACTGAAATCGACAATTCATTTTCTATTGCATCTACTTCTTGAATGACTTGATCTGCTTGAAGTGGAGGCAGCTGCCCGCCGTCTTCTCCATATACTTTATAGCCATTATATTCTGGTGGGTTATGACTTGCTGTTACGACAATCCCAGCAAATGCATTCAGCTCTCGAACAGCAAAGGAGAGCTCTGGTGTTGGACGCAGTTCATTAAATACGTACGTTTGAATGCCCTGTGAAGCAAGTGTTTTGGCTGCTTCCATTGCAAATTCAGGCGATTTATGGCGTGAATCATATGCAATGGCGACGCCTCTTGTTTTTGCATCCTCTCCATGTTTCGCAATATACGCAGCAAGGCCTGCAGATGCTTTACGAACCGTGTACACATTCATTCGGTTCGTGCCGGCACCAATCTCCCCGCGCATTCCTCCAGTGCCGAACTCAAGGTTTTTGTAGAAACAGTCTTCAAGTGCTTGTTGATCATCTTGATGTGCCTCCAGCCATTCCCTTAGCTCAGCATCCAGGTGCTTCTCATTGATCCATCGCTCATAATTCGTCTTCCAACTCATGGTCGTCCTCCCAGCTCTTATCATCAATAAAATACATCTACTGTTATTTTATATGGAATCATCCTTTATGTCATGCTATATCATTGGCAGATGAAGAAAATGCTGAACAAATAAAAAAGCCGATACATGATCGGCTTTGATCGGCTCTTCTTTTATTCAGCATCAAGTGGTACAACTGCTTCATGGAATAGTTGATCTAATTGTGTTTGATGTTTCTGTTTTGCTGCTTCATCCCAGCCAAAACGCTCTGCCATATAGTCAACGACAGGCTGTGCATATTTTTTCGCCCAGTTGATATTAAATAATAGGCTTCCTGTTCTTCTTAAGAAGAAATCAACAGGGGTAACAGCTAATTCTTCTTCGATTGCATAGACAAGCTCTGCCAGTACATACGCTGGAATGTTTCGTTTGTTCGCTTCACCTTGAAGCTGCTCTACACGCTTGAAGAGACTGCTGACGTTTGAGCCATATTTTTCAGCGAGTTTTTGAGCAATCGGTTCTGTTAAACCAACAGATACTCCTTCTGCTGTTTTCGCTTGGACAAAGGATGCCATATTTTTAGACCCGCCTACATGACCGCCTGAAATTGGCATATGCTTTGTTTTACATGGCCCGAAGTCTTTGCCCGTTTCTTCTTTCAGTCCATCACGTACGAGATTCACAATGTGCTCAGCCATTTTGCGGTAGCCTGTTAATTTACCGCCAGCAATAGTGATTAAGCCTGAAGATGATGTCCATACTTCATCCTTACGAGAAATTTCTGAAGGGTCTTTGCCCTCTTCATGAATGAGTGGACGAAGACCAGCCCAGTTAGATTCAACATCTTTTTCTGTAATATTGAGATCAGGGAACATGTATTGAATCGCTTTGATGACATAATCACGATCTGCTTTTGTCATACGCGGATGCTCCAGCTGCTTTTTGTACACTGTATCTGTTGTTCCTACATACGTTTTGCCTTCTCTTGGAATCGCAAAGACCATACGTTTATCAGGTGTGTCAAAGTAGATCGCTTGTTTTAATGGGAAGACTGATTGGTCGAATACTAAGTGAATACCTTTTGTATGCTGTAAGTGCTTCCCTTCTTTTGAGTGATCCTTGTCTCTTAGCTGATCGACCCATGGACCTGTCGCATTGACGATTTTCTTCGCATATACATCGTAGGTTTTCTGCGTCATGACATCTTCAATGACAACACCGACAACTTTGCCTTTATCATAAATAAATTCTTTTACTTTCGCATAGTTGACCGCTTCTGCCCCGAATTTCACAGCTTCTTTCATGACTTCGATTGTCAGGCGTGCATCATCTGTACGGTATTCAACATAGTAGCCGCCGCCTTTTAAGCCGTCCTTTTTCACAAGCGGTTCTTTTGCAAGTGTTTCCTTCGCACTTAGCATGCTTCTACGCTCGCTATGCTTGACACCAGCTAAAAAGTCATACACTCTAAGCCCAATGGATGTTGAAAACTTACCGAATGTCCCGCCTTTATGCATCGGTAGAAGCATCCATTCTGGTGTTGTCACATGAGGACCGTTTTCGTATACAATGGCACGCTCTTTACCGACCTCTGCGACCATCTTCACTTCGAATTGTTTTAAATAACGAAGTCCACCGTGCACTAGTTTCGTTGAGCGGCTAGACGTACCTGCTGCGAAATCCTGCATTTCTGCAAGACCAACGCGCATCCCGCGTGAAGCCGCATCAAGTGCTGTACCAGCGCCTGTAATACCCCCGCCAATGATAAACACATCATATGGTTTTTTTGTCATTTCCTGCAGCATTTGTTCCCTTTCTAAGCTAGAAAAAGTCATCTCTTGTTCCTCCCATGTTGTACGGTAAAGAAAAAGAGACCGCAAACACCCAAAGCGTATTTCTACACTTCGGTGCCTGCGGTCTCTCCAGTTCTCCAACCGTTCTATTAACTTACTTGAAGTATACCATACTTTTGGTTTATTTGAAAGCTTGAGCTGCTTTTACAGCCTTTTTCCACCCGCTGTATAACGAGTCACGGCTGTCCTCTTCCATCTTAGGGTCAAAGCGCTTGTCAAGGTTCCATTGTTTTGCAATGTCTGAACGGTCGTTCCAGAAGCCAACTGCTATTCCCGCAAGATAGGCCGCACCGAGTGCCGTCGTTTCATTAATTTCTGGACGCTCTACAGGCACATCCAACAGATCACTTTGGAAGCCCATTAAGAAATCATTCTTCACAGCTCCGCCATCAACACGCAATGTTTTTAATGAAATGTTTGAATCCTTTTCCATCGCATCTAACACATCTTTCGTTTGATAAGCAAGTGATTCTAACGTTGCTCGGACAAAGTGCTCTTTAGAAGTACCGCGTGTTAACCCGAAAACAGCGCCTCTGACATCACTATCCCAGTATGGTGTGCCGAGACCAACGAATGCCGGAACGACATATACGCCCTCTGTTGACTCAACGCGCTCTGCATATGCTTCGCTGTCTTTCGAGTCTTTAAACATTCTCAGTCCGTCACGCAGCCACTGAATCGCTGAGCCAGCAACGAAAATACTTCCTTCTAAAGCATATTCAACTTTGCCGTCAATGCCCCATGCAATCGTCGTTAATAAACCATGATCCGACTTAATGGCTTTTTCCCCTGTATTCATCAACATGAAACATCCTGTACCATATGTGTTCTTCGCCATTCCTTCTTCAAAGCAAGCCTGACCGAATAAAGCAGCCTGCTGATCTCCCGCCGCTCCTGCTATCGGAATATTTCTGCCGAAGAAGTGATAGTCTGTTGTTTCACCATAAATGTGTGAAGATGGTTTAACCTCCGGAAGCATAGATGCAGGTACGCCAAGGATATCAAGTAATTCTTCATCCCATTTCAGATCGTAAATGTTGAACATTAACGTTCTTGACGCATTGGAATAATCTGTGACGTGTGATTTACCGCCTGTCATCTTCCAAATAAGCCAAGTATCGATTGTGCCAAACAGTAAGTCGCCATTTTCTGCTTTCTCACGGGCACCTTCTACATTGTCTAAAATCCATTTTACCTTTGTACCTGAGAAATAAGCATCGATGAGAAGACCTGTTTTATTTCTAAACGTTTCATTGTGTCCTTGCGCTTTTAAATCTTCACAAATGCCAGACGTTTGTCTTGACTGCCAAACAATTGCATTGTATATAGGTGCGCCTGTATGTTTATCCCAAACAACAGCTGTCTCACGCTGGTTCGTAATTCCGATACCAGCGATTTGATCTGCTTCAATTCCTGATTCAATTAAAGCAGTTGAAATGACCGATAGAACAGAGCTCCAAATTTCATTTGCATTGTGTTCTACCCAGCCTGGGTTCGGAAAATATTGATTAAATTCCTTCTGAGCTGTATGTGCAATTTTGCCTTCTTGATCAAATAAGATCGCTCTTGAGCTTGTTGTCCCTTGATCTAATGCAAGAATATATTTTTCTTTTGTCATGATGTTTTCCTCCCCTTACATACTTTCATTTACAGCATTTGTTTGGTTTTTCGTAGAGACATAGAGTCCTAACAATACCACAACTAAAATAACGCTTACAATCCAAAAGGCTGGAGTGACGTTCGCTTTAAAGGCTGCATTGTAGAAAACACCGCCAAATGCGCCGCCTAAAATTGGACCAATAACTGGCACCCAAGCATACTTCCAATTCGATGGGCCTTTCCCTGGAATCGGCAGGATCGCATGTGCAATTCTCGGACCTAAATCACGTGCAGGGTTAATTGCATAACCAGTTGTTCCACCTAAAGAAAGACCAATTGCAACAATTAAGAAACCAACAATCAGCGGATTGACTCCGTCTGCAAATTTATTTGCACCAATCGCTAAGATTCCTAGAACCAATACAAATGTACCAATGACTTCACTAAGTACGTTTGCAAAAGTATGCGGAATCGCAGGACCAGTTGAGAATACACCTAGCTTTGCACCTGGATCATCTGTTGCTTTCCAGTGCGGTAAGTAATGTAAAAAGACAATAATAGCCCCTATTAATGCGCCAAGCATTTGACCAACAATATACATTGGAACATCAGCCCAAGGAAAACTTCCTTCTAGCGCAAGCCCAATTGTTAGTGCGGGATTTAAATGCGCTCCGCTGATTCCACCCGTTGCATAAGCTGCAATGGCCACTGCAAATCCCCATCCGAAAGCGATTACAATCCATCCGGATTGATATGCGAGCGATTTCTTTAAATTAACTGCCGCACACACACCGCCTCCAAATATGATGAGCAGCATTGTACCTACGACTTCTCCCCAAAATGGTGTCATGAAAAATTCCTCCTCTGGTTCAGTTGCCATCCCCTATGAATGTGTAGAAAAGATAAAGAAAAAGATCCACAACAAACATACTTTACATCAGGGTCATTTGTCACCTAGTAAAGCGCTGTTGTGGATCTCCGTTTCTCCATCACATGATATTAACTTAGTGCAATAGTATCAGAGGATGAAAACGTTGTCAATAAATATTCACATTTTCTCTTCTTCACTTTTGGAACGCTTTCCAAAGGGTGGTATTCGAGGTCGTCACAGCTGTAGCCCCTGCTTCAAGCGCTCTTTCTACATCTTCTTTTGTACGGATAAATCCACCTGCAAATATTGGGATCCCAGCTCGCTCGCGCACTTCTGTAATTAAATCTGGTACGACTCCCGGCAACACTTCAATAAAATCTGGACGATGTTTCCCGACGAACTCCATGCTTTTTTCCATGGCACTCGTATCAAGTAAAAACATTCGCTGAATGGCATATACCTTTTTTTGCTTGGCTTTTACTATGACAGAAGACCTAGTAGAAATAATTCCTGCTGGCTTCATTTCCTGACAAATAAATTCCGTTCCATACTCATCATGTTTAATCCCGTGAATGAGATCGACATGGACAAACATTTTTTTGTGATGAGCATTTGCCTCATTCATGATGCCCTTTAGCCGGCCTAAGTGAACATCAAGTAAGACACCATATGTAAATGGACTTTTTAAAAATTCCTCAAATTGCTTCATATTGCGAACAGCAGGTAGAATAGGTTGATCATGAAAACTCATATGCCGTCTCCTTCAAAAGTGTATTGGATCAGTCTTCTCCTAACAGTAATAGAAACTCTTCTATTTTTCAATACACCTAGTGTGTCCAATACCGATTTCACCTCACATCATCAATGCTGGAAAGCATGCTTTTATTCCATAGAAAAAAGCAGAGAAGTCTCTCTGCTATAGCTGTGCCAGGCTTTCTTTTAAGGTATTGATGATAAATGAGGCGTCATCATCTGTGATATTAAGCGGCGGTGCAAGCTGGGCAACGTTATTATAGCCGGCAACTGTATCACCATTTTTCCCGATGATCAGCCCGCGTTTTTTACATTCTGCGATCAGTTGACCGACAACATGTGGCTCAGCTGGTTTTTTGGACTGCTGATCCTGAACAAGCTCAATGCCAAACAGCAAGCCTTTTCCTCTGACATCTCCGACAAATGGGTGCTCTTTTAACTCTTGCAAACGGTCAAGCATATCTCGCCCCAGCGCATCTGACCGTTCCACTAATTGCTCGTTTTCCATAATCTCTAGGTTGGCAAGTGCCACCGCACAGGACGCAGGGTGACCGCCAAATGTATTCACATGGCGCAGCCGGTCATACGTATCTTCCCCTGCATAAGCTTCATAGATTTCTCGTTTCACGCACGTTGCAGAAAGCGGTAAATAGCCGCTTGTAATCCCTTTTGCCATGGTGATAATATCCGGCTTTACTTCCTCATGCATAAAACCAAACCGCTTCCCTGTCCGGCCAAAGCCGCAGATGACTTCATCTACGATAAGAAGCGCCCCATGAGCTTCACAGATGTCTTTGACCTTCTTCAAATACCCTTTTGGCGGCATTAAGATACCTCCGCCCGTAATGATCGGCTCCATAATGACCCCAGCAATGGTCTCGCTTAGTTCCCACGTCATAGCCTGATCAATCGCCGCAGCACTCGCCAAATTCTCTTGGTCTTCAGGATGACGATACACATCAGGAGGTGCAACGTGGATAAAGCCCTGACCTAATGGTTCATATTTATATTTACGCTGCGCTTGACCGGTTGCGGCAAGAGCAGCTGCTGTATTGCCGTGATACGACCGGTACCGGGAGATGAACTTTGTCCTTGTACTCTCTCCTTTTTGCGCATGATATTGTTTGACAATTTTAAATGCGGCTTCATTGGCTTCAGAACCGCTGTTAGAAAAGAAGATGACATAGTCCCCGCCAAGCCACTCATTTAGCTTTTCAGCCAGCTGAATCGCCGGCACGTGGCTTTGTGTAAGCGGATAGTAAGGCATTGTCTTTAATTGCTTATACGCCGCTTCTGCAAGCTCTTTGCGGCCATATCCGGCATTTACACACCAAAGGCCTGACATCCCGTCTAAATAGCGATTTCCATGAATATCTGTCACCCATGCGCCTTCTGCCTCGTGAATGACCATACTTTCATTTTCCTTGTTTGTCCCTTTCATATGATGCCAGATCAACTGATCATCTTTCGTCTGAAGATTTTGCGCCTGCTCATGAATTTTCATCTTCCCGCCCCCATGTATCCGTTTTCATCATTAAAGAAGCTTAGACCAGTTCAATAGCATATTGCCTCTCCATTCATTATATGGATGAAACGCGAAGCATATGAAACCGGAACTAGGCTGCCCGTAAGAAAGAACCAATCGTTCCTTTCATTATAAAAAAGGGGTCAGGCCGATTACATTAGACAGATCGTCAACTGATTGAACAGAACCATAAGACACTTTTCTTGATGCCTTGGCAAAATGGAACACACTCCGCTAACGTCGATTTCCTTGCAGGAATTCATAAGCAAGAATCGCAAATTCAAGTGCCTGGCGTTTCGGCGCCTGCATCATATCCTCACCAAGCAAGGCATGCAGTTTATCCAGTCTATGATAAAGGGTTTGCCTGACAATATAGAGCTGGCTTGCGGTTTCTTTTTTAGAACCGTTTGTCTGTAAAAAGATATTCAGCGTTTGATAGAGTCTCCCGCTATTTTGATTATCGTATACAATCACGGGCTCTAAATACTCTTTCACCATGCATTCAAGCAGACCGCTTTCCTTCATCATAGGCATGAGACGGAGCATATGTAGATCTTGATAAAATGGACTTTCCACCCGCTGAGGCATCACTTTTTTTAAATGCAGTACTTCTTTGGCTGCTTGAAAGCTTTTTCTCATGTGCTGAAACTGTTCACAATATTGCCCGATACCAAAATTGATCTCGGCCCCTCGGGGCTGCTCCCGGTCATACAATTGTTTGATGTCGTTTGCAGCCTTTTCTGCACGCTCTTTCCAGTCCTCTTTCTTTCTCGTGTTTAATAAAATAAACAAGGTTTGTCCTTGATGCTCATATGCAATCAGATAGAAACCCGCACGCTGAAAAATGGAGCGGCAAGATACGAGAAAGTAAAGATTCCCTGCAATTTCTTCGATTTGATGATGCTTTTGAAAGAGCAAAACTACGCAGCCAGTTGGCTTTTTCAACCCTTCTGTTTCTTCAAGGTGCTCTATGATCTCTCGTTCTGTATGCTCTTCTTGGAACCATTTTTGCAGCCATTCATTCTCTTTTGTTTTCTTCAGCTCTTCTGTATAAAGCTCTCTTAATGTTTGCTGGGCTAGAGCATTCGCTCCTTTATCCATCACGAGCAGTTCAAATTCAGAGAGCGTGTCCGCTTGATGAATGAGCACAAGATCTGCAAATGTTTGTTTGAGTGCAAGCACTTGTTTTTGCGTCACTTCGTATCCTTTTGGCACGGAAGCAAACTGCAAATAATTCATGACCAGTTCTTCGGTTGGTTTGGAAGAATCACATAAAATAATCGGCTCGCCCTGAACAGGGAGGAGTAAAAGAATCCCCCTTACGTGCTGATACACTTGATCCAAAATATCCATCTGCGGATGCGGGGTCAGTAAAAGCTCATTCAGCTTTGATGATAGTGCTTCTAAATCTGCCATCATTTGATACTGACGCTCGATCATCATCGTATGAAGATGCTGCGTGATGTTGACGAACTTCACTTCTTTTGTAAACAGAATAAGCGGAAAATCTCTTTCTTCTGCATAGGTCAGCAATTCTTCCGGCACATCGAATCTTAGCGGAACAAATTCAATACACAAGCCGGCTGCCCCTGAATCAATCAGCTGCCGTAAAAACGCTTGAAACACATCCAGTTGATCATGGAAGCCTGCGGCTGTCGTTAATATAAGCTCGCCTCCATTTAACAAATCCTCTACATCAGGCACTTCTAACACATGGATCCATTTGACCTGCCGAAACAATCCTTTTTCCCCTGCTAACACTTTTGCATGCGCAAAATGCTTCGTTTTCAACACGTCACTCACTTGGAAATGAACATCTACATTCATTCATATGTCCCCCTTTGTTTGCCGCCTATCCCCTATCCCAGAGGGTGCATGGATAAAATCCATAATAAAACTGGTAATGTCACGATACTTAAGATTGTACTGAGAAATGTCGTGCTTGAGACAAACTCAGGCTTCGTTCGAAATTGTACAGCCATCAGCGTGGTATTTGCTGCTGTCGGCATGGCTGCCACTAAGATCATAATTTGTTTCACCATATCATCTACCGGTAAAATAACCGTAAAGCCAAATGCGATGAGTGGGGAGATAAACAGCTTCAGCAATACAGCATAAGAAATATTTCGATAATCCACTTGCTTAAAAGAGATCACGGCAAGCTGCATACCTAAAATAAGCATAATCGTCGGTATGGCAGCATTCCCTACAAGCTGAATACCCGTCATCAGCTCTTTAGGTAATGAAAGGTCAATCAGCTGAAATAATAGACCGATGAGCGCCCCGTAAGCAACCGGCATACGAAGCACTTTTTTCAGCACGACCTTTCCATCTCCCGCATCCTCTCCGCCCTTTGCTGCATAATACATACCGATTGTACTCATGACAAGCTGCTGCAGCACCATCAATACGATCGCAATATCCAAACCTGCTGCTCCGAAGACAAGCAGCACAACGGGCGTGCCGTAGTTTCCATTGTTCATAAAGGCTGACGACAGAATCATGGCACAATACGTTTCATTCGAATAACCATACATACGAGATAATATAAAGACACATAAAATAAGTGCAAGACAAAGCCCGACAACAAAAATGGATAAATACACATAGTCCATCGACACTTTGTTTTGATAAAAGGTTTCAAACGCAAGAAATGGTGACATTAAATATAAAGACATTGATGAGAGCGTATGTATGTCAAAACCAATCGCCTTCTGCCCGATATACCCAATCAGAAATATGCCGAACACTGGCAGTAAGACAAGTAAAAACTCCATGCTGCACCTACTTTTCTCTAGTTGAATTCCAGATTCCTTCTGCTTCCTCATTATCATACCACTGATAAACAATAAAAAAGAAGCACCCTTATGAAAGGCCGCTTCTTTCCTCATCCATATAAAACACTTCCCACAAATGACCATCAAGATCCTGAAAGCTCCATCCATACATGAACTCATGATCCTGCTTCTCCTTAAACGGTGAACCGCCTGCTGCCATTGCCTGCTCGACAAGCTCATCGACCTCTTCTCGTGAATTGACACGAATAGAGATAATCATCTCTGATGCCTCTTTTGCATCCACTAATTGTTTCTCTGAGATGGATTGAAAATGCCTAAGAGATAACAACATGACGGTGATCGTGTCATCAATGACCAAACAGGCCGCCTGATCATTCGTGAACTGCTGCTCAAAGTCAAAACCCAGCTGCTCAAAAAAAGCGATAGATTCCTTCACGTGCTTTACCGGCAAATTGATATACAGATGTTTAGATTGTCGCCCCATATTCCTCTCCTTTTTGAACACATGATCTCCTTTCAGTATATTCTGCTTTTGCTCCAGCATCCCTTTGTCAGTCGAAAAATCTTATCCCTTTTTTAGCAGTGGTTAGCGATCACTCATGGCGCCACATTGTCTCTTAAAAAAATGTCATCAAAAAGAAGCGCCTCAACAATAGGCGCTTCCTTTCTTTATTTTTTATATTCAATATGGTACACGTCTCTTCTTCGGTCTTTCAGCTGACGTACGGTCCCGTCTTGCCTTTGTCTTCTTAAAATTTCTAAATCGACATCACCTACGACGACCATCTCAATGTTTGGATTACACTCTCCTACAATCCCATCTCTTGCAAATTCAAAGTCTGATGGGGCAAATATAGCCGATTGTGCATATTGAACATCCATATTTTCGGTTTGCGGAAGGTTGCCAACTGTTCCCGAGATGACGGTATAAATCTGGTTTTCGACCGCTCTTGCCTGTGCACAGTAACGTACTCTTAAATAGCCTTGGCGGTCTTCTGTACAGAACGGTGTGAAAATAATTTTCGCTCCTTTGTCAGCCGCGATCCGTGCAAGCTCAGGAAATTCAATATCGTAGCAAATTTGGATCGCAATTTTGCCGCAGTCTGTATCAAATACCCGGACCTGGTCACCAGCAGAAATCCCCCACCATTTTCTTTCATTCGGCGTGATGTGAAGCTTATATTGCTTTTCAATCGTTCCATCACGTCTAAATAAATAGGCGATATTGTAGATTTTCCCTTCCTCTTCTACAAAGTGGGAACCGCCGATGATATTAATGTTATATTTCACAGAAAGGTCTGTGAACAAATTAATGTAGTCCTCGGTATATTCCGTAATCCGCTGTACGGCAAGACTTGGTGAACGCTCTTCTAAATAAGACATGAGCTGCGTTGTGAAAATTTCTGGGAATACGGCAAAGTCAGCTGATGCATCTGATGCGACATCCACATAATACTCCACCTGATTCATAAATTCCTCAAAGGAATGAATTTGTTTCATTGCATATTGAATCACACAAATTCGAACGGGGAACGCCGATTTATAATATCTTTTCGATTGCGGGCGATAGTCGACATTGTTCCATTCCATTAACGTCGCATATGTGCTGGATGCTTTATCATCCGGCAGGTAATTCGGATTGATCCGCATGAGACTAAATTCATTTAACAGCTGAAAAGATAAAACGGGATCATAGATTTGGTGAAGCATCACCTGCTCCACATACTGGCGAGGCGTCATTTCCTCTTGGTATTTATGATAATTCGGAATGCGTCCGCCAATGATGATGCTTTTTAAATTTAATCTTCTCGCTAAGTCTTTTCTTGCTTCATACAAACGATGTCCAATTTTCATGCGGCGGTACTCAGGACTCACCATGACTTCGATTCCGTACATATTCATCCCATCTGGATTATGGTTTGTAATGTACCCATCATCTGTAATGTCCTGCCACGTGTGGCGATCATCGTATTCATCAAAGTTAATTAATAAACTTGAACAAGAGCCAATGATTTCTCCCTCGAATTCAGCACAAAACTGTCCTTCTGGGAAATGCTCAAGGTGGCTTTCAAGATGCTCTCGTTTCCAAGGGTCCATGCCTGGAAAGCATACCTCTTGCAAGGCAATGATTCGGTCAATATCCTCTTCACGGATATTACGGATCACCATTCTTTTTTCAAACCGCGTTAAGTCTAGTTTTTCTGCCATGATGTTTTTGCCCCCTTACTGATCCTCTTTTTCAAGCTGATGGAATAGCTGGAGCAATTCGATTTCAGCCATGGATTCTAATCTGACATCATATTCTTCAAATTGCAGCGTGCTCGTCACTTTGTTTGGGACGATGACGCATTTCATTCCTGCCCGTTTGGCAGCTACTGATCCATTCACAGAATCCTCAAATGCCACGCAATCTTTTGGCTCTACCCCTAAGCAGCGTGCGGTTTGCAAATAGAGCTCTGGATTTGGTTTGACTTCTTCCACATCATCTGACGTGCGGATACATTCAAAGTAGTCGAAAAGACCAATCTGCTTTAGGTGATCTGACACCCATTTATAGTCTGAGCTGGAAGCAAGTCCAATCTTGATCCCGAGCTCCTTTGCTGCTTCTAAATAAGCTTCTACGCCAGGTCTTGCTGATTCGTCCTTCATTCTTTTTTGAAAACGAGAACGCCGATCTGCTGTGAGTGTCTCATGATCCAGCGTCTTCCCTAGCTGCTTTTCCAAATATTCAAATGGCTTAAAGCCTGCCTGCGTGCCAATGACCTTGCCCCATACGGAAAGAGGCAGATCTGACTCATGCTCCGCAAACATTTCTTGTAAAACCTCATATTCATGTGTTTCTGTATCTAAAATTAATCCGTCAAAATCAAATATAATCGCCTTTACCAACGAGGCCACTCCTTTTTTTTACAAAAGTCTTAAACATATATTCCATGCTATCATATCGTGAATAAAATTGACTTTCAAAGATGAATGTCTGCTAAAATGATTATGTATAAAAGGAGCCTGCACCATTTTGTCAGGCTCCTACCCGTGTTCGGTTTATTCTGCAAGAGATCCAAGCGCTCCGATTCGTGGAGAAATAGGCAATGTTGAAAAAGAGCGGGTTTGGTATTACAGATCTTAAAGGTTTCTCCGTTCCCTTAAAAATAGTATGTGCGAGGGCCTTGTAAGTTAACAAGGAAGTTCACACCATCTTTTACGCATTTTGAAGGTGACGGCTGGCAAAATCGTCTAGATCAAAAGGAAAAGAAAAGCCGCAGGCATTGACCTGCTCACGGTTTCGCTCGAATAACTCACGATCACGTTTGGTGATATGACGTTTCGGTTTTACAATAATGGTATGTAATAGCTGAAGTCCCGATAAAATACGAAAAGCATCATCCATCGTCCCGTTATATACGCCATCAATAAAGGTAAGGGAGCGATCTTTTTGACGCATATCCCGCTGCTGTCCATTGACAGCATGAGAAAGAAGATCTTCAACATCCTTTGATATTTCTTCAATTGCCTGCTCTTGCAGGTCTGTAGCAGCTTTCATTAATCTCACGTGTCATCTACCTCTCTGTCGTTATTTCTCCATTCAGAATAGCACAGAAAAAAAGGCGTTCGCCAAGGTAAGTGTTTCCTATATATACCCATAGAGAGGAACGGATATCATGATCATAAAAGGGCACACGCTCTCACTCAAAGTAGACGAGCAGTATCATCACACATCACTCAGTCATTTTTTAAAGACAGCCGTATCTGCATCAAAATCAATTATTCATTTTTGGATGGAGCATCAAAAAGTCCGTTTAAATCAAAAGCCTGCCCATCACGCGGCTAAAGTCAGTAAAGGCGATCAGATCATCATTGATTTATTTGAAACAGAAGAAAGTGATGTGGCACCGGAATACGGTGAATTAGAGGTGCTCTTCGAGGACGAGCATTTATTAATTGTGCAAAAACCTGCCGGACGGCCAACTCATCCGAATGAACAAGGACAAACGGGCACACTGGCTAACCTTGTGGCCTTCCATTTTCAAGCAAATGGAGAAGAAAAGAGGGTGAGACATATCCACAGGCTGGATCAAGACACAAGCGGCACCGTCATTTTTGCAAAGCATAGATTAGCCCATGCGGCTCTTGATCAAATGCTTTCTAAAAAAACAATCAGCCGAACATACATCGCCATCGCAGAGGGGCTTTTCAAAAAAAAGAAAGGCACCATTGATGCAGCGATCGGCCGTGACAAACACCATGCAGTCAGACGAAGAATCTCCCCTACTGGACAAAAAGCTGTGACTCATTTTCAGGTCATGGACATGAATAAACGTCTGCAAATGACAGCCGTTAAACTGCAATTAGAGACGGGTAGAACGCATCAAATTCGTGTCCACCTTAGCAGTCTCGGGCATCCACTAGCTGGGGATACATTATATGACGGAGTTCGAGATTACATCAACAGGTGTGCTCTTCATGCCAAGCAAGTAGACATGAAACACCCTTTTACAGGTGAGCATCTGATCATAGAAGCACCTCTACCACCTGATATGGACCAGCTCATGAGTCAAATCATCCATTAACAAAAGAGCCTGCTTTCATACGCAGGCTCTTTTTCTTTAGACAGACGCTCTTTTTGCATAAATAATGTACCGCTCTGGTGCATTGCCGACAAAATGAAAAGGATAGCATGTGGTTAACACCAGCTCTTCCTTTTCATTCTGCAACGTAATAATGGATGTATCATGCTGATCGACAATTTTTGTATGTGTGATTTCATATATAAATTCACCATACGGCACAGTGATTTTCAGCTGATCTCCAATATCCAGTTCACCTGTCCGGCGAAACACCGTGTCACGGTGACCGGAAAGGACGATTTGTCCATTCTGATCAGGATAATAACTGCCTTTGTAGTGTCCTACTCCCTTTGCAAGGTCATCCGCATCCGTCCCTTCGACAATGGGAAGGTCTGCTTTTAATTTTGGAATCGTCAGGATGCCAGAAGCTTTCCCCACTTCTGGAGCAAACTGCTTCTTGGACATCCCTTGATCGTCCGCTACGGCCTTCTTCGCTTCGTCTAATGATTGGGCTGTTTGAAGATGAGTAGAGGCGATTTGCCAAATTCCCCAGCCGAGCAGAACAATCCCGGCTGTCATCACAGTCAATGCAAGCCACTTTTTCATGCTTAAACTCCTTTGCCTGTTACATTTCTCTTAGATGATTCGCTCTTTAGCTTGCTGCTTTTTCTTCTTGTTTTGCTTTTTGAATTCGCCCCTCTTTTTGATACACAATGGAAGCTCCCTCAAAGCTTTTGACAAAATCGACAGTGGCTTCTAAGTCTTCTGGACCTGTTTCAGGGTTTTTACCAAGCCTGCCTATTGGTGCATATTTACTGCCAGTTGCAGTTGCCATGAAGTTATTCACAGTGAGTGTATACGTTTGATCGAAAGCTACGGCTGAACCATCCGTCAGCTTCAAGTCGACTACTTTATATGTTACCGGATCATAGGAATATGAAAAGCCTGAAATGCTATAATCTGGTCCAAATTGTGGAGAAAATTGAGCTTCTATGATTTCAACCAAGTCTTTCCCCTTGATCTCCAGTTTGACTAAAACGTTGCCGAATGGCTGAATATTAAACAGATCTCCCCACGTTATCGGCCCTTTCTCAAGGTTTTGCCTAATGCCCCCTCCATTCATCATGGCAAAGTCACTTTTCATTGAATATCTCATACCATCCGCAATCAAATTACCGAGCGGCGTGTCCCCATCATTTGAATAGCCGCCTTCCATTTTAACCCCAGCTTCTCCAACAACCTCACTAATAATCGGCTCCACTTCTTTCCCGTAATGAGCCAAGATGTCTGCTGCTTCCTTGTCCTTTTCTATACCAGCTTGATCTACATACTGGATATTTGCACTCTTTTTGACGATATCCTTCGTTTTGCGGTCAAGTGTCACATTGACTTCGCCAATCGCCTTCCCATATTCAAAGGCTTGCACAATTAATTTCCCATTGACCTCTCCATTGACCACTTCGTGATTATGCCCTGCAAAGATGACGTCAATTTCATCATCACCTTCTTTGGCAAGCTTTGCACTCTCTCCAGTGATCGTATCGCCATTTTGAGAGGCTGTCATATGAGCTAAAACCGCAATGGCTTTAACCCCTTTTTGTTTTAGTTCCTTCGCGGCTTCATTCACGGCTTTGACTTCATCTGTAAACTGAATGTCTTTAATCCCTTCTGGCATGACCATTCCTGCGGCTGACTTGGTCACAACACCGATAAATGCGACTGGGATTCCTTCGACATCGATGATTTCATAAGCCGGTAAAAGCGGTTTGCTTGTATCCTTGTATTCACAGTTCGCACAAACGAGCGGGAAGTTCTGTCCGTCATACCCCTTTGTGCCTTTAGGATGTTCTCCGCCATTTAAGATACGCAATAGCTCGTCTACCCCTTCATCAAATTCATGGTTGCCGACCGTGCCCACATCAAAGCCAATGTTCTCCATGAGTTCAACGGTTGGTTCATCTTGCAGTAGAGAAGATATGGGAGAGCTCCCGCCAATCATATCTCCAGCATGGACCGTGATCGTATTTTTGTGCGCTGCTTGTTTTTGTTTCATATAGGCGGCGACATAATCCATCCGGCCGTACATGCCTTTATTGCCATCACCTTTGAGATCCAGCTCGTATTCTTGATCAATTTTACCGTGTAAATCATTCATACTTAAAATCGTTAATGGTACTTCGCTTGCATCCTTTGCCGGCTGATAGCCAGCCTGCTCTGCTTCTTCTTTGGAAGCAAAAAAGATCCGTTTTTCCACATCGATTTCTTTCCAGTTGTCAGGGGAGACGTAGGTTTTTACAGCTGAGTCGCCGACATAGCGTGCCAGTCCTTTTTTCTGCTCACGTGCTCTAAATTCAAACGGCTGTTCCAGCAGAGGGTCCGCTTCGTTCCATATGCCCTGTCCTTTTTCTTTTGCTTCTTTTACTGCTTTTTGAAACGTATGATAGTCCTTTTCATCTCCAACTGGCCAGATGAAGTAAGTAGGGGCATATCCTTTTTTCACAAGCTCTAGATTTGTATTTAGCCCTTTTTTGGTTTTCACTTGAGCTAAAAGACGTCCATAGCTGTCCTTCGCTTCAGGACCAATCTTTAATGTGACTTGATCACCGCTTGAAAGAAGTGTTTTTAAATAGTCAGTCGCCTGCTGTCCAAAACGCAATTGGTTTTGGTCTAATTCATTTTTTGGCTGATGATATGTTTCCGGTGTGTCCATATTCACAAAACGCACCTTTGTTGTACCTAGAACAGGCTTCTTTAGATGAATCGTATCTCCATCCACCACACGGTCAACCGTTGCTGTGTATTCCTTCTTCATCTTTGGCGGCTTTGGCTGGCGTTTCAGCAGTTTGATATCATCCTTATGTCTTGGAAGCACCTGCAGCGTATCATACCTGCTTAACACCCCTGTAAACTCGTACCATTTCCCTGTCTTTACTTTATCAATAGCATTTGTATCGACTATCACTCTCAGGATGGTGCTGTGGTATTTTTTATCAATGATCACCACATTGTATCCACCGCCAGCCGGCTGCGCTGGTTTTGCCTCAACATAGCCTTTAATCTTCACTAGTCTTCCTTCATGTTTACCGGCTTGATCCGTTTCTAGTTGTTTAACGGACACTCGCTTCGCCTTTGGCAAGGTTTGATTCACAGCATCTATCTTCAGGCGGCCTTGATCTGGCACAATTTCAATCATTCCTTTATAAGACGTGATCTTACCAGTCACTGTCACCTTCATGCCTGCTTTTAGTTCCGGGAAGTTATTGGGCTGCGCTGAATAAATATTGATTCCAGCTGATTTGTCTTGAATGTATGTGGACAATTTCCCATTACCTACAGCGGATTGATCTGCTGTCACAATTCCGCTCACCGTCACGGTCTCTCCTATTAGCTGACGGGCTTTTTTGATCTGCACGATCTTTTTTTGCTTCCACACCATTTCCTTCTTTTCAGATGCACTGACCTCGCCTCCTGTGATCATGCCAGGCAGTAAGGATTGCAGACTAAAGATCATCAAAACCAAACAACAAATCATTCGAATAGATAGCATTCGTTTCATTAGACCTCTCCCCTTTGCGCTTCATCTCTCATAGTGTACAAAGTAAATATTGATGTTGAATGGATTTCATGTAAAACTTGTCTTTTTTAACTCATCGGAAAGGTAATAATCACACGTGTTCCCTCAAAGCTTTTACTTTCAAAACGAATGGTGCCGCCATGGCTTTCAATGATTTTAATGGTCATCATTAAACCAAGGCCTGTCCCCTTTTCTTTTGTAGTATAAAAAGGTTCACCGAGCTTCCCTATTTCGTCCTCTGGTATTCCCTTTCCTTGGTCTTCAAATATCAACATCATTTGATGATCTTTCATGAGAGAGGTCACCTTGATGACACCTGTCACACCATCCATCGCTTCAATTCCGTTTTTAAGGATGTTCAGGAAGACTTGTTTTAATTCATTCGGAATGCCTTGAATGTTAGGGAGCGATGGAGACAGATTTTTCTGAATGGACACGCCTTTTAAGACCGCCTGGGATTCAACAACCATGATCACTTCTTCGAGCAGAAGATTGACATGTACCGGTTCAAATTTCACCGATTTGCTTCTAGAAAGAACGAGGAATTCATTAATAATTGACTCGAGCCGATTAAACTCTGACATCATCACATCTGCATAATCTTTCTGATACTTCTTACTTTGAATCATCAGCTGTAAAAATCCTTTTAAAGATGTCAGCGGGTTCCGTATCTCATGAGCGATACCTGCTGCAAGCTGCCCTACTGCCGACAGCATCTCTGATTTCATCAGCATCTTCTCTGACTGCTTTTGATTGGTGATATCCTCTGAAATCCGCATCACGGTTGACTGCATTTTGTCAGGATCATCGATTCGATGTAAAGAGACTCTCTCCCATCGTTCGCACCCAGATAAATCTTGAAAGTACAGCTCACCTGTCCAGCTGCCCTCTTTTAAACAAACCTTCCATTGCTTCTCTAAATCATCACATTGACATAGCGAATGGTAGACAGAAAAAATATCTTTGCCGATTAGGTCATATTCATGCTGCTGGACAAACTGACAGAAACGCTGATTCACGCATTGGATGACCCCTTCTTCAGTTGCAACAACAATATGAATGTGGCTGTTATCAAGCGCCGTCACCGCTAGATGAAGCGACTGTTTGATTTTCGTTACTTCGGTCATTTTAATCCAAGTCATCACCGCTCCTTCATGCTCTTGATCGAAGATAGGTGTGATGTGAACGGTGAATTGCTCTCCTTCGTTCGTTTCAATTTCACGTTCGATCGCGCGCCTATCCGAAATGACGCATTGGATATCATGATAGAGCGTTTCCTTCGTAAGCTTTTTAGCCATCGACTGAAAGGATTGCTGATGCCTGATTTTCGCTGAAGTAAATAAAGAGGCAGCTGTAGGAGTGTAATAGCGAATATTCATGTCCCTGTCCACAAACAACGTCGCAAGCTCTGGCTTGACAGAGGGTCTGTACAGTTCTTTTCTTGTCACCCTTAAGTTGTTTATGATATTAATAAAATGCTCGTGTTTTTTCTCAAACTCCTCTAATTGCGTGTGTTTCGCTTTTAATTGAGCCCTTGCCTCCTGCTCCTTTTGCTTGACTTCATTGAGTTCATTTTCTAAATCGACAATACGCTGTTGATAGACTGAATTCTGATCTGACATTCCTTTGCCCCTGCCGTTATTTTGATTTTTTCCTCTCTCATTCATTCGAATGAGAATGACGTAAACTCCCTTAAAACGGCGGTCAAAACTTTTCACGGTAAAATCTGCATACTGCTTGCTGCCTTTTTCCGAAATGAGAACATGTTGAAACACAACCTCTGTCTCGTCTGTCCACACCTTTTGAAAGGTTTGACTCAACATCTCTTTCATATAATCAGGTGTTACATATTCACATGCTTGATCTGACACTTCTGTATGGTCTAAAAAAGAATACGCACCATTTGATAATGCCAGGATTTCGTCACTATCGTTGATAATCATACATGCATCATAATCCTCGCTTACTTCTTGCATATATTGTGCGGCTCGCGCTTTCAACTCGATATCACGAGTATTTAGTGCCCAAGGGACATGTGGTTTAGAAACGTTTGAATGGGTGTAAATGTTCCATTTTTCATTGAACAAATGAAACAAACGAGGGATATTGGGTACAGTTTCATTTGGCCCTAATATCAACATCCCTTGATCTTTTAAAGCATATTGGAATCGGGACAATATTCGTTTTTGCACTTCAGGCTGGAAGTACATCAGAACATTTCGGCAACTGATAAAATCGAGGTGGATAAAAGGTGAATCGATCAATAAATTGTGAGGTGCAAAGACAATATGTTTTCTAAGCGACTGCTTCACAATAAAAGCGTCACCTTTCCTTTCGAAATATCGCGCCCGCCATTTTTCCGGCATCCTTGCTATAGACTCTACTGAGTAAAGACCTTTACTAGCTGTTTGAATGGCTTTCCGGTTGATATCTGTTGCAAATACTTGAAGTTCAATGGTCACTTGTCTTCGCTTCATTTCTTCTAAAAATAAGATCGTAAAAGAATAGGCCTCCTCTCCTGTCGAACATCCCGCAATCCAAATACGGCATCGAGATTTCCCGTTTTTCACCGCATTTTCAATGATCGACGGAATGACCTGATGTTCACATACACGAAAAGCCTCCATATCCCTAAAAAAAGACGTCATGCCGCTTAAAAGCTGTGCGTGCAGGCGATCAAGCTCATCTGGTTCTCTTTCTAATAAGCAGTCGTACTCTGATAATAATGAAATCCGTTTTTTTGCAATCCTCATTCGTTTTTGAATGACAGATAGCAGCCTTTTCTTTTGATAGGTTGAAAAGGCAATGCCTTTATACATTTCAAGACGTTCAATAATTCTCAGTAAAACAGGATCTGCCTCATCGACATGCGGGACGTTGATGATATTGGCGATATATGCCGCAAGGGTTGAAGGGTCTTTGAATGTTTGTTGATACAAGGTGTCAAAACCACTTTCTACCTCACTGCACGATAAAGCTGTACCGCCTTGCTCAACCAACTGAAGCAAGCCACTTCCCACACAATGACCTTTTTGAAAGAAAATCGCAAAAGCCTCTTCCTTTTGAACGCTGGCAAGAGACTGAAAAAGCAAGTCCACAGAGCAAGCCATGCACGCCGGCAGCTGCTCTGATAGGTGCAGCCGCTGATCTTCTGTTAACGTCACAACCGCATGCTGTGGACAAAAATAAATCGTCTTCTTCATGACTTTCTCACCATGTTTAATCGGTTTTGCCCGGTAGCCAATCGGTAAAACAAGTGCTTCCAAATCAGTTATACAATCGTCCGTCACATGATTTTGCACAACAATAAAAGAGGCATTTAATTCATGTGGAAATGATTGAAAAAAAGCCTCAAGATGATGCTGTTCAAACGGTGAAACACCGATGCCAATCACTGGTGCCTGCACATGTTCGTCTTCTATCAAACGATTAATGATTTTGTCCTGCATCTGGTACCCCCATGTTCATTCGTCTGATACTTTTTTTCGACAAAAAGGAAGAAAACCCTCTAATTGTAAATAATGTTTTTGCATGAAAGAAGGAAAACATCCTCACATTAAAACAGATTGTATAAACAGAAGGAGGAATCTCAATGCAAAACGATCAGCAACCAATGTTTCAAGGAAGCGCTCCCCAGCCCGAGCTCAATCATGGCGGACATGAGTTATTCGATTTACATGAAATTTTAGCCGGCACGATTAATATTTTGGATCAGTATATGATCCTGCGGCAGTTTATTCAGGATCCTGCATTATCCGACATCTTGGATCGACAATACCAATTCGTTTTATCTCAGTACAATGTCACTGTAGATTGTTTTTCTACTGGACAAAAGCCTAGTGAAGAAACCGCTACTTATATGATGAAAGAGCACACACAAGTGACGTACGGGATCAAGCCTTCTCAGCCGAAGAAGCCGAATCAGTCATTACAGGATGTAAAAGACTTGGGCATCACAGGGCATATGCTCAGCCTGGTCAAATCACATGCTGGATTACTTTCCATGTCTGCATTAGAAGTAACAAATCCAGTTGTCAGACGTGTGCTTGCTGCGCAAATCCCGAACTTTATTGAAATGGCGTATGAAATTTTCTTGTATCAAAACAAGCATGGCTACTATCAAGTTCCCCAGCTTTCCAGACAAGACATGACGGCCATGACATCAGCTTTCGCACCGCTTCAAGGGCAGGTTCAAATGCCGACAAGCAAAGCCAATCAGCAAAAACCCCTTCATTAAAAAAACGGCTGACCCTTTCCTCTGGTCAGCCGTTTTTTCTTTGATACATCTTGTTAAACTGATCTTCAAAATCTGCGAGCCGCTCCCCTGTCGCCTGTTCAAAGCCTTTAGCAAATTGACCTGTTTTCGCCGTTTCCTGCATGATCTCATGTATGATATCTCGTCCGTAAAGCTGAACCAGCTCATAGATCATATAATAACTTTGCAAATAAACATCTGTCTCATACGTCATCCGGGAGTCCTGCCAATCTTGATCGGAATGAAGAGATTGAAAGGGAATGACGTCGAACCGTTCAGACGTGGCATTTAACACGTCATAGGCCGTCCATTCTGCTGTTCCTTCATGGAACCAAAGCGGAAAGATCACTGGAGACACTTCATAAGAATGAACTTTTTCATAGAAAACAAAGTGAGCATATTCATGAATAAATAACGTGTTGAAAAAGTATAAAGGCAGTGTCTCTTTCTTCAATAATGCTTCCCGTTTATCTGGATATAACCCAATCATTTGATCATGATCGGAGTAAAAACCCGTAATATGCTTGATTCCGGCAAATTGCTCGATCGTCTCTTTATCATCAAAATAAATAATGTCTAAAGGTTTGTCAGTTTCAAACTGAAACACTGACGCTGTCCTCTTCTTTGCCTGATCCATGGCCTCGATTGTCAGGTCAACAAAAGCGTCCTCTTCCTCTGCATAGTATATTCTAATATGTTCATAAACTTGCTTATTGAGTCCCTCCGTTAATATGGTTTTAGGAGAAGACTGCTGCTCTAAATATTGTCCTGCCAGCTGAAACGCAACATAAATCAAGTACGCGGTGAAAGCATAAAAAATGAGACCTGCTGCAATCATTCCGCCTACAAGCTTTTTATGAATCAATGACGGCTTGGCTTTCATTTGCTCCCCACCTGAATTCATCCTGCAGCCTCTTTCTCTTTCTATGAAGAAACAAAGATCAACAAGAGGTGATATATTTTTTACTTTATGCAGTCAGGTGCGCAAGGTGCGGTTCCAAACAAAAAAGCCGCATATGACATACGGCTTTTGTCGTAGCTATTTTGATTCAGGGAAGACACGCCGAACCGTTTCAGTAAATTCATCGAAAAATCCTGAAATTGGCTCTCCGCTTCTAATACGTTTTCCGTATCCTTCCATACGATCGATAAAGTCTGGATTCGCAGATACATACACGTTGTCGATTTGTTGATCCGTTGATTTGACTTTGTCTGAAATTTTCTTTTTCAGATCGTCCGTCACATTACCGCTTTTATCGCCTTCAAGCATAACGGCAACAAATGCATTTTTTCCTGTGACAAGCACGTTCGCTGTTTTCACTTCAGACATGTTGGCTACAAGCTCTGACGCTTTATCTGCCACTTTGACCTTCTGAGGTGTTTGAACATTTGGTTCGTCCTGTCTCATATTGTCATTCTTATATGTGACATTTTCATACTGTCGTTTCATTGTTCCTCTTCGCTCATCTCCCTGGTTGTTCATGCCACATCCAGTGGTGATCAATGTTGGAACGAGTAGTAAAGATAGCATCCATTTCTTATTCATCAATTATTCCCTCCTTTTGCTCATAGGTTTTTCATCCAGCCGGCTTTTTATGCACACATTTCTATTTCATAAAATGAATTCATAATTCAGCCTGCTTTGGTCATCCTAAACATGATGAAGAAGTATCATCATGATCAAATGGAGGGATTCGTTTGTTTAAGAAAAGAAAAGGCATGAGCACTGGCGCAATGATCGCAGTATCAACAGCCATCATTGCATTATTTTCTCCGGTTTTACGAAGAAGGCTGAAAAGCATGACGCAAATGAATATGTCTTCAATGATGAAAGGAAAAAGCCATCAGCACCATGACTCATCTCGTCACGAGTCACACGCACAGAATGAATCAAAGGGAACTGCGGAAATCGGACAAATGATGAAGCAGGCATTCACTGCTGTACAGCCAAATCATACAAATCAGCACCAATCGACATCAAGAAACCATCAGCCAAGAGAGTCTTATGCACAGTCTCTCCATATTGATGAAAGTGTCATGAATGTGATGGATGATGAATCAATCCAGCAAGTAATCAATGACATCGAGCACAAATAAGAAAACAGGAGCCTTCATAAATAGAGGCTCCTGTTTATTCTCCTGAAAAATGTTCTTTCACCATCACAGAGAAGAAAGGTAAAAAGGCGATTTCAACTGTTGTGATAAAATCGTCATAAGCTTCTACTATGATTAAGAGCTCTTTCTCGTTTGGCCGGTCCTTTTTTATCTCTACATGCTGCACGGTTTTAAAATCATATATGCCTAAAACGAATGCGTCTTTTTTTCGAACAGCCTTTAACGTAAATTCTTGATTACCAAGGTACATCGTGACAACGAAGCGCTCGTCTTGATTCTCAAATCGAAATGTCAGGTTTTGATATTCAATAGGCATACCTCTCTCGAACCTTTCATCAGGCTCCGTTTCAAAAAAAGAAAGCCAGTCCGTTTCATCTGGGAAGCGTTTTCCTCGCATGTGTTTCGATCCCCTCATAAGTGAAATTTTTATTAATTATCCTTTTTCCCCTTTTCTTTTGCAACAAATTTTAGTAATTTTAAAAAGGTGATTTTATTTTGCTAAGAGACCTCTTTATTAATTTAACAATTCTTGTCACTTTCCATTATTTATTTATGCTTGTGTTTAAAGAGAATTTTCTGAAGAAAGAAGATACCCTGCTCAGACAGCTATGCAAAGGCATTCTTTCTGGATTACTCGGTGTCCTTTTAATGTTCTTCTCTATCAAAGCAGGTCCAGCCATCATCGATTTAAGACATATCCCCCTTATTTTAACGGCCTTTTATGGAGGCATCGTCCAAACCATCATTGCAGCCTGTGTTGTGATCATTGGCCGATTATTAATTGATGCCAACGTCGGTTCTTTCATCAATATTTTTTCCATGATGATCATTGCAACAGCCTCTTTTTTAATTGCTGAGCGCCATATGAATCAAGTTGCGAAAATGCTTTTGTCCATTACGATCAGCAATGTGATTGCAACTTTTTTGTTTATTACGATTGCACATGAGACCTCTATTGAAGTCCATTCTGCCTATTGGATGTTCTCATATGTTGCAGGACTGTTTAACTTTTACGTCATTGAGCATCAAACAAAAGCATATCAGCTTTTAAATTTGTATAAATTCCAAGCTCATTATGACTTTTTAACAGGTGTTTTAAATAAACGGAAGTTCGATGAGGTCTTAAGTGATGCTTTTTCTATGAAATTTAAGCAGCCTATCCATCAAATGTCCCTTATTTACTTAGACATCGATTACTTCAAATCCATCAATGACCAATATGGACATCATGAGGGAGATATGGTTTTAAAAGAAATCGGAAAAAGGCTGATGAAAAACACAAGAAGCTCTGATTATATTGGCCGGATCGGCGGTGAGGAATTTGCTGTCCTTCTACCAAATTGTACAGTTGAAAAAACATGGCAGATTGCAGAACGCTTACGGAGAAAAATAGCAGATCAGCCGATTTATTTACAAAATGGCATGTCCATTCATATCACAGTATCACTTGGGTGTGCTTATTACCCTGGAACAAGTGCAGACATCAAACAATTACCGATTATGGCTGATCAGGAGCTCTATAAAGCGAAGCAGTCTGGCCGAAATCAAGTGAGCTTCTCAGAGAGAAAAAGAGGCCAATTAATATAGGCTTTTTCCTCAATTTGTTAGCGCTAATTATTTTTAAAAAAGTTTTCGGATAACAGTTGTTTTTTCCCGCAAACACTGGTAAAGTAAAGGTAATTATTTTTGTTCGTATCATCTTTAAGAAGAAAGTTTTGAAAGAGTTTTCGTCTTTGAAGTTTGTGTAAGAGCAAGAATAGTGAATTTAAGCGTTAAGATCGCTTTAGGAGGAAATTTCATGTTAGAAGGTAAAGTAAAATGGTTCAACTCTGAAAAAGGTTTCGGATTCATCGAAGTAGAAGGTCAAGACGATGTATTCGTTCACTTCTCTGCTATCCAAGGCGAAGGCTTCAAAACTTTAGAAGAAGGTCAAGCAGTTTCTTTCGAAATCGTTGAAGGTAACCGTGGACCACAAGCTGCTAACGTTAACAAAGCGTAATTTAAGAGCATCTGCTCTTTAGCACTTTATAGAGTGAAGGAAAACCGTCCGGCTTCTGCCGGCGGTTTTTTTGTGCCATAAAAAAAAGAGAACCTGACGAGAGGTTCTCTTTTTTATTTGTCCTTCTGCTTTAGCTTCTGTAAAGCAGAACGATACATATCATCATTCATTTTTGTCTCTGGTTCTTCTTCTTTGACAGGTGGTTCTGGCTGCTTAAACTTTTGAAGCGCCTGTCTATAAAAATCATCGCCAGACACTCGTTCATCCGTTTGAGAAGGCTTTGACGCTTCCTCTTCTTCTTCAGGCTCTACAGGTCTCGCCGCAACTTCTGACTCGCTGCGCGGCACGTCAGGCTGATTGGGCACATCTTCTTTGATCTCTTTCTTCTCGACCGAAGCGTGTCTGACATTGAACGCTACTAATCCGATAATGACTAGAACAGCAGCTACTAACGCTACAATAATCGTCGCCAAAAGAACCCTCTCCTTATCGCTTAAATGACGCAGTGACTGATGCTACACGTCTTCCTAATGCTTTGCCGAGTTCAATGCCTTCTGTAGAAATCACTTCATCAGAATCAATCGGACACGTCACACCTGCTCCATAGTAAGAGCCGTATAAAGCATTCTCTGGCACATTTCCAGGAAGGCCAACGACAAGCATCCCTTGATGGAACATTGGTGTAATCAAATTATGCATCGTCATTTCTAAACCGCCGTGCGTTGTAGCAGTTGTACAGAAAACGGCACCGACTTTATCGATCAGTTTTCCCTCTGCCCATAGGTAGCCAAGACGGTCAATCCATGTCTTTAACCCAGAACTAATGGTACCAAAGTGACCAGGGCAGCCCCAAATGATCGCATCCATTTGATCCAGCTTGCGAATATCCGCATCTTTCACGTGATCGACGAATACTTCAGCCTGCTCTGTTTCACCTGCGCCTGCTGCAATTGCTTCTGCCAGTGCTTTTGTATGGTCACCTTCACTATCGTATACGACATAAATTTTCATGTACGGTCCCTCCACACTTATCTTGCATCTTGGTTTGCTTCCTTAGGTGCTGGAAGCAGTGTCATTTCTTGTTTTTTATGCTGCTGATCTTTTCGCTTTTTATCCTTACGTACATCACGCAGGAACAAGCTGAGAATGACACCAGCGGCACAGAATAACGTTACCCACATGTAAGCATCATTGATGCCCATTACGTTTGAATCGACCTGTGCTTTCGTAAAGAGCTGGGTGGATACATATTTTTGAGCAGCTTCAGCTGTCATGCCCATATGATGCATCACATTCGACACAGCCGCCTGGAATGAATTCATAAAGAACGGGTCCGCTGTATTTGTTTGATCCGCCATATTGGAATAATGGAATGTTGTCCGATTCGTATAAATCGTTGTGATCAAACTCGTACCGATCGAACCGCTTATTTGTCTTAATGTATTAGACATCGCTGTACCATGGCTGTTTAAGTGCTGTGGTAATTGGTTCATCCCAGCTGTCATCACCGGCATCATCAAGAGTGACATACCGAATGCACGAACTGCATACATGAGCACAATGTGACTATACGATGTATCAATGGTCAGCCTTGTAAACTCGAATGTGGTGACAACGGTAATGAGCATCCCCACAATCGCAAGCGGACGAGGTCCAAATTTATCAAACAAAATCCCTGAAATCGGGGACATAATCAGCATCGCAAGTGCCCCTGGAAGCATTAATAGCCCGGATTGCAATGCCGTAAACCCAACGAGGTTCTGCAGATAAATCGGAAGTAAGAACATCCCAGTGTATAAGGCAACTGTAATAATAATATTAATGACACTTGATAATGAGAAGATGCTGTATTTAAACACGCGGAAATCAAGCATCGGATTATCAGCTTTCAGCTGTTGGAAAATAAAGAGAATGATCGCAATCGCACCAACAATAATCGTCGATAAGACGATCGGATCTGTCCAGCCATCACTTCCCGCTTCACTCACTCCGTATAGAAGCGAAGCAAAACCAACGATGGAAAGAATTGCACCAAGGCTGTCCAGCTTGATTTTTTTAGGCTCTACAATATTTCTAAACATAAAGAAAGCCGCGATAATGACAATCGCTCCGATTGGTACAAGTCCATAAAACATAATACGCCAAGAATAATGTTCAATAATATAACCAGATAATGTTGGTCCTACCGCAGGAGCAAACATCATCGCAAGACCGAAAATCCCCATTCCTTTCCCTCTGTTTTCCGGAGGGAAAATAAAAAGGATTGTTGTCATCACGAGCGGCTGCAGGATACCGCCGCCGATTGCCTGAATCAAACGACCGATGAGCATCGTTGAAAAGTTCGGTGCAATCCCGCAAATAAAGGTCCCTAGTGTAAACGAGATCATGGCGACTAGAAATAAGCTGCGCTGTCCAAAGCGTGTGATTAAAAACGCAGATAACGGAATCAGCACACCGTTGACAAGCATATAACCTGTTGTAAGCCACTGAATCGTCGTTGCACTCACATTAAATTCAGTCATTAAATGGGGCATGGCTACGTTCAGAAGCGTTTGGTTCAAAATCGCTACGAACAAGCCGGCCATTAAAATGATCAGTAAAGACAAGGAGCCTGCTCCCTGTTTTGTTGCTGCAGGTTGATTTGCCATCTCAGACAACCTCCTTTCATTTTTTGATATCAAACATCATTAAGATGAAATTTTGACAGAAGCATTCATACCAGGAAGTACTTTGTCTGATGGGTTTTTAATTGAAATTTTCACTGCTACTTTTTGTGTGACTTTTGTATAGTTACCACTTGAATTTGTTGCTGGCAGCATATTGAATGTTGAGTTTGTCGCATAACCAATTTGTTCAACTGTTCCTTCAAATGTTGTATCAGGATCACCATCTACCACGATGTCGACTTTGTCGCCTTTTTCAATGCTTTTAATATCTGTTTCTTTGATATTCGCTGTGATGTAAAGCTTGCTTAAATCAATGGTTTCACCAAGAACTGTACCAGGCTGCACTTGTTGATTGTTTTGTACTTCTTTTTTGACTAATGTGCCATCAGCCACTGATTTAATGTTTGTTTTTGTTTCTCCTTCAACTTTTGCAACTGTGCTGTCTTTTTGCACTTCGTCACCTTCATTGATATCCCAGCCTTTGATTTGTCCAGCTGCTGGTGCTGTGATTTGATACATGTCACCTGTCACTTTCGCCTCGTCAGTTTTGACAAAATTTGTGCTTTCGTAGTAGTAATAAGCACCTCCGGCAATAATGGCAAGAATCACAATAAGGCCAATAATGTTCGTTAGCAATAAACGCCCTCTGTTCATGTTTTGTTTCTCCTTTCATGTATAAAAATATAGTGTCATCTGCTTTAGCAAACTTAGAATGCCCATCATCTGACAGAATATGAAACAAGCTCATAAAGCTGTTATTTCTCCTTCATCTACTCCGCCTGAAAAATGGTGTGCAGCCCATTTATACTTATTGTTCACTCATGAGCAAAGAGTAGAAAAAGAAGAAAAGACGATCGGCATCTTTTTTGAAAAACTTATATTTAACAAGATTAAATATTAATAAATGAAAATTGAAATGTCAAAGAGAAAGTTTTACTTTTTTTCTGGTGATCCCTTCCTTCTCCATACAAAAAACCCTTCAGCCCTTATGCTGAAAGGTTTTTTCAAATGTGCTATTTACGAAAGAACTTCTTCCTGCTGAAAAAATTTTTTTAGTGCGAGAAAAACATCTGATTTTTGCTTCAAAATATAATGCTTAAATTTCTCATCCTGTATATGCTTATATGCTGACATTAATGTAGAATGCCGGTTGTATTGATTCACTTCACCATAACAGAATAAGTTGGCTTTTTTCATAATTTCAGAAACAAGCTTCACGCACCGTGCATTGTCTGAGGTCAAATTGTCTCCATCAGAAAAATGAAAAGGATAAATATTATATTGCGACGGCGGGTATCGTTCGTCTATGAGCTCTAGTGCCTTTCGATAGACAGAAGAGCAAATGGTCCCTCCGCTCTCGCCCCGCGAGAAGAAATGCTCTTCATCTACAACCTTCGCCTCCGTATGGTGGGCAATAAATTCAATATCGACCGTCTCATACTTTGTCCGTAAGAAACGTGTCATCCAAAAGAAAAAACTTCTCGCCATATATTTTTCCCAAAGCCCCATACTTCCGCTCGTATCCATCATCGCCAAAACGACGGCTTTCGACTCTGGTTTGGTCACTTCATTCCACGTCTTATATTTGATATCCTCTGGGTAGATTGGATAAAAGGAAGGTCTGCCTGTCATCGCATTTCGTTTAAATGCAGACAGCATCGTTCGTTTTTTATGGATATTGCCTGTTAACCCGGTTTTGCGAATATCTTTAAACTCAATTTGCTCGACAATGATGTCGTCAAGCTCCTTTTGTTTAAGGTTTGGCAGCTCTAGCTCCCGAAACAGCGCTTCCTCAAGATCCATTAATGAGACCTCTGCTTCGTAATAATCCTCACCAGCCTGATCTCCAGCGCCCTGCCCCTTTCCTTGCCCTTGCTTACTGTCTGATCCATCGCGCGCGACAATATCTCCAACCTCGCTGTCTCCATCCCCTTGACCCACATGCTTATTTTTATCGTAGTTGTACCGAATTTTATATTCATCTAACGAACGAATTGGAATTTTGACAACATCTTTTCCATTAGACATGATGATGCTTTCTTCTGTGACAAGATCCGGCAAATTGTTTTTAATCGCTTCTTTGACTTTTTTCTGATGACGCTGCTGGTCGTCATAGCCTTTTCGATGGAGGGACCAGTCTTCCTGAGATACAATAAACTGACTTTTTTCTTGCCGGGACATCCATCCCCCTCCTCACCTGTTTGCACAATTCTTCTAACCACCGATTCCTTTATCCTATGCTGCTCGTCACCCAAGTTGACGATCATTTCTAAAAAAGACATTACCGGTGCAGGTGCGCCAATAATGCCTCCTTCATTTATTAACGATTCAGAAGACTGCCTACATATTTTAAAAGTTCATTTGCACTTGTTGAATTATAGCCATGTTCATCAATCAATCTAGCCACTACTTCATTGACCTTCTTCAGCTGCTGTTCATCCGGTGTCTTCGTTGACGTCGTAATTTTCACCACATCTTTTAGATCAGCAAACAGCTTCTTCTGAATCGCCTCTCGCAATCTCTCATGAGAATTATAATCAAAGCGTTTGCCCTTTCTCGCATAAGCCGAAATACGAATCAGAATTTCTTCTCTGAATGCCTTTTTGGCGTTTTCAGAAATACCGATCTGCTCCTCAATTGAACGCATAAGCTTTTCATCAGGATTCATTTCTTCACCAGTTAACGGATCACGCAGCTTGTTTTTATTACAGTACGCCTCGACATTATCTAAGTAATTATCCATCAGTGTTTTCGCAGACTCCTCATAGGAATACACAAATGCCTTTTGAACTTCCTTCTTCGCAATATCGTCGTACTCTTTTCGCGCAACAGAAATAAAATTCAAATAACGCTCCCGGTCCTCGCTGGAGATAGACGGATGCTGATCGAGTCCTTCTTTTAAGGATCGAAGGACATCCAGTGCATTGATCGATTCCATATTCTTTCGAATAATAGTGGAGGAAATTCGGTTAATCACATACCGCGGGTCAATTCCGCTCATCCCTTCATCATGAAATTCCTTTTTCATCTCATCAATATCAGCAGATTGGAAGCCTTCGACACTCTCTCCGTCATACAGACGCATTTTTTTCACCAAATCAATATCAGAACGCTTCGGCTCTTTGAGTCTTGTCAAAATGGAGAACATCGCTGCCACCTTCAGCGTATGCGGGGCAATATGGACATCTGCAACATCACTTTCTGAAATCATTTTATGATAAATGCGTTCCTCCTCTGTCACCTTCAAGTTATAAGGAATCGGCATCACAATAATTCTTGAATGCAAGGCCTCGTTCTTTTTATTTGAAATAAACGACCGGTACTCGGTTTCATTCGTATGAGCGACGATCAATTCATCTGCACTAATCAAGGCAAAACGGCCTGCTTTAAAATTTCCTTCCTGCGTTAATGACAGAAGGTGCCATAGAAATTTCTCATCACACTTTAACATCTCCTGAAACTCCATCATCCCTCGGTTTGCTTTATTGAGTTCTCCATCAAAGCGGTAGGCACGGGGATCTGACTCTGATCCAAATTCAGCAATGGTTGAAAAATCGATGCTTCCTGTTAAATCAGCAATGTCCTGAGATTTCGGATCAGATGGACTAAAGGTACCAATGCCAGTTCTTTTATCCTCTGAGAAAAAGATCCGTTCAACCCTTACATCCTCAATTCGCCCGCCATATTCCTCTTCGAGCCTCATCATATTCAGAGGGGACAAATTCCCCTGCACACGAATGCCATATTCTCTATAGAAATCCTCCCGCAGATTTTGCGGAATAAGATGAAGCGGGTCTTCATGCATCGGGCAGCCTTTGATCGCATAGACTGCGCCATGATCTGTCAGTGAATATTCTTCTAGTCCTCTTTTCAGCCTAGTAACAAGCGTAGATTTTCCCCCGCTTACTGGTCCCATCAATAACAAAATACGCTTCCTCACATCGAGACGCTTGGCAGCAGGATGAAAATATTCCTCCACTAATCTTTCCAATGATTCCTCTAACCCAAAAAGCTCCTGATCAAAAAATTTGTACGTTCTGACCCCATTCTCCTCTTCAATCCCGCTGTCTTTAATCATATGATAAACGCGAGAATGAGCAGATTGAGCGACAAGTGGATTTTCCTTTATAATGTCTAAATAATCGCTGAATGTGCCTTCCCATTTGAGACGCTGCTCTTCTTCTCTGTGCTGTTCGATTTTCTTTAAAATATCCATATGAACCTCCTCTTTCAAGATTGAAGCAAGTAATCAGATACTGTTTTACAATCTATGCGGAGGCGTCCTATTACATGCTTTCGTTCTTCAAAATGACGAATTGGCAAACTGAATTGACAACCATCCGCAAGACCCTTCATAATAAAGGAAAAACAGGAGAAAAATGATCTTCTTCTCCTGCTTTTCAAGGCGAACTTCGCACCATATGAAACAGGCAGCGATAGAAACAAAGGGATAAGGGGGAAGCTTATATGAGAACGGTCATTATGATGGGCGTCATCATTACGTTTTTAGTATCCATTTTCACAGCTGGCTACGAAGGCAAGCCTGGTAAATGAAAGAAAGGATGTTCCATGAGCGGAACATCCTTTTTTCATTTAATTCGTTGTTTTTAGCACCTGCATATTCACTGTATTCCCTGATACCTGAATGGACGTAAAGTCTTGCGTATCAATCACAGGTGTGACGGCACGACTGTCTAATGTGATGTCAGTAAAACGAGTAGAGAAGTTCGCCCGAATATCTTTCCGGTAGATATCGTCAGTCACTGCTACTGTCGACAGTAATTTCCACTTAGTCACAGAGCCAATGTTTGAGTTTTGAATTTCTGTGATGATACGCCCGGTATAACCAACATTATTTGTCCCCCAGAACGTCGCTCTTGTATGTCCATTCAAGTTTTTATAAATGGTCATTTGCACAGTACTTCCAGGCTTAAATCCTTTTGTATACGTAAAATCATTTTTTCCTTCGATATATGTCTCTTGATTATTTGTTTAGGTTGGACTCTATTGAAGACCGATGTCTGCTTCTTTTGAACCTGTGAATCCAGAATAAATATAAGCTGTCCCATTTGACACACTCATTGCGGGAGGGAGTTGAATCTTTGTGACCAATATTGATCCATTGCTATTGATATAAGTACGCCCGCCGATACCTTTCGATAATTGCGCTGCTTCTATTTCCTGCGTCTGAGAGAGACCTGGGATACTGACTGGAATCGTCTCCATTAAAATAGCAGAGCTAATGGCACTAGTGATCAGTAGCTTTTTCATCTCATTTAATGGATTCATTATTTTTTGAAAACGCGATTACAATCTATCATACTACCTATTTTTACATGTCAAAAAAAGTATAAAAAAAGTCGTATTTTCCTTCTTTATATTTCTTATCTCATATAAAAAAAGCCGAGATAGGTATCCCGGCTTTCATTATGACCTTAAATCAGATCTCGGTATTGCTGCTGGCGAAGTGCCTCATACACAAGAATTGCTGCCGTATTCGATAGATTCAGAGAACGAACATGCTCTGTCATCGGTAAACGAAGGCAGCGGTCCATATTTCGCTCGATCAAATCTTTCGGCAATCCACTTGTCTCTCTGCCAAAAACGAAGAAGTAGTCTTCACCTAACTGAGAGTAATCAAATGTCGTATGCGGCTTTTGGCCAAATTTTGTGATATAGAAGAATTGTCCCTTCGGATGAGCCTCAAACAATTCATCAAGCGAGTCATGATAGACCACATTGGCATATTTCCAATAATCGAGTCCTGCACGCTTCAGCATTTTGTCATCTGTCGAAAAACCAAGCGGACGAATCAGATGAAGAGTTGTATTTGTTGCTGCACATGTACGCGCAATATTTCCAGTATTAGCTGGAATCTCTGGTTGATATAAAACGACATGAAGTCCCAAAAAAGTTCACCTCTAATTTTCTTTTCCGCTCAACATTATACCATTAACTATCCTTCGCGGCATCGTCCAAAATGTGAAAAAACGTATAACGAATAGCAGGTGTATAGGCGGTCGAATCCTCATACGACCAATAACGCATACGGCTGTCATATGTCTGTGCATTCACAAGAGGCATTCCGCCTTTATCATGATCGACGACAATGGTTGTATGATTATACCTGCCATCTCCCTCAAAATCGTAGCAAATGACATCACCAATTTGAAGCTCCTGCGCTTCTTTGAGTTTCTTTGCTCTTAAACCCGCTTTCGAATTCGCTAAATAATTTTTCATCGAATGAGCCACCGTCCAGCTATAGCTCCACGTATGAGGACGCACCCACCAGCCAGATCCGCGGTTCGGATACCCTCTCGTTGGTGCATTCCCTGCTTTCAAGCATTGTGAAATAAAATTTGTGCAGTTATCTTCAAAATTTTTATAGGCAGGATTTCGTTTATTCCAGTACGTCTCCGCATATTGCACGGCTGCCCGCCGGTCATAGTGAAAGGCTCTCCCAAACTGTTCTTCGGTCTGAAAGCGCTCATCCATCTGCTCTTCCATTTGCCGTTTTTCTAGCATCATCCGATCTTTGACAAGCATGTCGTTGTAAAGGAACGCTTCTCTTTTTTCTACCTGCTCCTCTAAATAAAAAGAGTCGTCTGCATCCTTGCATACATAAGTGAGATGAGCGAGATACTGCACATGCTGAGCCCCGTCATCCTGAATCGATGAATCAAGAAGTTTTGCTTTGGCTTTCGCCTTGACAATCTCCACCTGTCTTCTAGCAAAAAGCTCTTTTTTCCGTTCGACTGCTTCCACATCAGACATGAGCTGCGGCTGTTTAATTGCACTCCCATTTAATAAATAACCAAGCCTGTCTTCTAATGTTTGCTCTAATAATTGTTTCACACAGACACCACCAAACTTTTTTTGAAATCTCTGTTTGGTTCATTCTATGTTCATAGGGATGTTATTTAGTATTTAAAGGTGTCTGTAAAAACTCAATCCCTTTGACAATTTCTTGTTTCGCTTCCTCATCACTTTCCCGCTCAAGGGCTTTTTCCAACTCTGGGAGCAGCTTCTCGTCGCCAATTTTCCCTATTGCCCAAGCAGCCGTGCCTCGAATAACAGGCCGTGGATCCTTGTGCATCAAATCAATCAACACTGGTAAGGCAGATGTATCTTTAAAGTGAGCAAGTGCCAAAATCGCATTTCGCTGAATCGGCTTTTTCCCCCGCCATGAACCTGAAACATGACCGTATTTTTCCTTAAACTCACGATTACTGATCGTAAGAAGCGGCTTTAAGAGCGGCTTAGCAATTTCAGGGTCCGGCTCCATTTCAGGATGCAAATGAAAGTCTTTTCCTTTATTGATCGGGCAGACGATTTGGCACGTATCACACCCATACAATCGATTTCCTATTTTCGAACGAAATTCGTCAGGCAAAAATCCTTTTGTCTGCGTTAAAAATGAAATACATCGTTGAGAATTCAGCTGTCCTGGATTCACAAGTGCACCAGTTGGGCACGAATCTACACATTTATTGCACGTTCCGCACTGGTCTTCAATTTTTTCATCCGGTTCAAATGGGACATTTGTGATCATTTCAGCCAAATACACATAAGATCCAAACTCTGGCGTGATAATCATACAGTTCTTTGCACTAAAACCTATGCCAGCGCGTTCCGCTACTGCACGATCAGACAGTTCCCCTGTGTCCACCATTGATTTTGTTCGTATATCGACATGTTTGCTTCGCAAGAATTCTTCGAGCATATCGAGCTTTTTTTTCAGCACAACATGATAGTCCGTTCCCCAAGAAGCCCGGCAAAAGATCCCTCTTCTTGCATCTCTTGTACTTCGAGGAGCATCTTTCATTTTGGAAGGATACGCGAGCGCTATCGCAACAATTGATTTGGCCTTCGGAAGCAGCAAAGAAGGGTTTGTTCGTTTTTCGATGTCAGGCTCTTCAAAACCTGACAAATACCCTAACGATTCATGTAAGATGAGGCGGTCCTTTAATGAATCAAATGTATCAGCACTTGCAAATCGGATTTTATCGACACCAATTTCTTTCGCATATTGAATCAATTCTTCTTTTAATTCTCCAACATGAATCACCTTGCAAACCTCCTTTCTTTGTTTCTTCTGTTGTTTTCAGTATAATACGAGTGTATCATGACCGATTGGAGTGAGTCACTGTGAAGATACATATGGAAATTTCTCATCCTGAAAACCCGTCTCTCCATGTTGGACAGATTGAATATTCGCATATTGAAGTTGGTACATCCCCTCAAATGTTAAAAGGCCGACTACGCCTGTTTCAAGAATCTTTATTCTTTGAATACGAAGATAAACTCTTAGAAGAAGTACCAGCAATCAAAGAATGGACGGATCTTTTAAAAGACGTTCCTTTCCTGCCAATTCTTGCTGATATCCAAAAGGAACAATTTATTGACTCGACCAATTCCGTACAGGATTTGTCGATATTTTTCTCTTTAAAATATTTCTTGCCCATCCTGACATTCGATGCTGATCGAATAGAAGAGCCGCTTTCACTAGCAAAACATGAGACTGGCCACATTGAATGGCAGGACGACGCGGGACTTAAGGGATTATTTTCTCATGCAAGTAAAGCACAAATTTCTCAAGACACAAAAAACATTCTGCAAATCATCCTCTTTCCGCCATCTATTTCCCGGGAAAAGAGTGAAGCTCTAATCCAATCCTTGACGAAGATGTTTGTACAAATACATGGTGGAGAAAGTAAATATGAACTTATTGAAAAAGCACTGTAGCTTGACAGTGCTTTTCACATTATACTGACATAATAAAAAACGCAACACTTCGTTTATCTATGAAACGAAATACTGCGTTATAAACAAAATTATGTATTGGAGCGGGTGATGAGAATCGAACTCACGACATCAGCTTGGAAGGCTGAGGTTTTACCACTAAACTACACCCGCATCAATTTTTCAAAAGCAACGTCATCGCGTTGACTTTTATTATGTTACAACTTTCTTAACAATTCGTCAAGAGAATATGAAGATTTTTCGTCAAAAAACTTCATATTCTCCGTATATATTACGATAGTTATTTATCGAGCTGGATATAAAATAAGTATGCATGTGACTTATTCTTCATTGCTTGCTTTGGATTCTTCTCAATCTCTTCAAGCATAGGTGAATTCCCGTCTTTCCCCATTGCTGCTGTATATGCAATCAATGCCTTTCCTCCAGAAGAGACTTTGACAGTTTCAGATTGTGCAGAAAAAACATAGTCACTTACTTTGAACGGGAAGCTTGATGTCGCTTTCGTCATTCCCTCATTCTTTTTGTCTGACCAAATACTAAATTGTGATTCATATGTATCTTTCTCATGCTTTAATTGCAAGAGCACATTCATCGTTTGGTCGGTTCCATTCTGATGTAAAGTAAAGGTGGCAGATGATGCTTCCTGATTATCTAATCGGCCATTTTTGTAATGACTCCCGATAAACGTAATACTCTTATCCTTCTTCGTTAATCCTTTTAGTGTCAAAGCCACCATTTCATTAGTGGTTGATGCTTCTAGTAAGTTTTTTTCTTTTTTTGTCAGTTTCATTTGTTCGATGGTTACTTGCTTCTTAGTAGCAGACTCCGTGTTTATTGTAGATACCGTCTTCTCGGTTGTCGTGGTTTCTTCGGCCTTCTCGCCGCATCCTGCTAATAGAAAAACAGTGAATATAAGAACACTCCATTTTTTTAACATTGAGATCCCCTTTGATGTTTTTTCTATTATACTAAAATTTGGTTGATTATACAAAAAAAGATTAGGAGGATTCTCCTAATCTTTTGCTTTTTTCTGCTTCATTGCTGATAAGAAAGCCACAATGAGAAAACTCGCGGCAAAAATCACAATCATATAAATAAAAAAGTTTGGCTTGATCTGAAAAGTAAATGCGGATGAACCTTCCATCTCAAAAGCGAGACTGTTAAATAATAAGGCATCATTCGTTTTTGATTGAAATAAATGATAGAACAATACACCGATTGTCAGCATCGGAAAGCCTAAAAATCCTAGAAAGCCACCAACAATAGCGCCTTGTTTCATCGCCTGTACGTTCATGATCGTTGTCCTCCCATTCCCCCAAGCAATAGCTGCTTCATAATGGATTTACCATCCCCCATAAATGGAAGAAGATAGAGTAATTGAATAAAATACGTGATTGAAAAAATAAAGAAACCTGTCGAAATTGGATTTTCTTTCAGAAATAATACGGTCACAATGATCCCTGCTGCCCCGATCACACCCGGGACAAGCGGCCCAAGCAGAGTAATCCATACTTGCTTTTTCTCAAACGGATCTAATACAGGTCTCACAAATTTCACAGACATCATATCACTCGCAAAAAAGCCTTGAGGACCATCCCGTCCCGCAAATTTCCGATGCGCATAGCCGTGTGCTGCCTCATGTAAGGCGGTCCCGGTAATTAATCCAAAATAAATAATAGTAAAATAAATCGCAATGGCTGCAATCGACTGGTCAGGAATGAATAAAAAAGCGATCCCTGCCATGACCATAAAAAGCATCCAGAAAAAGATGATTTTACGCGTCACCATGAGCAAAGCCGTCCCCAAAATGTGCAGGAACGAGTGACCAGTGCAATCAAATCGTTCCTTCATTTTCACTTGATACTGTTTGAAAAATTGACAACAGGCTGTCACAATCCGATATGGTGATTGATAATGAATAGACAGCAAGTGATGCTGATTTAACCCCATTATCAGTTGATAAAAGTCACGAGAAATCACAGATTCATCGACCTGAAACAAATCGGCGAGCTCTGCGGTAATACTCGCTTCTGTCCTTTTGCCATCTACTTTCGTTAACATATGATAGGCACTTTCATTAATCGGGAGTGTGCTTCCATACTGCGTATCAGTGAGAAGCCTCTTTTGTAAGGTCACATACGGCGCGAGTGCCGGTACCCGCTCAATCTTTAGCTTATTGTTAAGAAGTTGAATCATGTGAATACCTCCATGAAAAACCTTTGTATATGGCAAAGATGAGCAGACCTTCAAATGCAGCTACAAGCAGCCACTGAAGTGTTTGACTCGACTCCCCTATGACATAGTTTCCAATAAAAACAATCGGAATCATGAGTAAAATAAGTGCTCCAAATGAAAAAATGCCTGTGTAGGGATTGTTTCGATCAAGCGGAAGTAAAATACCTACCACATAAAAGAGCGCAGTGGCATTGCATAAAACAGCGGCCCCAATCAATACGTTCCAAACCTGATCAGGAAGCGTCAGCGTTGTCAGCATGAATAACGCAATTTGCAGTATACCAACAAGCAAAAGCCCGATAAACTTATACAGAGCCACTTCCCACGATCTTAGGCCAAATGTTTTGTACATCCCCAGCATTCGTTTATCATTGCCAAATGAATTGAAGGCGGTTAATCCAGCAAGAGCGCAGAGAACAAAAAACGCTTCTTCTTCAAAGCGGAATCCAAACTGATAACGGACGAATAAGATCACAATGAGGAGAATGAGAAAGTTTAAAATGTTTTCTTCATTTCGCACCTGTGATTTCATTTCCTTTACAATAAGTGACCATTTTTTTGAAGAAGAGAACGGCAGTTTGTTTAAAAAGGTTAACGCTTTTTTCTCTGCCATAATCGGCATCATCGCAAGAGAAAGAAATGCGCCGCCCGCCGATAAAAGGATGAACAGGATCAACATTGCATAATTTACCCCTTCAGGAGACATTCCTTGAGCCGCTAAGAAAAACGGTGCTGTAAAATACATCAAATGATAATCAAACTGTATATATGATTGCTGAATTTGACTGATATCAAAATGCGTCATTCCATACGCCACAACCAGTGCTAATAAAACAAAGATCGCTGCAAATTTTTGCAACGGTAATTTTAATTTCAGAACGACCAAATAGGTAATATTATAAATGAGTTGCAGAAGCATTAAGACAAAAAGCGATTGCAAAATCACCATTAAAAAGAACGTAAAGATAAAGAAAATACCGATTCCCTGGGCAATAAAGTTAGGTAAAAGCAGGATACCGATAAAAAATAACACAAGTCCTGCCACCACTGTCACCATCGGAATAAAGTATCCAAGGCTTTTCTGAAAGGTAGAAAGCGGGAACCAGCTGAGCTGCATAGAAAAACGGTCTTGCTCAGGCGTTCTGACCTTGATCAAAACGAATAACAAGCTTGTAAATATGGATGCATTGATCGCCATTGACACAACGAGTAATCCAAGTGAACGTTCATCTCCATTTAAGAAAGCCTTCATAAAGACACCCGTAAAACTGTATCCGATGATAGCTCCCATTGTGACGGCAAACAAAAAGAATAAGATCACAATGATCCGCTTCGTCTGAGTATCAAAGAGCTTATACATCTCCTGCTGCCACATTTTAAGCATCATTCTAGAAATGATTAATGATTTCATCAAAATGTGCACCCCTATCACTTAACATTGAAGCTTTCAGAAACACCTGTTCCAATGTGCTTGATTGATACTTCTCCTTTAAGGCTGAGACCGTTCCTTCATCCATTTTATTTCCCTTAGAAATAATGGCGATTTTGTGGCACAGCTCTTCCGCTGAAAGCATATCATGCGTTGAAAGCAAGATCGCACCATGGTGCTCGGCATAACGCTTCATCAGTTTCTTTGTGTTTATAACCGCTTCAATATCAAGTCCTCTAAAGGGCTCATCCATGATCACCAATTGACTATCAAGCATAAAGGCGGCAATCAGCTGTGTCTTTTTTTTCATACCATGTGAATAGGTTTCGATCGGTCTTGATAAAGCCGAGTCCATATCAAACAGTTCAATTAGTTGATTTCTTCTATGAATTGTTTTACATTCATACATAGAAGAAACAAAATCTAAATATTCAGCACCAGTCAATGCTTCAGGGAGTAGCAGATCATCTGGAACATAGGCTACTTGTTTTTTAAAGGATGGTTCGTCATTTGTGACGTCCTGCAAGAGAATCGTTCCTTCTGTATGCTTAATGATGCCGAGTATACAGTTAATCATCGTTGTTTTACCGGAACCATTCGGTCCAGCAACAGCAACGATTTGATGAGGGTCGATCTGTAGATGAAAATCATTGACAGCAGTCACGTTATTTTTATACGTCTTAGTTAAATTCTCGATCGTAAACATATAACCTCCAAGTGTCTGCATATTCTTTAAAAACAGATCAGGCTAAACCGCCCGCCACAGACGGTTTAGCCCTGGTGTCATTTCATAGAAGTAAAAAGATGAATCCTAAGTATAGCTACTTACATTCAATTTTGACTTTTAAGCCACTTTCCCACTGAACGGCTCCTGTAAAGCTACCCTTGCCGTTTGCTAAACACCAAACTGCTGCTCCTAGAACAACTGTTGCTCCCAATCCAAGAAGGACAGCAACAAATACTAAGAACCAAGCTTGGTCCATAATAGCAGGTTCCATAGTGGAATAGTCAACTTGCGGCGCTGCATAAGTCATACTTTTCACCTCCCAGCTTATGATGATCGTATCATAGGCGTCACTCTCCAAACATCAACAGAAGATCCCATTTTTGACCGAACATACTTTTGGGTAAAATGTGACTTTTTATTCAATTATTCACTTTTAAGTGTATAACCCCTCTCTTATTAACTAGGTTTTTCCACTCCATAAGAACCACAAAACCCAGATAATGGCAATTAAACCATCTTTTTTCTTCTTTTTTTGAAATAGGTCATTTTTATCATCTCCTTTATATATTCTTTCTTTTTTGTGAGATAGAAAGAATTCCCCCGATATATCAGATATAAAAGTCCTGATTATATGTCGTTATAACTCCATTTATGAAATATTTACTGATAATTCCGACAAAAAAGTGAGCATATTTTCCTTCTTCTCTTGTCACTTAAAATATGTATATACAAGAGAGATCATTGGGAAAAAAGCCCTTGCCTTCTTGAGTAACATCCAACATATGACACGCTCCTTTCTATGAAAAAGCAACCTACAGCATAGGCTTTCCCCATGATTCCACCAGCTGGCATTCTTTGTGCTTCAAATTAGATTAATCGCTTATAGAATTCATCTAAAACGATGGCGAGCATGATCTTTTCAAACAACACTTGAATGATTTGCTGCTTTCTAAAAAAACTGATCCGCACTCTCTAATGAAACAATCTCTCTTTTCACCAACATATACACCCTTCCAATTGAAATAAAAAAGTCCATCAACTTTATTGATTATTTTTTCAGATTTATCTAAAAAATGATTGACCAAGCATGAAACAAGATTTATAGTCTTATTAAATATTTCTTATCAAAGTAGTTGGTTTTATCTAACAAAAGGAGGATACACACATGTCAGAAGAACGTCCATTCCGTTTAGAAACAAAAGCCATTCACGCAGGTCAGGAGCTTGATTCAGCAACCTATTCAAGAGCCGTGCCTATTTACCAAACAAGCTCTTTCGGTTTTAGAGATAGTGAGCATGCGGCGAATTTATTTGGACTGCAGGAACCCGGAAATATTTATTCTCGCATTATGAACCCTACAAATGACGTCTTTGAAAAACGGATCGCTGAGCTTGAGGGCGGCATTGGTGCACTTGCTGTCTCTTCTGGACAAGCAGCGACAACTTATTCTATTTTAAACATTGCAGGAGCTGGTGACGAAATTGTATCCTCCAGCAGCCTTTATGGAGGCACGTACAATTTATTTGCCCATACACTCAAAAAGCTCGGCATTACAGTGAAATTTGTTGATTCATCCAACTTGGAAGAACTCGAAGCAGCGATTACAGACAAAACGAAGGCAGTGTATGCAGAAAGCATTGGGAATCCTAAAGGCGACATTCTACATATTGAAGCCGTCTCGGCCATTGCACACAAGCACCATATTCCGCTTATTGTGGACAATACGCTCGCAAGCCCCTATTTATTAAGACCGATCGAGTTTGGTGCAGACATTGTCGTCCATTCCGCTACGAAATTCATTGGCGGTCATGGTACATCAATCGGCGGTGTCATTGTCGATAGCGGCCAGTTTCCTTGGGCAGACAGTGATAAGTTCAAAGGGCTGACTGAACCAGATCCAAGTTATCACGGTCTGACGTATACCGAAGCAATTGGAGAAGCCGCTTATATCACAAAAGCACGTGTACAGCTCTTGCGGGATTTAGGGGCTGCCCTGTCTCCATTTAACTCATTTTTACTTCTGCAAGGCCTAGAAACTTTACATTTGCGTCTCGAGCGTCATAGTGAAAATGCGTTAAAAACAGCGCAATTTTTACAAGATCACCCTCTTGTAGATTGGGTAAGCTACCCAGGTCTTGAAAGCCATGAATCTTATGAGCTTGCTCAAACCTATTTGCCAAAAGGACAAGGCGCCATTCTCACATTCGGTATTAAAGGTGGACGAGGTGCTGGTAAAAAGCTCATTGATTCCGTTAAGCTTTTCTCACACCTCGCAAATGTGGGCGATTCTAAATCACTGATTATTCATCCTGCCAGCACAACGCATCAACAATTAAGTGAAGCAGAACAAAAAGCGACAGGCGTCACACCAGAACTCATTCGTTTATCTGTTGGAACAGAAGCGATTGAAGACATCCTTGCAGATCTTGAACAGGCGATCACAAAAAGCCATGCTGAATGAAATAGAAAAAGCACACCTCTGTGTGCTTTCAGCGTGTAGACAAACCTTCGCATTCTTTGTCAGTCCTGCGCTCCGGTGCTCACGAATATTTAATGCGCTCCGCTTCGATGCTCGTTCTTCCTAGACTTCAAAGGCTTTCTATCACGCTGAATAAAGACAAAGGGCTAAAATAAAGTTCATTTTAGCCCTTTGTCAACAATCTGAAGCACACCTCTGTGTGCTTTTTTTTATGAGTCATTAATCATTGAGTAGTCGAATGTCTTGGAAAGGGTAAAACACAAATGAAGTGGTTCCTTGAATATCACTCTTTGTAAAAAGACCTAAGCCATTACGGCTGTCCATTGAGTTTTGACGATTGTCACCCATGACAAAATACTTTCCTTTTGGAACGGTAAGAGGACCAAAATCAGGTGTCAGCAAGGTCCCATCTGCGGCTGCTTTCTTTTTGTTTGACGCTAAGTAAGGCTCCGCCACTTTTTGTCCATTGACATATAGCTGGTCATTTTTCATTTCAATTTTATCACCGGGTAAACCAATTAATCGTTTTACATAATGAGTGCTGCGATCTTCCCCATCAAGAACAATGATCTGTCCCCGTTTGTAATCGCCGAAGTAATCAACCGTTTTATTCACAAAAACCCGCTCTGTATTATGCAGTGTTGGATCCATAGAGGTTCCTTTTACAATATACGGTGCGAATAAAAAGTTACGAATGATAAAAACAGCAATGAATGCGATTAAGATGGCTTTGAACCAGCCCCATAATTCTGATTTCTTTTTTTGTGTTTTTGTATTTGTTGTCATAAGCTCCTCCTGAAATCCCCTAGGACGAAATGAGTTCCGCCAGCTGCACGCCAGCATCACGCTTGTATCACCCTAAATATAAACATATTTTGCCAACAAATCAAGCGGTGAGAGAGAAAAAGGCAAGCACCCTTCTGTGCTTGCCCAAAACTCAGTTACTTAGCAGAAGAATCCTCTTCTTTTTCTTTTGATTTACCATAGAAATAATCAGATGGATTCACTGGTTTAAAGTCAGACAGCTTATGGAATCGAAGAAGATCCCTATAAAGCACTTTATCTGAAAGGCTTAACTGATTATCGACACGGGCTTTAATCGCCTCTGTCTTTTTATTTTGTTTCACAACTTTACCTGTTTTTGTATCGTAGACAGTGTTATCTACGAGTGTATATTTTGGTGTCACATAGTTTCCGTTACGGAATGCAACAGTTTGATCATGCTTCTTAGAGAATAGATCTGTTCCAAAATTCACATACTCATTTGAATCAATACCTTGTAAGTGAAGAAGCGTAGGCATCACGTCTACTTCACCACCATACGTATGGTTCACGCCGCCCTGTTTGCCAGGAATACGAATCATGAGTGGTACACGCTGGTTTTGTGCATTTTGATAAGGTGTAATTTCTTTCCCTTGAATTTCGCTCATTGCACGGTTATGGTTTTCAGAAATACCGTTGTGATCACCATATAATAAAATTACCGAGTCTTTATACATACCTGATTTTTTCAAGTCTTTAAAGAATTGCTCTAATGACTCATCTAGATATCTTGCTGTTTGGAAGTAGTTATCTACTGTTTTGTCACCAGTTGTTGCCTTAGCAATTGTCGCATCTTTTTCATCTAAATTAAATGGATAGTGATTAGTCAATGTCATTAAATGTGCATAAAATGGCTTTTTCATTGATTCTAGCATCGGGATTGATTCTTTGAAGAATGGTTTATCCTTCAGACCCATATTCACAAGATTTTCTTCATCCATGTTGTAATATGAAGCATCGAAGAATTGATCATATCCCATATGCTTATAAATCGTGTCACGGTTCCAGAAAGATTTATAGTCCCCGTGAAGCACTGCGCTCGTATAGCCTGCTTTTTGATCTAGGATGGCAGGGAGTGATTGGTAAGTATTTTCACCTTTTGTCACAAACGCTGCTCCCTCTGGCAAGCCGAACATACTATTATCCATCATTAGCTCAGCATCAGCTGTCTTTCCTTGACCTGTCTGATGGAAGAAGTTGTCGAAATACGTAAAATCCTCTTTACCATGAGCTAGTTTGTTTAAAAACGGCGTCACTTCTTCTCCATTTAGTTTGTAGTCAATTAAGAAAGACTGGAAGCTTTCTAAATGGATTTTAATGATGTTTTTCCCTTTTGCTTTACCAAAATACTCTGCGTTTGGCTTCGCATAGTGAGAAGCCGTATAGTTTACAACATCCGTTAAATCTTCACTGCTCGCATTTGCTACCTGTGTTGCATTTTGTGCTGATTGTACTCCGTCATAAATCGTATAATTATAAACACCTAAGTATTTGACAACATACTTGTGATCAAATGTTCTTGTTAATAATTCTGGACGGTCCTTTTCAGCTAAATGAAGATTTACAAAAAACAGTCCTACACCTGCAGCCACAATCAGCAGTGCAAATGTCTTTTTCATTTGGAATTTCTTCACTTCTGGTCTCCAAATCACAATCGCAATCAAGATAATGATATCAAGGAAATACAAAAGGTCATGCGGCTTAATACTAGATAATACACCGCCAGTCATGCCTCCTCCAAGATTGCCTGCTTGCTTCATTGTGGAGAAAGTCAAAAAGTCATCAAAGAAACGGTAGTACGCTACATTCGCATATAAAAGTGCGGTCATAATAAAGTCAATAACAATTAAAACAATGGCAGATTTACGACCCTTCAAAAAGAGAGCCAGTCCCAAAAACACAATGGCTGAACTAAATGGATTTAATAAGAGAAGCCCCTCTTGAAAAGAACCTTTCACTCCTAAATTAAAGTCCATTTTGTAGGCAGCGTACGATTTCGCCCAAAATAAAAGGACAGCCAATACAAAAAAGCTATATTTGTTCGCAAATATTTTTTTCATAAAACCTCTTCTTTCTTAGTTATCGTTCTGATATAAATGAAATCATAAAAAATTTACATTGATTTTGCAAATGTAAATCTTCTTCACCAAGCATTCCGATGCTCTTTTTTCCGCCGGATATATGTGCTCCTTTAATATAACGTATGAGAAGCTTCAAAGGTTTCAAAAAAAAATACGAGTAAATAAAAGGAAAAATATCCATTTACACTTCATTTACACACACTTCATGTTTTAGTGGATGAAGAAAGGTTTGTAAATCACTCAGTACTACTTTACTTTTTTCATCTATTCGTGTCAAAGTAATTATAAAGAAAAGGAAGAATCACCTAGGCCTTTCGACTCTTTCACCTAAATTTATACAAAATTCAATACATAATCCATTTGTTTTTTATTGTGACTCACCCTCCAGCAATCCATGTATTTTCTCTCCCTCTGTCAATCTAAAAAAGTTTTAAGCAAAAAAAAGCTTGATTTCTCCTCCTGATGTGCGGTGTGATAAAGATATAGATTTTCAAAAAGCAGGCTGGAGGACATCACATGAAGAATAACAAACAAATAAGCGCATTTAAAGAAAGATTTTCAGAAGAAATAGATCACATCATTGCTGTCACAGGACCTTCAGGAGTAGGCGCAGGAAAAACTGGACAGGAATCTCTTTGGACCGCTTCTATTCCACTGATTGCATGGAAGGAAAAAGACCTCATCACAACCGAAAACATAAGGCTCTGCTGGTTAACAGATGAAGAGGGCTTGCGGGAAAAGCAGGCACAATTACATAAAGAATCAATCGTGACACTTCAGGTCCGAAAAGGTGAAGGTGAGTTCATGCTTGTATCACTCATCGATACAGATACACAGGATCAAGAGCTTCAAGAGATACTAGAAGAAGCTCAAAAACCTGTCTTTTACCATGATGGCATGCTGGGCACCTTTGAATTAGTGAAAGGACTAGACTTATTTGAAACAACGATCCAATGGAGCAATCAAGATTGCCTGCTCTACTTCAACCTCGAAGAAGATGAAAAAGTAAACGACTCTCTTCGAACCGCTAGACAACTCATGGAAGAGCAGACCACATGGAACTCTTCCATTAAATCATTTGCAGCAAATCAACTGATTGAACTAGCTAAAGACTGGCAGGCACAAGATGACTCCGCTGAAAAACAAGAAGAGCTCACACTGGATCAATTTATGAGCCGCATCTCTCTCGAAAGCCTTCATGCTTACCCAGATGGAGAGTTTGAAGTGTACTGTCATGACGGTGATTTATTTTGGGGACATGTCATCATTGTCTCAGGCAATATCAATGGCACGTTTCAAGATGCCCACATTGCTGGCTAAAGATTGAGGGATAAGTAATGGAGATAAAGGCTTTTCACGAATTAGAACAACTAGGAAAAACACCCATCGTGGCTAAGATTGGCGGTTTTCGTCCTGATCCAGCAGCACACAGCTGGTTTGCCAGTCATTTCTTCATCCACCCCGATCAAGGCTGGCCAGCAGATCAAGATGGTGTCATGATTCCGATCTTACAAATTTATTTACCTGAAGTGCCAGGAGGAATGAACGGATGCAATGAATGTAAGATGATTCAAATCTTTCTTAATCAGAAAGCACTTCCGATTGATATCACCAAAAACGGCGAAGGCTGAAAGCTTATTGAATACGCAACTATGGAAGGATTCGAAGTAGTTGAGACTCCAGAAGAAGTGAGAGGACTCAAACCGTTTCAAATTCAATGGAATGAAAGTGAGCAAAAGGACTTCCCTTGCTGGGAAAAAGCGTGGTCATATGTTGATTTATCAGAAGTAAATGAAAGTGAGGAAGCGACAGAACACTTCTTTAAGCAATACACAAATTATTCATTCACAAAAATCGATGGATATGGCGCATATATTCAATCCCCACCCCGTCATCAACCAGGAGAATTCATGCTGCAAATCGCCCCAGAAGAAAAACCTCGGTTTATGATTGGTGATAACGGCACGATGTATTTCTATTACGACAAAGACAAAAAAGAATGGTTGATGCACTGGGATTGTTTTTAAAGGTTTATTGAATGAAACCTTTCCTTCTTCTAAGCGTAGGAAAAAATATGGAAGGAGGAAACCAACATGGGATTCATTTTCGATATCTTTTCACTTGCTGTGTATATCCCTTTTCTACAGGTAGATGAAGAGGATATCTCTAGAAATGCAGCACATCTCAAAAAATTCAGCTGGTTTCACACGTTATTGAATGATCCAACTTTCAGGAATCTCATCATTTATCATCCAGATGTCAGACAAGTCATTGGCAGATGTAACACGGATAAACTCCATCACAAGCGATATAACTTAAAATGCGAACGTAAAGTGCTGAAAGCATTACGTCGTGCTATGTAAATGTACAAAAAGAGCTGCACTTTCCTGTGGCTCTTTTCATCGTTCTCTAAGAAAACATTTGACGCCTGGACAACTCTCCCCGTATATTATGTATAAATCCATCTTTTTCATAGAAAAGGGGGCTTTACATGCGCTTGTTTAAGTACTGGAGAAAAAAGCAGCCTAAACAGCAGGTCACTTCAGAAAAGCAAGAAGACAGCATCCCAATCAACTTCTCCACACTTCCCTTTGGCACAGACACCGTAGACGATTTTTTGTTCAACTTAGACCTAACCTCGAAGCTAACAGATCCCTATAAAGAAACAGATCCGAACAAATGAACCTAGACCTTCATGAATCCTCATCCAATCCTGGATGATTTTTTTATACTCGATGAGAGGTGTGCCCCATGAAAACATATTATATCGTCAGACATTGCCAAGCAAATGGACAATCCGAGGATGCGTCTTTAACGCCTCAAGGCATCGCACAATCTCACGAACTAGCACAGTTCTTTTCCGGTATCCACCTCAATCAGATCATCTCAAGTCCTTATAAACGAACGATCCAAACCACTGAGCCCCTTGCTCATGTGAAACAGCTCGAGGTACAAATTGATCAGCGTCTTTCTGAACGTGTGTTAAGCAGCAAACCAATGGACGATTGGTATGAGAAACTAAAGCTCAGTTTTTCGGACTTACATATGACCTGTGAAGGCGGAGAATCGAGCCAAGAAGCGATGAACCGTATTGTAGAGGCACTCTATGAACAAATAAAATTAGGAAAAGATCATACCTTATTCGCCACACATGGCAATATTATGAGCCTGCTTCTAAAACACGCCGATCCCACGATTGGAATCAAGGAGTGGGAGCAGCTAAGCAATCCAGATGTCTATGTTCTGCAATATTTTAGACCAGATCATGTAGAAATAGAGCGAATATGGCATAAGTAAAAAAACGGCAGAATGAATTCTGCCGTTTCCTCATCTATTGATGATAATAAAATGCCTCTACCCACTCATAGGGCTTCCTACGCTCCGCACACCATTTCATAAAGCCTCTTGTCTCCGTCTGCTGAAATTCCTTCCAATCCGATAAAAGCTGGTTATAGTAGACCGAATGTTTTTCAACATTGGTACGAATCCTCTTATCTTCAATCAGTGTCATGACATCTTCAATGCCCTGAATTCGCTCTTGATCTTTCTCATAGGTGCTTAAATAAAGATCTTCATGTATATGATGAAACGAATACCATAAGGCCGATAGATAGGTTTCACAAATTTGAACTATCACACGCTGCTCCTTGCTGCCTCCAAGCTCTAGTGCCTTCAATAAGTAAGGCAGCCCTTCTCCCTGATGCACGAACAAGCCTTGCCAGCGATATGGTCTTACATCCATTGGATCAAAATTCTCCCACTCTTGCAGAACGGGCTGAATCACCTCATTTACCAATGGAAACACAAGCAAATGATGACCATCCTCAAACCGTTCAATCCACTCAAACAGCCAAGCAACAAATACACGCTTTGCTTCAACCTCGTTCTCCTTCATCTCCGCAATAAAGGACTGAAGAACTTTAAGCGCATCTTTACGCAGACCTTGCTCTTTTCTCTCACAGTACTGTCTAAAAAGCGGATAATCTCGTGATCCCTCGTCTTCAATGATGGTCTGTAATATCGTCTTCGTTTGCAAGATAACAACTCCGCCCCTCTAAATTCATTCTATTTATCTCCTATAGCCAATTGTAACGTCCACATGAAACAGTACAAAGATGAGAAGCTCTTATTTATTGAAACAAAACTAGATTCCTTAACGTTGATTCACCCAATCTATATAACGCTTTTGAATCACTTCTTTGATTTTATCGTAGTTCTCCCAACGATCTTCAACATGATACACGCTTTCAGCTGCTGAGAATGTCTCCCCGTAGTCATCTAAACACAAGCCATGTTCAAAATCGAGATAATCCTAGGCGAATTCATTTCCTTCAGCATTTAGCATATTCTATTGGTCCTTCTTATTTCAAGGGAGGCAGCTACACGATCTGCTTGATAAGAGTGGTATAACGCCTAACTGCTGTTGCAAAATTTTCTAATAAGTTTATATTTTCATCTAAATAACTCGTTTTAACCACAAAAAAACGTTTCACCATTGTGGTGAAACGTTAGGTTGACGGTAAAAACCGATCATGAAACTTTTAATAGATACCGGTGGCCGGGGTCGAACCGGCACTCCGTGAGGAACACGATTTTGAGTCGTGCGCGTCTGCCAATTCCGCCACACCGGCATGATCATTAAAGAGCGCAACTTATATTTAAAAACAATGGTGCCGAGGGCCGGACTTGAACCGGCACGGTAGTCACCTACCGCAGGATTTTAAGTCCTGTGTGTCTGCCAATTCCACCACCCCGGCAGTCTTTTCAAAAAAGGCGACACCCGGATTTGAACCGGGGATAAAGGTTTTGCAGACCTCTGCCTTACCACTTGGCTATGCCGCCATTATTGGAGCGGAAGACGGGATTCGAACCCGCGACCCCCACCTTGGCAAGGTGGTGTTCTACCACTGAACTACTTCCGCAAATCAACTGGGCTAGCTGGATTCGAACCAACGCATGACGGAGTCAAAGTCCGTTGCCTTACCGCTTGGCTATAGCCCAATAATAAAATGGGGCGATTGATGGGAATCGAACCCACGAGTGCCAGAGCCACAATCTGGTGCGTTAACCACTTCGCCACAACCGCCATAGATGTTATGAATCATATTAAGAAAATTGGCAGGGGCAGTAGGAATCGAACCCACACCGGAGGTTTTGGAGACCTCTGTTCTACCTTTAAACTATGCCCCTATGAAAACAAAAATGGTGGAGGGGGGCGGATTCGAACCGCCGAACCCGGAGGGAGCGGATTTACAGTCCGCCGCGTTTAGCCACTTCGCTACCCCTCCACATTTGAAAAACAGTGCCGGCAAGAGGACTTGAACCCCCAACCTACTGATTACAAGTCAGTTGCTCTACCAATTGAGCTACACCGGCAAATAGTGGTGGCTCGGGACGGAATCGAACCGCCGACACACGGATTTTCAGTCCGTTGCTCTACCAACTGAGCTACCGAGCCAAGTATTCTTTTTAAAAATGGCGGTCCGGACGGGACTCGAACCCGCGACCTCCTGCGTGACAGGCAGGCATTCTAACCAACTGAACTACCGGACCATTTTGGTTGCGGGGGCAGGATTTGAACCTGCGACCTTCGGGTTATGAGCCCGACGAGCTACCGAACTGCTCCACCCCGCGACGATATAAAAGATATGGTGGAGGATGACGGGCTCGAACCGCCGACCCTCTGCTTGTAAGGCAGATGCTCTCCCAGCTGAGCTAATCCTCCGAATAAAAATACTGGTGTATATTCTATAAAATGGTGACCCGTACGGGATTCGAACCCGTGTTACCGCCGTGAAAGGGCGGTGTCTTAACCGCTTGACCAACGGGCCCTTTATTATGTAAATTGTGGCGGAGAGCAAGGGATTCGAACCCTTGAGACGGGGTTACCGCCTACACGATTTCCAATCGTGCTCCTTCGGCCACTCGGACAGCTCTCCAAATTGGCTCCGCAGGTAGGATTCGAACCTACGACCGATCGGTTAACAGCCGATAGCTCTACCACTGAGCTACTGCGGAATGAAGAAAGCCTGGCGATGTCCTACTCTCACAGGGGGAGACCCCCAACTACCATCGGCGCTGAAGAGCTTAACTTCCGTGTTCGGCATGGGAACGGGTGTGACCTCTTCGCCATCATCACCAGACAATTTAGTGACAAAAGATATTATACTATGTATTGAAAATAAATCAAGAGATATTTTAAAAATGTTCTCTCAAAACTAGATAACAATGTTCATGCTTCACATTAGAATATAGGTTAAGTCCTCGATCTATTAGTATCTGTCAGCTCCACGTGTCACCACGCTTCCACCTCAGACCTATCAACCTGATCATCTTTCAGGGATCTTACTTCCTTGCGGAATGGGAAATCTCATCTTGAGGGGGGCTTCATGCTTAGATGCTTTCAGCACTTATCCCGTCCGCACATAGCTACCCAGCGATGCCCTTGGCAGAACAACTGGTACACCAGCGGTGCGTCCATCCCGGTCCTCTCGTACTAAGGACAGCTCCTCTCAAATTTCCTGCGCCCGCGACGGATAGGGACCGAACTGTCTCACGACGTTCTGAACCCAGCTCGCGTACCGCTTTAATGGGCGAACAGCCCAACCCTTGGGACCGACTACAGCCCCAGGATGCGATGAGCCGACATCGAGGTGCCAAACCTCCCCGTCGATGTGGACTCTTGGGGGAGATAAGCCTGTTATCCCCGGGGTAGCTTTTATCCGTTGAGCGATGGCCCTTCCATGCGGAACCACCGGATCACTAAGCCCGACTTTCGTCCCTGCTCGACTTGTAGGTCTCGCAGTCAAGCTCCCTTGTGCCTTTACACTCTGCGAATGATTTCCAACCATTCTGAGGGAACCTTTGGGCGCCTCCGTTACATTTTAGGAGGCGACCGCCCCAGTCAAACTGCCCACCTGACACTGTCTCCCTGCCCGATAAGGGCAGCGGGTTAGAAGGTCAATACAGCCAGGGTAGTATCCCACCGATGCCTCCACCGAAGCTAGCGCTCCGGTTTCCAAGGCTCCTACCTATCCTGTACAAGCTGTACCAACATTCAATATCAGGCTGCAGTAAAGCTCCACGGGGTCTTTCCGTCCTGTCGCGGGTAACCTGCATCTTCACAGGTACTATAATTTCACCGAGTCTCTCGTTGAGACAGTGCCCAGATCGTTGCGCCTTTCGTGCGGGTCGGAACTTACCCGACAAGGAATTTCGCTACCTTAGGACCGTTATAGTTACGGCCGCCGTTTACTGGGGCTTCAATTCGCACCTTCGCTTACGCTAAGCGCTCCTCTTAACCTTCCAGCACCGGGCAGGCGTCAGCCCCTATACTTCGCCTTACGGCTTCGCAGAGACCTGTGTTTTTGCTAAACAGTCGCCTGGGCCTATTCACTGCGGCTTCTCGGGGCTTTAACACCCTAAGAAGCACCCCTTCTCCCGAAGTTACGGGGTCATTTTGCCGAGTTCCTTAACGAGAGTTCTCTCGATCACCTTAGGATTCTCTCCTCGCCTACCTGTGTCGGTTTGCGGTACGGGCACCTCTCACCTCGCTAGAGGCTTTTCTTGGCAGTGTGGAATCAGGAACTTCGCTACTAAATTTCGCTCGCCATCACAGCTCAGCCTTTACGGGAAACGGATTTGCCTATTTCCCAGCCTAACTGCTTGGACGCGGATATCCAATACCGCGCTTACCCTATCCTCCTGCGTCCCCCCATTGCTCAAATGGTGAGGAGGTGGTACAGGAATATCAACCTGTTGTCCATCGCCTACGCCTTTCGGCCTCGGCTTAGGTCCCGACTAACCCTGAGCGGACGAGCCTTCCTCAGGAAACCTTAGGCATTCGGTGGACGGGATTCTCACCCGTCTTTCGCTACTCATACCGGCATTCTCACTTCTAAGCGCTCCACCAGTCCTTCCGGTCTGACTTCACAGCACTTAGAACGCTCTCCTACCACTGTTCGTCAGAACAGTCCGCAGCTTCGGTGATACGTTTAGCCCCGGTACATTTTCGGCGCAGAGTCACTCGACCAGTGAGCTATTACGCACTCTTTAAATGGTGGCTGCTTCTAAGCCAACATCCTGGTTGTCTAAGCAACTCCACATCCTTTTCCACTTAACGTATACTTTGGGACCTTAGCTGGCGGTCTGGGCTGTTTCCCTTTCGACTACGGATCTTATCACTCGCAGTCTGACTCCCAAGGATAAGTCATCGGCATTCGGAGTTTGACTGAATTCGGTAACCCGGTAGGGGCCCCTAGTCCAATCAGTGCTCTACCTCCGAGACTCTTACCTTGAGGCTAGCCCTAAAGCTATTTCGGAGAGAACCAGCTATCTCCAGGTTCGATTGGCATTTCACCCCTACCCACACCTCATCCCCGCACTTTTCAACGTGCGTGGGTTCGGGCCTCCATTCAGTGTTACCTGAACTTCACCCTGGACATGGGTAGATCACCTGGTTTCGGGTCTACGACCACGTACTCATGCGCCCTATTCAGACTCGCTTTCGCTGCGGCTCCGCATCTTCTGCTTAACCTTGCACGGGATCGTAACTCGCCGGTTCATTCTACAAAAGGCACGCCATCACCCATTAACGGGCTCTGACTACTTGTAGGCACACGGTTTCAGGATCTATTTCACTCCCCTTCCGGGGTGCTTTTCACCTTTCCCTCACGGTACTGGTTCACTATCGGTCACTAGGGAGTATTTAGCCTTGGGAGATGGTCCTCCCGGATTCCGACGGAATTTCACGTGTTCCGCCGTACTCAGGATCCACTCTGGAGAGAACAACATTTCAGTTACAGGGCTGTTACCTTCTTTGGCGGGCCTTTCCAGACCTCTTCGCTTATATCGTTCCTTTGTAACTCCGTATAGAGTGTCCTACAACCCCAAGAGGCAAGCCTCTTGGTTTGGGCTGTTCCCGTTTCGCTCGCCGCTACTCAGGGAATCGCATTTGCTTTCTCTTCCTCCGGGTACTTAGATGTTTCAGTTCCCCGGGTATGCCTTCTCATACTCTATGTATTCAAGTATGGATACTACTCCATTACGAGCAGTGGGTTTCCCCATTCGGAAATCTCCGGATCAAAGCTTGCTTACAGCTCCCCGAAGCATATCGGTGTTCGTCCCGTCCTTCATCGGCTCCTAGTGCCAAGGCATCCACCGTGCGCCCTTTCTAACTTAACCATTTCTTACTTTAGAAAGAATCACTATGTGTGATGAACTTTGCATTGCATTCAATGTGAATGTATTACTTATTGTTATCTAGTTTTCAAAGAACAATCCTGTCTCGCTAGAGACATATCTTGAAGGAATGATCCTTCAAAACTAAACAAGACGAAAACGCACACTGCTCCATATATCCTTAGAAAGGAGGTGATCCAGCCGCACCTTCCGATACGGCTACCTTGTTACGACTTCACCCCAATCATCTGCCCCACCTTCGGCGGCTGGCTCCATAAAGGTTACCTCACCGACTTCGGGTGTTGCAAACTCTCGTGGTGTGACGGGCGGTGTGTACAAGGCCCGGGAACGTATTCACCGCGGCATGCTGATCCGCGATTACTAGCGATTCCAGCTTCACGCAGTCGAGTTGCAGACTGCGATCCGAACTGAGAACAGATTTATGGGATTGGCTAAACCTTGCGGTCTCGCAGCCCTTTGTTCTGTCCATTGTAGCACGTGTGTAGCCCAGGTCATAAGGGGCATGATGATTTGACGTCATCCCCACCTTCCTCCGGTTTGTCACCGGCAGTCACCTTAGAGTGCCCAACTAAATGCTGGCAACTAAGATCAAGGGTTGCGCTCGTTGCGGGACTTAACCCAACATCTCACGACACGAGCTGACGACAACCATGCACCACCTGTCACTCTGTCCCCGAAGGGAAAGCCCTATCTCTAGGGTTGTCAGAGGATGTCAAGACCTGGTAAGGTTCTTCGCGTTGCTTCGAATTAAACCACATGCTCCACCGCTTGTGCGGGCCCCCGTCAATTCCTTTGAGTTTCAGTCTTGCGACCGTACTCCCCAGGCGGAGTGCTTAATGCGTTAGCTGCAGCACTAAGGGGCGGAAACCCCCTAACACTTAGCACTCATCGTTTACGGCGTGGACTACCAGGGTATCTAATCCTGTTCGCTCCCCACGCTTTCGCTCCTCAGCGTCAGTTACAGACCAGAGAGTCGCCTTCGCCACTGGTGTTCCTCCACATCTCTACGCATTTCACCGCTACACGTGGAATTCCACTCTCCTCTTCTGCACTCAAGTTTCCCAGTTTCCAATGACCCTCCCCGGTTGAGCCGGGGGCTTTCACATCAGACTTAAGAAACCGCCTGCGAGCCCTTTACGCCCAATAATTCCGGACAACGCTTGCCACCTACGTATTACCGCGGCTGCTGGCACGTAGTTAGCCGTGGCTTTCTGGTTAGGTACCGTCAAGGTGCGAGCAGTTACTCTCGCACTTGTTCTTCCCTAACAACAGAGCTTTACGATCCGAAAACCTTCATCACTCACGCGGCGTTGCTCCGTCAGACTTTCGTCCATTGCGGAAGATTCCCTACTGCTGCCTCCCGTAGGAGTCTGGGCCGTGTCTCAGTCCCAGTGTGGCCGATCACCCTCTCAGGTCGGCTACGCATCGTCGCCTTGGTGAGCCATTACCCCACCAACTAGCTAATGCGCCGCGGGTCCATCTGTAAGTGACAGCCGAAACCGTCTTTCATCCTTGAACCATGCGGTTCAAGGAACTATCCGGTATTAGCTCCGGTTTCCCGGAGTTATCCCAGTCTTACAGGCAGGTTACCCACGTGTTACTCACCCGTCCGCCGCTAACATCCGGGAGCAAGCTCCCTTCTGTCCGCTCGACTTGCATGTATTAGGCACGCCGCCAGCGTTCGTCCTGAGCCAGGATCAAACTCTCCGAGGTATGCAGGATGCATATCACACATGCGTTGCTACACGATGTAGCGAACTTAGCATGTGATCATTTCCTGCCTCGTCAGTGTTTGACTGACTACCTATGATGTATCATAGGATTTTTTTATAAAAACTCGAATTAACAGGTACGTTTTGTCTTGTTTAGTTTTCAAAGATCATCTTCATTGTCGCTCAGAGGCGACTTTCTCAATATAACATTTCGGCGCTGTGTGCGTCAAGTGTTTTTTAGAATTTCTTTTTGTCAGCTTTTCTTTCAAAGCAACTTGGTTGCTCGTTAGCGACGTATAATAATATACCATCATAATATTCATACGTCAATATCTTTTTTCACAAAATATCCTCGATGATAGATTTTTTGTCCCTTTGTCTCAATCGGCTCCACTTGAACAATTCCTTTTTCCACAAAGAAATCAATCATGACGCTAAGGTCAGACGTGAAATACTTGAGATCAGGATGCGCGAGAAGCTCGCCAAAAAGCCATATATCTTGCTGTTCCATGACATGACGCAAATGAGCGGCACCAATTTCTGCTTTTGAATGGATCAAAAAATCATTTGCTAAAAATAAAAGTTCCAAACGCTTATGCAGACTTTCGTGGCTTTCAATGAGTTCTGAATAAAGTTTATATACTTCCGGTTCCATATGACGCACCTGATTCCAAACCGTCACTTCTGGGTGGAAGCCTTTATCGATCACTTCAATACGTGCCAAATGATGCAGAGCATGCACAATTGAATTATATGCATCAAGGAATTGATTTGACTCAAAAAATGCTTTTCCTTCTATATATCTGCGAATGAGCTTGCCGTATTCTAAACCGATTTTAAGTTTGCGGTTTGAAAAGGGGAATGTACTCAGTTCATCAATCAAGTTGAAAATATATTCATTTCGATCAAATAGGACTTTCCCATTCAAAATCCAATCAATGATTCGGCGGTTAGTGCCGAGGGTAATCCATTCCTTCAGCTGATCATCTGTGACAACATTTAAAGAAGCTGTTTGGTGATCGGATTCATAGTGCTTGATAAATAACGGCTCTTCCGCTTCTTTTACAATGACTAGAAGTGCTGCATCAAAGTTATCCGTCTCAGAAGATACTTTGTGTCTTCTTTCTACTATAATCACAGCTAATGTGTCTGGATGGCTTGCTCTCTCTTGATAAATAGGACGGAGAAGATTTTCCATAGTGATTCCTCCAATACTCGGGTGTAAAGTTCTTCTCTAATGCTATGTATTTCTCCTCATAGAATCAAAATTCCTTCAATACAAGAAAAAAGATCATTGAATCATTATAAGCAATTTATTCACAAAACTCTATAACTAATTCAAACGGAAAGGTAAAATGTGCTATATTGGAGACAAGGGGGACTAGGGATGGCGAAATACTCCAGTAAAATTAATAAAATCAGAACATTTGCACTTAGTTTGGTTTTTGTTGGCTTTCTGATCATGTATATCGGTGTGTTCTTCAAGGAATCGATTTGGCTGTCGACTTTCTTTATGCTGCTCGGCGTCTTATCGATCGGATTGAGTACAGTGGTTTACTTTTGGATCGGTATGCTTTCTACAAAGGCAGTGCGTGTTGTTTGTCCAGGCTGTGAGAAGGAAACAAAAGTGCTTGGGCGGGTGGATATGTGCATGCATTGCAGAGAGCCGCTTACACTCGATCCAGCATTAGAAGGCAAAGAGTTTGATGAATCCTACAATCGAAAAAAGTCATAAAAAAAGCTGACCATTTAACCGGTCAGCTTTTTCATTAATGATTTTCTTTTTTCGCACATTCTTGACAAGTTCCATAGATCTCCAAGCGATGATGACTGACTTTAAAGCCCGTCACATGGGATGCAAGCTGTTCAACTTCATCAAGGCCAGGATAATGAAAGTCCACTATTTTTCCGCAGTTTTCACAAATCGCATGGTAATGGTCAGATGTCGCAAAATCAAATCGGCTTGAGGAATCACCGTACGTTAATTCCTTTACTAATCCAGATTCCCGGAAGACTCGTAAATTGTTGTAAACCGTTGCGACACTCATGTTTGGAAATTTTCCTTCAAGTGCTTTATATATATCGTCCGCGGTTGGGTGAGTCATAGAATTTACGAGAAACTCCAAGATGGCATGGCGCTGCGGAGTAATTCGAACACCGGTTTCTTTTAAAGCATCTAAAGCGTCTTTTAGTTCGTGAGCAGCCATTTCATCATGCACCTCTCTTCAAAAATATTCTTATATTATAATCTTTATAAATAGTGTACCCCCAGAGCCGAATCTTTGTCAATTACAATCCTCTTTTTTACCTATTCTTCTTCACAAAAAAGACCGGCATGTCTGCCGATCTCATCCTGTGATGATATTAAGCGTGAGCTTTCAGTTCCTCAAGCGCTTCTTCTACGTGGTCTTTCACCTTGACTTTTCGCCATTCTTTCACAAGCGTTCCTTCTTTATTAATAAGAAACGTTGAACGTTCAATGCCCATGTATTCTTTGCCAAAGTTCTTTTTCAGCTTCCATACCCCAAAGGCTTCAGACAATTTCTGTTCATCGTCTACAAGAAGCAGGAACGGTAAATCATGTTTTTCTTTAAACTTTTGGTGCTTGTCCTGACTGTCTGGGCTTACGCCGATAATGACAGCATCTAATTCTGCAAAGCTTTGATGGCGGTCGCGGAAATCACATGCTTCTGTTGTACAGCCTGGTGTCATATCTTTTGGATAGAAATAAAGGACAATATGTTTTCCTTTAAAGTCAGAAAGCTTTACTTTCTCCCCGTTGTCACCGGTTAATTCGATTTCAGGTACTTGCTGGCCTATTTCGATTGTCATGACACAATCCCTCCAACCTATTTTTTAATTAGCCTATCCAATTTTGAGAGGATATTCAACTAAGTACGCTTGCATCGGCATGTTAAAATAATGATAGACGACGTGATACGTTGAGATAGGAGGCTATTTATGAAATTCACAGAATCAGAAAAATTACATCAAGAGGCGCTGGAGCATATCGTTGGAGGTGTCAACAGTCCCTCTCGTTCATATAAGGCAGTAGGCGGCGGTTCACCCGTGGCTATGGAAAGAGGAGAAGGCGCTTATTTTTGGGATGTTGATGGAAACCGCTATATCGATTACCTAGCAGCATACGGTCCAATTATTACAGGACATGCCCACCCGCATATTACAAAAGCTATTACAAAAGCGGCTGAAACAGGTGTCCTTTACGGAACGCCAACGAAGCATGAAGTCACTTTTGCTAAAATGCTGAAGGAAGCCATGCCTGCTTTGGACAAAGTTCGTTTTGTCAATTCAGGTACTGAAGCGGTGATGACAACGATTCGTGTCGCGCGCGCATATACAGGCAGAACAAAGATCATTAAGTTTGCCGGATGCTATCACGGGCACTCTGATCTTGTGCTTGTGGCAGCTGGCTCTGGTCCTTCCACTTTAGGAACCCCTGATTCAGCAGGCGTACCAAAGAGCATCGCCAATGAAGTCATTACCGTTCCATTTAATGATATTGACAGCTACAAAGAAGCATTGGATCGATGGGGCGATGAAGTCGCAGCTGTCCTTGTCGAGCCAATTGTCGGGAACTTCGGCATCGTGGAGCCTAAGGACGGCTTCTTGCAGCAGGTCAATGACCTCACTCATGAAAAGGGCGCACTTGTGATCTATGATGAAGTGATTACAGCTTTCCGCTTTATGTACGGAGGAGCACAGGACTTGCTTCAAGTAAAACCTGACCTCACTGCATTAGGAAAAATCATTGGCGGCGGTCTTCCGATCGGTGCTTACGGCGGTAAAAAAGAAATTATGGAGCAAGTCGCTCCTCTTGGACCAGCCTATCAAGCTGGCACGATGGCAGGAAATCCTGCATCCATTCTTTCTGGTATTGCATGCTTGGAAGTGTTAAAACAAGATGGTGTTTACGAGCGCCTTGATCAGCTTGGCGCTATGCTAGAAGAAGGCATTTTAGCCCATGCAAAAAAACATCAAGTAGATATTACGGTGAACCGCTTAAAAGGGGCTCTCACGATTTATTTCACAAAAGAAACCATTGTAAACTATGAACAGGCGGAAAATACGGATGGCGAAATGTTCGCCCGCTTCTTCAAATTAATGCTTTCTCAAGGGATTAACCTCGCTCCTTCTAAATATGAAGCTTGGTTCTTAACGATCGCACATACTGAAAAAGATATTTCTGAGACGCTGCAAGCAGTAGATCATGCGTTTGAACAGTTAAAACAATCATAATAGGGTCAAAAACAGGCGTAAAAAAATGCGCCTGTTTTTTTATTTATCAGCTCTTGTTTGTCAAAAGCGTGCAAATCTGTTACATTTCTTCTCAATACCTTCTTTTGATGTTTTCATGAACTTTCAAAAATCACTTGAATATTTCGGAAGACCGCTGTATATTACTTAGTTGTTCATCAAAATATTTATAATAAATGACGAGTGATCATCTATTATCAAAAAGAAAGGAATGCAGGGACAAAACCAATGAAACTTGGAGCCCGTATTTTAAAAACTGGTATTGCCATTGTACTCGCGCTTTACCTGGCAACATGGCTTGGGTTGCCAACGCCCGTCTTCGCGGGAATTGCAGCTGTATTTGCTATCCAGCCATCTATTTATCGATCTTTTTTAACGATTGTTGATCAAGTGCAAGCCAATATTATTGGAGCAGCACTTGCCATTACGTTCGGTCTGCTTTTTGGCACTGGGCCAGTCATTATCGGTTTAACCGCCGTCATGGTCATCGCCATTAATTTAAAGCTGAAGATTGAACACACGATTCCAATTGCACTTGTAACCGTCATTGCGATTTTAGAAAGTGCTGGGGATCATTTCCTTTCCTTTGCCTTAATTCGAACAGCTACTGTGGTGTTAGGAGTTCTTTCTTCATTTTTAGTGAATTTAATCTTCCTGCCGCCAAAGTATGAAACAAAGCTTGTTCATCACATTATGGAAAATACGGAGGAGATTTTAAAATGGATCCGTCTGAGCTCCAGACAGTCTACTGATCATTCCACTTTAAAGGATGACATCGATCAAATAAAAGAACGCATGATCAAATTAGATCACATTTACTTGTTATACAAAGAGGAACGAAGCTATTTAAAGAAAACAACCTATGTAAAATCAAGAAAGCTCGTTTTGTTCAGACAGGCAATTATGACATCGAATCGTGCTCTGTACTTGCTGAAAAAGCTTCATAAATTAGAAAATGAGATTCATTTGATGCCAGAGCATTTCCGGGAAAGCTTAACGGATGAGATTGATTATTTACTGTATTGGCATGAGCGGACCTTGATGAAGTTTGTCGGAAAAATGAAGCCGCAGGACGATGAATTTCAAAATGAATGCTCTCTTCGCCTTGAAACGTTAACGAAATCATTTATCCAGCATCAGCAAAACCAAGAAAACGACTTGCTCGATTACAATATGCTGAATGTCATGTCCAGCATCATCGAATACCGTGATGAACTAGAGCATTTAGATACATTGATTACAAGCTTCCAGACGTATCACCCAAAAGACAGTGAAATTGAGACAGATGAAAAAGAAGCATAAAATGAGAAAAGACCGATTCCTAGAATCGGTCTTATTTTATTTTCTTCATTTTAGGATCCAGTGTGTCTCTTAATCCATCTCCCATCAGGTTAAAGCCCAAAACTGTCAGCATGATCGCTGCCCCTGGGAAAATTAATGTCCAGGGGGCTTGAACGAGATAAGGTCTCGCATCGGCGAGCATTTTCCCCCACTCTGGGCTTGGTGCCTGTGCACCCAATCCTAAAAAGCCTAAAGCCGCTGCCTCGATAATCGCCGTTCCGATCGCAAGCGTCGCCTGTACGATGACTGGCACCATACTATTTGGCAGAATGTGACGCAGCACGATGCGGCGGTGTGACATCCCAACCGCCTTTGCTGCCAGCACGTATTCTTCTTGTTTAATACTCAGCACTTTTGAACGAACGAGCCGTCCAAAGGTTGGGACATTAATAATCGCAATGGCAATAAGGGCATTTTGTAAGGAGGGGCCTAAGATGGAGACGATCGCAATCGCTAGTAGAATACTAGGAAAAGCGAGTAAAATATCAAACAATCTCGAGATCACAGCATCTAGCACTCTTCCGCCATAGCCTGCTATCAATCCAAGCAGTGTGCCTAAAATGACAGATCCGAGAACCGAGAAGAAACCAACCCATAAGGAAATCCGCGCTCCATGCACAACTCTTGAAAATATATCTCTGCCGAAATCATCCGTACCAAACCAGTGCGCAGCTGAAGGGGCGCTAAATCGCTCACCAAGAGATTGTTCATTGATGCTATAAGGAGCAATGAGTGGTGCGAATATCGCTAGGATAAGAAATAAAAAGACAATCACACTGCCAATGACCGCCAGCTTGTGCTGAAAGAACTGCTTCATCGATTCAAGAATCAATGATTGAGAGCGTTCTTCTTTTGGTTGAGGTGGTTCAAGCTCTTTTTGTGCTTCCATGTTGTCACTCTCCTTCCCTAATATTTAATCCTAGGATCAATGACTGCATACAAGATGTCCACGATGAAATTGATCAGGACAAATATCAGCGCAACGACGAGAATGCCAGTTTGAATGACTGGATAATCACGATAACTGATGGCGTCATATATATATCGGCCAATTCCCGGCCAAGCAAAAATGGTCTCTGTTAAAATGGCTCCGCCAAGTAAGAGGCCTGTTTGAAGACCAATAATCGTCAAGATCGGAATAAGCGCATTTTTCAGGCCATGCTGATAAATGATGAAAAATGAACGTACCCCTTTTGCTTTTGCGGTTCGAATAAAGTCTGAATGAAGTACTTCCAGCATACTTGCCCTTGTAATCCTTGCAATAATCGCAGCAGGAATTGTCGCAAGAGCTGTACTTGGTAATACCAAATGCTTGATGCTGTCAGTGAATTGATCAAACCGGCCTTGCAAAAGCGTGTCCAGCGTATGAATATACGTGATCGACTCCACTGGATTCCTTACGTTTTCTCGGCCCGTCGTCGGCAAAATACCTAATTCGATCGAGAACAGCCACTGCCCCATTAAGCCTAACCAGAAAATCGGCATAGACACTCCAATGAGTGCAATAAACATTGCGACATAATCAAAGATGGAATGCTTAAACCAAGCACTAATGATTCCGGCATTCACTCCCACAACAATCGCCAGCACCATGGCAAAAAAGGTCAATTCTAACGTCGCAAATAAGTAAGGCTTCATTTCCTGGGCAATAGCCGCTCCTGTTCGTATCGAAGTCCCTAAGTCCCCTTTTAAAAGACCCAGCATGTAATGTCCGTATTGAACATACCAAGGCTGGTTTAAACCGAGCTGGATGGTTAATTGTTCTACTGCCTCTTTCGTTGCCCGCTGTCCTAAGATGACCTGTGCTGGATTCCCTGGAATAAACCGAATAATTGAAAACACGACCAATGTCATTCCAATCAGTACTGGGATGAGCATTCCTGCCCGCTTCATACAATAAGCAAACAAACAGCTTTCACCGCCTTTTTCTTTGTCTTCTTTTCAGCGTGATAGAAAACCTTTGCAGTCTAGGAAGGACGAGTACTAGCGCGAAGCGAATTTGACATTCGTGAGCACCGGAACGCAGGACTGACACCGAATGCGAGGGTTTGTCTACACGCTGTAAGGGAGATACAAGATCTCCCTTATTTGCTTATTCGAAATACACGTCATTTAAAGCTTCTGAACCAGTTGGATGCGGCTGATAGCCTTTTAAATCATTAGATGCTGCAAGCATTGGGATCGAATGCACCAATGGAATCCAAGGTGCTTCATCATGAATGATTTCTTGCGCTTTTTTATACAACTCATTTCGTTTCTTTTGATCTGTGTCTGTTTGCGCTTCAATGAGGATGTCGTGCATTTTATCGTTTTCGAAGAATGTATAGTTGTTGCCGCCAATGCTGTCTTTGTCCAAAAGTGTGTAGATGAAATTATCAGGATCGCCATTGTCCCCTGTCCAGCCTAATAAGAACACATCTGCTTCCCCTTTACTTGCCTTATCTAAATAGGTCGCCCAGTCATATGTCACAATTTCTGCTTTGACGCCGACCTTTTCAAAGTTTGATTGAATGACTTCTGCTATCTTCATCCCATCTGGCATATATGGACGCGGTACAGGCATCGCCCAAAGCTTGATGCGAAAGCCGTCAGGAAAACCCGCTTCTTTCAAAAGTTCCTTCGCTTTTTCTGGATCATACGGATATGGATCAATGTCGTCATTGTAGCCTTCTAAAGCTGGGGGAAGAGGGTTTTTTGCTGGCTCGGCAAGTCCGCCATAAAATGACTCAATGATGGATTCTTTATCGACCGCGTAATTGAGTGCCTGACGAACGAGCTTGTTATCAAGCGGCTTTCTTGTGACGGTCAGTCCGATATAGCCTACGTTCATTGATGGTCTTTCAATAAGCTGGAGTGCTTTATCAGTTTTAATGCCATCTAAATCTGACGGATTCACGCCATCCATCAAATCGATCTCACCTGTTTTCAGGGCATTTAAACGAGCCGAGTTTTCTGGAATAGAGCGGAAGATGATTTGATTCAGTTTTGGTTTATCCTTCTGCCAGTAATCTTCGTTCTTTTCTAACACGATACGGTCGTTTTGCTTCCACTCTTTAAACTTGAATGGTCCTGTTCCCACTGGATTCTCACGAAAAGAATCACCGCTTTTTTCAACAGCCGCAGGACTTGCGATGCCAAACGGTGACATAGCAATGTTTTTAAGGAATGTCGCCTGCGGGCGCTTTAGCTGAAATTCAACTTCATGCTCTCCTTTGACGATGATGTCTTTAATCACATGTCCTTTATCTTTTTTATAGCCGCCAAACATGCCATAGTAAGGAAATTTTTCTGCATCACCATTCATCCAGCGGTCAAAGTTGAATTTCACTGCTTCTGCGTTAAAGTCTGTGCCATCGTGAAATTTCACACCTTCTCTTAAGTAGAATGTGTATGATTTTCCGTCCTTTGCAACATCCCAGTCTGTTGCGAGACCAGGATGGATGGTCGTGTCTTTCTCACCATAATTCAGTAGCTTTTCAAACATATTCTCTGTGACCTTGAAGGTTTCGCCTTCTGTCGTTGTGATCGGATCTAGTGAAGTGGAGTCTCCTCCTCTGCCAAATACGAGGGTGTCTTTTGTTGCTTTTTCTTCTGATGACGGTGCGGACGAGCATCCCCCCAAAAACAGTGCAAGTGCCAGCACAAAAATGAAACTACTGAACAACCATGTCTTCTTCATTGTGTTCCTCCTTTTGATATAAGTAACACGCCGCTGCGTGCCCCGGTTCCTCCTCATACAAAGCAGGGACTGCTTTTAGGCATTTCTCCCACCTTTTTGGACACCTTTTGTAGAAAGGACAGCCGCCTTCTATCGTCATTGTGGACTCTTCTGCTGACACATCTTGCGTCTCCAGCACGTGGTCCATATGTGGAATGGATTTCAGAAGCAGCGACGTATAAGGATGAAGCGGGCTGTGAAACACGTCTTCGGCAGGCCCCATCTCGACAATTCGGCCAGCATACATCACTGCGATTCGGTCGCTCATATACCTGACAACACCAAGATCGTGAGAAATAAACAGATACGTCAGAGAAAGCGTCTTTTGCAATTCAAGCATCAAATTCAAAATTTGTGCTTGAACGGATACATCTAAAGCCGAAACGGGTTCATCGGCAATGACAAGACTTGGATGGGTAATGAGTGCTCTAGCGATACCAATACGCTGCCTTTGTCCGCCGCTGAATTGGTGCGCATAACGTTCCCCGTAGGAAGGATCAAATCCGACAATGTGCAGCATCTCTTTGACCCGCTTTCGTCTATCTGCTTTCGTCCCATGTTTATGAACAATGAGCGGTTCCTCTAAAATATCTTTGATTTTCATTCGTGGATTTAATGAAGCGTATGGATCTTGGAAAATCATTTGAATGTCTTTTCTTAAAGAACGCATCTCTCTTTCTTTCAAAAGAGTGACTTCTTGCCCTTTCAGTTGAATAGAGCCTGACGTCGGTTCAGTCAATCTCATTAAGCTTTTGCCAAGTGTTGATTTCCCGCAGCCCGATTCACCGACAATGCCAAGCGTTTCCCCCTCCTTCACGTGAAAGGACACTTGATTTAAAGCCAGAGTCGAATGTTTGTGTTTAGAAAAAAAAGCGGCTGTGTCATACCGTTTTGTCAGCTGATTCACTTGCAAGAGTGGGCGACTCAGTGTCTTCTCCTCCTTCCATTAGAAAGCATGCCACGCGGTGGTCCTGTTCAATGGATTGTAAAACTGGATCTTCTTCAAGACATTGCGCCATTTGATAAGGACAGCGTGGTGCAAATTGACAGCCGGATCGAATGGTTCCCGGCTTAGGTACATGACCTGTAATAGAGATGAGCTTTTCTTTTTTCTCTTTAAATGATGGAACTGAGGCGAAAAGACCTTTTGTGTAGGGATGCAGAGGTTTTTGAAAAATACGGTCAACGGTTCCTTCTTCTACAATTCGACCGGCATACATAATCATGACTCGCTGGCATATTTGCCGCACGACGCCTAGATCATGGGTTATAAATAAAATAGCGGTGTCCATCTCTTCGTTTAGCTTTTTGAGCAGGCGAAGGATTTGCGCTTGGATGGTCACATCAAGTGCAGTTGTCGGTTCATCTGCGATCATGAGCTTTGGGTGACAAAGCATCGCCATCGCAATCATGACACGCTGGCGCATGCCGCCTGATAATTCATGCGGGTATTTTTTAAGCAACGATTCGGCTTGCTTCAATCCAACTGTCTGAAGCAGATCAACCGCCTTTGCTTTTGCTTCTTTTTGACCGATTGCTTGATGTGTGAAAAGGGCTTCCGTCATTTGTTTGCCGATGGTCATTAATGGGTTCAGAGAGGTCATTGGCTCTTGGAAAATCATCGAAATGTCATTTCCTCTTATCTCTCGCCACTGTTTTTCTGAAAGCGACAGCAGGTTTTGCCCTTCGAATTGGACTTTACCCGTTGTGTCTGTTTGCTGGTTCAATCCCATTAATGACATAGATGTGATACTTTTCCCGCAGCCAGATTCGCCAACAATTCCTAAGGTTTCTCCTTTTTGAATCGAGAACGATATGTGATGGACGATGGGTACTTTTTGCTTTTTTTGCTGAAACGCAATGGACAGCTGTTTGACATCTAGCAGCACGTCTTGTTCTTTCACATATTCACCACCCCGTCATACTTTTTAAAATTGTATTGAGACAAGCTGGGAAATATGTCATGTTTTTGACAAGCATAAAAAAGCCTATCCGCTAGAATCGGATAGGCTTCTACTAATTTAATGTTTGAATGGTAAATAGATGGCGATAGTGGCTGTCTCGGTTCATTAATTCTTCGTGTGTTCCTTTTTCCACAATTTCGCCTTGTTCCATGACGACAATGAGGTCAGCATGTGTAATTGTTGATAAGCGGTGCGCGACAATAAAGGTTGTGCGGTCCTTCGCTAGCTTTTGCATCGCTTCTTGAATGTAATGTTCACTTTCTAAATCAAGTGCAGACGTCGCTTCATCTAAAATCAAAAGCGGTGGATTTTTTAGAAAGACCCTTGCAATAGAAATTCGTTGTTTTTGACCGCCTGACAGCTTCACGCCCCGTTCTCCTACCTTCGTGTCATATCCTTCAGGAAGAGACATAATAAAATCATGGGCATTTGCCGCTTTTGCAGCCGAAACAATTTTTTCAAAAGATGCTTCTGGATCTCCAACAGCAATATTTTCTTTAATCGTGTCACTGAATAAGAATGTATCCTGCAGCACCATTCCGACTTGATTTCGAAGGCTTCTTGCTTTGTACTCTTTTATATCGATGCCGTCAATTTCAAGTGACCCGTTTGTGACATCATAAAACCTTGGAATTAAGCTGACGAGTGTCGACTTCCCTCCACCGCTCATTCCTACAAGCGCAACCGTTTGTCCTTTTTCTACTTTCAAGGAGATATTGTGCAGAATCTCTTCCTGCGTGTGTTCATAACGAAACGACACATTTTTAAATTCGACCTCTCCTTTTAAATGATCGGCTTCTTTTGCATTCGGCCGATCTGTGACCTCATACGGCTCATCAATAAATTCAAAGATACGATCCATTGACGCCACTGACTGGGTTAAAGTCGTGGATGAGTTAATGAGACGGCGAATCGGGTTGTACATCCGGTCAATATAGCCGACAAAGGCAATCATGGTCCCGATCGAAAGTGATCCATTAATTACGGTGTAGCCAGCAAATGCAATGATCAATAGCGGTGCAATATCAGTAATGGTATTGACGACGGCAAATGTTTTAGCGTTCCAATTCGTATGGTTGATCGCTTTGTTTAAGAAATTTTTGTTTTCATCATGAAAATTCTCTTGTTCATATTCTTCAATGGCAAAGCTCCGAATGACTGGCATACCTTGTACCCGCTCATGCAGATGCCCTTGCACCTCAGCCAGCGCCTGCGACCGCTCTTTTGTCAGCTTGCGAAGCCTGCCGTAAAAATACTTCACAGCAAACGCATATAGCGGAAAAATGATGACAGACACGATGGTGAGCTTGATGTCCAGTGTACACATAATGGCGATCACGATCAGCACGGTCATCAAATCAAGCCAAATGTTCATAAGACCTGTGATGACAAACTCCTTTGTCTGCTCCACATCGTTGATGACCCTTGAAATAATTTCCCCAGTTCTCGTGTTGGCATAATAACGAAGACTGAGCTTTTGAATATGCGAGAACAGCTTTTCCCGAATATCAAATAATACCTTACTGCCTGTCCACTGTGCGTAGTATTGTCTATAGTATTCAACAGGCGGTCTCATCACTAAAAATAAGACGAGCATGATTCCCATAATGATCAATAGAGATGATGTCTTTTCTTCAGCCGACCCCGAGCCTTGAATGACATCATCAATGACATACTTTAAAAGCAGAGGCAATGTTAAGGGAATCGAGAACTTGATCATCCCGATGACCATTGTCAATGCAATCTGTTTTTTATACGGTGTAACAAAAGCCATGTAGCGTTTAATGACCCCCATGTAAATCTCCTTCCCAATCTATCAGTGCCTCTTATCCGTACGCAGTCAAAAACCTGTTAGCCTAAAAAGCCAAACAGGTTTTTGCTGCTCTTGCTTATTTTGTATAATGTAAAAAACGTTCATACCACATATCCACAAATTCAGGAGCAAACGGACCTTTCCGCTGGTGAATCCAATGCAATAATGTATTCAGATGCTCTCTTAAGATACTATCGATTTCCTTTGGATAATTCATCTGCCTCTTATGATCTGCATATTCATCCTCATCCAAAATATTGTACGTCATGTCTGGAAAGACTTTGACATCTAAATCGTAATCAATATACTTAATTGCCTCATCATCTGTCGCAAAAGGAGAGCTGATGTTGCAGTAATAATATACCCCATCATCTCTAAGCATCCCAATTACATTAAACCATTGTTTTGCATGGAAATAGCAAATAGCCGGTTCTCTCGTCATCCAAGTACGGCCGTCGGATTCAGTCACCATTGTACGGTCGTTTGCACCAATGATACACAATTCCGTTGCTTTCAGAATGGTGGTTTCATTCCAAATCCTGTGGATCAAGCCATTGTGTTTATAGCTTTGAATTTGGATGGTTTCTCCTTCCTTGGGATAGCCCATATTTTCTCCCCTACTTTCTATAACAAACAAACCTAACAGTCCAAAGACCTAATTTCCCAACTAAACATGTCTCTATTATATTATACCGTTACATAGTTAAAAAATGAAATGAAAAAGCCATTCAACCCAATTGAACGGCACACTGTCTTACATCACGGTTGAACTCTTTTCCATCTGCTTGTATGAATTGATGACCTCTTCTGTCTGTTTTGTAAATAAGGTTTGGACTTTTTGCAGTTCCTCCCGTTTCTGTTTGATTTGATCATGAAGCCTGGTCCACTCTTCTTTTTTTTCATCCTGCAGCAATTGTTTTTCTGTTTCTAAGCATAGATCGAGTTCTCCCTGGACATCGAGCAGCTGATCCATGAGCTGCATTTGTTCTTTGACAAGCTGATCGAAATCAGACATCTAACTCCTCCCTTTTATTCGAATCCACTTTTTGTCTGTATACCATTTCTTGAAAGAACGAGGAAATCCTTTGACTGTTTATGTAGAGGTTTTACAGGTTTTGTCGGATGGTGGTGAGAGGCAAAAAGAAAAGCACTTCATTCGTATATGAAGTGCTTTCCTCTGTTTCAGTGATTAGCTGTTTTGTTGTTTGTTTTGCTCAGCTTTTTGGTTGTATTTTTTTACTTGCTGTACGTCAGTCTCGCTAGCAAATTCAGTACCAAATTGACCGCCTTGTGCAGAAGCTTGGTTTTGTTTCTTCACTTGTTGTGCGTTTGTTTTGTTTTGTTGTTGATCCATCATTATCACCTCCACGCACATTAATTTGTGCAGAAGGTGTACATCCTATTCATGATTTTTTTAAACTAGCAAAGAACGTCCGCCATCCACAATAATGGTCTGTCCTCTAATCATGTCTGCCTTGCCTGATACAAGGAACTCCACGCTGTCGACCATGTCTTTAATTTCCACCATTCGGCCGGCAGGTGTGTTTTTCTTTGCATCTTCTAACAGCTCTTCACGGTTCGGGAAGTGCTTGAGCGCATCTGTATCGATCGCGCCGCCAGATACGGCGTTGACGACGATATTTTTTTGTGACAGCTCAACAGAAAGGTAACGTGTCAAAGCTTCTAGTGCGGCTTTTGACACGCCGACTACTGTGTAATTTTCAAGGTAGCGGATGGAGCCTAGTGAGCTAATGCTGACGATATGTCCGCCGCCATTTTTCTCCATTAATTTCGCCGCTTCTTGTCCGCAGAATAACAAAGCCTTCGCATTGATATTCATTGTCCAGTCCCAATGGTTTTCTTCAAGGTCCATGATTGGGCGCTGAACGCCAGACGCCGCATTGTTGACAAATACGTCTAAACGGCCAAAGGTTTCATCGATTTGCTGAAACATATCTTTGATTTTCTCAGGCTGGCCTACATTGGCTTTCACGACCAATGTTTTGACGCCCATCGCTTCAATTTCTTCCGCTGTTTCAAGTGCGGCTTTTTTGCTTCTCGCATAGTTAATGACAATGTCATATCCTTTTTCAGCCAGGCGAAGGGCTACTTCTTTCCCTACTCCTCTGCTGCTGCCTGTAATTAATGCACATTTACGTTGACTCATTATGGTTCATCTCCTGATTTGAATAGTTTTCGTTCATTCGCTTCACACTAATAGGAAAGTTCCTATTAGGAGGTTACATTCATGTATGTCGGACGCGATTTAAGCCAGCTTGGCATGATGTCCAAGGATCAATGGAAAGATACTGAGCTTGCTTACTTTCATCATGCTTTCCAACAAATCTTACCTTATTTGAACGAAGAAGGGCAATCTAAGTATCGAGAAATCATTTCTGAAATCGAAGACCGCGGGGGTCTGCATAGAAATGAAGCTGATTATACTCATGGTACAACGGTTAAATACGACTAGGCTCTTCAAGTGCCAGCTTCCAAATTTTTTGGTGTGAGACTGGCAAAGCATACGCCTCAAATTCCTCTGTTGTGACTTTTTTCAGCATCGTGTCATCAGATACAGAGGTAACTCGTCCAAAGAAAACAGAAATATTCCAGATGAGGTGGGTAAATACATGCTGAATGGTGCCTTCTAAATCACCAAGCTCCGCTTGTACACCTGCCTCCTCTTTTAAGAAATCAATTAACTGCTCTTTTTCCGTTTTTCTTCCCTTCATGGTTTCCATGTTAGGGAATTCCCATAAATTCGCAAGAAGGCCTGTACTTGGCCGTTTATGAATATATAGGTTGCCTGCATCATCAAATAACACCGCTGCTGCCATTGATTTTGCAGTCGGCTTTTTCTTTTTGCTTTTCACTGGGAGCTCATGCTGAACGCCTTCCTCTAGTGCCGAGCAATGCATGTTCACAGGGCAAATGAGGCAGGCAGGGGATGTTGGGGTGCAAATGAGCGCACCAAGCTCCATCAGCCCTTGATTGAATTCTGAAGGCTTTTCCCGGGAAATGAGCTGATCGACCGCAAACTCGAAAATATTTCTCGTTTTTGGTTTTGCTATATCATCCCATACAGACAAAATACGGGAAATGACCCTCATGACGTTGCCGTCTACCGCAGGGTACGGCTTGTTATAGGCGATACTCAGCACTGCACCGCTCGTATACGGACCTACACCTTTAAGCTTTGAAAACTGCTCTTTCGAATCAGGGACAACGCCCCTGTAGGATTCATATACTTCTTTCACAGCTGCCTGTAAATTACGAACTCTTGAGTAGTAGCCAAGACCTTCCCATGCTTTCATGACCTTTTCTTCATCAGCTAAAGCGAGATCCTTCACCGTCGGGAATTGCTCCATAAACCGGTTGAAGTACGGAATGACCGTATCCACTCTCGTTTGCTGAAGCATCACTTCTGATACCCAGACGCGGTATGGATCCTGATTTTCACGCCATGGCAGTGTCCGTTGTTCTTTTTCATACCAATCAATTAAATCATGCTGAAAGCCCGCAATATCTTTGCGGTCCAGCTTTTCTTGAATGTCTTTCATATCTATACTCCTTCTCATTGAACCGAGGGCTAACGTTCTGAAAAGAACCTTATTTGTTGTATACTGTTTGTAGATACGTTAACATGTTACATTAAATCAGGACAAAGCAAAAGTGATTTTGCACAAAGTCTTGAAAGAAGACGTATACTTTGTATGATTGTTCCTAAGCATGACAACTAGGAGGTAATCAATTGGATACTGGTACTCATGTAGTAATGGGCATTTCTCTTGGGGGACTTGCACTTTTAGATCCAGCCGTCAGCGCAGATCCACACATGGCACATGCCGTGATGCTCGCGACCATTGCCGGCTCCCAAGCACCAGACATTGATACTGTGCTAAAACTAAAAAATAATGCGGTTTATATAAGAAATCACAGAGGATTTACACATTCCATTCCAGCTGTACTGTTCTGGTCAATACTGATACCGGCTGTGATTTTCCCATTTGTGCCGGGGGCGGATTTACTTCATCTGTGGTTATGGACTCTATTAGCCGTTGTGCTCCATGTGTTTGTCGATATTTTCAATGCATACGGCACACAGGCCATTCGTCCATTTTCAAAGAAATGGGTAGCGCTTGGGATCATTAACACGTTTGATCCTTTCATCTTTTTTACACACCTTGTCGCCATTGTCGTTTGGGCCATTGGCGGTCATCCCGGCTATACGTTCATCTCGCTGTATGCCGTGATTTTCTGTTACTATATCGTCAGGGTGATCATGCAGCTTCAGATTAAACATCAGCTGCGTGCACAATTCGATGAAATTGAAGACATTATTATTTCGCCTACAATGAAGTTTAGACAATGGCGTATTGCTGTGAAATGTAAATCTTCTTTCCATGTTGGGCGCAGCATGAATGGAGAGGTCGTCATTTTAGACACCTTTAACCGTGTGCCGGTCCCGGATACTGAAATTATGAAAATTGCCAAGCAAGATGAAAACATTTCAGCCTTTCTCTCCTTCTCCCCTGTCTACCGGTGGGAAGTGGATAAATACAAGGATCATTATGAGGTGCGGTTCATTGATTTGCGCTACCGCAGCAAAGGTCACTATCCTTTTGTCGCGATCTGCCATATCGACATGGACCACCAAATCAAAAATTCCTATACCGGCTGGATTTTCAGTGAAGAAAAACTGCAAAAAAAATTAAGACTCGGCTCTGTGTGAGCGAGTCTTTTTTTGTGTTTACATCTCTTACAACTTCGTCATATATTCCACAATAAACTCCCAAAACCCAGGTCCCTCTTGGTAAATCAGCCGGTCTACTTTTTCGATGAGTTTGATATAGAGTTCTTGTTCGAGGTCTTCTCTTTCTTGATATGCCGTGTTTTGTAGTTTCTTTTTGATCATGGGTGTGAAAGTTTCAATGAGTTCTTCCATTTCTCCATTGGTGATTTTGTCTTCGTTCACGGACATCTCCCCCTGTTTCTTCTTTTAGTTTGTTGAGTGCTTTTTTGTGAATGTTTGAGATATTTTGTCTTGATTCGCCTGACTGATCAGCTATTTCCTTCATCGTTTGGCCTTCGACATAGATTTGGGTTAAGACCATTTTTTGTTTGTCTGTGAGCTGCTGGTAGGCCTTGTACAATGTTTTGTCTTGCAGGTGCTCTCCTAAGTCTTGCTGGTTGAAGAGCACGGCTTCATACGTATCTGTTTGAACAGGATCTTTCACTTCTTGTTGATCAGGATGATCGAGTATGAGCGGAAAACGCTGCTGCTTCTTTTTTACTCGTTTGTCAAAGTCGACTGAAAAGATGCGTATCATTGTGGAGATATACTTGATGATGCGGATTTTTTGATAAAACTGCTTGAACTCGGAATCTAGTTTTTTCGCATTTTCTTCGTTTGGCTCTTCCATGACTTGCCGGAGCAGCTGCTGGTTTTTAGGGTTGCTTAAAAATTGCTGAATGAGCGGGTGATCAACGATTTCCTTCCATTTTGCTTTCAATAACAGCCGATAATCCATGTGCATCCTCCCCTTTGTTCCCTCTACTTGCATTAAGTGGACAAAAGTTAAAAAAAGTAAACTTTGTGAAACGGGTCTAATGGTTCATTTTCTCCTCCTCTGCTTTCCTTTTTCTTCTTTCAGACCACCTATATAGAAGACGAACATCCGCTGGGAGGTGAGACAAATGGAGACCTTTTTTTCGGAGGAGTGGCTGAAGCAGCTCGGTCAGGCTGGCTTCCCTGCCATTTTGACGGTTTACTTGCTGACACGCTTTGAACGAAAGTTTGATGAATTAAGCAAACTCATCCAACGATTAGTCGCTGCTCAAAAAAATGATGAATCAGATTGACATCTGCTTGATTCGTTTCACCTTATGAAAACGAGGGCGAAATGAAAGGCCTTTTGTCACCTCACACAATACGATGTTGAAAGGGGATTTTATCATGAGTGAAAAGCAAAATGGTGTACCGCAGCCGATTCGAGGAGAAAAAGGAGCAACGGTCAAAATTCCACGTAATCTCGAGCGGGACAGACAAAACCCAGATATGCTCACGCCACCGGAAACCGATCATGGAACGGTTCCCAACATGAAATATTCTTTTTCTGATACGCACAACCGTTTAGAAAAAGGCGGCTATGCCAACGGTACGTGAACTGCCAATCTCTAAAAGCCTTGCCTCTGTCAATATGCGGCTAAAGCCTGGTGCGATTCGTGAGCTGCACTGGCATAAGGAAGCGGAATGGGCATACATGATTTATGGGGAAGCCCGGATTACATCAGTTGATGCAGAGGGGCGAAATTTTACAGAGGATGTGACCGAGGGTGATTTGTGGTACTTCCCTTCAGGCTTGCCGCACTCTATTCAAGCACTTGAACCGGGAGCTGAATTCTTGCTTGTGTTTGATGATGGTTCCTTCTCTGAAAATAGTACGTTCCAAGTGACTGATTGGCTTGCCCATACGCCAGAGGAAGTTGTGCTCCAAAACTTTGGAATGACAAAGGAGCAATTTGAGAAACTGCCAGAGAAAGAGAAGTATATTTTCCAAAAAGGAATTCCTGGTTCCCTTGAGTGTGACAAGGTGAAAACAGAGCAAGGGGAAGTCCCGAATTCCTTTAAATATGAGTTGTTAAAGCAAGAGCCGATTACGTCAAGCGGTGGACAAGTGTGGATTGCGGATTCTACCAATTTCAAAGCTTCTAAAACGATTGCCTCTGCTCTTGTGAAAGTTGATCCAGGTGCCATTCGTGAGCTGCACTGGCATCCAAATACAGATGAATGGCAATATTTCATTTCTGGAAAAGCTCGAATGACGGTATTTGCTTCTGATGGACATGCGAGAACCTTCAACTATCAGGCGGGAGACGTTGGCTATGTGCCATTTGCGATGGGGCATTATGTAGAAAATACAGGCGACGAACCGCTTTATTTCTTAGAAATCTTCAAGAGCGACCATTATGCAGATATCTCACTCAATCAGTGGCTTGCAGTCACACCGAAACAGCTTGTTCTTGATCATTTAGATCAAGGTGAAGAATTCTTGAAATTGCTTGATACTGAAAAACACCCTGTCATCGCTGCACCTAAAAAAGAGGATTAATTCCACCTTCCTGCAAAAAGGCTGTCCTTTTTGCAGGTATCTTCATGTAAAGGAGTGTTGTTTATCCATGCAGCAATCTGTTCACGCTTTATGGCAAGGGGTGAAGTGGCTGATGGCGATATCGGTTGTCTGTTACATATTTTTGTTGTTTTGTGTGCTGTTCTTTCATTTGACGGGTGCTTTTTATCAATCAATTTTATCGCTGCTACTGTTTATGGGCATCTATGTTGTACTCGGGATATCTTTTGAACATCTGGAGCACGTGCTCATGCAGTTTGTTCGAAAGTGCCGGTCTAAAAAACGATCCATCGTTTTCTATGCCATTTTATTTCACCTTTTGTTTATTTGGGGTGCTGTTTATTTATCAGACGAATTGGTTGACGGCATTTGGCTGTCTACTTCTGAGGAAATTCTTTTTGCCCTTAGTCTTTGGTTGTTTCATTTTTTGTTTGATTATGCGACGTTTCCGTTTGAGAAAGAAGCTTCGTGACTCTCTATCGTCTTTCTGGAGAGAGCGCTTCTTTGATCTGCTTCATATGATGGATGTCGTGATCAATCAGTCCTTGAAAATAACTTGATAACGTCAGCTCGGATTGACCGATAAAAAAACATGTATTCCAGCGAGATGCTTCGATTTTCTTTATTTCTTGAAGCAATTCTGTTCTGACAGTAATAAATCGTCCAATCGTCTCGCTTCTCTCTTCGTGCCTCGCCCTTTTGGCTGACTGCCGATTCATTTCATGCACATCAGGTGCCTTAGATAATGGACGATTGTTCCAAAATTCCTTTAGGCGATCGTGTAAAATAAATTCATCCCACGGAACGAAATGTGCGATGATCTCAGCAATGCTCCACTTTCCATCAGCGATGCCTCTGCGCCATTCTTCGTCTGTTATTTCCACTAGTGACTGTACCCATTCAAGGGTGTGTTCATAATGATCAGTAATGGATTCTTTGTTTAACGTCAAATGGTTTTCCCCCATTCTCATGCTTTTATGTTGATTGTATCAATTTTGAGAAAGATAAAAAAACACCACTTATGATGAAAAGTGGTGTTTCTTGTGTTTTCTCCGTGCATAGAGGATCGCACCAATCAAACTGATCAATGAAATCAATGCGAGAATTCTGATATAAGGCGGATAGTAGGTTAGCACAATCTCGTTTTTTCCTTTTTCTATTGGAAAACCAATAAAAGTGTAGTTGGCTTTTTCAATATCGGTTTTGTGTCCGTTCACCGTGAGCTCCCAGCCTTTTTCATATGGAACAGGCAGAATCATATAATTATCGCCGCGCTTGTTATCATATGAAATCGTAAAGCGGTTATTTTTAAGCTTTACTTTTTGGCTGCCATCATCCTGTTTTTCTTTTTCATATGCTTTTTCTAGGACGCGGTAAGGTTCTTGATACAGCTTCATTTGATTGAGCTCATATGTCCCTTTTGGTACTCGAATGGAGAGGATCTTTTCCGCAGGGACTCGAATCGTCACTTCATTTACGCCTGTTTTGTAGATGGATGTATTGCTTTTTCGTGAGGTGACGTAGTCGTCAACGGATAACTGAAACCCTGCGTTACGGTCGGTCCGCTTCACATAAAAGCTCACATACACATCCCCTGAACGGGCCATATCATCTGGCAGTGTGATATTCAGGCCGCCCTTTTCTCCATATACATCAAGCACACCATTTTCGTATACAGCTTGTTCAGTATGAACATTGGTATCTTTGACTCGATCTGCTGCGCGCTCGATTTCAGCGTTTCCTTTTTTGTCTAAAATGACGCCTTGCAGCATCGCATGCTCTTTATCAAGTGCTGAGGCATTCTTTAAGGATTTTTCTGAATAAACGGTGCTCGTTGTTCTTGCAAATGGCAGCGGCCGTGTATTTTCATATACCTCATAATGCTCGCTTTCTAATATTGGTTTAAAATAAGCTGGCGGTGAGTAAGGCATCATGTTGTTTCTCATATAATACTTTCCGTAGGTCAGGCTGTATAAATTCGCCCTGTCTCCCATTGTTGCATACCGGCTGACACTTTCCCTTCCCATATCGATTTGCAGGTCATTCCAGTAGAAATTGAGCAAATGCTGATTCAATATACTTGAATACACACTCATGCCTTGAAAGCCTTCAAATAACGGGGTATTGTTTCGCACGCCGTTCATCCAATCAATACGGGCGAGCGGATCTTTTGAGCGGCTTTGAATCTGCTGGATCAGCTTCATTTGCTCAGGCCCAGCATACGCTTCACTTTTCATATACGTATCTGATACTTCCTTGATATTGCTTCTTTCAGATAAGTAGCCCTGCTGATACACACCTGCTGTCAATAAGCTAAAGACAATGAGCACAGATGAAAAGAGACGAAGGTGCTGGCGTTTTTCGGCATGAATCCATAGGAAGAACAAGCTGATCACAAGCAGTCCTATGCCTGTAAATACAACGACATCCATGTTTCCCTTTGCTCGTTCTGAAAGGGCGACAGTGAGAAGGAATGCGATCCAGGCGCCTAAGACCGCACGCTTTTTCCATTTCCACTCGATTTGTGAGAAATGCTTGATGGTGATGGCAACGACCGCTCCAACTGTAAAGGCAAGAATGTATTCAAACCTGTACTGCGGTGCCGAAAAACCATTAAACACGCTCGCCATCTTTGGGCTAAAGTGAAAAACAATGAGCAGAATACTGATGGATGTGAACATGAAAAACCATCTGTTTCGGTAAAGCGGAACGAGGAACATACAAATCAGAAAAATCACGGGTAATAAATACACCCTGCTTGCAAACAGCAGATGATCATGCAGCTCGAACCAAGGAATGGCCTGTTCATACGGTGGTCTTACATTATTGAGAAAGCCATAAACAGACGGGATAAAAAAGGCGGCACTGATCCCAAAGGATAACAGCGTAGAGATCGCAAGCGTCCAGAACACCTTCCACCCGCGCTCCTCACTTCGCAGCTTGATCATATATCTGAAAACAAGATAGATCGCTAAAAAGATAAAATGAATATAAGCAAAGTAAAAGTTGTTTATGAGCATCAGGCTGCACGCCAAAATAAACCAAGCCGGCTTACCCGTTTTGAATATCCGTTCAACCCCAAGCACAAGCAGCGGAAGCCACATCATGCTGTCGGTAAAAAACTCCCAAAATGTTTGATGCCGAAAATACACAATAGACAGTCCGTAAATTGCGGCACCTGTCAATGCACTTAGTCTATTTTGAACCATTGAAAGAAGCACACGGTAAGCGATGATTAGAATGAGCGTCAGCTTGATCACGCTCAGCCAAATCACAGCATGTGCCCAGAAATGAATGTCCGTTGACTGTATGAAATGAAGCGTATTCATCAGCCAGACGACAGCGACTGTCACCATAAAGACCGCCGACGTTGTGAAATAATACCCTAATTGCGTGTATGTACCGCCGCCTAGACCGAATTGATAGGAATAAAAGAAATTCCCTTTGACATATTCGTCGTAAAGCAGCTTTTTAAATGGGAGCATTTGCGAGATGCCGTCCCCATCTCCTGTCATGTACCGGCCTTGCGTATATTCATATAAGAAAAAGGAGTGGCCTAATAAAGCAAGAATGAGGCACATTCCAATGATTATCCATCTACGTTTCATCATCTAAATCCTTTCCACAAAAGATCCACTGTTCTTTGAAACAAAACAACCCAGCAAGCGATTCGTGCTTGCCGGTTATTTGACTCCACGTTATTTAAATAACTGTGTTAACACTCGGTCTTGTTCCTTTGAGCTTGTCTCTTGCTGCATGACATTTGATTCTTGGATCAAATAATGCGGCCTCTTTTTCGTTTCATAATAGATACGGCCAATATATTCTCCAATCACACCTAGACTCAAAAGCTGGACACCTCCGAGGAAAAGCACAGCCGATATTAAAGTGAAATAACCCGGTACCATCACGCCCGTTCTGACAATTTGAATAAAGGTGGCCACGATGTAAATCAAAGAGAGGAATAAGATCAGTATGCCAGTATAAAAACAAATACGCAGCGGGCGGTTGTTAAAAGAAATGACGCCATCTATGCCATAGTTAAATAACTTCTTCAGTGACCATTTTGTATCACCATGCTGTCTTTCTACATTTTCATAATAGATGACCTTTTCTTCAAACCCAATCCAGCAAAAAAGCCCTTTTGAAAAACGATTTCCCTCTTTCAGCTGAAGCAATGCATCGATTGCTTGGCGTGAAATTAAACGGAAATCCCCGACGCCATCACGCAAGTCCACTTCTACTACCTTGTTCATCACTTTATAGTACATGGATGCTAAGTAAGAGCGAAGCTTGCTGTCTCCTTTACGGTTCCGTTTGGCAATGACTTGATGATAGCCTTCTTCATATCCTCTGACAAAATCCTGAATCAAATACGTCGGGTGCTGCAGGTCGGCGTCCATGATGATCGCAGCTACTCCCTTCGCATATTCAAGTCCTGCCAGAATAGCGGCTTCCTTCCCAAAGTTACGCGAGAAGGAAATGTATTTGACCTTTGCACTTTTGCGAGAGAGCTCTCTCATGTATTGAAGTGTGTTGTCCTTGCTTCCATCATTCACAAAGATGATTTCAAAGTTATAATGAAAATCGCGAAACTCTTCCTCGAGTGCCTCAAAGATTCGTCTGATGTTTTCACCTTCATTGTAAGAAGGAATTATAACAGAGAGCAATTCTCGTTCCATATCGCACCTTCTCTTCACTTTTTTCACATAGTCTGTTATGTTCATTATTCCTTTTTTGTCAGAAAACGAAACCCTTTTTTATTATCCATAAATTACATGTCTCTTTAATCGTTCCATTATATCAAAGTTTTATTTCCAGTGATTTTCAGTAAGATGAATTTAATGTAATTTTAAGTTTAACCATTGTAAAAAGCCTGTAATTTCGATCACAGACTGGGTATTGTATCATAAAATTGTTTGCTTATTTATATATTTTCCTATTTATTGAAAAAGATGAGCGGGCACTTCTTTTAATGAAGCAGCCCTTTGTTCTGCCCTTGCAGATGCTCGTTTGCCTTTGATTGTTTATTTTGAAATAAATGCAGCTGCGCACCGTAGCTCTCAATCCATTCTTGGACAATCCGTTCTGTTGTTTCCTGTCCTTTATACTTGCGGCCAGCCTTTGCATAGGTCGTTTCAAAATCACTCCAAAGCAGCTCTACCCATGTACGTGCTTCTTCATATGTCAGCATATTGTTTTTTTCCATGAGTTGTTCTGTTAGTCGCTCAAAGTATTGTTCCATGTCGGTTCCTCCTTCATCTAGCAGAAAGTGCCTTTTTAAAAAAACCTCTTTTTTCATATACTACCCTTACGTCTTCAAAAGACGCAAATGATTTGTATTGTTTGGAGGGAATCGATATGCGTAATAAAGCAAAAGGCTTTCCAAATCAAGTGAATCACAAATTTGAAGGCGAACCAGGCGCCACAGATGCTTATGCGTCTAAAAGGCCGAATGGTGAGACGAATACACGTCCACAGGAACGTATGAGGGCATCAGGGAAACGCTAATTTTTCCAAAGGGAGTGCTTGAGATATGAGTTCAAATGGGAAATCGTATATGGAAGACTTTGTTCAATTAAGGACAACCGCTTACCCTCAACCATGGGCGAATGCAAAGCATTCTGCCTCTCAGGTCAACGGAGAAACGCAGCAAACGCAGCACGACATCGTACTTCAGAACAACGTCCGTAAACAGCGTTCGAAGTAAAGAAAAGGACTGATCTCTAGGATCAGTCCTTTGTCTTCTTTTCAGCGTGATAGAAAACCTTTGCAGCCCTAGGAAGGACGAGCACCGGCGCGCAGACCTGACACCGAATGCGAGGGTTTGCCTACACGCTGGATCAGTCCTTTTGCGTAAGCATTGAAATCGGCAGGGCATCTTCCTTATTTGGAGCCGATACTCTGTATCCCCATGCAAATACACCATTTAGATATTCTACGTAAAATTGCTCGTCTGTATCTTTGATTTGATATGTCGTTTTGGTTTGAATGAGAGCTGGATCTAATAAGTAGGCTTTCGCCATATCGATTTTCCGTTCTAAGACGGCATATTCATTTACAATGCCAAGCTGTTCAGCCTTTCGTGCTTTTTCAGAAAGAGAGGCAATCTCCTGCTTCAATTCGTATTCCGTCATCTCACTATAGCGTTTTTCCATCTGTCATTCCCCTTTGTCTAAAACGTGATCAATTGTATCAAGATCAAAGCCTTTTCTGAATAAAAATTGCTTCACTTTCATCTTCTTTTCAAATGATCCGTCATATCCTACCTTGCGTTTTGCCTTCTCCAGCATATAGAGGAGGGCTTCTTCTTCCTTTTCCTCTTCTTGTCCATCATAGGCTTCTTGAAGGGCTTTATCAATGATCCCAAACGAAAATCCCTTTCGCTGCAGCTGAAGCTTGATACGCTGCTCGATCTCTTTTGCAGAACGATTTTTTTCTTTTCTCACAAGCTTGAGAACCTGCTTCACAGCTTCCTCCAGCTGTAAGTCATCAGGATATTGCGATAGCGCTTGTTCAATGGTGTCATCGTCTATGCCTTTAAGCTTTAACTCTTTTTTCAGGACGGACGGCCCTTTGCTGTTCGTTTTACGGTGGGTGCTTACATAGGCTTCCGCAAATTCGAGATCATTTACATACTTGTAATGCTTTAATTTGTGTATAATTTCACTAATAGCAGGCGCTGGAATTTCTTTTTTCGTCAAATAATCGGTCACTTCTTTCACCGATCTCATTCGGTAGGATAAATAATCGACGGCCTGCTGAAATCCTTTTTTCACAGCATCACCGAATTGAATTTCAATGATATCTGCTTCGTCCAGCTCTTTCCCTTTTTTCAAATCGTGCTGGACGAGCACATCTAGATCAACGCTAAAGGCGTACTTTTCATCAAGAAAGATGTTCACCCGCTCCGTATTGTTTTTCTGAGCGGAGATTTTTGTAATATAGGGCATCCTGTGATCACTCCTTTTTTAAAACAATCAGGATGTTTCTTCTGATTCAAAATCGTGAAAAATATAGGTATATATATGAGAGGAGAGATGTCAATTGAATATCGCCATCACCGGAGGAACCGGTTTTATCGGCCAGCACGTCACTAAAGTGCTCGCTGCTGAAGGACATCATCTATATATTTTAACAAGAAATCCAAAGGAATCCGAACAAAATCATTTACACTATGTGCAGTGGCTGACAGAAGGTGCTGCGCCTGAGCATGAACTGCCTGCCATTGATGTCTGGATTAACCTTGCTGGAAAATCCATTTTCACACGCTGGACAGACAAGACAAAAGAAGGCATCCTCTCTAGCCGTATTCAATCCACACAAGAAGTGAGGCGCATTATAGAAGCGCAGGAATCGAAACCATCTGTGCTCATTCAAGCTAGTGCTGTCGGAATTTATGGCACGTCTCAAACAGGAGATTTTACGGAGGAATCACCTCCTGCGGATACTGATTTCTTAAGTCATACCTCAAAGCTTTGGGAAGCTGAGGGGCAAAAGATTGAAGCACTCGGCATTCGTACCGTCTACACACGGTTTGGTGTCGTGTTAGGAGAAAAAGGTACACTGCCACTGATGACTCTGCCATATAAGCTGTTTGCCGGCGGGACGATCGGCTCTGGTTCGCAATGGGTTTCATGGGTTCATGTCGAAGATGCGGCACACCTCATTGCTTATGCGATACACCATGACGACTTCTCAGGTCCACTCAATGTCACATCACCGAATCCTGTGCAAATGAAGCAGCTCGGACAAACGATTGCGTCTGCCCTTCACCGCCCTCACTGGCTGAAGGTCCCATCCTTTGTCATTCAAACGGCACTTGGTGAAATGTCATTACTTGTTTTAGAAGGCCAGCGTGCGCTGCCGAAAAAGGCGCTGCTTTCTTCTTATGACTTTTTGCATCCTGAACTAAAAGAAGCGATTTTGCATTCAGAGGAATAAATTTTGTCAAAAACACCCATCCTATTAGAAATGAGATGAGGGGGCGATTTTGATGAAGAAAAAAGAACACCAGCCAACTTCAAAGCTGAAGAAAACCCAGGAAGTCCTGTATCAGCAGGAATTCAAAAAAGCAGAAAGAGCAGCAGCAGAAAAAAGAAACAAATAAGATGGATATTCCACTCCAACAAGCACATAACTAAAGTGATCTTGTAAAGGAGGGAAAGGCTTTGAAAAAAGACCAACACCAAAAATCCAACCACGAGCTTGCAGCACAAGAGACGGATGGCGAATATGTTGAATTTTCCAAAGAACTTGCAGATCCGAATGACGTAAAAGCAATGGCACGTATGAAAGCAGCCGACCAGCGCGCCAAAAAACAATAAGTAAAAAAGCAGACACTTTAGCGGTCTGCTTTTCTTTTATTGAATTTCAGTTAAAAGACTTGATGCTTTCTGACGTGATTTTTCCTCAGGCACCTCTTCTGGATAACCAATGTGAAGGATCGCAGCAAAACGCTCGTTTTCCTTTAAGCCCATGTCTTGTTGAAAGCCTTTGTCATATAAAATGCGGCCGCTCTTCCAGACCATACCGATCCCTTGATCCCACGCAAGCAGCTGGAAGTTTTGAATAAGCGCACTCACGGCGGCAAAATCATCATTTCTCACCACAGGGTTCTCGTCTTCTTTTAGCACGACAAGTAAAAGCGCTGGGACCTTAGAAAAGTAATCTCTATATTGATTGATCTTTTCTTCCTTTGCATCTGGGTTGTTGCGCTGAAAGAACGCAATGAAGCGATCAACAAAAGTTGCTTTGGCCTCATCCGTCACCGCATATAGAAAGCGCCATGGCTCCGTGATTTTATGGTTCGGTGCATAGACTGCATCCTCTAATAACGGCTGAAGCTGCTCAATGGTCACCGGCGTCTCTTTGAATTTTCGAATGGATCGTCTATATCTGACAGCGTCTCGAACCGTTAACGCTTCTGTTTGTTGTTTGATTTCTGGCATATCTGTCATCCTTTCAATCAATCTTAATTGAAATTGATTCTCATTCACATTATAAACATCATTTAGGGCAATTTGCAAATGGTGTTTCCCTTCCTGTCTGCTAAAAAGTTGTTTGACTTTTTCAAGTAATGTTACAATCATATTACGTTTTAAACAAATTTTGATAAAAAAACCATGATGATGAAATGGTTTCAGGTATTCCCATTTTGTCTGATTCGGTTATTTTGTCAAAAGGCTTTCAACCCATGATTGGAAGGGAGGCTTCTGGATGGAATGAAAATCAATATCGGGCAAATCATCAAGCTCTACCGTTATAAACAAAATATGACCCAATCTGAATTGGCAGAAGGAATTTGTTCTGTCTCTCATTTAAGTAAAATCGAAAATGGCTCAAAGGAGGCCAATCAAGATACCATCAATTTACTGCTTGAACGGCTGGGCATCAGTCAAGAAACGCTGTCACAAAAGGCGCGTCACCTGCTGTCACTCTTGGATGAGTTTCAAATGAATATGTATTTCTATGCACTCGATCAAGCTGAACAAAATGCAGAAATGATCATTCAGCACGAAGAACAGTTCTTTTCGCTGGATTTAGGCATTCAGTATCATCTGTCCTTATTTCAATTTTATTTATTAACGGACAAACAGCCGCTTGCCTTAAAAACACACCGCGTGCTTAAAAAGTTTGAAAAAACCTTTATTGAAACAGAAAAAGAAATTTTCGAATATTTAGATGGCATTCATCTAATAAAAAATGGTCAGCTTGAAGAAGGCTTAAAAAAACTTGAGAGCTGCTTTTCTTACGCGTCTGTTGAACAAAGTGACCTATATTATCACTATGCAAAAGCACTCGGAAATATGGGACATCTTGGTGATGCGCTTGAAGCGACACATCAAGCGATGGATTTATATAGACAAAAGAACAATTTCAAGCGGATTATTCACTGTACACTCATTCATGGCGTGATCTCACTGGAACTAAAAGCCTTTCAAACGGCGAAGAAATATTTAAAAGAAGTGATTATGCACACGTCCCTTCACCCTGATGCCTATATTAAAATGACGGCTTATTTTTATTATGGGGTGCTCTTAAAACGTGAAGGCGATTTCTCTTCAGCTGTGCCTTATTTACTAGATTCACTCAATTACTTTAATCAAGAACAGATAGAAGACCGTTACTGTGAAACATTGTATGAAATTGCGACATTATATGCTGAATATGACCGCAAAAAGGCACTTCCCTACATACACGAGCTCTTAAAACAGCCTCGTATTCAGCCAAATTGTTTATATATGATCAAGATCTATAAATTGATGATTGAGGAAAACCCTCTTGATTTGAAAACCTATTTGATCGAAGCAGCCCTTCCTTACTTTAAACAAAATGAGCTGCACAGTGAGTACTTGTTTGCTCTTAGAACCTTGCTTTCCTATGCGGCTTCTGAGCTTGACGAACGTGCATATATGTCCTATACGAGAACGCTGCTTGATCACTTAGCATCATATGTTCCCTATTACAAAAAAGCATGACCTTCTGCCGATCGAAGGTCATGCTTTTCCTATTCATTAAATGGTCTTCTGTTGATCTGTACCAGGACGAGTGACTTGTTTGACAGAATGAATGTACCGTTTTCTCGCAAAATAATCATACGCATGCTGTCCAAAGCCTAACCAAATGCTGAGCACGATGAATGGGATCGTTCCCCATAATGCAGGGATATTGCAGGCAATTCGCAGCCACGTATAGATCCCCGAATTTTTTTGGTTTTTGGCTAAGGAAATAGACACGATTCGTTTTTCTGCCTTCTCTTCACTTATTTTGTTCAGCTTGAGCAGCTGCGAATGCCTAAAGGATTCAAAATGAATACGGTTCTTCCAATCGAGAGCTTTCAACAAGTCAATCGCTTTTGCACATGAAGGACTTTGCCCGTCATAAAACACAAGCAGCCTCAGTGATTTGATGGAACGCTGTTCTCTTTTTTTCGATTCAGCGAGCTTCTTTTTTTCTTGATCGAGATAAATGATTTTTTTCATAGATTGATCGCCAGCCCTTTTCCGTCATTTGTTTTTTAGTTCGTTCAAAGGAGATTACAACTAGATTACTATAGTTGCTGGGCCTCTTGTATTGGGAAAAAGCAAACCAACGTGCGTTATATGAGCCTTTAGATAAGGGCAAAATTGAGGTTTTCATGGCACATATGAGGTTTTTCAACTAAAAATGGTTGGGAAAATCTTGATGCTTTGCGGTTTTCTGCGGTTTTTTGTAGAATTCTGCGGTTTTTCTACATCTTTATGCGGTGTTTTGTAGGTGAGACGCAAAAACAAGATAAAAAAAGACTACTTCCCGTTGCGGCGAAGTAGTCTTTTGGTTTATATTTTTTCCAAAACTTCTACTATTTCTTTCTCAATATCTTTCCATAAGTAACGATCTGTCGTATAGTGGTGTGCGGCTTCTTTCGCAAATACTTGAAAAGCTTCTTCAAAATCAGGTGCATCCTTGTCTGGTTTTTTCCCATCAACAAAGCGCTGTGCTTCTGTTGAGCGTGGCCCCCATTTTCCTACTTCATTCCCGTCCTGATCAATGATCACGATAATCGGAATCGATCTTGCGGTCCCGTTCGTTAAATACTGATCCATCAGATCTAGATGCTCGTCCCGAATGAAATAGCGCGCATCAATGAGTGCTTCACTCGCGATACGCATGAAAATTGGTACATTGACCATCGCATCCCCGCACCAATCCGCTGTGATGACAAGCGCTCTGAGCTTTTTCTTTTGCAGCTTTTGAAGCAGCTCTTTTTCTTTTTGATGAATTGCGTACTGATTGTACACCGTGAGCAGATTTTCTCGGTTTTTCTCCATGTTGTGTACATATGTACGTTCAGTTAATCCCTTTGTAAACCATTCATTTAATGTCATATTTACATCCCCCTTACCCTTCAACTTTACCACTTTTGCTATTCTTTTGTCTAAAAAAACCTTCACCTAGTGAAAGGTAAAGGTTTTTGATCTATGGACGCCGGTTGCGATTTGGGTCCATCCCAATCAGCTTGGTGACAAGCACCATTGTGACAGGTAATGATGTATTCTTTTTATACGCTAAATATTTTCCGCGCCACTCGGGTTTATATTTCTGTTTAAACGACCTTAATCCGCTGAAGCTGTACATAAATCTGACGTTGTTGAAAATGACACTCGCCAAACGCTCCGTGAGGAAGGACTGATGAAACGTCCCTACATTTGATAAAGGCGCCATTCCCATGTTAAAGGATTTGTAGCCTTTTTCTTTCGCCCATTGAAAAAGGTGGATAAACAGCGCATCCATCATCCCGTTCGGTGCATCATGCATATGACGCATTAAGTCGATAGAAATCTCCCCTTCTTGATACATCGGCATTAGTGACACAAAAGAAATGATCTCCCCTTGTTCATCCTTCAGAATCGCAACCGGTGCTTTTTGAAGATAATCTTCTTGAAAATAGCCGAGCGAAAATCCTTTTTCTTTTTTCTTTCCGAGCCAGCTGTCAGAAATCTGTTTTAAGGTTGAAATGAACTCATCTGAAAAAGGCGGTTCCAGCATTTCAAACGTATAGCCTTCTCGTTCAAACTTATTGGCCACAGCCCGTAAATTTGATTTTTTCTTACCGGAGAGAGAGAACGTTTCTAAATCGACCATGGCTTCTTCTCCAAGCTTAAAGAAATGAAAGCCTAAGTCATGATAAAGTGCCATTCCTTCCCGTTCTACTTGATAAAAAGCGACGCGATAGCCTGCTTTTTCGGTCTGCTGTAAAAACTCTTCAAGCACAAGTGGATAGGACGCTTTACGTCCAGAGGGATCTCCGAGCACAATGACGCAGCGGCCAATTCGTCCAAATTGAAGCATCGCCTCTCCATCACTTGAGAAAAATAATTTTTTATCGCCTAAAAAGCCAAGATGACTGAGGGCATTTCCGCCCTTTTCCTCTAAAAACGTTTTTAATTTTTCCTCATCTGCTATTTCTCCAATAGGAAATGCTTTTTTATTAAAAATCAATTTACTAATGAAAAAGAAAAGTGGTACACCGATGAGAGCAATCATGCTCGTCATCGTGATATGCCGTTCATTATGCACCAGGTAATCCTTACTCAAGAAATGCCCAATTTTTGTCCAAATAAAGTTGCCGATGACATTATAGTTAAACAGCACGAGTAAATATCCAGCGGCGGCCGCCACAAACTGATACAAGGAATAAGGTGCCTGCTGCTTCACAAATTGATTTCGAAGAGAGAAAAATACAGCCATGATGACTGGCAGAATAAAGATGAGACTCAGGTTAAATCCTTTTAACAAAGTAAACACAAAGCCGCCTGCTAGGGCGATCATCGTCAGCACATACGATCTTTTTGTTCGTTTATACACTTCAATGGACAATATCATCAGAATAATTCCGAACATTAAAGAAAGACCATTAAATCCTGATAACAGAAAGCGTGGAATGCTGGTAATCACGCCTAATCGATCGACAGGAAGCACAACAGACGCCATGATGAGCAAGCCGCTTCCAAAGGTTAAAATCGATAAAGATCCGTACAATAAACGGATTAATAAAGCACGGTGCAACACAATTAAGACGTTCGTTGTTTCTATGGCAGGTGCCATTCTCGGATTGCCTTCAAGACGTCTAAGCGTCGTTCCCGTTAAATCGTAAGCAGCTAGACAAAGGCCAAGGATAAACGGGAAAATCGAGTACACGAAGCGGTACAAAACGAGCGCCGTCAGCACCATCTCTTTATCAAACCCAATGTACTGCATGCTGAGTAAAAAGATGAGATCAAACGAACCAAATCCGCCCGGAACCATACTGATTAAACCGCCGATTGACGCAATCGCAAATACGCCTAATACAATCCGGACATCGACGTTCATCCCCATAGAGACGACAGCCATGTACATGACAAGACCAGCTGCCAGCCATTCTAAAAACGATGCACCGATATAAGCGTAAATCGGATGCTTCAGTCCATTTTCACCGCTCTCAATCGAGCTTTTTCGAATTGATGCCATGATGATATATATCGGTACAATACAGGCAAAGATGATAACAAAGGCCCATAGCCACGGCTCTTGGCTGATAATACTTTCTACAGGAAGCACCCTCACCAAGATCAGATCACTGAAAATAGATAAGCCCAAAAGGACCGAGGAAGTCAAAAGGGCAATGCCTTTCAGCAGTTTTTTCGTATCGGTTATGTACTCCTTGTATAGAAGCGTTCTAAGCCCTGCTCCTGATAGACCGCCGAACCCAAGGACACTGTTAAAGGAGTTCGCAATCCAGGAAATGCGAATCGTTTTCCAGCCGCTGATGGGCATATTAAGGCTTCTTCGTAAAATAAAATCATATAAGGACATCGATAACACTGCGACAAGTCCAAGAAAGACAAGAATAAACAAGTCCATTCGATTCAAGCTGTCAATAATATAAAACGTCTTTTTAATGGAAAGGCCGCTCAGCTCCTGCTTGGCGACAAAAATTAAGACAAGGATGATCACGATCGGAAAAAGCATTTTTAAGATCGTCATACCCGTTTTTTTGTTCCACATGTTTTCCCCAACTTTCTAGGTTGCTTCATTTATTTAGACTGAACATTATTATACAACAAATACCACTTGATTCATGCAGTTTAACATTCAAAAGCTTGACGAACCTTTCAATTAGAAGTAAAAATCAGTAGTATAGAGAAAAGAGCCGCTTAAAGGAAGTGAACAAGCGTGGAATATAATATTCATGACACCACTGTATTAAAAGAAGAGATTCTATCTCCAGAGGAAAAAAAGACATGGGTGCTTTATATGAAAGTACTCACAGCTGCAGGTCTTGGAGATGTTTCAGAATGGATGAAGCTCGATATGAGTATGCCTCAAATGAAGGTGCTCATGCTGCTCAATAACCATGGCTCTCTCAAAGTATCCGAAATCGCTGAAAAAATGGGCGCTTCTCTATCCAATATGACAGGTCTGCTTGACCGGTTAGAACAGTCTCACTTTGTCGAGCGAAAACACTCTGAGCGTGACCGGAGAATCATTGTCGTAGAACTAACGGAGGAAGCGAAAAATATTTTCAGAAGCATTTATCAAAAAGGACACGAAAAAATCAAAAATTCCCTGCAACGGCTCAATGACGAGGAAAAAGAAAAAGTCAACGAAGGGCTGGCTATTTTAGAAAAAGCACTGCGTCCTGAACGCGGCTAAACATGAAAAGGAAAAAAGACGGTCACTTGAGGTCCGTCTTTTTTATTTCTTCTTCTACTAGTTTATCTGAGAGGATAAACGTTTTTTGAATAACTCCCCTGTCATCCCATAAAAGGTAGTTGGTGGAGGGCATGATTTAAGTTGTAAGGTCTGTAAAAGTACTGATGAGATACAGAAGAAGTATTCCAAACATTTAAGAGTAAGTTAGATCGTTATAAGAAGTCATATAAAAACGAATAAAAGAATTGAGTTTTCCAGGCAGAAGAAATGTTATTCATCTTGCTAATTCCCTATTTATTAGTGAGGTGTATTTATGGCAGAAAGAGATCATTATAAAAATTTGTTGATAAAACTCTGTGAAGATCAGGGAATATCAACTCGTAAACCTAAATTTGAACAAGTTGAAAGTTTGATTCTTATTAATCTTAAGAATCAATTAAAAGAAGGAGTTGACTTGGAATGTTTTAAGGTTTTAAACCTGATCCATCAAACAGTCTCACCCTTTGGAATAAAATTTGACCAACAGCTTACTTTGTATCCTGGTGGAAATCGTTTGGACAGAGTGACAGTTTCTTTTGATAAAGATGATTACGAGCTGACCGGTGACACGAAATGATTTTTGAAGGTGGTGTGTGCAATAGTTTTGATTTTTAAGGAAGTTCAAAAAATAAACTTCCGGGCAATACCAGGAATGGGGTCCCGCCAACCAAATGACATAAAACCCACGCTAAGGGGTACCGCCAGAATTTCGGAAAAAAACATGCTAAGAGTATGCAAGATTTTATACAACTTTTAAGATAATCCAGTAACAAACAAGGACCCTAAAACGGCGCCAGATAGGAATGTATAAAAAAATGCATAGATTTATAGAACAAAAAAAGGGGGTCCCTTGTGAGAGTAGGGTTCCTCCTCTATATTTGCTACCGTTAAATGAGACGTTATGTTAATTAGGTTTGTATAAAGTATTCATGTTTTCCTTAGAATAAGATCAAATAATAATTTAAATTAATATATAGCCATATAAATTATTACCATTTGAAGAATCGCAAATAAATATATTGCATAGAAAGCTTGAATTGAAATTTTATTCATATAATAGGCAATAATCATACATACTGGAGAAATAAAAAGTCCGTTATATTTTTTTACAATTAAATCAGACTCATTCCATCCATTAAAATGTATCGGAATTTCGTTATAACTAAACGGATAATTTAAGATAGAAATTAAAAATGTTAATACAATAACTGCTAAAAGAACTTTATTGTTAAATAACCAATACATATCTCTCCTTACCCACCAAAAAATCATTATAATTAATTATAGAATGTTAATATATCATTTGTAAAATATGTATTTTAATTTATAACCCTCAAAGTAATTAATGACAAAAATGCACTTCCAATAACATGTAAATAAGCTGTCCATATGGACGGCTTATTGTATGTTTTTGCTTAACGTGGTTTTTTTCCGAAATGCTGGCGGTACCCTATCACTATTAAGTAAGGTGTCATCTAAATCAAATAGCATTGCTTTATAATCTCTTAATTAACTTCACAGCCTTTCTTATATAAATAATCCCTAGTTCGCACCTTCAAACTTTCAATTTACTAAAAAATGTAATATTTAACTATCGCACCCAATAATTGAAGATAAGCAAACTGAGTTGTCAATTGGCAACCAATTCTTAAAATCAAATTCATTTCTTTGTCAATCATTATGTAAAATCTATTACAACGGGGTTGGAGCATTAATTAGTTGGTCAAAATTTATTTCTAAAAGTTGTCCTGCGTGAACCAAACCACTCCCAAAACCGTACATAAGAACTCGATCTCCATTTTTGACTTTTCCTTCACGGATTCCAAGGTCAAGAGCTAAAGGAATTGTAGCAGCAGAGGTATTTCCATAATTGACTAAGCTATAAAGTGTCTTTTCCAATGAGTATTCTAATTTTTCACAAATTGGTTCTATCAATCTTAAGTTAGCACTATGGGGTATAAACCAATCAACTTGATCTAAACTCGTTTGTGTTTTTTCTAAAATCTTTCGTATGCTGTCTGGAATATTTCTTACAACCCATCGAAAAACTTCTCTACCATTTTGTACAAGACATTGAGTATCGATTAACTCAATATCATTGACCTTTTTTGATAGTCCAGAACGATATACATGTTGCGCTCCTCTTCCATCACTTCCTAGATGGAATCCAATGAAGTCGTTGGATTGTTCATCTCTTTCAACTAATACTGCACCAGCACCATCACCAAATAGAATGCATGTACTTCTATCGGCATAATCCGTAATTTTTGAGATTGTGTCTGCTCCAATAACTAATACCTTTTTGTGGAGTCCAGAAGAAATTAAACCGTTTGCTGTATGCAATGCATAAACAAATCCTGCACACGCTGCACTTAAATCTATAGCACCTGCTTGGTTTATATTTAATTGATCCTGTATTATGCTGGAAACAGATGGGAATGGGAAATCTGGTGTACTAGTTGCTACAATAATCATATCTACATCTTCAACTTTTTTATTATATCTGTGCATTAAATCTTTTACAGCAGATACACATAAATCACTGGTAAATTCATCAGAACGAGTTATTCTACGTTCATGAATTCCTGTTCTTTGGATAATCCAATCATTACTTGTTTCGACCATTTGCTCAAGCTCAAAATTTGTTAATTTCTTTTCAGGTACATAGGTACCAATAGCTGTAATTCTTGCTTTTGACATCATTTGTTTCTCCCCCTTTACTATAATTACACTAAGTTTTATAATCTAATATTAGTACCAGATACTAATATTGTCAAAAATTAAAAATGAAAATACTGATAATTGAAAATCCGCTTGTGAAAATATAAAAAGGGAGAGGGAGTCATGTTCAATACTCAACAAATTAAAGAAATTATTCCACATCGTTATCCGTTTTTATTAGTTGATTGTATTCTTGAAATAGAGGAGGGAAAACGCGCAGTTTGAATTAAAAATGTTACTACTAATGAAGAGTGCTTTAATGGTCACTTTCCAGAATATCCAGTATTGCCAGGTGTTCTAATTGTAGAAGCGTTGGCACAAGTAAGTGCAGTTATTATGTTAATGAAAGATGAAAATCGAGGGAAAATTGGATTATTAAGCTGTTACTATAACGTATCTCCAAAAGAACATATTTCGCTATATAAAACAATGCCGCCATGCAAATAAACATGGCGCCAACAATTTTTCTACCAGACATATGATGTCTCCTTTAATTCCATTGATTTCTTTTGATTAATTCCGTGATATGGGCAAGGTGATGCTTTGAATGCCAGACGTACATTCCTGTTGCATCATATAAGGACACCGTTTGTTGATCGGCTGGGTGATAATAAAACGCATTGAAGTCTTCCTCTGACATTCCCCGAAGTAAAGTAACCCACCTGCGATGCAGACTGCTGATCAAGGGAAGTGACAGGCTGATGGGCGCCTTGCTGTCTGGAAGCTCGGCAAATCCCTCCTGATCGTATGGACGTATATCCGGTGTCTCTTCTGTGAGCGCAAGTTTGAATCGTAAATAAGCATTCAGGTGGCTGTCTGCTACGTGATGAATGAGCTGACGGACGGTCCATCCTCCAGGCCGATAGGGTGTATCCAGCTGACCATCTGTCAACTGATAGGTCACCGCTTCATACTCTTGTGGAATCGCAGCCAACTGATCAATCCATGCCTCAAGCTGTTCTTTCGTTTTTTCTTCAACCGGTTCATATAAGCCAATCGGATATTGTAATGACGTCATACGCTCTCCCCTCTCTTAAAATCCTTCCAGCACAAATTTGCCAATCATTTTTCCTTGCTCAAGCGTTTGATGTGCCTGTTTCAAATGAGCAGCATTGATCGGACTGAGAACCTTTGTTAAGGTATGCGTTAATGTTCCCTGTTCAAATGACTCAGCTGCCTCTGTTAAAAGCTCATGCTGTTTGATCATGTCCGCTGTTTTGTACATAGGGCGTGTGAACATGAACTCCCATACAAATGCAGCACTTTTATTTTTGAGTAATTGAATGTCTAGATTGTGCTGATTCTCGACAATGGTACAGATCGTGCCTTGGGGTTTTATGGCTTCTGCCATGCCTTTGAAATGTCCATCTGTGTCATTTAAGCATAAAATAAAATCCACTTCGCCTATTCCTTTTTCCTGAAGCTGCGCGAGAAGCGGCTCATGATGATCAATGATATGATCGGCACCTAATGACAGACACCACTCTTTTGTTTCAGGTCTTGATGCGGTGGCGATCACAGTGGCATTCGCTAATTTGGCTAGTTGAATGGCGATAGAACCTACACCGCCTGCACCACCGATGATCAGCAGTGTTGCCCCTTCTGCATTTCGCTTCATATGCATCCGGTCAAATAACGCTTCATATGCCGTAATGGTCGTCAGAGGCATCGCGGCTGCTTCTGCAAAGGAGAGATTGGCAGGCTTTTTCGCCACAATCCGTTCATCCACAAGCTGATACTCACTATTTGAGCCTTGACGCGTGATATCTCCCGCATAGTATACGTGGTCACCTGGCTGAAATAATGTACACGCTTCACCGACTTCAACAACCGTGCCGCTTGCATCGTAGCCAAGAATTTTCAGTTCTTCTTCCTTCTGATCCTTCGGTGATCTCACCTTTGTATCAACTGGATTCACTGAGACTGCCTCTACCTTCACCAGTATATCCCTGCCCATTGCTTTAGGCTTTTCTACTTCCTGATCCATCAGGCTTTGCTCATGCTCAATCGGTAAGTACTCCAATAGTCCAACGGCTTTCACTCGCTCGCACTCCCTTTCTCCATGCTTCTTTTCCACATTTTATCATAATTTTCTGATGTTTTTGGATAGTTTGCACATTTAGGATCTCTTCAAAGCCTTTCGCTCCCTCGCTATATAAGAAGGACGTGCCTTTTGCAATGAAGGAACATAGGAGAACCAGCTTTTGGATTTAAAGAATAGCTGGAAGTAATAAAACTGAATGTGCTGCAGGAAAAAAATCATCAATAGAAAAACAGCTAGTGAAAGAGTTTGGAGATCAGCCGCTCCCTGTAGCCATTCATTGATAAAGAAAACAACAAAACCGATCATCATCAGATGTTCCAGCCTCTGCATGAGCTGGACAAAGACGTGCCCTCGTTTGGGGAGATCGCCTGACTGGCACTTCCTGATCTTTCTCGATTTGTAAAACCAAATGATACATTCTACTAAGTTATGAGTCATAAAAAGAGCGATGAGGGCGATCAATAAAGGTGATGGGGTATAAAGGACTTGTGCAGCAAACGGAAACACTAAAAAATAACATGCAATACATGCGTGTCTGACTGATAAGAGAAATAGTTCTTTTTCTATGTATGGTTTCATCTGTTTCACCTCCATATGTACTACGTCTTATTTGCCAAAAAGTTTCCTTTTTCAATAGAAAAAGGATGCCTCCAAAAGGCACCCTTCATGAATCAAACTTAAAATGCAGCGCTTAGTACGACAGGTCCTTGCGGAAGCTGGTTATCCTTTTTTGGTTCAAGGGTGACTGCCACGGTAGCTGAAAAAGGAAGTGTGCTCCTCATGAGAATGTACTTACTTTACGAAAAAAACGGTCATTTGGATCAGTTATATCAAAAAAGTCAAGAATCCATGTGTTTCCATTCTCTGTTCAGTAGATTTTAGCAAACTCTCATCTCCCTCACAATGTAAATGAAGTAGAACTCATTTTTTCAACATGTCATAATAGAAGGTAACGAAACGAATTGGAGTGTCCTTCAATGATCTTGACGATCGTTCTTTTTTTATTAGCAGGAATAGCAGAAATTGGCGGCGGCTACCTTGTGTGGCTTTGGCTGCGTGAAGCCAAACCCGTCAGCTACGGGATTGCTGGGAGCCTCATCCTCGTCGCTTATGGGATCATCCCTACCTTCCAGCAGTTCCCGACCTTTGGACGAGTTTATGCGGCCTATGGCGGTGTGTTTGTGGTTCTTGCTGTGTTTTGGGGCTGGTGGATCGATCGTAAAACACCTGATTTCTACGACTGGATAGGTGCTTTGATCTGTTTAGCCGGGGTCAGTGTGATGTTATTTGCGCCCCGCAGTTCATAGCCCCACATAAAAAGTGCTGCCACATGCGGGCAGCACTTTTATGATGTGATTTGAATGATTTAACGAGCTCCAGCCGTTTGCAATTCTTTGTTTTTCTCTTTAAAGCGTTCATTATGTGAGGACACGTACGCCACTTTTTCGGCTTCTGGTTCAATATAAAGCTTTGCGCTATTGAGCGCATTGACTCCGTCAACAAATGTCCCAGCTATTAAGCGGACCTTGCTTTTATGTGTACATAAATCACCTACCGCATAGACGCCTGGTAAATTGGTTTCCATTTTTTCATTGACCTCGATCAGTCCCCATTCACCCTGCTTGAGTCCCCATTCTGATAATACACTTAAATCGCCTTTCATGCCGTGATTGACGATGACAGCGTCTGTTTCCATTCGTTCGATTTCACCTGTCTCTATGTTTTGGATGGTGACAGCATCAATTTTATCGCCTTGACCATGAAGTTCTGTCAGTTCATGCGGGGTTAAAATTCGTGTGCAAGATGCCTTCATGTTGGCGACGTTTTTCTCATGTCCGCCAAACATGTCACGGCGATGCACGACGGTCACACTTTCAGCAATCGGAACAAGCGCATTTGCCCAGTCAACCGCTGAGTCGCCGCCTCCAGAGATAACAACCCGCTTTCCTGCAAATGTCTTAAGCTCCTGCACTGTGTAATAAAGGTTTGTCACTTCATAGCGGTCTGCATGCTCGATTTCAAGTTTCCGCTGGACAGGAATGCCGTGGCCCATCGCTAATATGAGGGTCTTTGTCAAATGACGATCGCCATTTTCAGCCGTCAGTAAAATATTATGATGTTCATCGCGCTCAAATGTTGTGATTTTTTGATTCAGTGCGATCTCTGGTTCAAATGTTTTCGCCTGCGTTTCCAGCTGCTGAATCAGCTGTTCGCCTCTTGTTGGCGGCAAACCCCCTACATCCCAAATGACTTTTTCAGGATACAGTAGGATTTTTCCGCCAAGGCTTTCGTTATATTCAAGTACCTTGGTCTTTAAGTCCCGCATCCCACTATAAAAGGCGGTGTACATTCCTGCTGGACCGCCGCCAATAATGGTGACGTCAAACAATTCAAGCTGCTCTGTCATTTGAGTCCCTCCAGTTTTTCATCGATTGATCTATTTGTCAGTGATATTGATTCTCATTATCATATGTATCTATTGTAGTCTACTCTGGTGAAGGGAATCAATAGCTTTCTGCAAAAAAAGAACAGGACGAGCGCTTACTCGTCCTGTCATCCATCACACAATCGTTAATCCAAGGTCTTTTAATTCAAGCGAAACAAGTCGTGCGATCGCATCTGCTCCTTCTTTTGTAAAGTGCGTGCGATCCTCTATGCCTGTTGACAGCATAAAGTAAGAAGTCGTTTTCTCTATGCCGGAAATTTGATAAAACTGAAGGCTTGCCGTATTCAAATCAACGAGAAGGACCTCTTCTTCATCAGCTAATTCCTTCATAGCGGCACAGTAATCTGGAAAATCATTGATATATTCTCCGTCTTTTTCATGAAAGCGGCCGACTGGCGTTAATAAAAGCGGTGTTGCTCCTTTCGCTCTTGCTCCATGAATATATTGAGACAAATAGCTTTTATACGTCGTGAAAGGATCTGTATGCCGCTCGGGCTTCTCCGTTGAAGCATCATTGTGCCCCATTTGTGTGAACAGCCAATCCCCTGGCTGAATGTCAGCCAATATGTCATCAAGCCGTCCTTCTTCAATGAATGTTTTTGAGCTTCTTCCACCGATTGCACGGTTTTCGACGCTCACGCCTTGCGCTGTATAGCGATGTAAAAACTCTCCCCATCCTCCTTGAACAGGACGGTCTGGGTAAGATGAAACGGTTGAATCACCAGCTAAATAGATGGTTGTCATGTTCATACGCCCCCTTTTTCAAATAGCCACCTCTTCTAAGCGATGCGGACATCCTAGTGGCTGCTGAAAAGATATGAAACAATTAGCATCGCTACTTCATTGATTCTCTTTTTGATGATGAAAACCCTGCTTACCGGTCGATGTGAATACGTTAAATATGCGGCGGAAGTTCTACTTTTGTCTCAACAGCTTGCTTTAACGCCTGAAGCATGTAGCCAATTCCTTTATATGGAGCCAGCGGATAAATCGCTGTTTGATGAGGAAGTAACAAAGGATCGATCACCTTTCGATATTTCTTTCCACCTAGAATCACTAGTTCATCATATGCAGTGAGATGTTTTTCATGAAATTGCTGCCTTAGTGCTTCTCGTGTCATTTGATCAGCATGCGGTGTACCAAAAGCCACATCATAATTTTCATGGATGATCTCATCTGCCTTTAAGAATCCATGCTTCGCTGATAAAATCAGCCAGTCTGAAAAGAACGTTTGGGCATAGCTTTTCGTACGCTGATGCAGCGGACTTAAATAAACAAGATTCGCCGGCTGGCTCCCTGCCTCTGGATGGACGTCCCAAATTTTCTTCGCCCCACATGGAATGATACAAACTCGCTTCACTTGATTTTCTCCTTCCTTCGTCGATACATCCGATACAAAATACAACCTAGCGCTGTGCCAAGTGTATTTAAGAGGATATCATCAATATCGCTGCTTCTTGTAATGATACCAGATTGCGAGAACATCCATTGAAGCACTTCAATCATTGTTGACAAGAAAAAGCCAGCAAGAATCGCCTTTTGCCAGCGCATGGTTCGGAATGCTTGATATAGAAAAAAACCAAGTGGCACAAATAACAAAATGTTCCCTGCCAGATTTAAAAAAACAAGATTGGGATAGCCGTGATGGTAGGCGTGAAGATTTTGATAAATGGACTGCAAAGGCATGAGGTTGACACTCACCTGATCCCTTGGTGCGGAAAAACGATTTGGAAAGACCGTCAAATATAATAAAACATTCGTATAAATAAATAGACAGGCAAGAACTAATTCTGTACGTAAATAGATAAATCGTTTTTGCTTTTTCGCCTGTCTGTATCTCATATGTAGATAGAGCGGGACGAGCAGGAGAAAATAAGCAATGGAAACTATAGCACTGGATGTCATACGGAGAGCTGCCCCTTTCTCACATGATGCTTGACCATATTTACAGCTTATTCAGGCCTGCCCGCATCTATTCATCACTTATTCTCATATTCAATGACGAGAATACCATATTGACAAATCGTCATTTTTCCGCTAAACTGACTGACATTCAGTCATTTAAGGTCGGTGAAGATGTGTCGAAACGAGAAAAGATTATGCTTGCTGCCATTGACGCGTTTAAAGAAAAAGGAATTGAAAAGACGACCATTTCGGATATTGTGAAAGCAGCAGGAGTGGCGCAAGGGACGTATTATTTATATTTTCCTTCAAAGCTGTCTGTCATGCCTGCTATCGCAGAATATCTGATCTCACAGATGGTCCCCGCTATTGAAAAAGAATTAACACAGCATGCGGATGTCCTCGATCAAGCAGATGCGCTTGTTGAATTCATCTTCTCTTTTACAAGACAATACCGTGACGTCCTTGCTCTGACCTACTCAGGTTTAGCTGCCACGGAGCATTTAAAGGAATGGGAAGATATTTATGAGCCGATTTACAAATGGGTCGCTGCTTTTTTAGAAAAAGCTAAGCAGGACAAAAGAGTCCGTTCGAATTTGAACTGTCAATATGCAGCTAAATTCATTATCGGTTTACTGGAATCGTCTGCTGAGCAAATGTACTTATTTACAGAAACAGATACAGAAGAGGTTCTGATTCAAAAGCGAGAGGTGAAGCAATTTCTCCTTTACGCACTTGGCATAGAGACACCTTAACTTAGTACAGCACTTGCTGTACGCTCTTTTTTGGTTTCAAAATGACGAATCGTCAGTTTTTAGTTTTAGGAGGAAATACGATGAAAAAAAGCTGGATGTATGTCGCACTCACTTGTTTATTCGAATTACTTTGGGTGTTTGGTTTAAATAAAGCTGATGCTGTGTGGGAGTGGGCGATCATTATCTGCCTGATCCCGGTTGATTTTTATTTTTTAATGAAAGCCTGCGAGAAGCTGCCGACAGGCACCGTGTACGCCGTGTTTGCCGGAGTTGGAACGATTGGTACGTCTTTGATGGATTATGCGCTGTTTGGCGGTTCGTTTTCATTAGAAAAGCTCTTATTTATGGGCATTTTAATTCTCGGCATTATTGGACTGAAAGTGTCTGATGGGGATGCACATGAGCAGAAAGGAGAAGCGGTATAAATGGGCTGGTTTTTTGTGCTGTTAGCCTCTGCCTTTGAAATTGGCGGAACCATTGGTCTCAATATGTTCAGTAAGAAAAAGCAAATCACGACAGGCATTTTATTTGTTGGCGGATTTGCCTTATCCTTTTTGTTTTTATACGCCTCGTTCTCTTCCGTTCAAGTATCCGTTGCCTATACGGTCTGGATTGGACTTGGAACGGCGGGCTCTGTCTTGTTTAATATGATTCTATTTAAAGAGCCGAAAAACATGATTCGTATCCTCAGCTTGCTGCTGATTGTGATTGGCGTCGTTGGGCTGAAGTTGTTTGCGTAATTGAATAACAAAAAAGGAAGGGAGTCAAAGCCCCTTCCTTTTTTGTTTCTCGTTTAATGGGTATCTTGCTGCTCGAGCAAGAGATCCATTGCGTAAATCGATTCGACTTTTTCATCTAATAAAAAGTACACAATCAAAGGCTCTCCAAAAACGGCTGTTTGCTGCGTGAACAAGACACAGGTGAATTTTTCGATACCAATTGGTAGCTTTCTTTTTAATATAGGATGAAGAATAGGCGAAGTCCGAATTGTATCTACATCAACATCCCAACGTTCGTTTTTTAAAGTTGGATAATGCTCTGATAACAATTGGTGTAACATGTCGGTCGTCAACGCTGCTCTTCGATTGTACCCATCATCTATTATGTTGGTGTTATACATCCGACGGTTGCTCACCCTTTGAAGCATTGATTCGTATTCCTTTTAAGACAAATCGTTTCTGACCATCAAGAGTACAAGTGATCAATGTCAGTTCATTTTTTCCGCGATCCTTTAGTACATCAATATCCGTCGGTTCAATCGTAGCTGAGCTGACAATTTTATATTCGTATGTTTCCGCTTGATAATGTAAGACGACTTTTTCTCCTTTCGGCACCTCTGGCAGCTGCCTGAAAAGCCGATCGCCTCTATACCCTCTATGGCCTGCAATCGTGAAATTCCCTTCACCTGGCATTTGATGAGATTTGATCTGAGTCAGTGCAATACCTAAATTTTCTTTTGATGTAACAGGAAGCACTTTTTCGTTTAAATCAATTGACGGGATCTCTAGCTCCATTACATCTCGAAGGTCTTCTTCTGACACAGTTAGATGTGGAATAGAAGAAAGGGCATCACTGTCATTTTCTTCTATCATCTTTAATGCCTGTTCCATTGCCGCTGTCTCTTGAGAAGTTCGCCACTCATATATAAAAGGAACGGAGATGAGCATCAGCCCTGTGAACACCAAAAAGCTGCCTAATAAGGTTCTTTTTTTCATCAATACACTCGTTCCTTCCTTTTACTGAATGGTTCTTCTTCTGACAACAAGAAGAACAGTTCCAGAAGCTACTAGTAAAATCCCTGCATACATCAAATAACGCAGCCATTCTTCTCCAGTCTTTGGCAGCTCACCGTTTGAGTCATGAGGCGGATGTTGATCACCTTTAGGTGAGGCTGGAGGATTCGTGTGGTCCTCTTCATTCTCTACTGGTGCATTTTTCACAATCATTGTCTTGATCTCCACTTCGCCCATTTGAATTGTAAAGATGAGCGGCTTCTTTAAAGCTACATAACCATCTGGAGCTCTCGTCTCTGTCAGTATATACTCACCAGGTTTAAGCCCTTTTACAATGGCTTCTCCGTCTTTTCCTGTTGTCACAGATTTTATGGTTTTCCCGGCTTTTGTACGAATGTCAAAGGCTGCACCTTTTAAGGTTCTATCTGTCTGCTGGTCTACCTTTATGATACGCAGACTTCCTAAGATCAAGTGATTCTTCGCTGTTAATTGAAGTGGCTTCTGCTGATTTTTCTCAATTGTAAACGGGATCGGCTGATCATCCAATTGATAGCCGTGAGGTGCTTTCGTTTCAACGAATTGATATTCTCCCGGTTTTAGATGGTTGATGTGGAGCTTTCCTTTTTGGTCCGTTACAAGTGATGTCTTCAACGTTTTCCCTTCTTTACTCAGAAGAGCAAACTCTGCATTTTCCAGCGTATATCCCTCATCATCCACTTTGGTCAGTTCCACTGCCCCCGGCGTCAGTTTGTTGATCATTTCTACTTTTGCTGGTTTGTCTTGACCTAAACGAATCGTAAATGAGACAGGTGTCTGATCCAATTCATAGCCGGCAATGCTTGCTGTTTCGACAAATTGATAGGTTCCTGGTTTCAGTTGATCGACTGTCAGTTGACCGTTTTTGTCTGTCTTTAAGTCTTTCTGAATACGCTGATCATGCTCATCAATCAGGTCAAAGGTCACCCCAGCGAGCAACTGTCCATCCTCCCCTTTTTTCTGAAGCTTCACAGCACTTGTCGTCCGAATATTTTCTTTTGTCACTTTCACCAGTTGATTTGGGTTGAAATCAATCTTAAAGTCTACTGGTTCTGCATCTAGTTTATGTCCAAAAGGTGCTTTCGTTTCAACCAATTGGTAAGCGCCTGGTTTCAAATCGTTTACAGTGATGATGCCTTTCTCGTTGGTTGTTAAACCTGACATCAATTCTTTACCATCGTCATTGAAAAGTGTAAATTCTGCGCCTTTCAATCTTTCTTTTTCTTCCCCTATTTTTGTTAGTTCTACAGAACCTTTCTTGAGCTGATTGATTGCCTCCACTTGAATCAACTTTTTTTGACCTAATTCAACTTGAAAGACAAGTGGTTTCGCATTCAATTCATAGCCTTCAAGACTCTTTCTTTCAACAAATTGATAGGTTCCAGGTTTTAGACCTGTGAAGGTGATTTTTCCATCCTGATTGGTTGTAATCCCTTCTCCTCCTGCCACTATCTTTCCTTTAGCATCAGATAGATCAAAGACAACCCCTTCTAAAGATTTCCCATCTTCGCCTTTTTTGTGCAACAGCACTCCGCCTGTTGTGCGGCTATTTTCTTTTGTGACACTGACCAGCTTCTGTGGGTTAAATGGAATAGCAAAAGTGACAGGTGTTTCGTCAAGCTCATGACCGAATGGAGCCTTCGTTTCAACAAACTGATAGGTTCCAGGTTTAAGATCGCTGATTGTGATCTGCCCGTTCTGATTTGAGACGAGACCCGTTTCAATCTCTTTTCCATTTGCATCTAAAAGCTTGAATTCTGCTCCTTTAAGCACATCATTCTTTTCACCGAGCTTCGTGAGCTGGACAGCTCCAGTTTTAAGATCATTGATTACTTTTATCTCTGCCTGAGTTTTTTGTGCGATTTCGATGGTAAAAGGATAAGGTTTATTTTTCTTTTGGTAACCATCAATACTCTCTGTCTCCACGAGCTGATATTTGCCCGGTTTGAGGTTGTCGATCAAAAGCTTCCCATCTTCATCTGTTGACAAATCTTTACGCACGACTTCGTCATTTTGATCCATGACTTCAAATCGAACACCTTGAAGCTTCTTGCCATCTTCTCCTTCTTTCATCACTTCTAATGCACTTGTTTCATATAGGTTCTTTTTCGAAATGATGACCGGTTCCTTTGGATCGAGTGGTATTTCAAATTTGATTGGCGTTTCATCTAATACATAACCATCAGGTGCTTTTGTTTCAATGAGCTGATACGTACCCGGTCTTAGTTCGTTTATCGTGATCTTGCCATTTTCTTCTGTGACAAGCGAATCTTTTAGCTCATGCCCATCTTGATCTAAGAGCTTGAATTGTGCACCTTCTAGTCTCTCTCCGCCTTCGCCTATTTTGCTCAATTCTGCAGAGCCTTTTATCATGTCATTTACTGCGGTTACAGTCGTTGTTTCTGTTTGATTCTCTTTAATTGTGAACGGCCATTTTTGCTGATTTAATTGATAGCCTTTCGGTGCGTTTGTCTCAACGAAATAATAGGAACCTGGCTCAAGATGTTTGAAAAGAATTTCTCCTTTTTCGTCCGTTTTCAAATGGGTTTGGACGGTATCTCCAGATTCATTTTTTAGTTCAAATTCTGCATTCTCTAATGCTGCACCCGTCTCTTTGTCTTTTTTTGTTAACTTGACATGCTGGCGGATTTCTTGGTTCTGCACCGTCATGCTATTTCCTGTTTTCGCTTGATCTCCTGATTCGTAAGGCTGATCAATCGTTACATGGATCGGTTCCTTGTTCTTCATATAACCATCAGGTGCTTTCACTTCTGTCACTATATAGTCACCATACAAGAGACGATCAAATCGAAGAGCTCCTTCTTCATCTGTTGCCTTTGTTCCAATGACGATACCGCTCGCAGCATCTGTCAGAGAAAAGCTTGCTCCTTTTAGCACTTTTCCACTACTCGCATCTACCTTTTTAATGGTTAAAGCGCCAATCGCTCCCGTGCCATCTCCCATGCCAGCGGTGCGTTTTACCACAATTGAGGCTTCGGATTCCTTTTTTATTTCTTTTACATTTTCACCTCTAAACGTTACTTCGTTATGAAGTGTACTTCCCACCTTATCTAAAATGAGAGATTGATATTCTAAAATATATGGTCTGGTGATTTCTTCTTTAAATTTGATTTGAAAAGAGTCTGGATCGAATTCAAGGTCTAGCTCATAATCCTTCCCTTTTTCCAGCTCTTCCTTTTTGGTCACTTGCCCCTTTTCATCTATTGTCGTCGAATAGAGATGAAATGAGTTTTCTATTATGGCTTGGTTACTGCTCGGATGGTCTATAATCGTCGCATCTTGGACTGTTGATTGACCAAAGTTGATATTCAGTTTCCAATCAATAACTTTCCCTTGCTGATTTCCTGATTTGCTCGTGTATTTCCCTCCATTTGGAATGGACACTACAGCGTTCACATCTGATTCTTTCGTCTTTCCATCATAAAGGGCGGCTTTATTTTCGTAGGTTTTCTGTACTAAATCCATTCCTTCAACACTTGTTTGATACGTGATTTTGTATGGGGAATCAATGGCATTTTTGAAAATGACTTCGAAGCCTGATTCTCCCTTTTCATTTTCAAGGAATTTGATGTCATAATGTTCTTTCGCTAATACCTCTTTTTCTTCTGCTCCATTTTCCCCGCCATGTAAATCAAGCGAGTAGATGGTGATTGAATCTTTAAGCAAACGCTGATTTCCTTGAATGAAATCCTCGATTTTCGCCTCTTCTAAATGTTTCAAGTTATAGTTCACACCGATATTCCAGGTGATCTCTTTTTTCTTTGCATCATATGTTCCGTTCTTGAACCCATTTGACTGCGTGTATGTGTCAGGCGTGAAGACAGACTGATTTTCCTTCGTCAAATCCTTGCCATCTTCATTTACCCATTCAAGCTTTACATGATTACGCAGATTCTTTTGATCTTTATCTGCTCTTTTTTCATAATCAAAAGACGTTGTATATGTGACTGTATGTTCTGTCTTTATTTCTTTCGTAAATTGAATATCAAATCCATTTGCATGTTCAACTATTTGATAATCTGTGCCTTCTTCAAGCAATGTTTTTCCTGTCGTCACTTTTAAACTATCTTTTTGCAGCGTCAATCCTTCGTTTGTAAACGTATCTTTTAATATCAGGTTGTTCATGGTTTGTTGATCTTTGTTGAAGGTGATACGCCATGGAATGGTCTTGTTCTTGTAATTCGGTGTTCCATGATTTTTCGTTAGGATTTGCTGGTCAATTCTTTGCTTCCCTTGTTTGCTCTCTTTGCCAGCTGTTACAGTATTGATAATCTCTTCAGCTTCAAAAATCCGCTCGGTTGCTTTTGTTTGATATGTGATGAGATAAGCCGATTGAATATCTTGATTGAATTGCAAGGTAAACCCGTTTTGTTCATCCTTTTTTTGAGGTTGAACCACATAATTTCCAAACGCTTTTGTTCCTGATTCTTTGCCATTCTGATCAATTGTGACTTCCTTGACTTGAAATGAATCAGAAATCAGCGCCTGTGTGCCATTAAAGAAGTCTTCTAACAAAGCATCCTTTTTAGCCATCTTTTTTTCGTTATAGTTATAACGAATTTCCCACGTAATTGTTTGTGTGACTGGGTCGTAGTGGGCGGCTTTTTTATTTAAAGGACTGCCTCTAGTCACATTCACTGTTCCTTCTGCTGAACTAATCACTTTATCAGCAGAGACAAGGGACGCTTTATTACGAAACGCAGACTGATCTTGATTCGTAATGTCCGTTTCATACATTAAACGGTAAGCTAGATGCACGTCATCTTTAAATTCAATCGTGAAATCTTGACCATCTGCTGTTTGGCCGATGGTGTAGTGGTTTTCGTCAAGCTGCTGACCAATCGATGTTTCACCATTTAGCTTTGTATCAACACGATAAAGCTTGATTGAATCTTTCTTTAACGCTTGACCTTCTTGAATCGGATCTAAAAGTCTCGCTTTTTTCACATCGTCTAAGTCCATATTAAAATCGACTGTCCATTGAATGGTTTCAGCATTGTAAGATCGATTTGGTTCTCCCTTTTTAGAGACGTTTGGACCATTTGGAATGTATTGAATCGGGATTGATATCGTATCTTTGCCTTCAATTGGAGTAATGACCACTTCTTTTTCTTCAGTAATGACAGTTTTTTTATCTAATTGCGTCCACACTTGAAGTGTTCCATGGATATTTGAATATTGTTTGATAAAGTCAGTGAATTCGATGGAGGCATTTCCACTTTCATCTACAGAAAAATAACCAATGGTTGCTTGATTAAATTTCATCTCGAGACGATCGATTTTTTCGTAAATCACTAATTCCTCTGGAACCTTGAAATGGAATTCATCCCCGCCATTATAGCTATGCCCATTCGGGATGGCCCACTTATAGTTAATGGAAATCAGCGAGTTGATATCAGGCCTATCAACTGAATTTCCTTCCTGATCTTCAAATATCAATTTCGCATCAGTGAGGAGATTTTCTTGTATCAGCATTTGTTTTGAAACACTTTGCAGCCCTACACGCTTAGATACGTTCACTTTGTTTTTTAGTAATTCATCCTCATCGCTTTGTTTCGTTTGAGCGGCTTCTTGATTGTTAGAAGCTTTGTCTTTCTCAGATGAGGCTGAGTCATCTTTTGGAAGACTTTCTTCACGCTTGTTTTGCTTTGTTTTCTCTTCTTGCTCAGCTATACTGGTGACATCGATGTCTATTGATCCTTCTAAATTTGGATCGATCTCAACATCTTCTTTAAATTCCACCGTCACTTCATTTTGTTTTGAAACAGTATACTCGCCAACAACTATGTCACCCACAGTAATTGGTTCCTTCTGCTCCTTCTCTACCTGGATGGCTGAAGGAAGAGAGAGTACATACGGATATTGCTTTTTTAGATCAATTCCTTTTATAGACCAATGCACAGTGGCCTTTCTTACTTGCTGATCTTCCATGTTTGATAACTTGTTGCCTTCGCTATCAGCAAACTCAATATCCCCATAAATGTTTTCTCGGCTTTCTTTGGCTTGTGCCCCTGCCAGAGGCAAGATTCCTAATATACTAGACTGTATGACTAACACCGCGATGAGAGCCAATGACAATATTCTTTTCAATACATCCACCCTTTTCTAAAATTAATTTTCAACAACGATAAAAAAATCATTTGTATACTGTCTGATCAATCACTCCGCTTCTGATCAAATATTTTCTAAAAATTGCACCTTAAGACCCTATGAATAAAATGAGTTGATCAATTATGAGTAGTGGGTTTACTAACGGGATAGGGGTCTATAGAAATGGGGAATAGTGAGAGGGATCATGAAAGAATAAATGTGAATTTTTATTGATACTGGTATGAACAATAAATGATGTGTACATGCATATATAAGCATGTATTCACATAAGGTTCGTTCATATGAAACAAGCTTGTATCATATGGTATGTATGGTGAGTCAGTTCAGCATCATATAGATCGCATTCCTTTCTACTCCCTTTCATATGGTAATCAAAATTCTGCTTCATTTTATTCTTTCATTTACCGTTTCAACAGCAAAAAAATAAACAAAATATCTAAAATGATCCATTTTTATAGGATTCATGGCATATTTATCACCTTTTAAAAGAAAAATATGGAGAATCAGCGAATAACATTTGTTTTCGTCTAATTTTTTTCTTCTTTATCATCAAAAGTGAAGACAAAACGATTTAGCCTAAACATTACAATCATTTCATGCCTATTTTGAGAATCTCATGTTCTTTATCGGAACTTCATAATATATAGAGGCAAGCCAAGGGAAGGAGTTAGTTGTTTGATGGAGCTCATTGATAATAAATCAAAGAGATGGATAAAAATTTTAAAACTGCTTGTATCCAAAAATAAGTGGTGGAGCCTTCAAGAAATATCGAATGAACATATCGGTTCGGTTCGTGCCATTCAAAGCGATTTAGAACAAATGAAATCGTTCAAAACAGAGAATGGAGAGCCGTTAATCCACATAAAGCCAAGACAAGGCATATCCATTTGTTATACACAGACGATACGAGTGGATTATTATATCAAGGAAATATTAAAAGATACGATTGAAATTCGATTGATTGACGGCATTTTTTTCGAACAAAACAGGTCTTTCTATGAATGGATGGACACGCTTAATATTAGTAGATCCACATTGTATAACACCATTCATAAAATCAATTCGATCCTTACATCCTATGACATCGAGTTACGCCCGGATAGTATGCAGTTCCATGGGAATGAGAAGGAGATTCGTCAATTCTTTGTTGAGTTTTTGTTTGAAGTGTATGGAAGCCGGCTTTGGCCATTCGATGATATTCAAAAGCAAGACGCAGTTGATTTATTACAAGAGCTATTTCAGGTGCTCGAAGTCAATGTACCAGATGTGGCTATAGATAAATACTGCCTGTGGCTCGGTGTTTCCATTCACCGAGTGAGGAAAAATTTTACCATACGACGCAATTATACGTACTCGATGAATGAAGAAAAACAGACCTCTACAGCCAAAGGTATCTATAATCAAATCAAAAACTGGGAAGAGCACATTTGCCAAATGACAAAGGACATTTTTGGTATTACGCTGGATCATCACGAATTTGTCTTTTTACTATTGATCGAACCAGCTATTGGCCACTTTAAATCAATTGAATCTGTCGAAGAAAAGTTGACGTTCTTTCAATCGCATACACCACGCCTCTTTGAAGCCATTCATTCATTTATCAATCAATTGGAGTTGATTTATCATCAAGAGGTGGCTAATCGCAAGGTGATGACACTGGTTCTTCTCCAATATTATGTGTATTCTAAGGAAATTACCGTGAGAGATGGATTCCTTTTCAAAAAGAAATCGAGTTATTTATCAGAGGTGAAAGAGCAGCTTCCTTACTTCTATTCGAGGATTACTCATATCATCCAAGAGTTAAAAACAGACGATATACTCGCTTCTTTTGTGAAAAATGAACGGGAATTGATCCGTATCATTACGTCTACCTGGAGAGGGCTTGTTCAATTGGAAATGGAGCGGAGAAACGTGTTGAACATATTTGTTATTTCAACATTAGGCTATTATCATAGTTTGTTTATAACAGATTTAATTAAATTAAGCGTGCCTCCTCTCATTCACACTTTTACAAGTCCAGAAAATACATTAAATGATGTAACGATGGATCAACTTGGGATTGATATGATTGTGACTGATACTGAGCTTCCGGTTCAATTCGGGCGGTCTACGCTGCTGATCAGCTCTTTTCCAACAAAGAAAGAATTGGACAACTTGCACCTAAGATTGGTTGATATGATCGACTAATGTTCATCAAAAAAAGCTGCTTGAGAGCTTCTCAAGCAGCTTTTTGCTTCTGTATTAATGAAGCACGATTTGTTCATTCATCAAATCAATGGCGTAAAGTGATTGCTCATATTCATCTAATAGAAGGTATACTTTGAGCGGTGCAGCGGTTTGATCTGTCTGCTGCGTGAATAGGACACAAGTGAATTTTTCGATCCCCTCTGGCAGCTTGCTTTTCAGAAAAGGATGAAGAATAGGAGAGATTCGAAGGGTATCAACATCTTTCAGCCAAAGCTCATCTTGTAACGCAGGATAATGGTCAACCAAAAACTGACGAAACACTTCCAATGTACTCAAGGCAGATATCCTCACTTTCTTCTATCATGGCTTCAAGCTTACCTAAAAACAAACGTGTTCAAGTCATCCTATGATGTCAGTCCACCAAATGTCGTATACTACTAGAGACACGATTTCATTTTTCTTCAAAAAGCATTGTAGATCAACTTTACTGTCAGGAGTGTTTACTATGTATGACGTCTACTATATTCCAACCGATGGACCTATGATCATATTCTTATCTGTTTCTTTCGTGATGAAACGACAACTTCCTGCTACAAAATTCCAAATTTCTTCAAAAAATTGGTGCAATGAGACAAAAAAGAACAGCTCCTCACTGTTCCTTAAGAAATTATGAGAGGTCTTTCAAAGAAAACACTTCGCCGCTCTCTGCATCAACACCATCATGGCAATCGAGCTTTCCGCATAGAACATATTGTTTTTGCACTTCGTCATAGACGTAGATAGGTGTAAGTTCAAGACGTTCTCTCAATTTTTCAAAGGCTTCTTTCTGAGATACAGAAATTTCACTTGCTGCTTGAGAAGGATTGAGTATCCCGCACACTTGAAACATTTCTTTTTTATCTATGTAATTAACGGCTTCAAACAAGCTGGCGTCAATGAAGACCTTGATCTTGTCCATAAACCCACTGCCTTCTTGCCCGTTCGTTTTTAATATCGCATGGATGTATCCATGATCACGTTGGAGTGTTTTCAGAACCCACTTCCCTGTATCCTTTGGATATTTTTGCGCCAAAAAGGTTCGGACTGCTTTTATACACTCAGCTTGCTCTTCTTTTGATATCGGGATGGTATCCGGTGAAGGCTCCAATGAGAAAGCTTGTTCAGCTGAAATGTCCTCATGGATATTCATTTCCTTTTTTTCAAAGGCATTGTTTAACGGTTCATTCCACTCAATGATCTCATTCATGTGTATACAATGCGTTTCTCCACGCCCAAGTTCAAACGGAAGCGTTCCTGTTCCATCGTTCTTGACATAGATTTCTTCTAATGCATAAATTGCTCGAATTCGATTGTGCTCGAAGGATGGCCAATCAAACCGCTGCATTTGCTGCTGGGCTAAGTTCTCCATCATATCAATAGAAAGCGTGAATTCCTCAGTTCTCAGTAATGTTTTGGCTAAAAATGGGCCGTGGTGTGTAAAGTACATGAGCTGTCCATGTTCATCCCATTTCACCTCAATTCTGCCTGAAGGCGTCACTTTCACGCCATCTATTGCTTCTTCGAAAAAAAGTCCCCCTTTTTCCTTCTGATGCATGTGAAAATGCTCACCATAGATCAACCCTGTTTCTTGTTCGATCCATTGAATGACATGAGCTGGATATGGTCTCTTAAATGTGACACCATGCTGCGCATAGGTTTTGTCCATGACAAAAATAACTGTTTCCACCTGTCTTTTATTCAAATTCACTTCAATAATGGCTGTGCCGTCTGGGTTGACATCGTCGTCCTCAGGTTCAGCTTCATGAGAGGGGAACCATTCCATATTCAATGTATAAATCGTTTCATTAAACATATTGACGTAACGATGAAAGCTGTGTCTTTTTAGATGATAAAGATCTAAGCCAAATTTCGCCTTTGTCTGATCAATCAATTGTTGTATGTTTGCATTCAATGGATTCACCTCAAAATGGTTAAGTTTTATGGAAGAACAAAAATAACGATAAAGATGAAGATGACGATCACAGTCAAGAATCCTAAAGCGATTCCCATTATGTTTGACTCTTTTGTATAGCCTGTTAATTCGACTTCAGTAGATCGGTCGATTTTTCTAAAGCGAAAAAGCATGCTAATATTGATAAGAGCTAGAGCCATAATCAATAAGAAAAGTAGAAATATAGGTTGGATATCAAAGAATGGGTTCGATACATCTTGGAAGCTAAAAGACTGAAAGAACATAAGCCCACTCAATATCAGTTTCCAAACATTATCCATCTTCTGTTCTTTCTCCCACTCTTTCCCCAATTTTTCTTCTTCATAAATAGCTATCTGCTCGAAAATTGGAATGAAAGACTTTGTTGATCCTTTTTTAATAAAACCATAAATGCTTTGAAGGAGCATTAAAATTCCTAAACAAAGAAAGAAATGTGTAAATCGAATTTCAACAATTTGGATCAACATAAAAAAAGCGACGATTATGATAGCGGCTATTAAATTAGAGACAGCTATTTGTTTCGTCCTCATCTTTTTCAGTGCAGCTTGTTCCATGCAATACTCCTCTCCGTTTTAAATGTTTCTGTTGAACGCTCTATCTTTATTACGATTTCACTGAAAAAATGTTTCATATTTTCCCTTTCTACTGTCAATTCGGCTTTTTTCGCAAATGAAAAGACGCCCATCATTCAATGAACGTCTTATCTTTCTTCATGAAATCAGCACATCATATTTGAGCAGCTGTTCTGTTTTTTATTTGTTGAGCTGCCAGATGTTGAAAGTCATCAATAGACAGCTGTCTAGATGTCTTTTCTCCATGCTGTCTGATGTTCAGTGTTTTTTCTTGCATTTCTGTATCGCCAATGACAGCGATATAAGGGATTTTTTGTATTTGTGCTTCTCTCATTTTATAGCCGAGTTTTTCATCCCGTTCATCTATTGTCACTCTTATTCCGATACTTCTTAATTGCTGCTGCACCTCCAGGCAGTGATCAAGGTGAACCATTGAGACAGGGATGATTTGTACTTGCACTGGTGCCAGCCATAACGGGAAGGCGCCTGCAAAATGCTCAATGAGAATGCCAAGGAAACGATCAAGAGAACCGAAAATGGCACTGTGAATCACAACTGGCCGTACCTTTTCATTCTTTTCATTGATATATGTTAAATCAAATTTCTCAGGCATTTGAAAATCTAGCTGAATTGTAGCGCACTGATGGCTTCGCTGCAAGGCATCTTTTATATGAAAATCAATTTTCGGTCCATAAAATGCCCCATCTCCTTCATTTAACTGGTAATCGACTTTTAGCCGATCAAGCACATTCTTTAGCGCTGATTCAGAGATATCCCAAATGGGATCATCGCCTAACGCTTTTTCAGGACGAGTGGATAGTTCCACAGAGTACTCAAACCCAAATGTCCGATACACATGATCAACTAATTGGAAAATCCGCTTGATTTCAGCTTCAATTTGATCTTCTCTCAAAAAAATATGGGCATCATCTTGGCAAAATGTCCTGACCCTGAACAATCCATTTAATGCTCCGCTAAATTCATGACGATGCACCTGACCAAATTCAGCCATCCTGATCGGAAGGTCTCTGTATGAATATAAGCTATTTTTAAACATGAGCATATGTCCTGGACAATTCATCGGCTTTAAAGCAAAGCTTGTATGGTCTACTTCTGAGAAATACATATTTTCATGATAATGATCCCAGTGTCCCGACTTTTCCCAAAGCTCTTGGTTCATCATAAACGGTGTGCTCACTTCTTCATATTGCGCTTTGCCTCGCACTTCTCTAGAAAAAGCCATTAATTCATTTTTGACAAGCTGACCTTTTGGTAAATAAAACGGCATACCTGGCGCTTCTTCTGAAAACATAAATAGTGATAATTGTTTCCCTAATTTTCGGTGATCACGCTTGTTTGCTTCTTCCATGAAATGAAGATATTCAGCTAGTTGTTTTGAATGTTGAAACGCTACACCATACACTCGCTGCAATACATCTTGATGACTGTCTCCCCGCCAATAAGCCCCTGCAACACGTGTTAGTTTAAATGACTTTAAGTACCCAGTAGAAGGTAAATGTGGTCCACGGCACAAGTCGATAAATTCTCCTTGCTGATAAACTGTGATGGCTTCTTGAGAGGGTAGACCTTTTAAAATATCCAGCTTATATGGATCATGTGCAAACAACGATTCAGCTTCTTTGTAAGATACCTCTTTTCTTTGGATGAGATGATTCTCGTTTATGATGTTTTCCATTTCTTTTTCAATTACAGCCAAATCCTCTACACTTAATGTTTGATTGAGCTTCATATCATAGTAAAATCCATTTTCGATAACAGGTCCGATTCCAAGTGTGACATTGTCGTATAACCTTTTCACCGCTTGGGCTAATATGTGTGCAGATGTATGGCGCAGCACTTCAAGCCCTTCTTTTGAATCGAGTGTGACAATAGACAGCCCAGCATCGCTGTCCAGCTGGTGACTTACATCGACCAATTGATCATTGATCTTTCCTGCCACTGCTTTTTTCCTTAAACTCGGGCTAATATGGGAGGCAACATCTGCGACAGTCGTACCTGCAGAAAACTCCTTTATCTTTCCATCTGGAAATTGAATCTTCACCAATTTTTCTCTCATGACTGACACACCTTTCTTTTTTTGAAATAAAAAAACACACCCATCCCTCATAAAGGGACGAATGTGTAATCCGTGGTTCCACCCAAATTCCCATAATGCGTATTCGCTTTATGGCTCTGGTGCCGTAACGCGGCATAGTCGGTATTGGATACTTCAATTTTCCCCAATACAGCTCAAAGGTGGTAAGACAACTTTTCTGCGTTAGGAAGATTTCAGCGTGACTTCCCTCTCTGGTAACCGATAAAAGCTGCTCATGTCCTTTTCAAAGCAATGATGATATATGAGTGAACAAAAAAACACACCCATCCCTCATAGAGGGACGAATGTGAGATCCGTGGTTCTACCCAAATTCCCATAATGCATATTCGCTTTATGGCTCTGGCGCCGTAACGAGGCGTAGACGGTATTGGATACTTCAATTTTCCCCAATACAGCTCAAAGGTGGTAAGACCATTTCCTGCGTTAGGAAGATTTCAGCGTAACTTCCCTCTCTGGTACCCAGCAAAAATGGCTCATGTCCTTTTCTTCGCTTTTAATTTCTCCATATCTTACATGATGATGATAGAACATGTAAAGCTTTATTTTGTGCAGAGCAATTGAAATTCATTCTTTAAATGATATGTTGCGTGTATTGACTTGGGCTGTATTCAATTTGAAACGCAGGGGATAAGGCTCGTTTCACTTCTTCTGTGATACGCTCTCCTTCTTGATTGAATTTCTTTTCCATGTCTGCACCATTTGATAGCAAATCATCTGTCTCTTCGTCAAACCAGCGGCCATACTGTATGTTCCAATTCCAGATCTTTGAGAAAAGTGTATCGCTCATTGGTATATCATCTCTTTCTAGATGACATTGACAATACCCACAATGAAAAGGTTCACCACCGTAATCTCCTTCAATTTTCACAAAAGGATGATCCTCAAATTCACGGCAGCACACCCATTTTTTGAAGTGCTGACCGAATTCTGTCAGTTTAATTGAGTAATAACGCATGGAAGTTCGTCGTCCTATCATGTCAAAAATGCCTTGATCAATTAATGTCTTTATCCGATACTCGATAAAATCATCACCGATATACTGATCTAAATGACCAATGACTTCTCCTATTAAGCGTGGAGTTACGATGTACTCCTCTTCTGGCTCGGACTGATGAAGCCGCTTAGCCATTTTCACTAAATAAGCATCAAACTCATCTTCTGGTACACTGATCGTTTGTCCTTTTTGCCATATCCGCAGCGTATGATTTTCCTTAGCAAATGAAAGCCATTCGCTGTGTAATTTCTCTCTTTCTTCTTTTGATACTGTGTGAATGTGCTCTTTACATCTGTACAAAACCTTCAATTTTTCAGTTGTAATTTCCCCGGCATGGCGAATATCCATTCGTCTAGTATTTGTATTGAACAGCTGATCAAATGCAGCCGTTGTATTGATGAGAGACAATTCAATGTTTTTCTCTTTTAATAAATAGATGGCATATCGCAAACCAATTTGCTCATGGGCATTATTGCCTGTCCAGATGAGGATACGCGTACCATCTTTTATATGTTTTATTTGCTGAAGCAATCTGTGCTGATCGTTGACCATGTCGTCAAAATCGCCAAATTCGTTTGACATCACGTTACGCAGCCACTCTTTACGCTTCGCTTGTCCTTCACGTCCGTGTAAATGTAAAAGTGGTCCAATCGAATAAATATCATCAAAAGCGATGATATCATCTATTTGATCTTGCTTCATTTCACGGAATGCTTGTTTTAAACTACCGGCAGTTGCTGCCCCAAATACGATATGTATCATCATTTGTCTCCCTTTATCTTACAGTTTATTTCATCTTCACCTATTCATGGCTCTTGCGTCAATTCTATTGAGTCAATTTCATTCAAAAGTATGACAATGAGAGGATAAGATATATATAGAATGCAGAATTGAAGAGACTATATCCCACGAAATGGGGCAATCTGTTTACTGAGCTCGCTTTGAGACTTTTCTTTCTGAATGATTTATAGATAGAAACCCCCTCAAAAAAGGATTTCAGTTCAAGCTCTTATTCACAGATTCCCCTTCACAATCGTTCTCTTCGCTTTCTTGATAATTCTGCTAGTCGCTTTTGTATCAGATTCCTTTGACCACTGTTCGCAAAGGTTCATGACCCAATTTGGTTGTGTTTTACTAGCGTCATTGAGCCAGTTTCCTACAGAATCTTGAACATATGTTGATGGATCGGATTTGAGTAAATTTAGAATAGGCAGCGCCCTCTCTGGCTCTTGTTTTAATAACTCAATATGCTTTGTCCATACCCCTCTAGGACGGATCGCCTCTACAGAGAACCGGCGAAGATTTTCATCCCCGCTTTTTGCCCATTCTGTTAAATATTCTATACTTTGATCAAGCTGATGACTGAGGCTTTCTCTCACGGACATCCACGCAATTTCTCGAACACCAAAATGATGATCAGCTGCAAATGGCTGAATGTACGCAAGTTTCTCTTCCAGAGTTGATAAACGTTGTTTGTTCATATAAGCACCCCAACAGCGAACGCTATCAGATACGTGGTGAGCAAATGCCTGTAGTACTTCCGCTTGTTTTTCCTCATTCTCTTTGTGTAGCACTTCATCTAACAATTGACCGATGAGACGAATTGCTTTCATTCCTGATTCAGCTTTTTGTTTAGTGATCTCAGATGAAATATCGTCTATATAATGGTCTAAACCAACGGACGGCAAAACATGCTGTATTAGCGTCATATGATTGACAGCCAGCCATTCAGTTAAATTCACACTTTCGATCTCTCCCTGATTCAAAAGGGTCCAGACGTCACGAGGGATATCAGTCCCCTTTCGAGCGCCTTTTCGATTGATGATATCCTCACTTATTTGCATTCTATTTTCTCTCCTCGTCTAGCAGTTCTTTTGTTAGACATTCATCGTTTTTAAAAGAAATTTGTTGATGCCTTCATTCTTTGGATATTGACTCCTATTGTAGCAAATAAACAACTTCACTGGTTCATTCTTCAAATCAAAAAGGAACTACCCGAAATAAGTAGTTCCTTCTATACAAAATTGAATTTAAGTTAGCTTCCTTGTTCAATCACCTTCAAACTCTTATGCTGAGAAAAACGGTCAAACGCCACCATTAGAATGGTCATGAGTAAAGCGAGAAAAACGGTCCCAGCACTGATCCAGCTTAGGTTTAATATAGATGTTTCGCTTAACACAATCCCTCCTACACCAGAGCCTAAGGCAAATCCGAATTGAATAAATGATGTATTGACACTTAATGCGATATCAGGAGATTTTGGTACAAGTGTGACAAGATATAGCTGCTGAGCTGGTGATGTGCTCCATGTAGCGATCATCCATATCATGATGACAGCCACCATGACCACGAGATTCCCTGTGACAAATGCTAGCAGCATGAGCATGATGATTTGCAGAATGATTCCAGAGAAAATCGTGAATATTGGGCCCTTTTTATCTGCTGCAATCCCTCCAAGGCTGGAGCCCAAAAAGCTGCATATTCCAGCTAGTAATAAAATGCCACTGATTTCTGTGATACTAAGGTTTGCTGATGCTTGCAGGAAGGGCGTTAAATAGGTAAATAACGTGGAATATCCACCTACATAGAATAGCGTCACTGCCACCGCAAGTAATATTCGCTTATCTTTTAAAATCGATAATTGCATACCAAGTGTCACCGGTTCTTGTTCTTTCATAGACGGAATTCGCCTATACACAACAATCAGCGGAATAAGCGTGATCAATCCAATGGTTGCGAATAATGCTTTCCATCCGATCATACTGCTTAGAAATGTCCCGATTGGAACACCTAAAACCAAGGAGCTGCTTAATCCCATTAAAATGATGCCAATGGCTGTTCCTCTTTTTTCACGTTCTACAAGACGAGTCGCAACAGCCATTGCCACTACAATAGCCGTCCCCCCACTGATTCCTTGTAAAATCCTTGTCATCATCACCATTTCAAACGAATGGCTGACACTTGTGATGAAATTACTTAAAATAAAAATGATCAGCATCCATGATAATATTTTTCTGCGGTCCATATTGATCGTCAGTGCAATGACAATCGGTGCGCCGATGGCTGCTGAGAGCGCTAAAGACGTGACCAATAATCCAGCAGCAGACGTCGTGACATGTAAATCATCTGCGACCATCTGGATAATGCCTGTAATGATATATTCAATCGTTCCAATTAAAAAGGCTGCTAAAGCAAGTAAATAGACAACAGTTTTGTTTTTCATCGTGACGTTTCTCCTTTGGGCAATGTTTACGATTTGATTTCATCTATAATAGGAATTTGAATTTCAATGAGTCTGCCTTCTTCATTTTCAGACAAAGGGTAATAAATCTCTCGGCCCGGCTGGTCTTCTTTCACGCGGTATCCGTTATTTTCAATCCATGTCGCCAGGTCAATACAAGCAGTTTGTGCGGATGGAGAATGTGAATGAAATAACAGTGTCGCCATTGTTTCTTCAGCAGGTAACGTACGTATCGTGATTCCTTGAGGAAGAGTGCACCTTAACGCTTTGACGGAATACCCCACCTCAAATTCGAACTCACTTTCTTTTTCCATTGATTCCCTCCACAGCACCATTTGTGGTCCCGAGATCAATTCTTGTTGATTTTTAAGTAATAAATGATGAAACGTTTGAAAGAATGAAGGAATTTCGTCAACAGTTCCGTTGGATTGAAAAGACATGATGCTTTTGCTTTCAACAGATTTGATGATGACCTCCTGTTCTTTTTCAACACACCCCTCTCGTTTAATGAGGTGCATCCGCTCCTTAATACGCGCTAATTTCTGTTGTTCTCTCTCGATCAATTGCTGAATCTCACTTTCTTTCAGCAGAAACATGCCCTGAATCTGCTCTACCGAAATATCTTCCCGAAGAAGCTGAGCCATTTGCTTTAACGTAAAGCCTAATTCCTTATAGAGAAAAATTCGATTGACCTCTAGCAGCTGTTCAGCTGAGTAATAACGGTATCCTGAACCTTGATCAATCTGCTTAGGCTTTAATAAATCAATTTGGTCATAATATCTTAAGGTTTTAACAGGCACTTTACTTAACATAGAAAAATCGCCGATCTTGAACATCCTGCATCTCCTCCGTTTTGTTGATCTGATCAAAGTATAAACCTTTCAGTTAAGGGGAAAGTCAACATGAAGTTGAATAAATTTTTCAAAAGCGCGAAAAAACCTAGATTTCTCTAACATCTAGGTTTTGCTCATGATCCTAAAATTTTTCTAACAATCCCATCTCTTCAACAATCTTTATATCATTCATAAATCGTTGCAATCTTACTTTGTTCTCTGTTTTCTGTAAATCTGAAGAATAACCTAAGCATATATTAAAAATACGATCTAACCTTTCGCCGACTCCGCTATAAAAATAATTTGTCAGTACTCCACTATTTTCACTTGCAAGAACCACAACTGTAGCCATCTCTAGTGCATATTCAATATCTTCTTTAGAAATCGCTCGATCCTTTTTCTTAGCATTCATGAATTCATGACTATGAATAGAACGAATCCTACCTTCAAGTAAATTGAGTATAGACTTTTTATAGATGACATACACACTGTGAATATCACTTTTATCAGGACAATAGGGATCTTGTAAAATGAATTTTATACGCATCAAGAGCATTTAATAAAATGTTATCAATTTCTTCTATTTTCATAGGTGGAAAAGTGTTGGCTGCATCTGTTTTACTTTTCATTTGATCACTCCAAACAATCCAATCTTTCCAGGCACTTTACAATAGCTCCGCTTTTAAAGAATTTGAATATGGCACCCTCGCTAAACCGTTCGGCTCTCACAACCCCCATCATGAGAGCAAGCACACACTGCGCATTTAAATTTGAAGTGTCCACATTCTCGATATCGTTCGGTCCACCTTCAATCCCATTTTCTTTGAGGATCTCTCTGTAGCGGGTAAGCTCCAGCTCTTGATGTTGTTTTGCAAAGGTATAAACATCTTCGATCAAGTGACGAACCGTTTCGGAATAATTCACAAAGGGCATCTGAATCGGATGTTCAGCTGTGCCATCATTTTCTTGATCGATGACCCATTCTCCAATAGGATCTTCCTGAAGCAGCGGTATGTATTTTGTTAGATTATCGAATTGGCTCATTCTCATCCTCCTCTATTTCATTTATATGGTTCACTTTGTTTCTCGCGAATTCATCAAGTATTCTACTATTGAAATTTTTTAGCCACGCTGGTCTCCCTTAAACCTTTTATTTATCCCATACCCTCATCTGCTTTATGACCAATGCTGCCGTTTGACTCGGATGGCTAAGTGGGAAATGATGACCATATGGAACAAAATCAACTTTACCAAGATGCGATGGGGCAGAATAGCCTTTGTCATAGACCCCCCAAATCATATGAAGATGATCCTTTGTGACCTCATTGAAATCATCTTGATCGAATTTCTGTAGTAAGCTGTTAAGCTGAACCGTCGTATTTAATATTCTAGGAGATGTAAAACTATTTCTGACTTTTTCAATATAATGTCCAGGGATGCTCTCCGTATTTTCAAACAAACCATTACTTAATACATAACGCCCTATCATATTAGTCGTTGCCCATTTCAATGTCCATTTGTTCATAAATTGAGGAACATTTCGCGATGCAGTTTTTTTCTTATCAACAGGTGGCTGAAGTAAAGTGATTGAATACTTCTTATCGATGTACTCTTGTACCAATGCTTCCAGAAGAATATACGCACCGAATGAATGGCCGATTAGATGTGCACCATTCGTCGCTTTCTCCAATACCTTTTTCACGACATTCAAATAGATATCTAGAAGATGTTTCTCTCTTTTAAAAGGAGATCGTCCCAAACCTGGAAGATCCAAGTTCCATACAGGTTGACCCGTTTTTTCATGTAGCTCTTGTGCTAAAGGGAATAAATCCTCTCCATCACTCAATAAACCATGTAATAAAATAAAAGGTTTACCCTCTCCTTGTAATTGATAAAGAGTCGTGTTATCACATAATGTTCGTTTAAATAAATGATGATCCTTACCATTTTGATTCATCATTCGATAATCCAGATCAGCTACTACAGCAGGGAAAAATTTCATGACACTCGTCTTCTTAAACCAATCTTCTCCCATTATTTTTTTCGCTGCAACATTTGAAAATGTTCGTTTTGTCATAAAGTTCAGTCCATCAGAAGGAATGTTTGTTATTTTACTTACGCCACTATTCATTATAGCTTTCATCAGTGGCATTGGGACAAAGATTTTTGGTGCCCTCATATTCATACTTTCTGACATCATACTTAATAATTCAGCAAAGTTCTGATCGTTCTGTTTGTCTTCAACAAGTGTATATGTTTGAATAGCCGACTGTTCCAATCTGAAAACCTGCACAATAAACCTCGCAAACTCATCGTTTGAAATAAGTGGCAACCTATAGTCCTTACCTCCAGGAATCACCGGCATGAGCCCTCTTCGCATACTCTTCACAAGCAAACCTAATCCTGCTATCTGCTCTGTACTCCCCGTTTTACTACTGCCGACTACAGTTGGCGGATTAATGACAGAAAGCGGATAACCTACTGCTAATGCCTGTTGACGAATATAAAGATCTGCTAAAAATTTTGTTCTCTCATAAGGACTTTTTATTTTCAAATAACTGTTTCCTTCTTTAAACACATCAATTTCAATCTTGCTATTTTGATCATCAAAGGGACTCATATAACCGACAACATGAATAAATTGCTGCAAGCCCTTCAATTGATGAATACTTTTAGCTAAGTCACTAATATGTTTGGCGCCATTTAAAAAGACGGAAGCTGCCTTTTTACTTGTCGCTTGAATATCCATGGGGCCTCCTGCGTGAATCATCACATCCGTTTTCAATACCCTCTCCTTATCATCAGCACTTAGCCCTAAATCTATTTTCGTCAAATCACCTTCAACAAAGTGCATCACTGCTTCTTTTAAAATGCCTCTTTCTTGAAAAATGCGTGTTGCTTTACTTTTCGACCTCACTAAAAGAAGAATGTTCACATCCTCTTTGGCTAATTCTTCGACTAATTGCTTTCCAATAAAGCCCGTTCCACCAATTAATAATACTGTTCTCATATAAAAATCTCCCTTTTAGTACTAATCAGTACTAATTTAATGTGAAAAAAAAGCTTCTTTATCGAAGCAAGTTAAAAATATGATCTGCTGTTTTCGTAATGACAGTTGCATCCTTCAATGTTTCTGAAATAAATAACGCGCCTTCAAGATTGGTAATAAACAGTGATGCAACCTCATCAATATGAATCGTCTTTCTAAATTCTCCATTCTCTACCCCTTGTTTCAGTAATAGAGAAACTTTCTTTTGTAATCCTGTAAAAAACAGACCTATTTTTTCTTTTATTTGTGTGGCCTGTGTAGGACTTTGAATATAAAGAGTAATAAATGGACAGCTCCCCTTATATTCTCTCGATTGAACTCCTTGTGATAATTGCTTTAAAAACAGTTGGATACGTTCTTCAACTAAAAATTGGTTCTGAGATAGTACGTCATCAATTGCAGATTGATACATTTCAATCCAATAATCAACGACTCCTTCTAATAAATCCTCCTTATTAGAAAAGTGATAATACACGTTAGACTTTGACACTTTGCTTACACGTACTAATTCATCCATGCTTGTATAAGCAAATCCTTTTTCTAAAAATAAAGTTGCAGCAACTTCAAGCACACGTTTTTGATTCATTAATTTTACTTTTTTCATAATTAGAACTATATAGTACTATTTTAAATATTACAAGTGTTTATATTCATTTAGAAAAAAGTCTGATTAAAGAAATGCCCCCAAAACAAAAAAGCTCGAAAATCTAATATTGATTTTCGAGCCTTGATTAAAGTCTATTTTTTCACGAGCGATACAACTGTCTCCACATGCGCCGTTTGCGGAAACATATCCACTGGCTGCATGTATTCGATTTTGTAGTCTTTTGACATGTATTCGAGGTCTTTTGCTAATGTCGATGGGTTGCAAGAGACGTAGACAAGGCGTTTTGGTTTGACTTGTTTGACAGTGTCTAAGAAGGTGCGCTCGCAGCCTGTTCTTGGCGGGTCCACGACGATGACGTCAGGACGGAAGCCTTCTTTGACCCATTTTGGCAGCCAGTGTTCAGCTGTTCCTGTCACATAGGTCGCGTTTTTCATGCCGTGTTTTTTGGCATTTTTCTTGGCATCATCAATCGATTCTTTGATGACATCCATTCCTCGTACTTCTTTGGCGCCATCTGAAAGCCACATACCAATCGTTCCAACGCCGCAATACGCATCGACAACCTTTTCTTTGCCAGTCAGTTTGGCCGCTTTTTTCGCTTCGTCGTAAAGCTTTAGCGTTTGCTTCGGATTCAATTGGAAGAAAGCACGTGCACTCAGTTCAAAGGAGACGTCCCCTAAAAATTCTTGAATGACCATGTTGCCAGCTAGGTGAGATGTCTTATGGCCAAAGATGACCGACGTTTTTTCACCGTTGACATTGTGCATAATGGACGTCACTTCTGGCAGACGTTTTTGAATGGCTTCGGCGATTTCTTTTTTCTTTGGAAATTCAGGTTTCGATGTGACAAGGACGACTTGTACTTCCCCTGTTTCAAAGCCGACACGCACGACAATTGAGCGTACGTCGCCTTTTCTTGTCCGTTCATTGTAGACCGATACACCGAATTTCTCTAAGATTTTGCGGACAACGCCCGTTGTTTTGTTCGTATTTGGATGCTGCACGATACATTCCTTGATCGGTACAAGCTTATGAGAGTTCAGTCCGTAAAGTCCAGCAATGATGTCACCGCTGTGAGAACGCCCTACTTGGAACTGGCTTTTGTTCCGGTAGTGCCACGGATCTTCCATGCCGATCGTTGGTCTAATATCTAGCGTTTCGACCGATAGCTTCGTGTGTCGTTCCATTGATTGAATGACAATATCTCGTTTTTCCTTTAGCTGCTGCTCGTATGCCAAATGCTGAAGCTGACAGCCTCCGCACTGCTCGTATACTGGGCATGGCGGTTTCACTCGATGCTCGGAGCGCTTTCGGACTTTTCTAACCGTACCTTCTGCATATTTTGCTTGGACATTCGTTGCTTCCACAACCACTTCTTCGCCTGGAAGCGCACCCGGGACAAAGACCACTTGCTTTTTAAAATAACCGACCCCTTCCCCATTAATGCCAAGGCGTTTAATGGTAAGCGGGAACTGCTGTCCCTTTTGTAAAAGGGCACCTTGCTGTTTTTCCTTCACTTCATTCTCTCCGTTCTATCTGAACCCTTGATAGGTTGTCTTCATTTTATTCCATCTCATTAGTATATCATGACTTGGACAAAGAGAGAAAATCCCTTTCATTTATTTATCTGTCTCAATGCTTCTCCATAAATATAAAGAAGAGTAGCTTAAATACGGGGTCCACTCCTTGCTTAATGCTGCCATTTCTTCTTTTGTCGGCTTTTCAGGCAGGTCAAAGTGCCGCTTGATGGCGTTTTGAATACCGATATCTGCCATCGGAAAGAGATTTGGTCTTCCAAGTCCATTCATGAGCACATTTTGAACTGTCCAAGGTCCAATCCCTCTAATCGGAAGCAGACGTTCTTCCACCTCCAGATCAGTTAAATCGTGTAATTCTTCTAAACAAAGAGAGCCGCTCACAATTCGCTTCGATACATCGATGACATATTCCGCTTTCCGCTGACTAAATTGGAGCTTTCTCAAATCCTCTGTTTCAAGTGAGGCGATGGCTTCCGGTAAAGGATCAAACCAAACACCTTCTATTTGCTCACCGTACGTATGAACAAACCGTTTCGTGAGCTCATAAGCAAACGCCAGATTGAGCTGCTGATGAATGATGCATTTCATCAAACAATGATATAAATGAAAATCCAGCATGAGCGGTGTCCCGACATGACGCTCAAATATGGACGCTAAATTCGTTTGAGAAAAATGCTCATGCACAGCGTGTAATTGATGCTTCATGCCAAATATCCGCTTCACCTCACATATGAGAGGTTCCTCAGGACCTTTTCCTTGCACCCGAAACGTGGGCGCTTCTTTTGTTCCGGTGGCTTGAACGACGACAACGTATGGTTTTTGTTCTAACCTAATTGGTACTTTGATTTCTCGTTTATTCAAATCGACTGCTTTTAATGGATCACTTGATAAGCGTCTGAGCACTTGATCGAAATGATACGGCGGCTCCACCATCAGCTCTTTTTCCCACATGTTTTCCTCTTCCTTTCTGCAAACACGCAGATGCGATTGTTTCACTTTGCATGAATGATTCTCCATATTGAATACTTTTAAACATAAAGAGTACAAGAATTTATCAGTTATATCTTCCTTATTTACGGTCATTTTCCTTTTGGATGAAGGAACATTTTTAGTCGAATTCAGCTAAAATTCGACAGCACCCTTCAATATTTTAGGATTATTTACCTTAAATTAGAAATAGAACCTCTGGGTGATATCTTCTATTCCGAAAATATTTGTATAATTATGACATATCAAGGAGGTGAACAAAGGAATTAGCTGATTAGGCAATCATTTGTTTTATCTTGCAGGACCATATTTTACCTCATTGATAACCGGCTTCACCTAGTTTCACTTTTTACGAAAAGAAAGACCCAAAATTTAAAAACAAAGGAGATCCGACCAATGAAAAAAACCATTCTTTCTGTTGCCCTTGCCACTGCTGTTTCTTCGACACTACCAGTATTCGCTGACGCTGCTGAACAAAAAACTACTCCAGTTTCAACTACTGTTCAGCAAACTGTTTTAAACAAAGCTGCTGAAAGTAAAGCATCTACAACCGCAGGAAACGTTAATATTAACTTTGACGTACTTGGTATAGCTAATGCTTTAATCAATGCTGCAAATGCTAACACAAACCGTGAAGGCTTTGTCAAAGGACTAATGGAGTCTGCTTTCTATGCTGCGGGCTCAAAATACAATGTCATGGTATTTAACTTAAGCCAAGGTTATGAGACTCGTTTCAACGGAGTCAAAACGTTTGCTACTGTGAAATACGGAAGCATTACTTACGGAGTTTGGGTATTTGAAAATGGATCTTTCACAAACAAAGGTGACGGCGGCTACATCAACTGGGCATTTAGAGGCTGGTTCGACCGTAACGGTGGTTTCGTCAACTTCCGTCGTCCTTAATTCTCGGTTTTATCCATCAATCATACACGCACATTGGACCGATCTCAGTAATGAGATCGGCTTTTTTATGCAGAACACGTATAAGTTCACCGGTGCTGCATGATATAATGCAAGTCTGGAGGGGTGCACATGCTGAAAAAAATTGCAGTGACAAAAAACGGCGACTTGATTGAACATGCAACATTACAGCAGCTTTCAAGCCCCGATATCGCCTGGTACTGGATTGATTTCCATGCGCCAACGGAAAAGGAAGCAGCGCTTTTGAAGGAATACTTTCAGTTCCATCCGCTTGCGATTGAGGATTGCTTCCATTATTTACAGCGGCCGAAGCTTGATTTTTATGAAGGGTATTTATTTTTCGTGCTTCATGCCCTGAATCAAAAGACGCTTCGATCTGAGGAAATCGATCTGTTTGTTGGTGACAATTATATCGTGACCTTTCATTTGAAGGAGGCGCCATACATTGACCGTGTCATTCGAAAGCTCAAAGAATCTGATAAAGCCAGAAACAGTGGACCTGAGCATATCGCCTATATGCTGATTGATCAGCTTGTCGATGATTATTTCCCTATTATTTATCAAATTGAGGACAGGCTGAATGAAATTGAGGATGAAGAAGGTCATAAAACATATGGAACGCTGATGAACGAAGTATTCGGAATTCGATCCGATTTGCTCAAACTGCGAAGAACGATTATTCCGATGAGGGACCTTTTATATCGTATTGTCAACACAAATACGATGAGAAGCGATACGAACCGGCAAGCATATTTCAATGATATTTATGATCACCTTTTGAAACTAACCGAGATCGTCGAGTCAAACCGTGATATGACGGCCGATTTACGAGACAGCTATCAGACGCTGAATTCCAATCGAATGAATGCAATCATGATGACATTGACCATTGTGTCGACCATTTTTATTCCACTGACCTTTATTGTTGGGGTGTACGGGATGAACTTTGACAACATGCCTGAATTACACTGGAAGTATGGCTATTTTTGGGTGCTGATTTTCATGGGTCTGCTCGTCTCGGGTATGCTTTTGTGGTTTAAGCATAAAGGGTGGTTCCGCATTTTCAAATAATTTGTTGAGAGAATAGCTTGGGGGCGGTTAAGGTGGAAAACTGGATTCCATTGACTCATCAAGAACTAAGGCTGGTATGGAAGACGTTCTATCGAGATTTCAAATTTAATCCAAGCATCTCTCGTTTTCCCTCATTCCACGTACCATCTCCTTATATAACATATAATATCTCTGTTTATTTTGAGGACCCTTCCCTTCTACATGCGGAGGAAGACCTTGAAGAGAAAGCGTTACTTGCTTTTCAGGAGCATATGAGAACAGACGAATATATGCTGGCACTCGATTGGCAGCACGAATGCTACTGGATCACACCATACGGGTCATTTGAAAAAGATGAAATTGGGGAATAGAGAGTCCCTGTGCTTCCTAACGGGGATTATGATTTCTTTTTATCAAAAGAGATGCATTGGGGCTTGCTAGGACATCCTTGGGAGCAAACAATCACGATTTTCGGTGAGGGCTTGATTGACTCTTTTACGCGTCATCACCCGATTTTGTTTCAGCGTAAAATAAGAGAAGGATAAAGAAAAAGCTCGCAGGTCTTCTGCAAGCTTTTTTCTATAGCTGAGGCAGATGCCATACTTTTTCAAGCATGAGATCGTCTAGGCTTTTAAAGGAATATCCTTGTTTTTTCAGAGCCGTGATGGCATCATCCAATGCCTCGGCATTGTCCCTTGAGACGGTATGAAGTAAGTAAATGGCACCTGGGTGCGCCTGCTTCATCATTTGATCGTAGGCATACTGTTTTCCTTTTTGATGATGAATATGCCAGTCCACAAACGCCACTGACCAGAAAACGGTTTGGTAGCCGAGCTCTTTTGTTTCCTTCAGCACCCTTTCACTGAATACACCGCGCGGCGGACGAAGATAGAGGTTGTCTTGTTTTCCAGTGATTTTGTACACGGCTTCATTGACACGCCCCAGCTCTTCTTTGATTTCTTTCGTACTCTTTGTTGTTAAATCTGGATGGTGATAGGAATGGTTGCCAATGATATGACCTTCCTTTGCCATCCGTTTGACGAGCTCAGGCTGATCCTTTACAAAGTGCCCTGTCACAAAAAAGGTGCCTGGTACTTGATGTTTTTTCAGCACATCTAAGATCTTCGGCGTGTACCCATTTTCATAGCCATTGTCGAAGGTAAAATAAATCTCTTTCTTTTTCGTGTTTCCTAAATAAAAGGCATCATACTTTTTTAAAAGGACGTTCAATTCTTTACCCGCATCTGCTGGCTTGTGTTCTTTGCTTTTCGCAAATCCCCAGTGGACGGGCTTATTAGACACGGCTTCCGCTTCTGAGAGAGGCATGGATACAAAAAGCGCACATAAACAGATGAGCATGTATTTTTTCATTTACGTCACTTCCCGGTTTTTCTTCTATTGTGCAGAATAAGACCGAGACTCATACACTGATTCACCTGCCAATTTAAAGAAAAAAGCCCGCACTGCGCGAGCTATTCTTCCTTCCAATCGTTTTTAAACCGTTCATATTTCGCTTCTAGGTCGTCAATCATCTGGATCAGTCTGTCTATATCCTCAACATCTGTTGATTCAGGATCTAATGAATCAATCACATTCATAAACATATCTAATCGGTTCTTTAAATAATCAACCTGCTGCTCTTTGCTGTCTGCTGCCTTGCCCATAGATACACTCCCTTTAGCATTTGTTTCTAGCTTATCTTTTTTTCCCTTGTAAATCAATGAAACCCCACTTGCGTATAACGGTGATGGGGCTTAAAATTAACTGTTGGCGGGTCCACGTTTGCCCGAATGAAAAGGAGATAGATACCATGAACCAAAAAACAGCACTTCGTCCGATTACACCTGCATACGACCCTTGGGAAGCCTATCTCGATGTGCAGGATTACGGAGAGATGAAGCTGACAAATATCGAATTTACAACAACGACGTTGTGTAACATGAGATGTGAGCACTGTGCGGTCGGCTATACCTTACAGCCTAAGGACCCGAATGCACTGCCGCTTGATTTACTGCTTCGCCGTTTAGATGAAGTTCCGCTTCTGCGCTCAATCAGTATTACAGGCGGAGAGCCTATGCTTTCTCTCAAATCTGTGCGGGAATATGTCGTCCCTTTATTAAAATATGCCCATGAACGCGGCGTCCGTACACAGATCAATTCAAACTTAACACTTGATTTGGCGCGATATGAGGAAATTATTCCATACTTAGATGTCCTTCACATCTCACATAACTGGGGAACTGTCGAAGAGTTTGCAACGGTCGGTTTTGCGATGATGGACAGAAAACCAACCTTTGAGCAGCGCGAGAAATTATTTAACCGCATGATTGAAAATAGCCGGGCACTTGTCAAAGCGGGTGTTACCGTATCTGCTGAAACCATGCTCAATAAGCGCACGCTTCCATATATTGAACACATCCACCGGCAAATCGTGGAGGAAATGAAATGCCAGCGCCACGAAGTTCACCCAATGTACCCAAGTGATTTTGCCAGCGCCCTTGAATCATTGACGCTTCCGCAAATGCGTGATGCGATTCATCAGCTGCTTGATATTCGTGATCAAGACACATGGATGCTGTTTGGCACCCTGCCATTTTATTCTTGCAGCACAGATGAAGAAGATCAGCGCCTCCTCAAGCGATTGCGTCAGGAGAAACATGTCACGGTACGAAATGACCCTGACGGCCGCTCACGTTTGAATGTGAATATTTTTGATGGGAATATTATTGTGACAGACTTTGGCGATACACCGGCGCTTGGAAACATTGCTACTGATACATTGCAATCTGCTTATTCACGCTGGATGGACACAAAATTAGCAAAAGAGCTGAATTGCCATTGTCCAAGCGTACAATGCCTCGGTCCGAATGTTCTTGTGAAAAACAGCTATTATCAAGATGTTGATTTTACTTCTCGTACAGCCAGGGGGTAACCGATAGATGGACGATACTTTTCTGACAATAGTCAAGAACAAATACATTGAAATTCTCCTTGTTGGACTCGTTCTTTGGCTTGCCGTCTTTATGATTAACAAAGCGCTTCAAATTTTCTTTAAACGAACGGAGTTTATAGAGGACAAGAAGAAAAAAACGATCGAGAGCTTGGTCAAATCTGTTACGAAATACACCGCTTCGATTTGCTTTGTAATGTATGTCATTTCTCTCTTCTTTCATGATTTTGGGAAAATTCTTGCAGGTGCTGGTGTTGCTGGGATCGTCATCGGTTTTGGCGCCCAGACGCTGATTCGCGATATTTTAGCAGGCATTTTTCTGATCTATGAACGTCAGATTCATAAAGGGGATTATGTGACAGTGAATAACCTCTTTAATGGAACGATTGAAGAGATTGGTCTCCGCTCTCTGCAAATTAGAGAATGGAGCGGCAAGCTGTTAACCATATCTAACGGAGACATCCGGCAAATTCAAAACTATAACATGCAATACATGCGGATTACGGAGTCTGCATTAATTAGTGCGAATCAAAACCCAGACACAGCCTTTCAAGCACTCGAAACGGCCTGTGACAATTTAAATCAGATGCATCATGATTTTCTCAAAAAAGATGAATTTCAACATGCCATTGAACCGTTTCAAGTTCATGGCATTATGGGCCTGAACAAGCTGAACCGCGGGATTGAGATCACAGTGAAAGGAATGGTCGAAGACGAAAAATACTTCGATGCTGCCCTCGCTGTCCGAAAAGAAATGATCAAACAACTTCATCAGCATGATGTCAAATTGCTTGAAGATCTCGTTTATCCCCAGCCTGCAAAATAACCTCATTTATGATGGGGTTATTTTTTTGATTGTTTTTTGTTAACTAGTTAATTATAATTGATTATAGTTAACTGGTTAACATAAAGAGAGGATGTTGATTCATGACAAAAAAAGAAGCGATATCATTTATTAAAGAGATGTATGAAGAGGTATTAATCAAATTCAATATAGAAAAAGTGGAGGCTTATTTTTCACCTGATTATCAGCAAGTGACTGATGGAAAGGTTTCGACACTTGATGAGTTTAAAAAGCATCTATCCACATTAAAAGGATTGACAAAACAGCTTGAAATCCCCGCTTTTCATGATGTGTTATTTGATGAAGATACGCAGCAAGGGTGTTTTCGTTACACTGTACATGTGGAACTCGCAAGCGGGGACCGGGGTTTAATTGATGTCATGGCTCTTTTCACGTTATTAGATGGCAGGATCATTCGGTGCGACGAGCTGACGAGATCTCACAAGCAGCATGAAACGCTTGAACAGCTTGGACACATCAGCTAAGAAATCTCTTCATTTCAGCCCTCTTACTTCTATCCTCTTGACTGATTCATGTATAATAGAAGGCAGAATGATTTCATGCAGCATGGGGACCCTCATACTGTGTATTTACTAAGTGAAAGAGAGTGAATAAGATGGGTCGTAAGTGGAACAACATTAAAGAAAAGAAAGCATCAAAGGATGCCAATACAAGTCGTATTTACGCAAAATTCGGGCGTGAAATCTATGTGGCTGCCAAACAAGGTGAGCCAAACCCAGAATCAAACCAAGCACTTCGCTTTGTTCTAGAACGTGCCAAAACATATAGTGTCCCAAAACACATTGTAGACCGTGCCATTGAAAAAGCCAAAGGCGGTGCGGAAGAGAATTTCGATGAGCTGCGCTACGAAGGATTTGGTCCAAACGGATCAATGGTAATCGTTGATGCCCTCACCAATAACGTGAACCGCACAGCGTCAGATGTTCGTGCGGCATTCGGGAAAAACGGTGGAAACATGGGCGTAAGCGGCTCTGTTGCTTATATGTTTGACCAAACAGCTGTCATCGGTGTCGAAGGAAAAAGTGAAGAAGAAACGCTTGAGCTTTTAATGGAAGCAGACGTTGATGTACGTGACATCATGGAAGAAGATGAAACAGTGATTGTATACGCTGAACCAGATCAATTCCATCAAGTACAAGAAGCATTCAAACAAGCCGGCGTTGAAGAATTCACTGTCGCTGAAATCACGATGCTTCCTCAAAACGAAGTGACATTAGACGATGAATCTAAAGCACAATTCGAGAAACTAATCGATGTATTAGAAGAGCTTGAAGATGTGCAGCAGGTTTATCATAATGTGGATTTAGGGGAATAAAAATTTAAGCCATAGTAGTGGTTGGGTTCATTCAACTTCTACTGTGGCTTTTTTATTTTCTCAAAAAAATGTACCATGTGAATATCATGTTAATTTCTACAAGTTTTTAAGGAGCTGAGTTCCATCTTTAAAACATGGTGGTTTTCTTATTATGGATTTATGATCATCCCGTTTCTTGGTCTTTATTTTCAACAATTTAACGATATTGACTAAAGTGATCTTCTTTCTTTTCATCTTATGGTTTTTCTATAACCTCTTTGATTTTTACAAGAGTGAACTGAAACAGGAAAAAAAGAAATCCAATTAGCAAAAAAACAGTCATCTCCTCTCTTGATAAGAGGAGATGACTGTTTTAATTCATCCCTTGAAAACCAAACGTCAGGTGATCCTGCACAGGAATCCAAGCGCCGATTCCTTGCGAGGTCACGTTTTTCACGACGAGTTTTCGTTTATTTCCTTTAAGCACAAGGTACACTTCTCCGTATGTCACCTTTCCTTTTTCATTAATCGCTGGTGCATAGGCATGAAGCGAAGCTGCTTTTTTCGGAGATACATGGTACGACTGATCTCGTTTTGTTCCTGCGCCAATCACTGTGTCAAAAGCGAGGGGCAGCTTTGTTTTTTGAATGGCTTTTTGCATCATCAATGTTTTCACATCTTCCGGGTTTGGCACCTTTGCTGTGAGCCCGCCGCTCACTTTTACTTGCTGCTTTTGAACGTATTTACCAATGGCTGTTTTGTTGCCGCCTCTGTTATCAATGTGATTTGTATTCACTTTTTTGTATTCCCAGTTGGCGACCGTTTCGTTTGAATCGTAGCTTAGTGCCCATCTTCCGAGGAAAATGGTCGCGCGGTATCCAACCGCTAATGGCGTCCCTGAAATGCTGGATTCATTCAGCATTTTGATCAAATGGGTATTTTCAATCGGTACATTCGTTGTTTTGAACAATTCAGCTGTCAGCTCACTCGGCTGGAGCAGGGGCTGATCCTGTGACGCGTTCGGATACGTATTCTCCTTTGAGATACTGGCGACAGAGGATGGCACTTTAAATGGCTTCGCCGCCTCTAGTGGAAAGCTGTATAGAAAACTTAAGGATAAGAGAACAACAAACATGATGCGGGGCATCTTTTTCATATCATCACTCTTTCTCATTCATTTTTCCATAGTATTTTCCGCAAAGACGTCCCTTATCCACAAAAGATTATAAAAGGAAAAATCCAATCGCCATAATGAAATAGGCAGCAAGCAATGTGGCACCTTCAAACCAATTGGTATCTCCGTCATTAGATAAAATGACTGTGAGTAATACAGCGGATGCCATCGCAATGAGCTCTGGTAAGGAGAAAATGAGCGGCATCTGCGTATTGAAAAAAAGCGAGCTGATGACAAGGATTGGTGCCACCATCATCGCAACCTGAAGTGTGGAACCAAAAGCTATTTCCACTGCGACATCCATTTTGTTTTTATACGCCATGATGACAGCAGAGGCATGTTCTGCGGCATTTCCGACGATGGCCACAATAATGACTCCGATAAACAGCTCACTCCAGCCAAATTGTTCTCCCACCGTATCAAATGTATGAACGAGGCGCTCTGAAATGTACGCAACGGCAATCGTCGCAAGCAGCAAAATCACAGTGGCAAACTTACCAGACCATTCAGGTGTTTCTTCTTCCGTCTCCGCTTCCCCGTCCATGCTCTCCAGCTTGGCAACATAGACTCCGCGGTGGCTGACCAGTTTGAAATAGAGCGCTGCGACATAAAGCAAAATCATCACAATGCTAATTCCAATGCTTAAAACAAATTGTTTATCCTCAGCCATCTCCACCGAAAACACTTCTGGAATGACAAACGCCACAATAATGGCAAACATGAGCAAGCCCGAGTTGTGCCTTGCATCGTGGACATTGAACACTTGGCGCTTATATTTTAATCCGCCAACGAAAAAAGACAGCCCCGCCACAAGCAGTAAGTTTCCGATAACTGATCCAGTTAATGAAGCAAGTACAATAGCTGTCAGTCCTTGCTTTAATGCAAAAAATGAAATAATTAACTCTACCGCATTTCCAAATGTGGCGTTTAAAAGCCCGCCAATTCTTGGGCCCGCTATGATGGCAAGACTTTCTGTGGCTCTTCCCATAAAACTAGCAAGACCAATAATGGCGATACAATACACAGCAAACATGATGACCTGCGGAAAATGAAGAAAACTCCCAATGACCGATAGCGGCACACCAATTGCGACAATCACAAGAAACAAACGATTCATACAGCCATTCTCCTTTTCATATGTCTGATTGTTATTCTTTCGTGAGTGCCGGCATCATATACATTTAGATTCGCTCGTGTGAGAAGGTGACCTCAATACTTCCTTTCACAGACTGCACCATCGAACAATGCTTCAAAGCAATTGTGATGACTTTATCTATTTGTTCTTCAGATGTATTGATGTGTTCAAAAATGATATGTAAATGAATACGGGAGATTTTGTTTACAGCTCCTGCTCTTGTCGTTTCAGATGTGATCGTCAGCCCTTCACAGGATATTCGCTTTTTCCGGCATACATGAATGAGCATTTCTCCAAAGCAGCCTGCAATAGCTGAGGTGAACAATTGAGATGGCCTGTACCCCATTTCTTCTTTTCCTGAGATATACAGCTGCTTTTCATTTGTTCCCGCAATCCACCGGTCCGTTTCGTATATCAGTTTCATTCCTTTTCCACCTTTCTATTGAAACCCCTATGGTTCCATTGTACGATGAAAATATGAACTTGTAAGGAGCTTCTTATGTCGAGAATTCACTTTTTGATTTTAATTTTACTTGTATCTGTATCTGGTTTTTCGCAGGGAGCGTTATTGCCTGTCATTTCGATTATTTTTGAACATGCCGGCACTTCTCCTACGTTAAACGGTCTGCATGCCACAGGCTTATATCTTGGCGTGCTGCTAGCATCCCCCTTTATGGAAGCGCCGCTTCGCCGGTTTGGGTTTAAGCCGTTAATTGTCATTGGGGGCGCTGCTGTCTTTTTAAGCTTGTTTAGCTTTGTGTTTTTTGAATCTTATGTCGTCTGGTTCTTCCTGCGGCTCATGATCGGGATTGGTGATCATATGCTGCATTTCTCTACACAGACGTGGGTGACCTATGCGTCGTCATCGAGAAATCGCGGGCGAAATATTTCATTGTATGGGTTATCCTTTGGACTCGGTTTTGCCGCTGGACCTTTTTTAACACCACTCATTGAAATCAACCCATCTTTACCTTTCATTGTTTCTGGTGCCGTTAGTTTATGTATTTGGCTGCTTGTTTTTGTTTTGAAAAATACATATCCAGATACGGGCGAAGTGCAGACGTCAGAGCAGACAAACAGTTTGAAGCGCTTTAAGAAAGCCTTTCAATTTGGCTGGGTCGCCTTTATGATGCCTTTTTGCTATGGCTTTTTAGAAACGACACTCAATAGCAACTTCCCTGTTTATGCACTCAGAAGCGGGGTAACAGTAGATGCAGTTGCGTTTATTTTACCTGCGTTTGCCATTGGAAGTATTGTCTTTCAGCTACCTCTCGGGATGCTCAGCGACCGGTTTGGCAGGCGCCGCATCATTTTATGTGTCACACTCGTCGGGTCTTTCTTTTTCCTACTAGCAGGAATTTTCATTCAATCGGTTTTGGCTGTTGCGATTTGTTTCTTTATTGCCGGAATGGCTGTAGGCTCTACCTTCTCACTTGGCATCAGTTATATGACCGACTTATTGCCAAAGCATCTGCTTCCTGCTGGAAATTTGATGTGCGGGATGGCGTTTAGTGCGGGGAGTATTCTCGGGCCTGTTCTCGGTGGAATCTTTGTGCAAACGTTTGAAGGAATGAATTTACTTTACCTTGTCAGCATCGTGATATTATTCGTGTTTTTCTGCGTTCGATTTGGGCGAACGGCAGCAGTGGTTGAAAGTCATTAAAATGGAGGGACGATCTTTGTTTACATACGACATCACAAATGAATTGACTTTGACATCTCTACAATTTGAAGATGCGGACACATTATTGAAACTTATTCAAGAGAATCAGGCTCATTTAGAGGAATGGCTTCCATGGGTCCATCACTGCAAAAGCATAGAGGATGTCAGAACATTTATTCAATCGACTCAAACTACCTACAATGAACAAAAAGGGTTGGAAGCTGGCATTAAGCTGAACGACCAACTTATCGGGGTGTTCCGTCTGACGTTTGATCAGAAAATAGGCAATATTGGTTATTGGATTGGTCAAGACGCACAAGGTCAGGGTATTGTGACAACGATCGTGAAATATATGACAGAAATATTTTCTACAAAAGTCGATGGATTTGAAATTTTTTGTCCTGTAGGTCATGTTCGAAGTGAACGTGTAGCGATGAATGCTGGATTCGAGCTCGATCCTCACCATCAGTCAAAGCCTGATGCCGCTTTTATCCTTAAGCGATATATACGATTTTGAAATAAAAACTCCCCTGCGCTATGCAGAGGAGTTTTTCATTTAGTGATATCCATTTTGCCCGTTCGCACTGCCGCTTGTTTTGTGCTTAGGCTGATGACCTTTGTTTTGTTTCGTATTGCTTCCGCCTTTTTTCGATTGTTTGGACATATGTGATTTCCCCCATCCATTCAGATTGAACTTGTTCGTTCTTCTTTAGGATGCCCGGATTTCTTTATAGCTTGCCTGGTACGATTTTACGTTTATGTAAAAGCGCATTGAGCTCGCCGCCAAGGATAATCATGATGCCGGTTAAATAAAACCAGATCATTAAAATAATGATTCCCCCAATGCTTCCGTACATCGCACTGTAGTTGGCAAACTCGCCTACGTAAAATGAAAACAGCATGCTGACCAAAATCCATCCAATCGATGCAAAAATGGCACCTGGCAGAACAAATTTCAATTTCAGCCTAATGTTTGGAGCAAAATAGTACAAGGATGTAAAAACAATCAACAAAATCAGCGGGCTAATGATCCATCTCATCGCAGTCCATACGGTGAGAAAGGCATCTGACTGCCCGACTAATTTAGCGACAAATAAACCAAGTTCTTTTCCAAAGACAGGCAGCATCAAGGCAAAAATAATGGTCAAAACCATCGCGATCGTTAAGATGATCGATGTTAAACGTACGAGAATGAAGGAACGATTCTCCTCAACTTCGTAAGCATGGTTAAAAGCTCTGACGACGGCATTAATGCCGTTAGATGCTGACCAAAGGGCGGCAATAATCCCGAACGATAATAACCCGCCGTTACGATTATTCAGCGTCTGATCGGCAATGGATTCAATCATCGAAAGCGCTCCTTCTGGCGCATAACCAGAAATGACGCTCAGGACATCCTTTGACGTCAGCGGCAAATACCCAACCAGTGTCAGCACGAAGATGAGAAACGGAAATAATGAAAGCAAAAAGAAATACGCAAGCTCAGCAGATTTTGCCGGTCCTTCATGCAGCAAAAAGCGTTCAATTAACGCTTTAATAAAACCCATACGCCTCATCTCCAATGATCAATCTGTCTGTTTCGATTGAAAGTGATCCTTTGTTTCTTCAATAATTTCTAATACCCTTGGGGTTGTTTCCTTTAACTGATTGACCTGTTCATTTAAAAATGACAAATCATCTGAGACTGTTCGCATCAGCTGCTTCGTTTCTTCCATCTTTTCTTTCATGCAAGCCGATATTCTGCCTGGCTCCTGGCGGTATTCATCCAGCTTTTGCTGGCAGTCATTCCATTTGTCTTTGAGTGCAATTCTCGTTGGCCGATGAAATAAAGTTAGCAATGCGCCGCAAGCTGCTCCTATGGCAGCTCCTCGGAGCACGATTTGATTTTTTTCTTCCATCTCGTCTGATCTCCTTTCAGTTAAAGGTGGTTCTCTTTCTTTACATACGTCAAAAAGCGGTCAATTCCTGTTTCAATTAATTCATGGACTTCCTCAAAGTTCCCAGTGTAATAAGGATCTGGCACATCATCTCGATCGTCGTCTTCTACAAAATCAAGAAGACGGCCAATAAAGTGATGTTTCCCATAGCCGGCTATACTGCGAAGTGCCCCTACATTTTCTGCATCCATCGCCATGATATAGTCGTATGTGGTGATATCCTTCTCCATGATTTGTCTTGCAGTCATTCCTTCATAGCTGATGCCTTTTTCATCAAGCAGCTTTCGCGTTCCTTCATGCGGAGGACTTCCTTGATGCCAGCCGCCAATCCCTGCTGAATCAATCACAAAGTGCTCGCTAAGCCCCTCATCTTCTACTCTTTTTCTAAACATGGCCTCTGCCATCGGTGACCTGCAAATATTGCCAAGACAAACGAATAACACATGAATCATTCTTCATTCTCCTCCTATCTTTTCCCTAAGAGTTCTTTTCGAAAACCTTTTCTCTATCATATCAAGCCCTTTTTCTTTTGGAAACTTTGCAAGAAAAGCTCTCATCGCCATTGACAAATTACACAAAAACAGGAGAAACTTTAGGAGAATTACACAAACAAAGGGGGATATTAGATGGGAATAATTGAGCAGTTTGTCACGACGATGAACAATTTTTTGTGGGGGCCTCCCCTGTTGATTTTAATTGTTGGTACTGGAATATACCTCACCTTTCGCGTTCTCTTCATTCAAATTAGATTACTTCCTTATTCTTTAAAGCTCGCTTTTTCTAAACAAGACAAAATGTCAGAAGGAGATATTTCTCATTTCCAAGCGTTAATGACGGCTCTTGCTGCAACTGTCGGTACAGGGAATATCGTAGGTGTGGCCTCGGCAGTTATAGCGGGTGGTCCGGGTGCGGTATTCTGGATGTGGTTTGCTGCATTTTTCGGAATGGCCACTAAGTTTGCAGAAGCTGTTCTTGCTGTTAAATACAGAGTCAAAAACGAAAAAGGCGAAATGTCTGGCGGACCTATGTATTATTTAGAGCATGGCTTGAAACAGAAATGGCTAGGGGTGCTATTTGCTGTTTTCGGCGCCAGTGCTGCCTTTGGGATCGGCAACCTGGTACAGTCTAATTCCATCTCAGGAGTCATGAATTCTACCTTTCAAATTCCAACATGGGTGACAGGTATTATCATTACTGCTTTTACGGCACTCGTGATTTTAGGCGGAATTAAGAGCATTGGCCGGGTCACATCTATTTTTGTACCCGTCATGGCTTTATTTTACGTCATTTGCGGTCTGATCATTCTTGTCATGAATGCTGATCTCGTTCCAGGCGCAGTCGGTCTTATTTTCTCAGATGCCTTTACGGGTCAAGCCGTGGCAGGTGGTGCAATTGGAACTGTCATTCGCTGGGGTGTGGCACGAGGAGTATTTTCCAATGAAGCAGGTCTTGGGTCAGCACCAATTGCTGCTGCGGCTGCGAAAACGGATATGCCCGCCCGTCAAGCTCTCGTATCTATGACGCAAGTGTTTATCGATACAATCATTGTTTGTTCTATCACTGGCATTACCATTGTCATGGCAGATATGTATTTAACAGTGAAAAGTGATGCGCTGACCTCGTTATCCTTTGCTCATTTCCTCGGTCCAGTTGGCTCAACCATTGTGGCAATCGGTCTGCTCTTGTTTGCCTATTCCACCATCATTGGCTGGTCCTATTATGGCGAAAAATGCTTTACATATTTGGCGAAGGATTCGTACGTCATGTATTATCGCATCGTGTTTGTCATTGCTGTCTTTTTCGGTGCCGTGTTTAAAAATGACTTCGTTTGGGGTGTGGCAGATATGCTCAATGGGCTAATGGCGATTCCAAACTTAATCGGGCTCATCGGTTTATCAGGGGTTGTCGTATTTGAATCCAAACGAATCATTGATAAGATTAAGCAGGAGAAAAAGGAGAAAAACATCTCCGTGTCATCTTAATAGCCCTTTTATTCTTTTGCATTTCTGTTAAAATAGACATATTATTCGACATATATGCAGGAAAGGACGTGCCGCCCTTGTCAGAGCAAAAAGCGGCTGAAGTCAATCAGCTGATTGAAGACATTTCGCAAAAGTTAAATATGCTGAACATTGGAGTCATCAAAGCCGAGGACTTCAGTCCAGACAAGTACGAAGATATCGAATTTCTTCACCAAATGGTGATGAAAAAATCTTCATTCAGCCCAAGTGAAATGCAAGCCATCGCAAGCGAGCTAAAAAACTTAAGAAAATAATGGTGCATCAGGAAGCTGCTTTGCGGTCTGCACGCAGTTTCCTTACATCATGCGCAGAAAAAGCCAGCACCCCGCAAGGTGCTGGCTTTTTTTATCCTGTCATAACTGCGGTTTATTTCTCAAGCAGTTTTAATGATTCACGGTTAAATGCTGGAATGTCATCAGGTGTACGGCTTGTCACAAGCTGATCCTGACAAACGACAACTTCTTCGTCTTTAAATTTAGCGCCTGCGTTTTCCATATCTACTTGAATGGATGTATAGCCAGTTGCGCTTCTTCCTTCCAGCGTCTTCGCTGTAATAAGCAATTGCGGTCCGTGACAGATCGCAAATACTGGTTTTTTCTCGTCCATAAATGCTTTAGTGAATTGGACGTAACGATCATCTGCACGCAGAATGTCTGGTGAGAAACCGCCAGGAATCAGAAGTGCATCGAAGTCTTCAGGCTTCACGTGATCAATGGACGCATCCACTCTCACTTCTGCATCTCCTTGCTTCCCTTTCACTGTTTTTCCTTTTTCGTTTTCAATCACTGTGATTTCATGACCTGCATCTTTAAAGGCTTTTGCAGGCTCGGTGTATTCAACATCCTCAAAGTAATCTGTTAATACAACTGCAATTTTCTTACCCATGTAGAAACCCTCCTGCTTGATTATCGTTTACACTACACACTATACCCGGGCATGTTGAAATGAAACATCCTATCCCTATCAGAAAACCCCTTACGATAAAAATAAGCATTTCGACTCATTCGCATTCCCTCAACAAGGTAATTCGTATGATTTATGTTATCTTTACAATAATCTGCAAAAAATAACTACAAAAGTTAACGAAACATTTCTACAATAGGTATTGTGGTCAAAAAAATTAGAAAGGCGGAGATCAGGTGAAGAAGCAACGAAGGAAAAACCTGTCTATTCTGCTCACTTCCATTATGATGATTAGTCTCATTCTCCCAGCAGTACCTACTTATGCAGAAACAGAAAACGGCAATGCCGTAAAGGTCAGCATCTTAGCCACAACCGATGTTCATGCGAACATGATGAATTATGATTATTACAGCGACAAAGAAACAAATGAATTCGGTTTGGCAAAAACAGCCGAGCTGATTGACAAGCACCGCTCACAAAACCCAAATACACTCCTTGTTGATAACGGAGACCTGATTCAAGGAACCCCTCTTGGAGAATACGTTTACAAACATGAGAAAGACAGCATCATCAATCAAACAAAGGTTCACCCCATTATTCATACACTCAACAAACTAAAATACGATGCAGGAACACTTGGCAATCATGAATTTAACTACGGGTTATCCTTCCTTGACGGTACCATTGCGGGCGCCAACTTCCCGATTGTCAATGCGAACGTCAAAAAGCTAAATGGAGAACACCGTTTTACACCTTACGTGATCCAAGATAAAACCTTTAAAGATGCAAACGGAGCCTCACAAACTGTGAAAGTTGGTTACATAGGATTCGTTCCACCACAAATTATGACGTGGGATAAGAAGCATTTAGATGGACAAGTCCAAGTGCAGGACATCGTCGAATCTGCCAATGAAACCATTCCTGAAATGAAGGCGAAAGGCGCAGATGTCATTGTCGCTCTTGCCCATACAGGAATTGAAAAAACAGCTTCACCTAAAGGATCAGAAAATATGATCTTTGACCTTGCCACGAAAACAAAAGGCATCAATGCCATTGTATCTGGCCACCAGCATGGCACATTCCCAAGCGCTGAATATAACGGCGTCGACAAATTCAACGTCTCAAAAGGAACCATCAACGGCATCCCAGTCGTCATGTCAAAAAACTGGGGCAGCTACCTCGGAGTCATTGATTTAACACTAGAGCCTGACGGCAGCAGCTGGAAGGTCACAGACGGAACAGGCAAGATCGAATCTGTTGCCGGAGTATCATCTCAGAAAAGCACAGTAAAAGATGCCATTCAAACAACGCATCAAAACACACTTGATTACGTGAGAAAGCCTGTTGGCAAAACAGAAGCAGACATTAATAGCTTTTTCGCTCAAGTGATGGATGACCCTTCGATTCAAATTGTGACAGATGCCCAAAAATGGTATGCACAAGAAAAAATGAAGGACACTGCGTATCAAAATTTACCGATTTTATCTGCAGGTGCCCCGTTTAAAGCAGGCGGACGAAACGGTGTGAATTATTATACAAATATCGCAAAAGGAGATTTAGCGATTAAGAACATCGGCGATCTCTACCTTTACGATAACACTGTGCAGATTGTGAAACTGAGAGGCAGTGAAGTGAAAGACTGGTTAGAGATGTCTGCCGGACAGTTTAATCAGATCAAACCGAACGTTTCAAAAGAACAGCCGATTTTAAACGAGGAATACCGCTCGTATAACTTTGATGTAATAGATGGTGTGACATACCAAGTCGATGTGACGCAGCCTGCTAAATACAGCACAACAGGCACACTTGTCAACGCCAATGCAAACCGCATCAAAAACCTGTCTTACAACGGGAAAACAGTCTCTGACAATCAAGAATTTTTAGTCGTGACAAATAACTATCGTGCTTCTGGCGGCGGAGGCTTTCCGCATCTGACCCAAGATAAAGTGGTGCTTGCCTCAGCAGATGAGAACCGTCAAGTGCTGATGGATTATATTATCGAACAAAAAACCATCAACCCAAGTGCTGATCAAAACTGGGCCATTGCACCGGTGAAAGGCGCAACTTTAACATTTGAATCTTCTCTTTTAGCCAAACCGTTTGCTGAGAAATCAAGCAGCGTAGACTTTGTTCGTAACGCAAGCACAGATGGTCTTGGTGTGTACAAGCTAGCCTTTAAAGAGGATGGAACAACAGAACCGCCTTCATCAGACAACTGGAATTTAACAGTCATGCATACGAACGATACACACGCACACCTTGATGATGCGGCAAGACGCGCAACAAAGATCAAAGAAATCCGTGCTGAAAGCAAGAACAATATTTTATTGGACGCTGGAGATGTCTTCTCTGGTGACCTATACTTCACAAAATGGCAAGGACTTGCCGATCTGAAATTGATGAACTTAATGAAATACGATGCCATGACGTTTGGTAATCATGAATTTGACAAAGGTCCTTCTGTACTACGTCAATTTCTGACAGGTGATGCATCAGATGTCGATCCGAAAAACCGTCATCAATTTGAAAAGCCTCGATTCCCGGTCGTGTCATCAAACGTGGATGTCTCGAAGGAAAAACAATTGAGCGACTTAGTGAAAAAACCAGCCTCATTTAAAGCTGGTGAGAAAAAAGAAGCCGGGATCTACCCTTACATCCTGCTTGATGTTAATGGTGAAAAGGTGGCCGTATTCGGCTTAACGACTGAAGACACAGCCATTACATCCAGCAGCGGTCCTAACATTCAATTTAAAGAAGCGTACAAGAAAGCAAAAGAAACAGTCAACACCATTCAAACAGAAGAAAAAATCAATAAAATCATTGCGTTAACACACATTGGCTACAATCGTGATCTTGAGCTGGCTCAAAAAGTTGACGGTATTGATTTAATCATTGGCGGTCACACGCACACACTTGTTGAAAAATTAAAGGTCATCAATAAAAAAGAACCTACAATTGTCGCTCAGGTGAAAGACTACGGACAATTTTTAGGGAAAGTAGACGTAGCCTTTGACAAAAAAGGCGTCGTACAGCCAAAAGAATCTTCTTTTGACCTGATCTCTATTGATGACTCTGTCAAAGAAGATGCAGATGCAAAAGCGATCCTTGATGGGTACAAAGCAGATATTCAAGATTTAAAAACAGAAAAAGTCGGCTATACAGATGTCCTATTAGACGGACAACGCGAGCACGTCCGTGCGAAGGAAACGAATCTTGGGAACTTTATTGCCGACGGCATGCTGCAGAAAGCGCAAGAATCTGCCGGTGCTGACCTTGCCATCACAAACGGCGGCGGTATTCGAGGCAGCATTGAAAAAGGAGATATCACTTTAGGTGATATTTTAACGGTGATGCCTTTCGGAAATACACTTTATGTCGCAGATTTAAAAGGCAGTCAAATTAAAAAAGCACTCGAACAGGGGCTGTCAGGCATAGAGGAAGGCGGAGGCGCATTCCCTCATGCAGCTGGCATTGAATATACGTTTACACTCAGTAAACCAGCTGGCAGCAGACTGATTGATGTGAAACTGAAAGACCAAAAAGGTCAACTGACGGATATTGATGATGAGAAAACATACCGCGTAGCTACAAACGCATTTGTCGGCACAGGCGGCGACGGCTACAGCGTCTTTACAGAAGCCTCTCACGGCGAAGACTTAGGTTATGTCGACTATGAAATCTTCAAAGAGCAAATTGAAAAGGCAGACGGGCAGATTTCGCCTGTTATCGATCACAGGGTGAAAGAAGTGTTCCTTCCTCGTGCGAAAGGGAAAGGCGCTTATGACATTCAAGATGATAAGAAATTCCAAACATATGTGCAGCATACAAACAAAGCATTGCTCTATCTAGACAAAGCAAGCAAAGCGAAAAACGTTCAATTGTCTCTATCAAAAGCGCAAATAGCAGAGCTGAAGAAAAGAGAGCAAGATCCAAACGTCACCATCTATCATGACAAAGTGGGACTCGCATTGCCGCTCTCGAATTTATCCGAGAAAAGCGCAGATATATGGATGACAAAGACGGATAAAGTGAAAAACGCATTAACGGATACGTATGATTTCCAAATCAAACAAGACAAGAAAAAGGTTTCGACCTTTAAAGACCCGGTCACTCTATCCTTTACACTAGACGAGCCTCAAAAAGCGAAAAAACCTAGTGTGTATTATGTGGATCGCAAGAAAAATCGTTACGCCAAAACTAGTAATGGATCATTTGAAAACGGAGTCGCATCAGGTCAAACCGAGCACTTCAGCGAATACACCGTCCTCAACCAAAGCGGGGCAGCTGGAACAACTCCAGATCAAACTGGTGGAGACGGCGAAACATCAGCACCAGGCGGAGGCACAGGTACAGATCCAAACCAAGATGGAACCGGCCTCCAAGGCGGCACACTGCCGAATACAGCCACGATGATGTATACAGCTGTACTGATTGGCGTGCTCATGCTCGCCGCAGGCGGTATCCTTTATTACTACCAGCGCAAGCGTACAAGAAAAAATGTATCATCCTAAAGGAAAAGGACAGAGCCTATGCTCTGTCCACTTTTTATGGAATAAGACATCAATCTTGAGATAAATAGATCCAATTGCGGTCGTCAAATTCTTTCACATCATCTGACCCTATATGACGAAGCATTCTATTAAAGAACATGATGTCATTTTCATCATCGACATCATATAAATCCTTTAAAACATAATCTCTTATAATAAAATTCGTTAAGTTCGTATTATTTACAAAATCAGCAAAATAATCTTCTACAAGAGTTAAATCCTCTTTACTTAATTTTTCATCATTGATAATGGAAATATGAAAAACATTCAAAATCGCTTGTATATCTTCTTCATCCATATAACATAATGGTTCTAGCTTTCTGTCTTCTTCCGTAAACGGTTTTCGCGTATCTTCAATGATGACATAACATAAAATCTGATGATCTTTCATCACGCTGAATATTTCTAAATCTCTTAATTTTAGTGGTCTATTTAATCTAATCATCTTTCCTCCTAAAAATGGTGATCTATTCGTCGTCTATCTCTCTCCTTCTCCCAAAACCTGAAATGGACAGAGCCTATGCTCTGTCCACTTTTTCTCTTCTTGCAAAATCGACGAATCTGAAGCGGTCTAATCGGTGACGGCTTTCCGTGTATTGAAATAAACTTGTATCCTCTAAGAACACGTAATTTTTCACGACGACGACATGGTCAAACCCGTTCAAATCAAGATACTTGGCGTCCTCTTCTGTACATGGCTCTACCACAAATTCCTTTTGGGCATAGCTGATTGATACACCGAGCTCTCCTTCAATATACTCGTAGATGGACCCTTCGCATATGTCCTTCGACAAGACTGACACATGCTTTTGCAAAAAGTAATCCTTGTCTAAAATCACTTCTTCTCCGCTAATATTGCGAGAGCGGATGACTTCCCAGACATCCTCCTGCCCACTTATTTTCAGCTGAGACTGAATATACTGATCCGGTTTGATTAAACCAAATTCGTGAACCGTCGTAACGGTCATTCGGCCAAGTGTTTGGGAAAGCTCTTTAAAGCTGACGAGACCCGAGACTGGGAATTGCATTTTCTCACGATTCAGCAAGACAGAGCCTTTCCCGCGGATTTTTTGGATATAGCCATTTTGCACAAGGATATTTAATGCCTTTCTCACCGTCTCACGGGACGTATCGTACATCAAGGACAGCTCATGCTCTGATGGCAGAATGCCTTTATCCTGCCAATCACCTTGTTCAATTCGTCTTGCGAGCTGATCATAAATCACTCGAAACTTATTCTCTTTCATTTTCCCTCCGCCCCATTTTCTAGCGTTTGGTTAAATGATAAACGATTGACTCATATGGACGCAACGTAAATCCCTTCATATCTGCCGGTACATCCTCATAATTGGATAACAGCACTTGCCCCTCCATCTCATCTATAGCCTGCACAAGCTCATCAGGAAGCGTAAAGTCCGTCTCTCCTGCGTAAAAGTGATTGATCACAAGAAGCTTCTCCTCATCACTTTCTCTCACATAAGCAAAAACCTTCGGGTCATCTGCTAAGAGTAAGGTGAAGCTTCCATATGTGATCACGTCAAGTTCTTTACGCAGCCTGCAAAGGGCTTGATAGTGGTAGAAAATAGATGTCTTATCTTTTAATGAAGCTTCGACCGAAATGTCGTTATTGGCTGGCTCAATCCAAGGTGTTCCTTTTGAGAAACCTGCATTCTTTTCTGAGGTCCACTGCATCGGTGTTCTCGCATTATCTCTTGACTTGACCTGTAAAATGGCGAGTGCTTCTTCCTTTGATTTCCCTTTTTCAAGCATGGCTTCATACATATTAAGTGATTCAATATCGCGGTAAGACGATATGTCCTCAAACCGAGGATTCTTCATGCCAATTTCTTCACCTTGATAAATATACGGAGTCCCTTGCATGAGATGAATGGTAGTCGCCAGCATCTTCGCTGATTGCTGATGGTACGTTTCATCATCACCGTATCTTGAGACGATACGCGGCTGATCATGATTGCACCAGAAGAGCGCATTCCAGCCGCCGCCCTCATGCATTTTCGTCTGCCATTCGGACAGAATCGACTTCAATTCCTGAAAATCAAATGGTGCGAGGGCCCATTTTTCTCCGTTTGGATAATCGACCTTTAAATGATGGAAATTAAACGTCATATCCAGCTCCTGCCGATCCGGTCTTGTATACCGAATGCAGTCTGTGATATTCGTTGAAGACATTTCCCCGACTGTCATGCTGTCATATTTCGAAAAAACCTCTTGATTCATTTCATGCAGAAACTCATGAATTCTTGGGCCATCCGTATAATACATCCGGCCGTCTCCTTGCACAGACTGTCCGGCGTCATCTAAGAAGCGTTGATCTTTCGAGATGTTGTTGATGACATCCAGCCTGAATCCATCAATTCCTTTATCAAACCAAAAATGCATGATGTCATATACTTGCCTGCGCACCTCATCCTTTTCCCAATTGAGATCCGCCTGTGTGACATCGTATAAATGAAGATAATACTCTCCCGTTGCTTCATCTAGCTCCCAGGCTGGACCGCCAAATTTTGACTGCCAATCATTCGGCGGTGATCCGTCTGCTTTAGGCTCCTTCCAAATATAATAATCTCGATAAGGATGATCCTTTGACTCGCGTGAGGCTTGAAACCACTCATGGAAAATGGATGTATGATTGACGGCTAAATCCATGATGACTCGTATGCCTCGATCATGGGCTTCTTTCAGCATGTGTTCAAAATCCGCCATTGTGCCGTACATGTCATGGATTTTTGTATAGTCACTAATATCATAGCCGTTGTCATGCTGCGGGGACTCATACATTGGCGTCAGCCAAATACAATCCGCCCCCAGCTGTTTGATATAATCAAGCTTTTTTGTCACACCATTGATATCGCCTGTACCTGAGCCCGTTGTATCTAAAAAGCTCTTCGGGTAAATTTGATAGACCACCGCTTTTTTCCACCACGGTTCGTTTGTTTGTTGTTTCAATTTCCTTCACCACCACTAGTTAAGTTCTTGTGAAACATCTTTCTTCTTTTTTAGCTTTGCATACAAAAGGGTTCCAATGAACGGGACGATGAGTACAATGACCATCCCTATCGCAAATGCGCCCCAATATTTCGGGATAATGGAGAAGATTCCTGGAATGCCTCCAACACCAACTGAGCTTGCCAGCACCCCTTGAGAGGCGATAAACATACCAGCTAAACCAGAGCTAATGAGTGCAAAAATAAATGGGAATCGATAGCGCAGGTTGACGCCAAACATCGCTGGCTCGGTAATTCCTAAGTAAGCGGAAATACTTGATGTCAGTGAGAGCCCCTTTTGCTTTTCATCTTTTAAAACAAACATCATCGCGAGTGCGGCTGATCCTTGTGCGATATTAGACAGTGCGAGCATCGGCCATAGAAACGTGCCATGCAGTTTGGAATTAATCAATTGAATATCGACAGCGAGGAACGTATGGTGCATCCCTGTAATCACTAATGCAGCGTACAATCCGCCGTATAATAGACCGCCAAGTGCTGCGAACTGCTGGAATACAGCCACAAGTCCAGATGTTAAAACGTTACCGATTGCAAATGTAACAGGTCCAATGACGATAAAGGATAAAAAGCCAATGACTAATAACGTAATCGGTGCAACCACTAACAGCTGAATGCTTTCAGGTGTCCGTTTTGTGATGAATAATTCGAGCTTTGCAAGTAAATAGGAGGCGACGAGTATCGGAAGAACCTGCCCTTGATAGCCTACCTTTTGCACTTCAAGTCCAAACAAATTCCAGACAGGAATCTCACCGGACTTTTCAGCCGCTCCATAGCCCCACGCATTTAATAAGTCTGGGTGTACGAGCATCAGCCCAAGGACCATCCCTAAGAGCGGATTTCCCCCAAACCGCTTCACTGCTGACCAGCCGATTAATGCGGGCAGAAATGTGAAGGCAGTGCCTGCAATCAAGTTGATCATATTCGCTAAATCAGCCCATGCCGGATACACATCCACAATCGATTTTTGATCAAAGAAAATATCTGGAGCTGTTAAAATATTATTAATCCCCATTAATAAACCGGCTGTGACGATGGCAGGAAGAATCGGAATAAAGATATCCGCAAGCGTTTTCACAGCACGCTGCAATGGATTTAATTTTTGATCAGAGGCACGCTTAACGTCCTCTTTTGTGGCTTCCCCAATGCCTGTCTGTTTCACCATTTCAGCATATACTCGATTGACGACCCCTTGGCCGATCACAACTTGGTATTGACCGTTCGCTGAGAAAGATCCCTTCACTTCTTCTATTTGTTCAAGTGCTTTCTCGTCAACCTTTCCTTCATCTTTCAGTACAAAGCGCAGCCTTGTCACACAATGTGTTGCTTGATCAATATTTTCTTTGCCGCCGATGGCTTTCACAATCTGATCTGCTGCTGCCTGATAATCAGCCATGCTATCCCCTCCGAGATCGTTTTTTATAAGAAAAAAGAACCAAAAAACTTGTATATACATGTTTGTTTCTTATTTTATATTTGTATATACATGTAGTCAACAACAAAATGCAGCGCTTTCATAAAAAAAGCTCCCTCAATGTGCTCAGGAGAGGCAGCGTGTCATCATCTTTTTTTATGCTCCGTTAATTTTTCGTAGACCCTGTTTTTATAAAAGGAGGAGGCTGGACGGGCAAAAGTTTGACGCTTAGATGTGAGTTCATCCAGGCGTTTTTGTTTTTCTTCACATATGAGAGAAAGTTTTTTTCTTTCCTCTCCGTCTATACTGGAGTGAAGAAGCTCTTTGACGGTCATGAGTTCTTTTTTCAGTGCTGTTTCTTCCCCAGCAAAGCCAGCATTTTTCATCATCCTGTACCCATTCTGAGTTCTTCAGGTACATGAGCAGCATCATCTTTAGGCAGGGGTTTGCCAAAGCCAGATAATCCTTCAAAAGCCCCGTGATCCATCGCTTTTTTGATCCGTTCTTCTGATAATCTCTGTGCAAAATCCATGGCGTTTCTCCTTTCGTCTGCAACGATTTGATTAAGCATAGCAAAAAAGCTGACTCTCTCACAAGAGTCAGCTTTCTCGTTATTTATTGTCGATTTTGAAAGTAGATACCATCTGTGCTAAGTCCTCTGACATATCAGAGAGCTGTTCAATCGCACTTGAAATTTGCTGCATGCCAGCACTTTGCTGTTCTGTTGCTGCCGCTACTTCTTGAGAGCTGGCGGCGTGTTCTTCCGATACAACCGAAATTTGTTCAATCGATGTAGAAATCGTTTGATATGCTTGCTCTACTTGCTTAATAGAAGCAAGCAAATTGTTCGTTCTTCTTGAAAACTGAGATACGCCATCGTAAATCACAGCGAAGTTTTGTGACGTGCCTTCCATTTGTTCACGTCCTTCTTCCACTGCTTTACTGCTTTCCTCTACGCTTTCAAGAACACGCTGACTGTTTTCCTGTGTGCCGATGACGAGGTCTGAAACGGTTTTAGCCGCATCCGCTGATTGCTCAGCTAACTTACGCACCTCATCTGCCACAACAGCAAACCCTTTTCCTTCTTCTCCAACACGTGCCGCTTCAATTGAAGCATTCAGTGCAAGCAGATTCGTTTGCGCTGAAATGTCCGTAATAATCGAGATGACACTTTCAATCTCCGTGGAATGAGATTGTAATTCTTCTGCTGCCTGCTTTGAGTTGGTCATCTTGTCATGTAACATATTCAGATGCTCAAGCACATGATTCACTAGTTTTTGACCAGATTCTGACTGCTCTTGTACGTCAGATGAAACAGATTTCATTTCATCGACTTCTTTTGTGACACCTTCGATTTGAGTATCGATCTCTGCAACGGATGTTGTACAATCCGTAATATTTGCGACAGAATCATTGATTCCTTCACTCATATTCGTCATGGCTTCTGACACTTGCTGCGCACTTTGACTCGATTCATTCGTTACGGTGCGAAGCTGTGAGGACATTTTCGACACTTCACTAGATGAGTTTGAGATCTTCGCAATGAGCTCTTTGATCCGCCCCTGCATCTTTTGGAAGGATGCGGCAAGTTGACCGATCTCATCTTTACTTTCAACCTCTACCATTCCAGTTAAATCACCGTCAGCAATTCGGTTCGCTGATTCCATCAATGAACGTGCTGGTTTCGCAATTCTTCTGCCCATGATAAAGGAGAAAAACAACCCACCGATGAGCACAATAGCAGATGCAACCGTGATATAGATCGTCAGCTTCTTCGTTGTTTCAGGCACAACAGATGCATCTAAATCAATTCCTAAAATCCCCGTCAGTTCACCGCCTGAATCTTTGATTGGCAAAAAGACTGATTTATGTGTACCAAATGAGTCTTTGTAAATATCACTTTTGATCATTTTATCTTCAGAAAGTGCTTGTTTCATCTCATCTGAAAAGGCATAATCTTGATCAAAATCATTTTCTTCCCCAGTTAATATAATAATTCTTTCTTTGCCGCCTTTATTAGATAGCACGTATAAGTTCTCAAGCGTATGATCTTCTTGAAGCTCCTTGAATTTCTTTTTGACCTCCACATAAAGGGGATCATCCTTCCCGCTAATGCCAAGAACGTTTCCATCCAAATTATCGATTTCTTTCTTTGCAGTATCAATATCTGTTGTTAATCGATAATCAAATTGCTTTAATAACTGGGATGATAAATCCTGGCTGACTAGATAAAATGTTAAAACGAATAGTGCAACGGTTGCGAGTAATGTTACGACAACGACTGACATGATTTTAGAGGATATCGTGTACCCTCCAAATTTCCTTTGTTTCGCCATTTTTTCCTACATCTCCACTCTCAGATTTGATTTAAGCATGTACATGTTCAAATTGTCCACAAACAGATGCGATCACATCTTTTAAATAAGATACGATATGTGGGATATGCTCTGGTAACGTATAAGGTGAGATAACAAAAAACTTACTAACACTTAGATAGAATTCTTGTCCTTCTTTTGCATTTACAAGTAAAAACTTCGTTGTATCGCCAAAGAACATTTCGTCTCTTTTCTCTCCAAGCTTTTCAAACAGCATTTTGTTCAATTCATTATTCCGCTCAATTTCCATTGCAGTCGCTTCGCCTGAAATCTCTTCTTGAAAACGCGGTGAGCCGTCTAGGTAAATTCTAAATAATGTAGCCATTCCGACGTTGTCATCATTCACGACTTCAGCTTGCGGAATTTCTTGACTGAGTGCTTCTCTAAAGGCAAGGTTCACCTCTAGGAATTGACCGAGCAAGCGCTGGTAGCCTTCAATTCCAAACGTTAACAGCACACTCAGCATACTGATAGAGCTTCCCATTCTTGAGCATTCCAGTGTATAACCCGTATGGTATTCGCCGTAGCCTCTATGACCAACATATGGTGTCTCTTGTTCTTCCAGATCTAAACGCTTTAGGTCAGCAGCATTTTTCACTAAGAATAAACTAGATGTGTAAGGTGTTTGGCCGAGCTTTTGAAAGTCAAAGCACATCGTGTCAGCAAGAGAAAGATGCTGGAATTTCGCTTTGATTTCTTTTAGCATACGAAGAACACCGTATGAGAATTGCAGCGGGTTTTCAGCTACATCATACTCATTAAAGAAAGCAAAAAATCCGCCGAGCGCTGAATCCGCATGAATATGCGGCACCTGTAGACCATACTCCTCAGCAATGGCTTCTGCTGTTTCACGTACCCCTTTTACATCATCAATTGCAATGGCATCTGTTGTTCCGGTTGTTGCGACAATATAAACGGGAATTCCGCCATTTTGTGCAACACGTTCCATTTGACAACGCAAATCTTCCATATCCATCGAATGATCTTTATTCGTCTTAATTCTGATCAAATTGTCTGTGCCAAGTCCTGTTGCTTCCATTGACTTAAATAAGCTGTAATGTGCAGCATCAGAACAAAACGCATAAAGATTTTGCGGGACACCTTTCCGTAGTGACTCCGGCGCAACTTTTGCAATCGCTAAACGTAGTCCTGAGAAAATGGCTCCCTGACCTCCCCATGTTGTATATCCCCCGCTCACACTTGGATCATATCCGATGAGCTTAGACATCATTGAGACCACTCTGACCTCAGCTTCCGCTCCTGCTGGTCCATAAACATCCCATAGGTTGTTTCCATTTACCAGCATGGCCGTCAGCATGCCTAGAATTCCTGGTGTACTTGCCATTGGCAAAATGTTCGTGAAGAAATACTTTGTGTGGTATGGATGGTTATGTAAAAGCTTCAGTAATTCTTCATTCACAAGTTCCGCTTGTTGGCCGTTCACCGGAATTTGACTTGTTTCAGTGAGCTTTTGGTAAAAATCTTCTCCACGATTCTTTTCACCCTTTAGGTGTGCACGGTTCGGATCTTTCAGATGATCGACCCCTGAAACAATCTGCTCCATCAATTTGATGAGTTCTTTACGCTCTGCTGCATTTCCGTCCTCACTCGGAAACCAGTTCTGAACGAGGTTCTCTGCTCGTACAGTCATATACTATCAATCCTTTCAATGGAAGATTTCCTGTCAAAGTCTATATCGACCCCAATTTAAAAGTTTATAGTCTCGAAATGTTCACTTAAGTATATTTAGATAATTTGTTCATTCATCAAAATAAATAAAACCCTTACAAAACACATCGAAAACATTATGTTGATGAAACAAAAAAATATATTGATATATCTCATAGAAGGAAATTTCATCCATGTTCCTCCTCCATTCTTTTTCTCATTTTTTTTACTTAACCTGCATAAACATTAAGAAACACTGGAAATACTCTCTAAATCATCATTGTAGAAACCAAATTAATTCTTTAGGCTTGTGTCTTTTTACCTGTTTTATTGATATAGCAACTGGGAAATTGCTGAATTTTCTGTTAATAATAGGATGAATTTCATAAAAAGTTTTTCGAAGAGCGAATATTTTCGTTTTCTTCCCTTTTATTGCTCGGACAGGCTGCTGACGCTCTTCTCCGGTTAACACTTTTCTATTTGAGCATTTCATGGTATATTCTAATGGTTCGTTTTCTTTCGTTCCGCCTCTTCCGTGTATCGGAGAAAAGGAGTGTTTTTATGAAAACATTTATTCAAAAACGAGGCCTCGGCTTCTTTGTTATTGCAGCCATCTTACTTTGGCTCAAAACGTATTCAGCGTATTTAATTGAATTTAAACTTGGTATATCAAATGTGCTTCAGCATATTTTGCTTTTCGTGAATCCTATTAGCTCCAGCTTGTTCTTTCTTGGCTTTGCTTTATTGTTCAAGAAAAAATGGCAGCCTGCCGCTATCATTGTGATTCATTTTTTCATGTCTTTTTTACTATACGCAAACATCGTGTACTATCGATTCTTCAATGACTTTATCACGCTGCCTACCGTGATGCAGGCAGGAACGAATGGCGGACAATTAGGTGATAGTGCATTTTCACTCATGCGTTGGACTGATATGTTTTACTTTATGGATACAATCATTTTGATCGTACTCGCAGTCCGCATGAAAAAGCAGCAGCAAACAAGTACAGCTACTGTACCTGTTCAAAAGTCAAAATCGTTTAGACTCGTCCTTGTGTCCTCTGTTGTGATCTTTGTGATGAACTTAGTCGCCGCAGAGATTGATCGACCAGAGCTTTTATCAAGATCGTTTGACCGCAATTATTTAGTTAAATATTTAGGTGCTTATAATTTTACTGTGTTTGATGCCATTCAAAATGTGAAATCAAACAGCCAGCGTGCTCTGGCAAATTCAAATGACGTGACAGATGTAGAGAACTATTTAAAAGCGAACAGCGCTGATCCTAACCCGGCGTATTACGGGAAAGCGAAAGGCATGAACGTGATCACCATTTCTCTTGAATCTCTGCAAAACTTTGTCATTGATTACAAAGTAAACGGAAAAGAAGTGACGCCATTCCTTAATTCATTGGCACACGACAACCAAACGTTTTACTTTGATAACTTCTTCCATCAAACAGGACAAGGAAAGACGTCTGATGCTGAATTTATGATGGATACTGGGCTATTCCCATTATCACAGGGCTCTGTTTTTATTAACAAAGCGCAAAACACGTATCAAGCACTTCCTGGCATCTTGAAGAAGGATCAATACACGTCAGCAGAATTCCACGGCAATACGAAAACCTTCTGGAACCGTAATGAAATGTTTAAGTCGTTTGGATATGACAGATTTTACGATTCTGAGTACTACGATATGAATGAGCAAGATACGAAGAACTATGGGCTGAAAGACAAACCTTTCTTCAAAGAATCCATGCCAATGCTCGAAAACTTGAAGCAGCCGTTTTATTCGAAATTCATTACGTTATCGAACCATTTCCCATTTGGAATGGATGAAGGTGATACCGATTTCGAACCTGGTGACTTCGGAGACTCTGTCGTCAATAACTATTTCCAATCGGCTCATTATTTAGATGAAGCCATTGAACAGTTCTTCAACGACTTGAAAAAATCAGGTCTCTATGACAATACAGTCGTCATTATGTACGGAGACCATTACGGCATTTCTGAAAATCACAATGAAGCGATGGAAAAAGTGACAGGACAAAAAATCGGAGATTATGAAAATGCGCAGCTCATGCGTGTGCCGCTCTTTATTCATGTACCAGGGGTAAAAGGCGGACAGATTCATAAATACTCTGGAGAAGTCGATATCGCACCAACCCTTCTGCACCTGCTCGGCGATGATACGAAGAACTATTTAATGTCTGGTTCTGATATCTTATCGAAGAACTTCAAAGAGCTTGTGCCATTTAGAAACGGTGACTTCGTCTCTAAGGACTACACAAAAGTAGGCAATAACTATTACAGCAACAAAACAGGCGAGAAAATTGAGCCGACTGATAAAGCATCACAAGAAAATGAAACGGTGAAAAAGATGCTGGAGACATCTGATAAGATCGTCACCGAAGATTTACTCCGTTTCTACATGCCTAAAGGCTTTACACCGATTGACCGCAATCAATATGACTATACAAAGAAAGTACAGGATGAAGAAGATTCCTCTTCCGCCAAAGATGAATCCAGCTCTTCATCAAAATAACTTTCTCATTTTAAGAACCAGCCGATCCCTGATCAGCTGGTTCTTTTCACGTTTGACCGCTATTGCACCGGGTATAGAAAGAAGAAGGAGGGATTTATCTTGAAAAAAACAACCGCTTTTGTCGTGACTGCTTCACTCGCTTCGTCCGCCCTAATTGGTTTCAGCCCTGCGGTCTCAGCACACGCCATGACCAAAACAGCAGTAGAACAATCCGTTCCTCAAGGTCCGAAAAACACATTAAACAACGTGTATGAGCTGGCACATAAAGGACAAATGCCGTACTATGCAGAAGGACTAAAAATTGGTGTTCAAACAAAAAAAGACGTTCATCATAAACTAGGAAATCCATATCCAGAAACAGGTCACAGCAGCTTTGATTTGTATCATGCTGAAATGGGGAATCCGGGATTTGCTTTTCATTATGATGCAAAAGGCAAAATTGACGAAATCCGTTATTTCGGTACAAATGTAGAAAAAGAAACGAATATCGGCGGGATGACCCCTTCCCTATTAAAGAAACAACTTGGACCAGCGGATTCGGTCAGCACCATCTCTCAGACAAAAGAGAAAAAATACGTGTATCGAACTGGAGATTATGAGCTTGAATTTATCGTCGGCCATGACCCAGATATAAATCAGCATAAACTCACCGTCCTGCATATTAACCTGATGAAAGCCGATTCCTAAATAAAAAAGCATCCTGAGCAGAAGCTCAGGATGCTTTTTCTTTATTATGAAGCCACTTCTAAATGCGGCTTTCTTTTCATTGTTCGTTTCAAGACTGGACCTGCGACATAATCAAGTCCAAATTTGCCTGCATTCCCTTTCGCTGCCATGATGACGATGGCAATGAGCAAGAGAAGCGGGTTGACAGAGACGGTACCAGCTAGTAAGAAAGAGACATTCATCACGCTTCCGAAAAAGGCTGCAGTTGTTGTGAACAATCCAACGATTAATCCTAGACCTACTAAGATTTCTCCCCACATGACCATGGCACTGAATAGTCCCGCATTCGGCAAAGCGACATTTTCTAAAAACCATACATAGAACGGATACACTAAATGGCCATCTTTGACAACAGGTTCAGCTATCGCAAATTGTAAATATCCTGATGCATCGAATCCGCCTGTTAGTTTTCCTATACCAGATGTCAGCCAAGTCCATCCGATATAAAGTCTTGCTGCCAAAAGGATAACCGCTGCCCATACATTCGTTTGTAAGAATTTTGTAAACATGATGATGCCTCCTTTTAATTTATGTGAAATATTTCACATTCTCTTTATGATCTTATTATACTATGCCGTTTCTAATTTGTGATCTTTTTCACATAGATATTCACAAATTGTTCATGAATATCTATGTGAGGTAAACTTTTCCCTTGCTAAAACCGTCTAAGTCATTTCAGACAATAAGAAGGGGTTTAACTTTGTATGAAAACATTATTCCATTTTGCTTACTTACAGGCGATGTCGTGTCTATTCCCTGTCATGATCTTTGCGGCGCTTGCCCTATCAAAGATGGTGGCTATTCCTTTTCTTCACCGGTATGATTTCATTCTACTGCTTTGCCTCCTGGCACAGATTCTCATGCTGACGCTTCGGCTGGAGACATTGAATGAACTGAAGGTGATTTGTCTATTTCACCTCATTGGAATTGGCTTAGAAATGTATAAAGTACATATGGGTTCTTGGTCCTATCCTGAAGAAGCTTATACGAAGGTCTTTGGGGTTCCGCTCTATAGCGGGTTTATGTATGCGAGTGTAGCAAGCTATATTTATCAGGCCCTGTCCCGACTTCAAGTGCAGATGGCTTCATGGCCCCATCCGTTTTTTTCAATCGGGATCAGTTTGTGCATTTATCTCAATTTCTTTACGCATCATTGGCTCTATGATCTCAGGTGGTGGCTGACATTGCTGCTTGTTGTCGTGTTTCGAAAAACGTCCGTCTCGTTTCAGGTTGGCTCTTCTACCTTTCGAATGCCGCTTGTCGTCTCATTTCTGCTGATTGGTTTCTTCATTTGGATTGCCGAAAATGTCACCACCTTTTTAGGAGCATGGCAATATCCAAATCAACAGCACGCTTGGTCTCTCGTACATCTTGGGAAAATCAGTTCTTGGTTTTTACTTGTTGTAATCAGTATTGTGCTGGTGATCGAACAGCGCAAACAAAAAAACGTTCAGCCCATTTGACCTGGCTGAACGCTTTTTTCAATCTCGATCGACTTCCTTGCGGAGATCATCTGCGACAAATTCTACATTCGTTCCAATGATGATTTGTACGGAGGTTTTCCCTGAAGTCAGTACCCCTTTGGCACCTGCTTTTTTCAATGTGCCTTCATTTAATAAATGTGTATCTTCTACTGTTAAACGTAGACGAGTGGCACAATGATCAATCGTGGTGATATTGTCTTTGCCGCCAAGTCCCTCTACAAGCATACTCGCACCTGCCGTCTTCGTATCATCGGCTGCAATATCTTCAATGTCATCATCTTCCCTGCCTGGTGTTTTGAGCTTTAACAGTTTAATGAGGAAATAGAAAACGACAAAGTACACAATGCCATAAAGCACCCCAACTCCGAGCAGCATGAGTGGTTTTTGTGCGATGCCAAAGCTTAAAACGTAATCAATCGCTCCTGCTGAAAAGGCGAAGCCGCTATGAATTCCAATGGTGTTCACAATAAAGAGCGAAAGACCTGTTAGCACAGCATGGACACCATATAAGAGTGGAGATAAAAACATAAATGAAAATTCAATTGGTTCAGTGATCCCTGTAATAAATGACGTAAGCGCCATCCCAATCATCAAGCCAGCTGTAGCTTTTCGCTTTTCAGGCTTTGCGGTCACAATCATGGCTAGACATGCCGCTGGCAGACCGAACATCATCACTGGGAAGAACCCGGTCATAAAGACACCCGCACTTGGATCTCCTTTAAAGAATCGAGCTAGATCCCCTGTTGCCCCGCTGAATTCCCCGAATTGAAACCAAAATAAGTTATTCAGCACATGATGAAGCCCTAATGGAATGAGCAATCGGTTAAAGAAACCAAACAGCCCTGCACCCGTCGCACCAAGACTTAAAATCCATTCCCCTAAACCATTGATCCCGCTTTGAATCGGAGGCCATACATATCCGAAAACGGCTGCTAATAGAATGGTGAAAAGTGCGGTCATAATGGGCACAAGCCGTCTTCCGCTAAAGAACCCTAAGTATTCCGGCAGTTTTGTATCCTTGAAGCGATTGTACACATACCCTGCCAATAGCCCGCATAAAATACCGCCCAATACCCCCATATTGTTCGTTGAATTAATCGACGTTGTACCAGCTGATAAAATAAAATAAGAGATCGCACCTGATAATGCCGCTGCCCCATTACCATCCTTTGCAATGCCGATCGCTATACCCATTGCAAAAATTAAAGCCAAGTTTGCAAAAATAGCATTCCCTGCCGCATGAATAAACGGGATATCGAATACATCCTCCCGCCCAATAGCCAAAATAATCCCTGCTGCCGGAAGCACAGCGATTGGAAGCATAAATGATTTGCCTAGCTTTTGAAAAAACTGAAACACCATTTGCCTTCTCCCCCTTTGTCTTCATCATGACCAAACGTTCATGATGTTCATAAAAAATATATCATATGCACATCTAGTTATCTATACCAATTTGTCCACATTCATTTGACATTCCGCTCTTTACTCTTTTCGCGTAAAATGTGGTAAGCTATTGTATAGAATGAAGTTATAGAAAGCGGGAATGAACAGTGATTGTCAAACATGATCATGAGTTAGAAGCCTTAAAAAAAGTCGGCCGAATTGTCGCTTTGGCAAGAGAAGAAATGAAAAGCCAAGCGAAACCAGGCATGTCTACAAAAGAATTAGATTTGATTGGAAAAAAAATATTAGAAGAGCATGGAGCCAATTCGGCGCCTGAAAAGGAATATGACTTCCCTGGGACGACTTGTATCAGCGTGAACGATGAAGTTGCACACGGTATTCCAAGTGAAAAAACCATTTTACAAGAGGGCGACCTCATCAATATTGATATCTCAGCAGAGCTGGACGGCTATTATTCCGATACCGGCATTTCATTCGTATTAGGTACAGGTGATGCTCGTCTTGAAGCATTATGCCAGTGTGCAGAGGATGCATTCCTCGAAGGATTAAAGCATGCAAAAGCCGGTAAAAGACAAAACCAAATTGGCCGTGCGGTCTACAATACAGCCAAAGAACAAGGATTTACCGTCATTAAAAACCTAACAGGACACGGCATTGGGAAAAATCTGCATGAAGCACCCAACCATATTTTGAACTATTATGATCCATTCGATAATGCTTTGTTTAAGAATGGCACAGTGATCGCCTTCGAACCTTTTATTTCAACAAATGCTGAATCGATTTATCAGACTGATGACGGCTGGACATTTAAAACACCAGATAAAAGCCTAGTGGCACAGATTGAACATACCATTGTGATCACAAAAGACGAACCCATTATTTTAACGAAGCTGTAAGCCAGCAGGTCCCCTTCTTCACTGGAGGGGTTTTTTTCGTTTCCCTTTCACGAATCTGTCACGACTAAACAAAAATGCCTGTGGTAAAATAGGCAAAGATATGCGAAAGGGGTCTTATTTGATATGTGGTTCATCATCATAGGAGTTATCTTTTTGATAGAAAGTATCATCTTAACGGTTGTAGGTATTAAGAAAAAACAATCCATGATGACTTATCTTGGTATTGTCATCATGATTATGACGGTCGGCATGATCATCGTTACCCTCAACCCGCCAAATTCATAAATGATTATTTCCAGCATATACATGGATCATAGGCAGATAGAATCAGTTTTCATTTTTTAACCCCTGCACACTTTTCACGTCCTTTTTTGAGATGTTACAATGCAGGCAGTTTCAATTGAAAGGAGTTTTCTATCATGCATTATGGTAGCAAAGGCTGGTATGTCGAAGAATTAAAGAAGCTTGGTGTGACCAAGCATGAAGGAAGAAAGCTTCAAAGCTTAAAAACATATTTCCTTGCAAATCTTCTTGAGCAAAAGAAACCTAGCTCATAAACGCTTAAAGCCGTACATCAGCATAAGATGTACGGCTTTTTTTAAATGTGCTGAATTCGTTTTTCTAAAGACTTCCTCACCACATCTGCTAAGGCATCTACTGCAAGAACGGCTTTCAGCCTCTCTGGACTTGTTTGACGATATTTGACCTCGTTCACTTCATGGACTGTAATATGATGGGGCGCTTTTTCTACTAATACAAGAGAACCATCAGGCGGCACTATGCCTTCTTTCAGCACCCGTAAATAAAAACCGGTATACCCCGTTTGCTGTACTTCCTTGACAAGCTTCATGTTAGCGTGCTTAAAAGATAGTTTCACACACGGCTGTCTTGGCTGGCTCACTTCAACAAGTGCTTCTCCAAGTTGAAAGACATCGCCAATACGCACCTTCGTCTCGACTAGCTTGCGCACTGTCAGATTTTCGCCAAACGCAGCTTCCTGTAATGTAACCCCTAAAAATTGCTCGAAGTAAGCATAATGATCATATGGAAAGACGCAGACGGCTTTATCATATCCTCCATGATGAACCAAATCACCTTGGCTATCTCCCTCAAAATTGACCTTACTCAAATATACAGGCTCATGAATACGCTTTTTGTTGATGGCTGTTTTGATTTCTTTTCCGTTCGCATAGGTCGTGATGGGTTGTCCTACTTGGATTCCTACTATATCGTATCTCTTCTGTCCCACGATGACCATCTCCTTTGGTTGTCTCATGCCTATTATTTTACATCGTTAGACAATTAAATCATAGTCGATGCGTGAAGGTCAGATACATGCTATGGTACGATGAGAAAAAAGGAGAGATGACATTGATTCATTATCATGCCATTGTCACAGGACGGGTGCAGGGAGTCGGTTTTCGCTATTTTGTACAAGGCGAAGCCGTCAATCGCGGGATGAAAGGCTGGGTACGCAACACAGATGAAGGTCATGTCGAGTTAAAGGTAGAGGGTGAGCAGCAAAAGGTGCTTGATTTCTTAAAGACCGTTCGAAAAGGAAGCCCTTTTTCAAAGGTCACAGATATGCAGATGGAGCCGCTCACTGAGTTAGCTCATTATAAGGATTTTCGAATAAGGTAATCAAAAAACCTAGCTCTCGCTAGGCTTTTTCTGTCCCATGGTAGGGCTTTTCCTGATAAAAATAATTCGGCTTCACAATGGTATTGTCGTAATGCTTGTGGAAGATGTGGGTAGCAGCTGGTGATACTGGCGGAATCAGCCATGTCCAGTCCCCAGTCAGCTTGCGGTCAGCCTTTTCTTCCTGCTTTTCAAACTGTTTGAATTGATGTGCTGCTGTATGGTGATCAACAATGGTCACCCCTGCTTCTCGGTAAGAATGGAGAACCGCCACATTCAACTCAACAATGGCTTTGTCCTTCCAAAGCGATGCATTCTTTGTCGTGTCCAGCCCTAAAATAGAAGCAACTTTTTTCAACATATTGTAGCGATTTTCATCGGCTAGGTTACGTGCGCCAATTTCTGTACCCATATACCATCCGTTAAACGGTGCCGCATTGTAATGAATACCTCCAATCTCTAATTTCATATCAGCAATAATCGGAACGGCGTACCATTTCAATCCTAAATCACGAAATCCTTCATATTCAGGATGGGTAATCTCGACTTCTTGGACGATTTCTTTCGGAAGCTCATACAGAACTGGCGGCTGATCCTTTAGCTGAAACATGAGAGGCAGAATATCAAAATGCGTGCCCTCCCCTTTCCAGCCATGGGCTTCACACAACTTTGTCAATTCAAGAGATGCCTCGTCGCCAATGATGCCATACTCCGTCTCATAGCCTGCATAACGAACGAGCTGATGATTATAAATGACGACTTCCTTTTGCGAATGATTTTCTGGAGGAAAGATCGTAATGGATGGTTTGATTTTCCCACCATTTGTCGCATACTCAATATGATGAAAGAGTGCCTCTTTCACCTCTTCTTCTGTCTTCACATGCCGGCAGTCGTGAACTTGCAGGGTTGACCAAAACAAACGGCCAATGCAGCGGTTGCTGTTGCGCCACGCCATTTTCGCCCCGTGCGCCAATTCCTCTTGTGTGTGAGTATACATCCCTTTAGAGTCAATTTCTTGTTTTATTTCATGCAGACGTGCTGCTTTCTCTTCATTTGACTTGCTTAATTCTTCATAGCATAAAGAAATAAAAGCTTCTGCTTCATTCCACAACGCTTCTTGATTACTCAAACATACTCGCCTCACTTTAATACGAATATATCCATTGTAGCGGTTTCTATTAATAAATTCACTCGTTTCAAACCATTTTTTATCATATCATCCGACCATTGTCCTTAGAGCGCGGATGAATCAATCCGTTTAAGGGTCTGCTCGAGCCAGCGGACATAGCCTTTTTCTCTTTCAATTGCCCTTGTCAGCACTAAGTAATGCCCAAATTGCGCTGAATGAAGCGATTCAGCGGCAGGGTCTTCCTCCGTTAAAGCGTGCAGCTTCTGTTCTAGCATGTCTATTTTTTTGGTGCGCTCTAGCAGTTGATGTGTAAACAAGTCAGCCGCTTCTTTGTTGTCCATGGAAGAGATGAAAAATGTTTTGAGCATGAATTCATCCTTTGTTGTTTCTGGTATCGGGTCTTTTGTCCTTAACCACTGATGCAATTCTGCTTTCCCTGCCTCTGTGATTTGATAAACCTTCTTCTCCAGCTTCTTTCCTTGTATACGAATATCAAATTCAATAAACCCTTCTTCTGTAAGACGCTTCAGCTCAGGGTAAATTTGGCTGTGCTTCGCGCTCCAAAACTGTCCAAGGGAATCCTTAAAATGTTTGGTTATATCATATCCCGTCAGCTCACACTGATCTAGTAAACCAAGAATGACATATTTTAAAACTCTCATAATGTGCCTCCAACGCTTATTCTTTGACAATAGTATACCATAGACTTTAAAATAAACATGTAAATCATGACATGTTTGAAATAACATCATTCTAATGAAAGAAGGAATAAACATGGATCAATTCGTTGGACTTCATATGATTTATACGTATGAAAATGGCTGGGAATATGAGATTTACATTAAAAACGATCACACCATTGATTACCGCATTCATAGCGGAATGGTTGGAGGCCGCTGGGTCCGTGATCAAGAAGTGAATATTGTGAAGCTGACAAAAGGCGTTTACAAAGTTTCTTGGACAGAACCAACTGGGACAGACGTCTCTCTGAACTTTATGCCTGAAGAAAAACGCATGCATGGCGTCATCTTCTTCCCAAAATGGGTGCATGAACGTCCAGATATCACAGTTTGCTATCAAAATGACTATATCGATCTCATGAAAGAATCTCGTGAAAAATACGACACCTATCCAAAATATGTTGTTCCAGAATTTGCGGACATTACGTATATCCATCATGCAGGTGTAAATGACGAAACCATTATCGCTGAAGCACCATATGAAGGCTTGACTGATGAAATAAGAGCTGGACGAAAATAAAAAAGCGGCACGCACTGTGCCGCTTCTAGATTGTAGACAAAGGGCTAAAAATGATGTTTATTTTAGCCCTTTGTCTTCTTTTCAGCGTGATAGAAAACCTTTGCAGTCTAGGAAGGACGAGCACCGAAGCGGAGCGAATTTAACATTCGTGAGCATCGGCGCACAGGACTGACACCGAATGCGAGGGTTTGTCTACACGTTGAGGGCTAAAATAATTTTAGCCCTTTTTTATTTAATGCCTAACGTCTTTTTAGATAGCAAGAACCGGTACACTGGGAGTTCATCGCCTACTTTTGAAGCAATAAACCCAGATGACATATAGCTGTCTTTTGATTCTGGCTCAAGGGCAAGTGACAATAAATTCGTTTGCGGCTGCGCCGTGATATATACCTTTGTCCCTTTTGGCAGCTGACGTTTCTTTTGGGTGAGTTTTGTTTCAAGCTGAATATCTGTTTTGCTCTTTTCGTCTCGTTTTGTTACTTGATAGGCTTGTACTGGTACTTTCACGCCGACAGGCAATGTGACACTTTTTAACCCTAAAGTTTTCAGCTTCCGTTCTACCCCTTCATGCCCAGGTAAAACGAGATAAGCTGTCGGTCGTTCTCTCGACATGACAGGAACAGCATCGCTCGCACTGTGAAAGCGTACAGGGACATTGATGGTCTGTCCTTTTTCAATATCCACCATTTCAAGCGAATCATCCACAGGCGCTTTGAAATCATCTTGAATAACCACTTGATCGTCATCATTTGATTGAAGTCCTTTTTTCACCAGCTTCAGTCGCTCCGTCACCATTTGCTGCTTCACCTGCTTAGCATGCTTCACCGTTGTTTCAATGATTTTTTCATGTGTGGTGACTTGTGCTGCGACGCGGCGGGTAAAGTCCTCTCTTCCAATTCCAATCCCTCTGCTTTCTACAAGAAAGGACAGCGCTGGCGAGAGCGCCAAGGCATTTCGGCCAATTCGTGCATCCGTTCCGCCTTCATAGAGATCGATCTTTCCATCCTTTCCTCTTGTGCTTGTATAATATAAATCATTCGAAAATCCTTGATTTGTCAGCGTTTCACGGACGCCGCTCACGTATAATTCATTTGACGTGAGCCGGATGCTTTCTGGAATATTCAAGTTCTTGCCTGATAATATCAGTAAATCGTGATATTTGAGGGCACCCGCTGAGCCGATATCATCAAACTGCTTTTGTCCTACATCGTATTCATGGGCATCAATGACTACTTCTGGTGCATACCGATTAAATTCTTGATGCAGGGCTGTGAGCTCTGGAGATTCTAATGTCATATGATCACGGTTTCCATCCGTTCCGTTTGCAAGCCTGCGGTCAAACGCATAAGAACCATCAGGATTGATTCTCGGGACAATGATCATATTCACATGATTGAGTATACGCTCTCCTTGTTCACCTGCTAATCGTTTTGCGATGACGAGAGCAGATTCACCGGAGGCTGGTTCATTTCCGTGTATTTGTGCTTGAAGCCAGATCGTTGGCTTTTTTGAAAGTGGAGAGATATGACGATCCTTTGTAAAGTAGAGAGCTGAAATGGACCGTCCTTCAATGGATGTTCCAATCTGTTTCTGCGTAGCGTAAGGACTTTTGCTGACAATATCACGTAAGAATTCTTGAAGCTCTTCTTGTGTTGTAAAGGCTTCTCCTTTTTTCTGAAAGGCAGGGGTGTCGAACGTCTCGTCAGGTTCAGGGTATAGCTTCTTCACTGAGGCCGGCTGTTCATAACTCTTTCCAAAATAAGGGGTATCTGCATGAGCTGAAGCTGGGCTCACCATCGACAAACTTCCTGCTATGAGGCATACAGCAGTAAAAAGAATCGTGCCTTTTCGTTTGGACATGCTATCCTCTCCCTTCGTTGATTTGCATTATAAAGAAAAAAACAGTAAAAGTGTCAGTATTTTTCAAAAATATATCTTTTGGAGGAACAGACATGTTTTTTGTATAGGGCAAATGAATCGAGCCTGCTCGGCAATATGACCTAAAAAAAGTGCCTGCTCAAGTAGCAGACACTCTTTTATTTACCAAATGGAGATGGCCCCAATGAGTATCGACATGACCGTCATGGCGACGACTGCAAGTACAGCCCATTTCATGCCAAACTTCTGATGCTGATCCAGTGATACCCCAACAAGTCCAACAAGTAAATGAGTCGATGGAACAAGTGGGCTTAGCATATGAATCGGCTGACCAATAATAGAAGCTCTCGCGATTTCGATTTTATCAACACCGTATGCTGCCGCTGTTTCTGATAGGATCGGCAGGACCCCATAAAAGTATGCATCATTCGGCATAAAGAACGTAAATATCCCGCTCGTTAACGCAACAATGACTGGAATGAAGCCGCCAAGCTGCTCTGGAATGGCAGATACAATCGAAATCGCCATTTCATCGACCATTTTCGTTCCAGTTAAGATACCTGTAAAAACCCCTGCCGCAAAAATCATAGAGGCAATGGCTAAGACGTTGGTTGAATGAGCCGCAATCCGCTCACGCTGCTGTTCAAGGTTCGGATAGTTCACGATAATCGCCACACAGAAAGCAAGAACAAATAGAACCGTTAAGCTGACTTTTCCTGAGACAAGAAGGAGCACCAATAACAACGTAAGCGTCAAGTTAAACCACCAAAGTTTCGGCCGCTTGATGTCATCCTGCAGTGCCGCTGCCATTTCATTTGCATGAATCGGCTGGTCGAGCTCAATGACACCAAGACGTTTTCTTTCAGACTTCCCAAGAAAGTATGCCACCACAATCATGCTCAAAACCCCTGCACCAATGACTGGAATCATCGGGCCAAATAAAAGTGAAGGATCAACGCCAAGTGCACTCGCCGCTCTAGGCGTGGCACCTCCCCATGGAATCGTATTCATAATCCCCATGCCAACTCCGGCAATCCCCGCTAAAATAATCGGACGGATGCCAAGCAGCGTAAATAACGGAAGCATCGCTGTTGTTGTAATCATGTACGTTGTTGTCCCGTCACCATCAAGTGCAACAAGCATGGTCAGGACAGCTGTTCCGACGACAATTTTTAATGGATCACCTTTGACAATGTTTAAAATTTTCGCCACCATTGGATCAAATAAACCAGCATCAATCATAATGCCAAAGTACAAAATCGCAAACATAATCATGACCGCTGTCGGTGCGACTTGCTGTACACCTTTGACAATCATGTCTGAAATTTCAGTAAAATGAAAACCTGCAATAAGAGCAAATGCAATTGGTGTTAACACCAATGCCGTTAAAACAGACATACGTTTCGTCATAATCAAAACCATAAATACAACCATCATAAGAAATCCTAAGATTGCTAACACTTTGTTCACCCCTTATGTTGTATACGCTTTCATTAAATGTTGGTATCCCATTTCCAACCCTTTCTGTCATGATATCTGACGTTGAAATTGAAGTAAATATTATGAATTTTAATTCTTTTTCGGTCGATAAATGCTTTTTGTTCATTTTGTTCAAACTTTGCTTTTGATGGATTCCATAAAAAAAAGCGGTCTCACTCGACCGCTTGTTCTCCTTGGATAAACTGCTCATATCGCCTTAATTGCTCCTCCATAAAGATCTTTGACTCTTTGCTGTTCATATAACGACTTGTCCAGCCCTTTTGCTTTAATTGCTTTTTCCAGGACTTCGTTTGTGTCATTTTTTGAAGAAGCTGATCCCATTCACGAATATCATGCTGATTCATTTGCTTTGGGCCCATCACACCACGCCAATGAGAGAAGATGAGCGGGATGCCTTGCTCTTTCCAAGTCGGCACATCTTCAAATCCCGCTAAACGCTGATTCGTTGTGGTTGCTACAAGCTTTAGCCTCTTCTTTTCATAATCATGACGAACTTCTGTAATCGTGGTCGTTGCTGCATCTACCTCATGGTCAATCAGCGCTTGAAATAAATCATCTGCACTGTCAAATTTCAAAAATTGGATGCGGTATGGATCAATTCCTGCCATTTCTGCCGCTCGTGCGAACGAGATTTGATCATCATTACCGAAGTCTGGGGCAAATCCAATTTTTAAGGAATCTGGTTTCTTCTTTAGTGTGTTTAATAGCTCCTTCCCATTTGAAAAGGGAGAATCCACTGGGACTGCGACGACCTGCCACTCTTCTGCCAAAATGGCGAGCGGTGTGACATCGTTCATTGTCATGTTACTGCTGCCAAGCAAATTACGGCTTAACAATAAGCTTGAATTCAAACTAACATAGTTGGTATCTCGCTCCATCATATATGTCCATCCTTTATCCACCGTTCCGCCTCTTTGATAAAGGATATTCACCGGCCGCTTCACCAGCTTTTCTTTCTCGAGCACTGATTTCATCACTTGAGCTGTTTGGTCAAAGCCGCCGTCAGGGACACCAGACACCACAATATATAATGGGCTGTGCTGCAGGAAAGAGTCGCCTCCCTTTTTTTCATTAAAGGTGAGCGTCATACAAAGACAGATCATAATGACAAGGCATATTCCTTTTTTCATCTTTTATGACTCCGCTTGCTTTATGGCAGGATAATATTTCCGTTCTGGTCTGCCAATGATTCCGTACGCAAGCTCTGCCCGGCATTCTCCTGTTGTCACGAGATACTCGACGTACCGTCTCGCTGTTGTGCGTGAAGCCCCCATCTTTTCTCCGAGTTCTTCCGCTGTAATCCCATTATTCTCTGATGCCATCAATGTTTTCACCTTGTCCAAAGTCAGCGAATTGATCCCTGTAGGCAGGTCCCTGCCATCCTTTTCTTTTGGCTCTTCTTGCATCTGTCCAAAAAACAAATCAATCATCGTTTGATTGACTTCATCCTTAGAATTGATGATGTCTTTCTTCTCTTTATATTCGGTTAAAACTTGCGCAAACTTTTGTGCGGTCACTGGTTTGATTAAATAATGAACCACTCCGTAATGAAGTGCATCTCTTAAAAGTGTCGTTTCCGTTGCAGCCGTGATAATAATTACATCTATTTCTGGATAGTGTTCTCTTAAAAGCGGCAACAGGTTTGTACCGAGCTCATCGGGCATATATACATCAAGCAGGATGAGGTCGACTTGTTCCTTTTGGAGCGCCTCCCACATATCTTTTGCACTCTTTGCCTTTCCGGCGACTTGAAATCCTTCTATTTGTTGTATATAAGATTCATGAATGGCTGCGATTCGAAAATCATCCTCCGCAATGAGTACCTTCATCACCATTTATTCCCCCTTTGTGCCTTTCGGTATGTATGCAGTGAAGATGGCACCGCCTTCTTTTTGGTTCGTCACTTCAATCCAGCCCCCAAGTTCGTCCAATACTTCTTTCACATTCGCTAGCCCGTAGCCTCGTCCTTCCCCCTTTGACGAATGGCCTCTTGTGAAAATATGTGTAAGTTCTTCCTCGTTTACTCCATCACCTGAATCAGATACTTCTATGATAATATCAAACCCAATATCTGTAATGAACAGGCTTACCTCGCGCGTCTCCTTATTTAGTACGGCCTCAAAGGCGTTATCTACAAGATTACCAATGATGGTAATAAAGTGAGATAGACTTAAATGTGGTGGAAGCGGCTCCAATGAACTATTTTCATCGATGTGGAAATGAACCTTCTTCTCAGAAGCTTTCCCTAACTTGCCGAGTAAGATGGCTTGTATTTTAGGAGATCGAATTTGCTTCATGAGTAAATCGTGCTGACGGTTTTGCAGCGTATATTCTTCCTTTATTAAGTCGATGGCCTCATCCACTTGCTTCAGCTCAAGCAAACCTAAAATGGCGTACAGCTTATTTGAGAATTCATGCGTTTGTGCCCTCAGGTCTTCTGAATATTGGCTGACCTCTGTTAATGTATCCAGCAGCTTCGTCAGCTCTGTTTTCTCTCGGAAGCTCACAATTCCCCCAAAAACTCGATTGTCCTGCACCACTTTTTTCACATTTAAGACATAGGTTTTATCATTGACAACGGTTTCGATGTTCGGTTCAATCGTTTCTGCCTTTAAATAGAAAAGGAGATTCGCTTTTGGCAAGACTTGGTCAACATGAAGCGGCAGCTCGGATGAAACGCGCAGCATGTGTTCAGCAGATGTATTCATCATCGTTATCGCGCCTTTGCGGTCAAATGCAATAATCCCTTCTTTTATAGCAAGCAGCATCGCTTCTCTTTCTCGAAATAATGAAGCAATTTCGTGCGGTTCAAGCCCTAATGTATCTTTGCGAATACTTCTTGTTAAAAAAATCGCTCCGAATATACCAGGCAAGAGCACAAGAAGGGCAATATAGCTAAGCTTGATTAGTTGATGGGCTGTCGCTTGATCAATTTCCTTTTTTAAAAATTCGACGGTGACTGTCCCAATAATTTCTTCATGCTTGCCTGTTTCTTTCATAATCGGGGCACTGCCTCTGACAACGGTTTCACCATTAGAATCACCCGTTGATATGGAGGTTCCCCCAAATAGCAGGGTACTTCTTCCTCTAAATACACTGATGGTTTTTCCTACATTCTCATGATTCGTATGAAAAAGGACCTTCCCTTTTTGATTGGTAATGAAGATGGCATGTGCTCTGACTTGATCCTTCATTTGCTCAAGCACTGCCTGTTCTTCATACTCAGACACTGATGAGGTGCCCACCGATGTTTTAATGGGCGGCATATATGAGATTGTTCTAGCGGTTTGCACCGCCAGCTGTTCAGCTTGCCGCTGCCTTTCTGATGTCTGCAGAAAACCAAAACAAATGGTCAATAACGCAATGACAACAAGCAAAAGCCCGATAATTAACCCCAAGATTTTCGTTTGTAAAGTGACTTTCCTTTTGCCCATCCTCACCGCTACAACCCCTAATTCAAGTAGATTCATCGACTAGACTCTAAGAAAATCATATCATTTTTTCTTACGAAGTTAAGAGAAAATTCATTCAAACAAAAAAGGACGACTCAAATCGAGTCATCCCTGTTTCAATTACGTGATAGATAAGCCTGCACTCGCATAGCCTGCTACAGTGTTAATTAAAGATAAGCCTGTTGCAGTCGCAGAGAAAACAACCAGTAATCTTGTTTCTGCTGTAACTGGCACATTCAGGCCGGTAGCGATTCCGTTTGAAATAGCACCAATAGTTAAAATCCCCGTTAATGGTGGTGCCAACGTGACACTCGCTACTTGAGTGAAGCTGTTATCTGGTGTCGGTGAAGCAAATAAGCTAGCTGTCACTGTAATACTCGTGCCGACTAAAGCCAATGCTGCCGTAGTACTAAAGTATCCGGCAAATGAAGTAATAGTGCCATCCCTTGGTACAGAGAATGCCATATTTAAAAGAGTACCTGCTGCTCCTGTTAAGTCGATGATACCACCTAGTATGCTAACGCCTGTTGCAGAGCTACCAAAGCCGACCAAACTAGAAGTTCCGACAAGACCCCCTGCAATTGTAGTCAAGACAGCAGGGGTACCTGATGCAAATGGAATAATCGCACTCGATCCAGTCGCTCCCGTGACTCCGGTCGCGCCGGTATCTCCGGTGGCTCCCGTTACTCCGGTGGCTCCTGTGACTCCGGTCGCGCCGGTATCTCCGGTCGCTCCCGTTACTCCAGTCGCTCCGGTGACTCCGGTATCTCCTGTGGCTCCCGTTACTCCGGTGGCTCCTGTGACTCCGGTGACTCCAGTATCTCCGGTCGCTCCCGTTACTCCGGTGGCCCCGATATCTCCTGTTGCTCCCGTTACTCCAGTCGCTCCGGTCGCGCCGGTATCTCCGGTGGCGCCCGTTACTCCGGTCGCTCCGGTATCTCCGGTCGCTCCGGTGACTCCGGTGACTCCGGTGGCGCCAGTATCTCCTGTTGCTCCTGTGACTCCGGTGGCCCCGATATCTCCTGTTGCTCCTGTGACTCCGGTCGCTCCGGTGGCGCCGGTATCTCCGGTGGCCCCGATATCTCCTGTTGCTCCTGTGACTCCGGTGACTCCAGTATCTCCGGTCGCTCCCGTTACTCCGGTGGCCCCGATATCTCCTGTTGCTCCCGTTACTCCAGTCGCTCCGGTGGCGCCGGTATCTCCTGTGACTCCGGTCGCTCCGGTGGCGCCGGTATCTCCGGTGGCGCCCGTTACTCCAGTCGCTCCGGTGGCGCCGGTATCTCCTGTTGCTCCCGTTACTCCGGTCGCTCCGGTATCTCCGGTCGCTCCGGTGACTCCGGTATCTCCGATATCTCCTGTTGCTCCCGTTACTCCGGTCGCTCCGGTGACTCCGGTGGCGCCAGTATCTCCTGTTGCTCCTGTTGCTCCTGTTGCTCCTGTTGCTCCTGTTGCTCCTGTGACTCCGGTGGCCCCGATATCTCCGGTCGCTCCGGTGACTCCGGTGGCGCCGGTATCTCCTGTTGCACCGGTTGCTCCTGTGGCTCCTGTGATCCCGGTTGCTCCGGTAACTCCAGTCGCACCGGTTGCTCCTGTTGCACCGGTCGCTCCTGTACCTGTGGCTCCTGTGATCCCGGTTGCTCCGGTAACTCCAGTCGCTCCCGTATCACCTGTTGCACCGGTTGCTCCTGTACCTGTTGCTCCTGTGGCTCCTGTGATCCCAGTTGCTCCGGTAACTCCAGTCGCTCCCGTATCACCTGTTGCACCGGTTGCTCCTGTACCTGTTGCTCCTGTGGCTCCTGTGATTCCGGTTGCTCCGGTAACTCCAGTCGCACCTGTATCTCCTGTCGCACCGGTCGCTCCTGTACCTGTTGCTCCGGTTGCACCCGTTTCACCAGCAGCTGCTAACAATGTATAATCTGGTGACGTACCTGGCGTACCTGTTGGCGGCGCTGAATTCACCACATACGTACTTCCATTGAATGTCACGACTTGACCTACTGGATAGGTTGGGGCTACCGCTGGATCAAATGCCACGATGCCCGTTAAGCCTACACCAGTGGCTCCAGTTGCTCCTGCCGGGCCTGCTGGACCCGCTGGACCCACTGCACCTGCTGGACCTGCTGGACCTCTTCTTCCTCTCCCGCCTGGCGGACCTTGAATCACACAAACACAAGGATCTTTTCCACAGCAAGGATTTTTCACTGGTTTCCCTGGCTTTCCAGATTTCCCTTTCTTACAACTATCACATTCCCAGCCGTCATCCTTATACGCATCATACCAGCTTCCTTTTTGGTAGTGGTCTGTCGAATGAGTTGGATATGTCTTTCCGCATAGTCTACATCTTCTCATGGAATCACCCCCCATCCATCGTATTCATCATTCCTTGGAAAGGTGTATGTACACTTTTATTTTTATCAAGAAGTATTGAAAAGACCTTGCGCTCGATGCACAAAGTCTTACATTTATTAGAATTTTATTGTCATTTTGATATCTTTTCCAACCATACTATATTCAATATCTGCTGGACGGATCGCTTCTTTTAGTTTTTTCACCCCTTCTCCTTCAAAAAAAGTAGGTGCATGTTTTCCACCGATTAATAAAGGTGCCATATAAATGACGGCTTCATTGACTAGTGATTCTTCTAAAAAGGACGCACTCACATTTCCTCCTGCTTCAACGAGAACTGACATGACAGAACGTTCCTTCAGCATTCGTAACACGTCATGAATATTTGTCCGCTGCTCTCCGCTTGTGACATAGACTTGATGCCCTTTATCTACCAGCTGTTCATACTTTTTCTGATCATACATGTGCGAGGTGCAAATAATGGTTTCCGTCATATGATCTGTTAAACATTTCGCATGAAGCGGAATCCTTAATGTGGAATCTAAAATGACACGAATGGGCTGGGTCGCCATTGAATCTTTCACAATAAGACCTGCATCATCTTGAATAATCGTGTCGACGCCTGTTATCACAGCATCGGCTTCTTGACGAAATTGCTGCACTTCTTTCCTCGCTTCTGTTCCTGTGATCCATTTGCTTTCAAGATGAGATGTTGCAATTTTCCCGTCTAACGAAATGGCTGATTTTAATATGACGTAAGGAAGGTCTGATTGAATGAAATGAAAAAAAGGCACATTTAAGCCGTCCGCCTCCTGTTTACATATTCCTTCATCTACTTCGATCCCTGCTTGTTTCAACATGGTAACCCCCTTACCTGCGACAAGCGGATTTGGGTCTTGCGTCGCAATGACTACACGTTTCACACCACTTTTGATAATGGCTTCCGTGCAAGGACCCGTTTTCCCATGATGCGAACAAGGTTCAAGCGTCACATACATGTCAGCTCCCTTTGCCTTTTCCCCTGCCATTTGCAGCGCATGAATTTCAGCATGAGGTTCGCCCGCCTTCATGTGAGCACCAATCCCAACAATCTCACCTTGCTGTACAATGACTGCACCGACAAGCGGGTTTGGGGAGGTTTGCCCTTTCATTGCCTTTGCGTTGGCAATCGCCAGCTTCATATAAAAAACATCGTCTTTCATGTGAGTCTCCTTTCTTCTCTTTCAAGGGAAAGAACTCCTTCAGGAAATGAAGGAGTTCTATTCTCATATTTTTTCCATCCGTTTCTTTTCAGATCGATCATAGTAAGGCAAGGAATAAAAAAGTTTATATGATGCTCGTTGTTTACAAAAACAGCATTTGCGTAATTCATATTTATTAATGAGGAGCACATGCGGACAATTGAGTACAGTCAAGCCTTTTTTCATATGTTCCTTGCAAACACTTATCATGAGAATCCCCCGCTTACATTCTTTTTCTTAATGAGAGATTACTTCTTTCGGAAATTGTTCAAATAAGCGCAGTACTTCAGTATGTGTGCCATCTTCTCGAATATGATAAATCCCGCCGTCATATGAGCTTGCGTATACATCATTGTCTAATTGTCTGATGGCACTAATCCCATTCTTGGCAATTCTAATTGGGCCGGTATTGAACTCCAGCTCTGGATTCCACACAACGATATAGCCCCAATAATCTCCGCTCACAATATAGCCAGAGTCTGTGACAGAGACAGATTTAATAGAATACTGGTGTTCATTATGCTGGTCTAAAATTCTTCCTGTATGCAAATCAAACAATCTCACATTCTTGTCACGGCTGACAATGGCAATACGATCTCTTTTACTATCAATGAATACATCATTTAACAGCTCTGTCGCTCCGATATATTTCGCTTTTAAAGACAAGCTCTTCTTATCTAAAAGACAGATGGTTCCTTCTACCGCGGCTGTGATGATATGATCTCCTTCTACTTTTAATGCTTTAACAGCACAATCGTGTGCTTTGGAACGGCCAATTTCCTTTAAATGTTCTGTCGAAATGACATGTACATAACCGCCGTAAGTTCCAATATAGAATTGCCGATCCTCCTCGTGGAAATACACACTGTTGACCGGCCCTGTGTTGAGATCAAACGAAACCATTTGCTGTAATGATTCATGAACAATATGCACCTGACTTGCATGATCTCCCCACGCATAATAGCTTCCATCTCGTGCGACGGCCACTCCATTTGTTAAAACGCCTGTCGATTTAGCGATTTCAATCCCGTTCTTTCTGAATTTTCCGTCATCTGATGCTGTGATGATATCTCCCGCATCAGTCAGCGCAATATCATTAATAGATGGTGTCGCCATTTCAATCTCATCTGATACAACTTTTCCCTTTTCAATAGACCATTCACAATACGTTTTTCCAAAGCTGGCTCCTAGGATCGATTTCTCATCCTCCGTCCAGACAAGCGAGCGCTCCCACTGATATTTATGAGGCAGCAACGTATCGACTAAATCCCCTGTTTCATAATTCCACAGCTTAATTAAATGGTCATAGCCTGCTGTCAGCAAGTAATTGCCGCTTGGAGAAAAGTTCACCCGCTTGACGCCCTGTAAATGGGCTTTAATGATTTTTTTCTCCTGTAAAGTAACCGCATCATAAATAATGACGGTGCCATCGTCTCTGCCAAGAGCGAACACTTCTTTTTGATTGCTGCCGCTGATTGTGTCCAGCTCATAATCAAACGGACCAATTTCCCCTACAATTTCTCCTGTATCATACAGCCATACAAGAACGTAGCCATCATCACCTGTTGTATAAGCTTTATCGCCATGTATCCATACAGCTAATACATCTTTGCTATGTCCATGGAATTCTCTTAAAATAGCTCCTGTTTCGATATCCCACACTAAGCACCTTCTATCTCTAGACACCGATACTAGTAAGGTATCCTGTTTGGCAAAGGCGACGGCTTCTACATCATCCGCATGACCAAACAGGGTGCGAATTCGAGTATGAGTGCCTGTATCATACAATTGAATGGTGTAGTCTGACGATGCACTCGCTAAATACTTTCCGTTTTCAGAAAGAGATAAAGAGTTAATGATATGCTCGTGACTTCCAATAAACGTTCCTTCTCCTGTTGCCCGGTTCCACTTATAAATACAACGGTCATAGCCGCCAGTGTAAACAATTTGGTCCTGCTGAGTTGATAAAACAGATGTAATCGGTCCTCTATGCATGATTTTACACTCCCACCTTTATATGTTGTTTTTGACGAGTCACTACACGAAAGCCAGTAAATCGAAAAACGGGATCTGGATGCTTCCCGTGTCTTCTGGCGACTCTGCATAAATCTCCGCCTCTTGCAAAGGAGCCGCCTTTTAAAATGTAGTAATCACTGCCAAGCGTCTCCGTTAAATCATCTACGACCTCGATGCCGCCTTCGTATACATGATATTTGGTGTTGACCCATTCCTCGACGTTGCCCCCCATATCATAAAGACCAAATAAGGATCTGCCCTTTTTGTATTGACGGACAGGCGTCGTTTTTTCAATATTTGATTCGAACGTATTACATAAAGAAGGATCAAACTCATCTCCCCACGGGTATTGATTTCTCGTATTTCCCCGGGCAGCATATTCCCATTCTTCTTCAGTAGGAATCGACACGTCTATCCCAAGTTTCCCGCTCAGCCACTGGCAGAACGAGAAGGCTTCCTCGATATCCATGCCCCAAGCCGGATGATCTTTCCCGCCACCAAGCTCTTGATTCGTTAAGCTCTCCGGGTACGCCTGGCCTGTTTCATCACAGTAGCTTTGATACCATTCATTGGTGACGACCGTATCTGAAATAAAAAATTCATTGATATACGGCTGATAGGATGGAAATTCTTTGTACAGCCATTTTTGAAATTTTTTCTCACGGCCGTAGGTTGGATTGAGAAGCTTGTCCTTCCAGAATTCTGATGCCTTTTTCATATCTTCTTCATTACTTCCAATCGTTGCATAGCCGCTTGGGATTTGAATCCAATTGATTTCTGGTTTCACGCTTTTCTCCCGCCTTCTTTAAAGTAAACTCATCTACTGATTAATTAATTTTTTCTCATCGACCATATGCCCCGAGGCTGCTTTTGCCTTTAAATAGGCTTCATTATAGAGAGAGGCTTCGACCGTATGATCAAACCGCAAAACAGGAAGACCGTAGGCAGCAATGGAATCGACTTTATCTGGATTGTTCGTTAGGAGGTGCATTGGTTTCCCTTTGTTTAAATAGTGCAGAACAGCCGCTGCCTCCTCGTAATGCCGGTCATCATCTCCGCACCCGATTAGGCGGTTGGCTTCAAATGTATCCAGCTTCATTTCCTGTAATTTATACGTCAATGCTTTCGCCATCAGCCCAATTGACCGCCCTTCTTGATTGGCCATATATACGAGCATGCCTTTACCGTAATCGGTGATTTTCTTCAGCGATAACGCAAGCTGTGGACCGCAGTCACATTTCAGTGACCCAAACACATCCCCTGTTTGGCAGACACTATGAATTCGCACTAGCGGCGGCACCTCATTTTCAAAGTCGCCAAATAAGAGACAAGAGGAAAAGGTTTGCTGCGCGGTACTCATTTGGACAATAGATTCGATCGTTGGTTTTGTCTCCCCTTCAACAGGTGCGAAGGCATACCATTTAAATGGCACTTCTTCATGTTGAATGGAGATCGGCAGGTTCACTGGCCCCACGAGCAAATAGTTTTTTTCTTGAAAGGTAAAATGATGAATCATTGATTGTAATTCATCTACAAACTTGTTCATTTGTCTCCCCCCTATTCATCGCTGCACCCAAATCGACTCTCATAGCGCAGTGATGGAGTGATGAATATGTGTCCGCACTCCCTTACTTAACATGTGTGCTCCTATTTCAAGCGGCACTCATGCCTAAAAAGAAGAATATAGATGTGCGATGCCTCTCATCGTTCAGACCTTGATTTTCGCAAAAATGTTTCCGTTCCACCTCTTCTAGCAATGTTTCAATCTAGGTCTTGTCCAGTACAAAGGAGCAGAAATCTTGGTTCATACGATGTTAACGCCTTTCGATTCTTACATGATGCATGCTCTTTATTAGAATGAACACCTCTGCTAGGTTTGAGTGATCACCTTTGTACTAGATTTTGACGGCAATGACATGATGCTGGCTAATGCCGGCCTTTGCTTTTAATGGTGTAATCGATACAAGCTCCAGACCTGATGAACAAATTCTTTCTCCAAGCTGAGAGTCTGAAAATGAAAAGTGGAAACGGCCATCTTCTCCGATCAACCCTGTTCTCCACTCTTCTCCCCATACAACAAGTGAGAAGACGCCGCCTTCATGAAGCAAAGAGGAGACCTGTTTTAAATAACGCTCATGATCATCAGGATGCTGGTGATGAAAGCAGCCATGATCTAAAATTAAATCAAACTGCATCCCGCGTCCCTGATCCATCGACCAGGACATAAAATCTTGATGAACAAAATGGACAGGAACCGTTTCTCTTTTCTGTAATCCTTCCCACTCCTCATGCTCATACAGGTCGATACCGACATATGCAGAAAGCCCCCTTAAATGTTCAAGTGCCCGGCCGTTCCCGCACCCGATATCGAGCACAGAAGCAAGTGCATTCTTTTCCCGTGAATGCCATGCCTTTAATGACATCACGGCTGCATCTGTTAAGGATGGATCAGTAGACCACATATCTGTTCTTTTCTCATAATGTTCTTGAAATGCCATACGCATTTTTTCTAGATACAACCCACTGTCTTCATGGTATAAAGCTTTTTTCATCACAGGACCTCCTTCTATTCAAAATCGACTTTTCGGGCAAAGGTCATTTTCAAGCCAAAAACCTTATGTTAAAATGAAAGATGGATTTTTTAGGAAAATCTGTTTTCTGAAAAAGGAGAGTAGCATCCCACATGTTCACTCTTCTTTTTCAGCATGCATCCTCATATGCAGCCATTTGAGAGCTGCAGCGCCTCAGCTTATTGTCTCTTTTTTTCATATGAGTTCACCTCCTTCACCGTTCGATCAACTCACAGCCTTTATTGAAACCGCTTTCTCTCTTAGACAAGAACATAACGTCTTTTGAATATCTCTTGCAAAGGGATCATAGTAGAAAGGTCAATCTACTGTTTAGATCGGCTACCATTGTAAAAGACCGTTTTCTTATGTTTTAGTAGAAATATTCCAAGCAAGCTTTTTCTCTTAAAAGCGCTTGTACCTTGGTTTTATGACACCACCTCTCACTAGAATGTGCCTTGAATAAACTCATCAGATATTTAACAACTACTTCCACAATGATTGGAATAAGCCAAATATATTGTTTTTAGATTATTTTGTCAACAAATTATTTCCTAAACATTAAAATGAATTTTCTAATTGAAAATACAGGTATTTTTCGTGGTTTTTTGACCTCAAAACACTTATTTCTACACAAAAATACAACATAAACCAATAGAACTAAGAAATTTATCTACTAAATTACACAAGATTTTTATTACATTTTGAAACAAAATCGAAAGATACAATGATTATTTCCCGAATGGATTTTTGTGAAATTTTTACTATTCTTTTCTCATTTCCGATCATTTTCTTTGGTATATCTGTATTTTCAATTAGATGATTTACTGTTTATTCCAATCTGCTGTTTTTTCTTATTATAGTAAAAAAGATATGTTCTCTCCTTCAGAGATATCGGCATGAAAAAAAGCCCCTTACGAAAGTAAGAGGCTTTTTTCAGTTGGCGTTTATGCCCAAGTTTTCACTTTTTCATGGTCTGTCACAAAGAGAAGGACTTTTCCTTCGTCTAAATGTTCTTCAAATTTCTCAGCTTCTTCTTTAGAGAAACCAATTTCATGGATTTTATTTCGGAGCTCATCGCCCTTTTTACTAAAGATGTTCCCAACAGCATGTTTAAGTCCAACTTCTCTTTGACCTATCGTATTAGCATCTGCATTTCCAGCAATACGCTCTGTACGATCATCGTCATGGGACAGAACATAAATGTCCTCTCTTGCTACACCGAGTGCTTTTAATTGCTCTACATCTCTTTGAAGTGTCTCATCATTTGAATACTCTCTTACAACAGGTTTCATTTTATATTCCTCCTTTAGCGTCTTACGAATCTTTTACCCGTCACTTTTGTCATTAAACCTTCCTTGAGCACATCCATTTTACATTGTGTACTAACCGTGCCTATTGGCTTATTTTTGACAAAAATCCTGTAAAAATGACTAAATTTTCTGAAATATTGTATTCATCCCTGCTGTTTTGTTGTACAATTCTTATACTGGAGGCTAGAAATGAGGTAGAGCTGATGTATTACTTTTCAGCGGAGCAGCAGTTTAATGCTTGGGTTGTCAGTGATTTGGTGAAACAGCTTTTTCAGAAGTGGAATCCTGAAGAAGCAAAAGCAAAGCCGCTTACATTGTTTGCTGAACAGCACTTTCGCATCTCCATTGATTATCTCTTTTCAATCATCATTAACATTGGAGATATCGAGTCGATTGAACAAGATCCACAAGACCTGTTGTCCTCATACTTGAATATCCTTTTTCCTTTTGTGACGCGCGATATGATGAAAGCCTCCATGCAAAATGCGAACGAATATTTGTTAAAAGAACGTGATGCGGACGTGTATCAGCTGTTTGGCTGTCTACCGCCGCTCCTCTCTGTTGCCTTCCAAAAAAGTAGTCCTCATCTATGAGATGGCGGCTGCTTTTTTGTATGTGTTTGAAAAAGACCGTATGTTTTGAATGAAAAGAAGCATCATGTTAATGTAAATCTAGGCTGCAAGTGAAAGGGAGGATTTGACATGAGTCAACAAAAGCAAATTCAATTAGCCAAACGTCCAAAAGGATTACCTACAAAAGATGTTTTTCATTTTGAAACAGTCGATATACCTGTGCCGCAAGATGGCGAAGTCTTGATTCAAACGAAATATGTTTCTGTAGATCCTTATATGAGAGGACGAATGCAGGATACAAAATCCTATACACCTCCATTCAAGCTAAATGAAGTGATTCAGGGCGGTGTTGTCGGAGAAGTCGTTGAATCCAATTCGCCTCAATTTGAAAAAGGGGATTTTGTTCTTGGATTCCTTGGCTGGCAAGAATATTCCACAGCCAAAGCTGAATCTCTGACTAAAATTGATCCATCCATTGCGCCATTGTCCTATTATTTAGGAATTTTGGGCATGCCAGGGCAAACCGCTTATTTCGGACTTCTTGCGATTGGCCAGCCAAAAGAAGGCGAGACCGTTGTCATTTCTGGAGCCGCAGGTGCTGTTGGTTCCGTTGTGGGACAAATTGCTAAGATCAAAGGCGCACACGTCGTTGGGATTGCCGGATCTGATGACAAGCTGGCTTACTTAAAAGAGCTGGGCTTTGATGAAACGATTAATTATAAAACAACAAATGATTTAGATGATGCCATAGCAAAGGCGTGCCCTAACGGCGTCGATGTGTATTTTGACAATGTTGGCGGCGAAATTTCTGATGCCGTGATGAATCATTTGAACCGCTTTGCACGTATTCCAGTGTGCGGCGCGATTTCGTCTTATAACATTAGCGCAAGCGAGGACATCGGACCGCGTGTGCAAACAAAACTCATTAAAACAAGCGCATTGATGCAAGGCTTCATTGTTGCCAACTATTCAGATCGTTTTGAAGAGGCTGCAAGATATCTCGCACAATGGGTAAAAGAAGACAAACTGACTTATAAAGAAACAATCATTGAAGGCTTTGACAACATTCCTGATGCATTCCTTGGACTATTCAAAGGTGAAAATGTCGGAAAACAGCTTGTCAAAATTTCATAATAAAAAAGGCCCCTCCATGTGGAAGGGTCCTTTTTTATGCCTGCTTGGGGGCAAGATGCAGCTGGCCTTGCTTATAAACAATTTCCTGAAGCGAAAGATTCAGCTTTTTCGCCATTTTTTTGAGCGTTGCATGCTCTTGAGGTGTGACTAGGCTGATGACAGCCCCTTCCTTTCCTGCGCGCCCGGTTCTGCCTGAACGGTGGATATAGCCTTCTTCGTTTGGCAGGTCGGCATGGATTACGTACGGCAGATCGTCAATATCGATGCCTCTTGCTGCGATATCTGTTGCAAGGAGAAGCGGAAATTCACGCTGTTCAAATTCCTTTAAGATGATAGCACGCTCTGCTTTTTTCGCTTCACTATGAAGCACACCAAGGTCGACATGGTGATACGCTAATTTCTCTGCATAAATGCTTAAATTCGTAATATCACGCACAAAGACGAGCGCCTGCATGTCCTCAAGGCGTGATAGCTTTTGCAGTAATTTCACTTTATCACGCTGATCACATAACAGATAATAGTGTCCTACTTTCTGCGCTTCTTCCTCACTTCTGGCAATTTTCAATACTTCTGGTTCAGACGTCATTTGTTTAATCAGTTGAACCGTTTCCTCTTTCAGCGTCGCAGAAAAACAGAGGATTTGTCTTTCTTTTAATGTGGATTTAATGATCGCTTGGATCGTTTTCATATGCTCTGGCACAAGAAGCTGATCTGCTTCATCTAGCACGACCGTTTTCACTTCATGCATTTTCAGTTTTTTGATTTTGATTAATTCCTGTACACGGCCAGGTGTTGCGACAACGATGTTCGGGTGTTTCTTTAGTTTTTCCTGCTGCTTTTTGATGTTCGCTCCACCAATCAAGGAGACCGCTTTGATGTCTGATCCTTGTTTGAACTCTTGCACGACATCAAAAATTTGCATCACAAGCTCTCTTGAAGGTGCCAAGATTAAGACTTGCGGGTGTTTGATATTCACATCGATTTTATTTAAAAGCGGCAACACATACGCCAGTGTCTTCCCCGTTCCCGTAGGCGATTCCGCGATCACATCACGCTTCTCCGTAATCCACTCTGCTGTTTTTTCTTGTATAGCTGTTGGTTTTTCGAAGCCAGCCGCTTGAAAGTTTTCCTGAATAAATGGCTTTGCTTCTTTCAAAAATGCCCAATTTTCTATCATGTCGATCTCCTTTATCCTCATTCAATCTATCCTTTAGTATCTCAAAATCAGCTTTGAAACGCAATTTTTCTTTTGATGCTTTTATCGAGCCGGACAGTTCGATATAATCATGAGAGGCACTAGCCGTTTTGAATCTATTTGAGGTGTAAAAAATGATATTATCTGTTAAAGATTTAAGCCATGGCTTTGGCGACAGAGCCATTTTTCACGAAGTCTCCTTCCGTTTATTAAAAGGCGAGCATGTCGGCTTAATTGGCGCCAACGGTGAAGGAAAGTCAACGTTTATGAATATTATTACTGGCAAGCTGGAGCCAGATGCAGGAAAAGTCGAATGGGCAAAAAATGTCCGTGTCGGCTACCTTGATCAGCATACTGTGCTAGAAAAGGGAAGAACGATCCGCGAAGTGCTTCAAGATGCATTCCACTATTTATTTTCCATGGAAGCTGCGATGAATGACATTTACGGCAAAATGGGTGAAGCCGATCCTGATGAGCTGGAAAAGCTGTTAGAGGAAGTTGGCGTCATTCAAGATGCGCTCACAAACAATGATTTCTATATCATTGATTCCAAGGTCGAAGAAATAGCGAGAGGTCTTGGGTTAACGGATCTTGGGCTGGACCGTGATGTGACGGAGCTGAGCGGCGGACAGCGTACAAAAGTATTGCTTGCGAAATTGCTGTTGGAGAAGCCAGAAATTCTCCTTCTCGATGAGCCAACCAACTATTTAGATGAGCAGCATATTGAGTGGCTGAAGCGCTATTTACAGGAATATGAAAATGCGTTTATCCTCATTTCACATGATATTCCATTTTTAAACAGCGTCATTAACTTGATTTATCATGTTGAAAATCAAGAGCTCACTCGCTATGTTGGTGATTATGATCAATTTAAACAAGTGTACGAAGTCAAAAAGCAGCAGCTTGAAGCAGCTTATAAAAGGCAGCAGCAGGAAGTCGCTGAATTAAAGGATTTTGTTGCAAGAAACAAAGCGCGTGTCAGCACAAGAAATATGGCCATGTCCCGTCAAAAGAAACTGGATAAGATGGATATGATTGAATTGGCAGCAGAAAAGCCAAAGCCTGAATTCCACTTTAAGCTGGCACGAACTTCCGGGAAATTGATTTTTGAAACAAAAGATTTGGTCATTGGTTATGATGAACCGCTCTCTCGTCCATTGAATCTGAAAATGGAACGCGGGCAAAAAATTGCGTTATACGGCGCTAACGGTATCGGAAAAACGACATTGCTGCGAAGTCTTCTTGGAGAAATCACGCCAATTTCTGGTGAGGTGGAACGCGGAGAATTCCTGCATATTGGCTACTTTGAGCAAGAAGTAAAAGAGCAAAACAGCAACACTTGTATTGAAGAGGTGTGGAGTACCTTCCCTTCTTACACGCAATATGAAGTCAGAGCCGCTCTTGCAAAATGCGGATTAACGACAAAGCATATTGAAAGCCGCGTGTCTGTATTAAGCGGAGGAGAAAAAGCAAAGGTCCGTCTTTGCAAGCTGATCAACGAAGAAACCAACTTACTTGTTCTCGATGAGCCGACCAATCACTTGGATGTCGATGCCAAAGAAGAACTAAAACGAGCGTTAAAAGAATACAAAGGGAGCGTCTTATTGATCTCTCACGAACCTGAATTTTATCAAGATGTTGCAACCGACACATGGAATTGTGAAACTTGGACAACCAAAGTACTTTAACAAAAAAGCCTTATATCTGCATAAGATATAAGGCTTTTTTCTATTTAATGACCTGCTTGAATATTGACGAGATGTTTACGGCCAAGAAGCAGGATGATCATGCCTAACAGAACGACAGCCGCCCCTACATAGTAAGGGGTGCTTGCTGTGTAAGATTCAGCAAGTACGCCGGCAATCCAAGGAGCAATCGCGCCCCCAATAAACCGCACAGCACTGTAAGAGGATGAAGCAATCGAACGTTCAATCGGCGCCGATCCCATCACAGCGGTCGTGAGCACTGTATTGATCATGCCAAGGATGCCCCCAGCAATAACAATTCCGCAGATGACGACTACAACATGTGAAGTCCATACCCCAATGCCGAATAAAATCACAGCAAATGAAGCAAACAGAACCACAAGGGAAGTCAATGTCCCAAGCTTGCGATGAATGACCGGCGCTGAGAAGACGGATGTCACGGCCAAAAATAGTCCCCATCCAAAGAAGACATAACCAAGACCATGCTCATCCAGATGAAGCACAAATGGCGAATAGGCTAAAAGCACAAAGAAACCAAAATTGTATAAGAAAGCCGCAGATGCCATCGTTAATAGCCCTTTATATTTTAACGCCCCCACAGCCTCGAATAATTTCACCTTTTTCTGAGGTTTTTGCATCGGCGGGAGCATAAACGTAATGGCTAAAAGAGCAACAAGCATTAACACCGCAACGCCAAAGAATGGCCCGCGCCAAGAGATCGTCCCAAGCTCTCCGCCAAGCAGCGGTCCAACCGAAATCCCAAGACCTAGTGCAGCCTCGTATAAAATAATGGCCTTCGCACTTCCTCCAACAGACACACCGACAATGACAGAGAGGGCAGTTGAAATAAATAAGGCATTCCCAATGCCCCATCCGCCTCTAAAGCCGATTAATTCATTAATCGTTGAAGAGGTACCGCCTAAAGCAGAAAAGACAATAATAAAAATGAGTCCTACTAATAACGTCCATTTCGCACCAATCCGACTAGAGATAAAGCCGGTAAAAAACATGACAAAGCCGGTCACAAGTAAGTAGCTCGTAAATAAAAGGGAGACCTGACTTGGAGATGCATCTAATTGTGATGCAATGGCTGGCAAGATCGGGTCCACAAGTCCTATCCCCATAAATGAAATCACACACGCAAAGGCAACAGCCCAGACGGCTTTCGGCTGCCTAAGCAGACTTGTACGCTGTTTCAACACTTCTTCTTCCTTCATTCCATCAGAACCTTTCCTTCAAATGTTGACAAAATAAAATAAACACGCAGAGGTGTTTATTTTTGTAATTGCTCAATTGCATGAGCCGCTCTTTCTTTCATCGTTTCAAGATCCTTTTTAAAAGATTGAATCGTTTCAAGCTTTTTTGTAATCAATTGATGCTGTACAGACAGCTGCGCCTCAATATCTAACAGCTTCTCTAATCGTTCCTTCGGATCAAGCGACAGCAAGTAACCCTCTTTATTCAGCTCAAGCTGCTTTCCTATTTCCATAAACGATTGAAGCTCTTGTAAAGAAAACCCAAGTACCTCTTTTGCCTGCATCACTTTCTCTAGTTCTTCCATGTCGTCCTCTGAGTAAAGTCTGACACCGCCCTCTGTCCGCTTTGGTGCTGATAATAAACCAATCTCTTCATAGAAACGTATCGTCCGTTTGGTCAGTCCGCTTCTTTTCGCCACTTGATCAATTTTCATCCATTCCATTGCCAGTGCCTCCTGCTCATCAATTCATGATTTATTATACACCTTTATAACCTTAACGTAAACGTAAATGTTTGCACTCTTGATTTTTCTCGTGTTTTGATGCAAAATAAATAGTAATAATTACGATTTAAAGGAGGGATCTCATGTTTTCTTTTCCACCCAAAAAAGAACGACACCAACAATTCGGATCTGTACCGCCAAGCCTTGGAACGAAGCCCCCTCAAAAAGAGAACATGACTGACATCCAAAAGACGGAGCAGGACTTTTATTTTCATCTTGAACAAGTCGGCATCTGCCGCGTGTCTTATCCTGTACGAATTTTGTCTAAAACGGCACCGCAGGACCAAATAACTTCTGCTGACTTTGCACTGAGTACCTCCCTGAGAGCTCACGAAAAAGGCATTCATATGAGCCGTCTCACTGAACAGCTGCACTCGTTTTACGAAAGCGGCAAGCCGCTTGATGTGAATAGCTTAAAAGCATTGACAGCAGCGCTTACCCGTCAGATGAATCAGTCATCTGCCTCGGTTCAAGTTTCCTTCCCTTGGTACATGGAAAAGCAAAGCCCAGTCACCGGGAAATCGGGTTTGATGCATGCGACAATCACATATGACATTCATTTTCATGAAAAGGATGGATGGACCTGTCATATTGGCTGCGATGCACAAGTCACCACATTATGTCCTTGTTCTAAAGAAATTAGTGAATACGGTGCACATAATCAGCGTGGCTCTGTTTCCATTCAGGTAGAGTTGTTTGAACAAACATCATTTCCTGAAGACATGAAAGCAGCTCTTTTACATATCATTGAGTCCAATGCGAGTGCACCGCTCTATCCTGTGCTTAAAAGACCTGATGAAAAGAAAGTGACAGAAGAGGCTTATGAAAATCCACGCTTTGTAGAAGATCTCACAAGGTTAATGGCCATCGAATTATATGAGCAGCCATGGGTCAGGGGCTTTCAAGTCGAGTGTCGTAATGAGGAATCCATTCATCAGCATGATGCCTATGCGAAATGCTCTTATCAAAAAAACCTGTAGATCAACTCTACAGGTTTCTTATTTCTTAGTCATGACTCTCTAATTCCTCAATCATCAGCGATAGTTCTGTCCAGCGGTCCATTGCTTGTTCTAGTTCTTCAGCAACGGCTTTTTGTTCGTCCATCAGCTCTTGAATTTTTCCAAAATCACTGCCTGCCTCCGCAATGCTGGATTCAAGCTGCTGGTGTTTTTCCTCTAAAGCCTGTATCCGGTCTTCAATTCCGTCCCATTCAAGCTGGTCTTTATAAGAAAGTTTTTTTCTCTTTTTAGGTGCCGCTTCTACTTGTTTCTCAGCAGGCTTTGTCTCTGTCCGCTTCGCCTCTTTTTCTTGCTCCATGTAATCGCTGTAAGCGCCTTGGTAGTGTGAAATGCGGCCATTTCCTTCAAAGACAAGCAGACGATGAACCACTCGGTCTAAGAAATAACGATCATGCGATACGGTCATGACAACGCCAGGAAACTGTTCTAAATAATCCTCTAAAATGCTGAGGGTCTCCGTATCAAGATCGTTCGTCGGCTCATCTAAAAAGAGAACATTTGGTTCTTCCATTAAGACTTTCAATAAATACAATCTGCGGCGTTCTCCCCCTGACAGCTTGCGAATAAACGTCCGCTGCATGGATCTTGGGAATAGGAACCGTTCTAGCATTTGCTCTGCTGTCACGATGGCGCCATCAGATGTCTTGACGATCTCAGCTGTTTCCTTGATGTACTCAATGATGGTCAGTTCTTCATCCATTTCCTTGTGATCCTGCGTGTAATAGCCAATGCGAACGGTTTGTCCAATGGTCAATTGTCCTGTAGTCGGTTCTATTTTACCCGCTAGACAGTTAAGAAGAGTCGTTTTGCCGACTCCATTCGGTCCGATAAATCCAATCCGGTCGCCCGGCACGACTAAATCTGTAAACCGCTCCACAAGGGTCTGGCCAGCAAATGAAATTGATAAGTCTTCTGCCTCTATGACTTGTTTTCCTAGGCGGTGCGAGCCGATAGCGAAATCAAGCTCTCCTTTCGCATCAGGCCCTTTTTGATCCATCAGCTCTTCGGCTCTGCCGATGCGTGCTTTTTGCTTCGTCGATCTTGCTTTTGCTCCTCTTCTCAGCCATGCAAGCTCTCGTCTGAGTAAGTTTTGACGCTTCGTTTCTTTCACCTGAGCTTCTGCTTCTCGTTCGGCTCTTTTTTCTAAAAAGACTTCATAATTTCCTTTATACGTATAGAGCTGCCCTTGATTCAATTCATAAATTCGGTTGGCCACACGGTTTAGGAAATAACGATCATGCGTCACCAGAATGACAGCACCGCTGTATTGACTCAAATATCCTTCGAGCCATTCAATCGTTGCATTATCGAGATGGTTGGTTGGCTCATCTAAAATCAGCAATCCCGCAGGCTGAATTAAATTTTTAGCAATCGCGACACGCTTTTTCTGTCCGCCTGATAAGGCATGAACAGAGCGGCTCACATCTTTGACGCCAAGCTTTGTCAAAATCGTTTTTGCTGACAGGTTCGCATCCCATGCGTCTTCCTGATCCATTCGATTTTGCATGCGCATCAGCGCTTCTTGTTTTGCTTCATTTTGCGGATCATGCTCTAAATCGGCTAGCACCTGTTCATACGCCTTCATCGCTTGAATCATGGGTGCCGTTCCAGAAAAAATGTAATCAAGAATCGTTTCATCCCCGCTCATTTCAGGGTCTTGCTCGAGAAATTCGATATCAAGTGTCCCTGCTTTCGAGATGTCACCCTCCTCAAACGATTCAAGTCCCGCAATGACCTTTAGGAGCGTTGACTTTCCTGTTCCGTTTGGTCCAATCAATCCGATGCGTTCCTTTGGTTCTATATGAAAAGAAATATGATCAAACAGCGTTTTCTCGCCATATGTTTTATATAATCCTTCAACATTCAATAAACTCATTTTTATCAGCCCTTACATAGATTCTCCCTTTATTTTAAATCAGCCAGTAGCAGAAAACTAGTTTTAAAAAAACCCGCTGCTGAAAAGAATGTTTCCTTTTGCTGCTCGATACACTATGAAGAGGTGATCTAAAGATGGTAACCATTAGCTTATGTATGATTGTGAAAAATGAAGAGGAGGTGTTAGCGGACTGCCTTTCCTCTGTCCAAGACATTGTAGATGAGATGATCATTGTTGATACAGGGTCAACAGATCGTACGAAGGAGATTGCTCACTCCTTTTCAGCACAGGTACTTGATTTCGAATGGGTTCAGCACTTTGCAAAAGCCCGCAATTTCGCTTTCTCACATGCAACGAAAGAGTATATTTTATGGCTTGATGCTGACGATGTTCTGCTTGAAGAAGACCGTCAAAAACTTCTTCAGCTCAAAGAGACGCTTGATCCTTCGGTGGATGCCGTCTCAATGTTTTATCATGTGGGATTTGATCAAGACGGTCGGGTGAATTTTAAATATAGAAGAAATCGCCTTGTGAAGCGTGTCTTGAACTTTCAGTGGTACGGGGCCGTACATGAGTTTCTTCAAGTGTATGGCAACATCTTTCCAGCCGATATAGCCGTCACACATCAAAAGCGCAAGAAAACAACCACTGGTGAGCCTGGGCGCAACCTGCGAATTTATGAAGACATGCTCGCAAAAGGAGAGGACATGACGCCACGTGATCTCTTTTACTTTGCCAATGAATTAAGAGATAACAGGCAGCATGTCAGGGCGATTCGTTTTTATCATGAATTTTTAGCGACAAAACAGTGCTGGATTGAGGATGAAATTCGCACATGCCAATATTTAGCCGACTGCTATTATGCGGTAGGCTTCGAGGAAGCGGCTTTATCCTCATTATTACGCTCTTTCTTATATGATCAGCCCCGGCCAGAATTTTGCTGCCGGATCGGGGATCATCTAAAAATACAAAATAAACATCAGGCAGCGATCTTTTGGTATGAGCAGGCGCTGAAGGCTCCTGAAAACGAAACAGCCTTCACACTCACACAGTATAAAACGTGGTATCCACATCTCCAGCTTTGCTATTGTTATTATCAGCTCGGCGATTTGGAAAAAGCCAAGACACATCACCTTGCCTCCTCCGCCCATTACCCCACTCATCCAAGTGTGCTGTTCAATGAAAAAATATTTGCTGAACAGACATAGATCCCCCGTCACCACATCCGCCTTCCACCTGCCAGCGGATGTCTCTTTTTATGCACAAATTCGTGTTTAACACTTTAGTGATTTAAAGCGTTTTTCAACCAATTGACTAAATTGTCAATTACGCATATACTAACATTCGTCTTACGAAAAGATTTATCCCTTTAGGAGGTCAACATGAGTTCTTTATTTCGAAAAAAGTCTCTCGACCAGCTCATGCTTGAAAGTCAAACGAAGCGGCTCAGCCGATCGTTAAATACGTTTGATTTAATCTTGCTTGGCATTGGCTGCGTGGTCGGGACTGGTATCTTTGTGATTACGGGGGTTGCGGCAGCAAAGGATGCGGGACCTGCGATTATTATATCTTTTATTTTGGCTGCGATCGCATGCGCCCTTGCTGCTTTTTGCTACGCTGAATTCTCCTCGTCCATTCCTGTGTCAGGAAGCGTCTATACGTATTCCTACGCCACACTTGGGGAATTTCTCGCCTTCTTAATGGGCTGGGATCTCATGCTTGAATATGTCATTGCGCTCTCTGCTGTAGCAAGTGGATGGTCGTCCTATTTTCAATCACTGCTCAGTGGATTCGGTCTGCACATACCGAAGGCTTTATCAGCTGCACCTGGAGCCGCTGATGGTGCCGTCTTTAACCTTCCAGGCGCACTTATTATTTTACTCATCACCTTTATCGTCTCAAGAGGCGTCAAAGAAAGCACGAAGCTGAATAACATCATTGTGTTAATCAAAATTGCCATCGTCCTTCTCTTTATCATTTCAGGCTTTGCTTACGTCAAACCTGAAAACTGGACACCCTTTATGCCGATGGGCTTTGAAGGAGTGATCGCAGGCGCGGCAACAGTCTTTTTTGCTTATCTCGGATTTGATGCGATCGCCAATGCATCTGAAGAAGTCAAAAATCCGCAAAAGGCGATGCCGATCGGCATTATCGGGGCGCTCGGTGTTTGTACCATTTTATACATCGGTGTGTCCTTTGTCTTAACCGGCATGGTTCACTATACGAAACTGAATGTCAGTGACCCTGTCGCATTTGCTCTTCAAGTCGTTGGCCTTCATAGTGTGGCAGGTATCATATCAGCCGGTGCCATTATTGGGATCACAACGGTTTTAATTGCCTTGGTCTATGCGCAGGTTCGCTTAACCTTTGCGATGAGCCGCGATGGACTCATGCCAAAAATTTTCTCAAATGTTCATCCAAAATCGCAAACACCCGTTGCCAACACTTGGCTGACAGGTGCTGTCGCAGCATGTATCGTAGGTTTTGTGAATTTATCGACGCTTGCGAATTTAGTGAGTATCGGTACACTTGCAGCCTTTACGGTGATTTCAATTGCCGTCATCGTTTTACGGAAAAAGCACCCGAATGTCAAAGCAGCGTTTAAAGTGCCATTCGTGCCTGTTCTTCCGATTATCAGCGCGGTCATTTGTATCACACTCGCAACTACCCTTTCATGGGTGACATGGAGAGCCTTCCTTATCTGGGTGGCCATTGGTGTCGTTGTCTATTTCACCTATGCAAGACGAAAAAGCCATCTTAATGAAACACATTAGAAAAGAGACACGGGGATTCCCGGTCTCTTTTTTTTGCTTAAATCACGCTGTTTTTGGCTGAATTTGAGTCCACCATATCTGGATCTAACACGCTTATTACACGCCAAAGGACACTCACATCAAATAATCCACACCAGCACCGAAGCCAAAAGAAACAAAAACACCGACGTCTCGATTCGATCAAAGCCACCTTCGTAACCCGCTCAGCTTTTAAGCACAATCGGGAGCCAGAAATACACCGCAAGGACAATCACCACAATACTGATGATATTTAACCAAAAGCCTGCCCTGACCATATCAGATATTTTCAGCACGTCCGCACTAAAGACAGCGGCGTTTGGCGGTGTGGAGATCGGCAGCATAAACGCACATGAAGAAGCCAAAGCAGCCGCAGCCATTAACCCATATGGCTCCATGCCAATCGCAAGCCCAAGCCCTACCGTAATCGGAATAATCATATTGGCAACAGCTGTATTTGACATAATTTCAGTCATAAACAAAATCGCTCCCGTTAAAATGATCAACAGCACGATATACGAAAGCCCATGTAAATGCTGTAGATTTTCGCCAATCCATCCTGTTAGATTGGTATCTGCAAAGCCCGTAGCGAGCGAAAGCCCACCTCCAAACAAAAGCAAAAGCCCCCACGGCAGCTGTTTCATATCCTGCCATTCTAATATTCTCTCTCCATTTGTTGCTGGAATGAGAAATAACAGCATGGCACCGAAAATGGCGATAGACGTATCAGATACGGTGATCCCTCCAAACAAAAAGAGCTTAAAAATCCATAAAAACGCCGTCATGAGAAAAACAACAAACACCCATTTTTCCTCTTGTTTCATTTTTCCTAAATTCTCTAATCCCTTTCGAATGAACGCTACACTCATTTCACCTGTGTGCTCTACCTTGAACTGTACCTTGGTCAAATACAGAAATAAGAGAATGAGCAGAATCATCGCAACAGGAAAACCAAACAAAAACCATTCAAAAAACATAATTTCCCGATCTAATAGCTTTTTTGACATCGCAGCAAACACCGCATTTGGCACAGATCCGACAAGTGTTGCTAGACCACCAATTGACGCTGAATACGCAACCGACAATAAGATGCTTTTACTGAATCGATCAAGAGATGGACCAGATAAGACTTCATTAGCCTTGACCTCTTTAATCACTGCAAGTGCCACTGGGAGCATCATCAGGGCTGTCGCTGCATTCGAAATCCACATAGATAAAAAAGCAGTCGCGATCATGACACCTAATACAATGCGGTCACTTCTTGTGCCAATCACCCTCAAAATGTGTAAGGCCATTCTTCTATGTAAGTTCCATTTTTCAATGGCAATAGCAATCATAAATCCTCCCATGTACATAAAGACGATCGGATCTCCATAAGCCCTTGATGTCTGTTCCATAGAAAGCCCGCCAAGTGTCGGCAGTAGGATGATGGGCAATAAAGATGTTGCAGGTATGGGCAGTGCTTCTGTCACCCACCATGTTGCCGTCCAAGCCGTAATGCCCAAGACTACCCTCGCAGCATAGGTCAATTCATCTTCAGGTATGAGAAACAGAACGAGCAAGAAGAGTGTCGGTCCAAGAATAAGTCCAATTACATTCACTTTTTTATAAACGATAACAATTCCCCCCTATTGAAAGCGCTTGTCATATTTTTTCTAATTTTCCACATTCGATGATCTCTTAAGAAATCCTTTAAATCATAAGAAAAAATGAAGATATCTTTCATAAAAACAGCTGTCATTTTACTCCCATTTTCAAAACCATGACATGATGCCTTGGTCTATTTTCATAGGAGAAACTATACAAATCATGTGCAATCACTGTAAAATATAGAAGATCTAATCAAAAATTGAGGTGTTTTCATTGTATAAGGATCAAAGAAAATCATTTTGGAAACAGAAAAAATTCATTATTCCTCTTCTTAGCATCATCGTGATAGCAGCTGCTCTCTTTTTCTTAAAAGATACTCTTTTCTCAAAAGAAAAAGAGGCTTTAAAAGCGGCGGAATCCTTTACGAAACAATTGGAGAAGAAAGACTTTACGAAGCTGGCTGATGAGGTAACGAGTGCGTCTTTGAAAGCCAATGACTTCTCAAAAAAACAACTAGCCGAAAAATATGACAATATCTTTAACGGAATTGGTGCTTATGATCTGAACATATCAAAGCTCAACGTCGAAAAACAGGACAAAGGAAATGGGTATCAATTTTCCTATGATGTGACAATGAAAACGTCTTTTGGCAAGCTGCACAAGCTTTCTTACAAGGGCGTTCTCTCAGAAGAAGATGACAAGTGGAAAGTGGACTGGAAGCCAAATCTCATCTTCCCGCAAATGGAGAAGGGAGATACTATCAAAGTCAAATCAGACCCTGCTGTCCGTGGAAACATTGTAGACCGAAAAGGGCGTACGCTGGCAGAAACAACTGGTGGAAACGCACTTGGCATCATCCCAGGTAAACTCGGAACAGGGAAAGAAAAAGAACGCAATATCAAAAAAATCAGCAAGGCGTTTGATATAGACGAAGAACTGATTGACAATCAGCTGAAACAAGCATGGGTCACAGACGACACGTTTGTCCCGCTCAAATCAATGTTAGAGCAAAAGCCGATTCCAAAGGAGGTAAAAGGCGTCACCTATCAAACGAAGGAAATGCGTTACTATCCTTATAACGAAGCCGCCGCCCATCTCACCGGCTATGTCGGAAAAGCAAATGCAGATGATATCAAAAGAAATCCGGCATTAAAAGCAGATCAAATCATCGGCAAAACCGGCCTTGAATTTACGTTTGACAAAAACCTGCGTGGACAAGATGGCGGAAGCATTCTGATCGTCCATGATGAAACAGGCATTGAAGAAACATTGCAAAAATCAGATCGAAAAGATGGAAAAACAGTGAAGCTGACCATTGATGCTTCTTTACAGAAAAAAACCTATGAACAGCTAAAAGGTGAAAAAGGGGCCGTCACGATCATGAATCCATCATCGGGGGATCTATTAGCGCTTGTCAGCGCCCCTTCCTACGATGTCAATCTCATGACAAATGGGATCACACCTAAGCAATATCAGGTATACAGTGAAAACCCAGACCTCCCATTCCAAGCTCGCTATGCGAGCCGGTATGCACCAGGGTCTACATTCAAAACCATTACAGCGGCCATTGGGCTGGAAACAGGTGTCACAAAACCTAATAAAGTACGCACCATTCATGGACTGAAATGGCAAAAGGATCAATCTTGGGGCAATTATCGAATTACACGGGTTCACGATAAAGAAAACGTAAATATGATCGATGCCCTCGTGTACTCAGACAATATTTACTTCGGACAGGAAGCACTGGAAATTGGCAAAGACACCTACGAGAAAAAAGTAAAAGCATTTGGGTTTGGCGAAGATTTGCACATGCCATTTACAATGAAACCAGCACAAGTATCGAACGATGGCATTCAATCGGACATCTTACTTGCTGACTCTGCCTATGGCCAAGGCGAATTACTCATGTCACCGATTGAACAAGTACATGCCTATTCTCCATTTGCAACAGGAGGCAAGCTTGTCTATCCTCGAGTCGTTCAAGATGAAAAAACAGCATCACCAAAACAAATCATCAAAGAAGACTCGGCAAACTCAGTGAAAGACGCGCTGACTCAGGTCGTGACCAGTCCAAACGGTACAGCTCACTCCTTACAAATTGAAGGAACTGATATTGCCGCTAAAACAGGAACGGCAGAGCTGAAGAGCAAACAAGGGGCAACAGACGGTTCTGAAAATGGATTTTTACTTGCATTTAATCCTAAAAAAGAAGATTACGTCCTCGTCGGCATGATTGAAGGTGTGAAAAACCGCGGCGGAAGCGGACTCGTCATTCAAAAAATGAAGCCTGTGATCGCATCTTTTTATCAATAACCCTTTAGAGACACAAGCACTTGTGTCTCTTTTTTCTAAATCATGACAATTTGCTATTGTTTTATAGTTCACCTTATGAATAAAATGAGAAGAATGCAAAATAGAAAACAGTTGAATGAAAGGAGGAAGTCTCATTGGCTATTGCTGCTCGTACAAAGGATAAACCTCAAAATTCTGTCACCGGATCAACGGTTTACCCCATTTTATTGATTATTGGCATTTGCCATATGCTGAACGACACATTGCAAGCCGTTATTCCTGCGATGTTCCCTATTTTAGAACGCTCAATGGGGCTGACCTTTACACAATTAGGGCTGATTGCCTTTACATTAAATATGGTCTCCTCCGTCATGCAGCCCGCTATTGGGTGGTATACAGATAAACGGCCGATGCCTTATGCACTCCCGATTGCTTTATTTTCTAGTGCTGTCGGTATATTCGGGCTTGCGTTTGCGCCTTCCTTTGCCACCATTTTGCTTTGCGTTGTCTTTATCGGACTCGGCTCTGCAATTTTCCATCCAGAGGGCTCTCGTGTTGCCAACATGGCAGCTGGTCCAAGACGAGGACTTGCACAGTCCATCTATCAAGTAGGCGGAAATACAGGTCAAGCCTTTGCTCCGCTGATCGCTGCATTAATGCTCGTCCCTCTCGGTCAGCCAGGCGTGGCTTGGTTTACGATTGTTGGAATGATTGCTGTCGGTTTCCTTCTTTATATTTCAAGATGGTACGCAGGAAGACTTCAAACCATTCGAGCTCAAGCGAAAAAGGCTCCAGCAAAAGCTGCAAGATCTGATATTCATCGTAAGTCAGCACTCACAGCACTTGGCATTATCGTCTTTCTCATCTTTGCCCGCTCTTGGTATGGGAATGCGATATCGAATTTCTATGCGTTTTATGCGATTGAACAATATGGATTGACGATTAAAGAATCACAGACTTATATTTTCTTATTTCTCATTCTAGGTGCAATTGGGACATTTTTAGGCGGACCGCTTGCAGACCGCTTCGGCAAGAAAACCGTGATTTTAATTTCCTTATTGGCTTCCTTTCCGCTTGCCCTGCTGCTGCCATTTGCCGGACCTGTTTTTGCTTATGTTTTACTTGGACTGATTGGGGTCATTCTGACATCAAGCTTCTCTGTCACAGTCGTTTATGCTCAAGAACTATTTCCCGGGAAAATTGGCACAATGTCTGGTTTAACTGTTGGGCTTGCGTTTGGTATGGGTGCAATTGGATCAGTCGCTCTAGGCTCATTCATTGATGCCTTCGGTTTAACGCCTACCATGATCGGAGTCGCCTTTTTACCGATATTAGGCATCCTGGCCTTCTTACTACCTAGCGATCAAACCATCTCCAAATGGAATGAATCATAAAAAGGAGAAAACCGCTCAGTTATTGAGCGGTTTTTTCATATCTCATAAAAATGCGTGTCAGGAACGTGCTTCTTTGCAATAAACCCTTGCTGAAATTCTGGAAAGACCTTTTGCACCTGTTTAATTTTTTGATGAACCAAATCGGCATACGGAATATATAGATGATCCACTAGATTTTGTTCAGTCATATAGTAATACCAATTAAGATTAAAGGTATTCTCATCAATGATCGTAAAGGCAGAAAAATGATAGAACAAGAGTGGACATTCGTCGAGATACATATCCCCTTTCACAACTGAAAGCTTGTAGTTTTCAATATTCCAAATGGCGGCATTGGCTCCTTTAGATGTCACCACATGGACCCCTTCAAAATCATCGATCCATCTTTCAACATACCGCTGATCTCCATACGTCTTATTTTCTGTATCCATTTCTACTGTACAGTGTGCAAGACAGTTACCCTTCCATTGTGTGACCGCCTGTTTGGCAACGTCTGTGTTGCGGCAGCCGACAAATCCAGTATTAAAGCGGCCAGACAACTCATAAAAGTGATAGAACCGCTTGGAATTCATATGATCCGTCAAAAATAAATGAGCGAGCGGATTCTCTGCAAATACCGCCTCTGGATCATGATAAAAATACAAATCCGTATCCAAATGGGCGAGATAATCCGCTTCTGAGGACTCAAGGATTTTGAGCAGAAAAGCAGGCTTTAACGTCCAGCAATACTCATGGAACGTCCGATCATCTTTTGCCTTTCGCAGCATGTCATCTTCAATGTCTTCAAGCTGTTCATATTGAACGTGCGGATGAGGGAATTCACTTAACACCTTGTAAGCCAATGGGTCCGCACATAAAACCGACAGCTTGAATGAATGGGCGGTTTGTTCAAGCGAATGAATCAGCGCCAAAAGCTTAAAAATATGGGTATTCGACACAATGGTTGTAAAATGATAAGATGCCATCTACAACACATCCACTTGAAACAAATCAACGCGTAATAGCTCTTTCGTCAGCCCTTGAATGGCTTCTACAAGCACTGTGCAGCCATATTCCTGCCGTGCAAGCTGCGCTGCCTCTGACAGCTTTTTCAAAGGGACATGCTTTGCTGTCAGCTGATCTTTTTTATCGCGTTTGATACCTACATTCCGCTCTGTGATCAAATGAAGCAGCTCTAAAAAATAAGAAAGCAGACCATCGAATGCCGGATTTTCACGCAGCTGCCGGACCTCTTTCACAATGTCATTTGTGACGGTGTGAGAAAATGGACCAGAGAAAGCCAAATGGACATCAATGGCATCAATATTGTTGTACTTCTCGCACATATACAAAATGTTATATTTGATGTCATCAAATGACGTTAAATTACTTGGATGCTCCTGATGCACACTCATGATATCCTCTCGCAATTCAAACGAGAGACCAAGCTGATGCAGACGAATTCCTAAATCATAATCTTCAAACCCGTACCGAACGATATTTTCATCAAACATCCCGAGTGCCATGACATGCTTACGTTTGACAGAGGAGTTATTCGTAATAAAAAATCGCCACGGCAGCTCATAAGAGCCTAAATCATAGTTATACGTGCGCAAAATGTCTTTGAGAATATCAATAAACTCAGACTGCAAATCGAAGCTTTTCTCTAGAAATCCACCATTTTCAACTTCCTTCATTGATAAAAGAGGCGTTTTATCTTTCATTTTCCGCTTATACAAGCCTTGCTTTTTCAACCGATTGATATGATCCTTATCAAATGCTTCGTAAAAATAACGATAAATCCGCTTCCAGCAGACACCACAAATCACAAGGTCCTCATGAACAGCATGTGCCTCCGCATGCTTTTGAATAAATTGCGGCTCTGCCAGCATATCGCTGTCATGGAATATCAGCAGGTCTCCCTCCGCCTCGCGAATGGCATGATTGCGACCCTTGGCAATCCCTTGATTGACAGGAATACGTACCTTTTTAAACGGGAAATTCACCTCAATGTTCTCAAGCATTTCCATCGTGCCGTCCGTTGACCCATTATCAGCGACAATCACCTCAAATGGTATATCCGTATCCTGAAGCGTTAAGGAAAAAAGACTCCCTTCTAAACGCTCTTTGGCATTATAGCTCGGAATAATGACGCTTACCTTTGGCTTCTCATTCATGCGTCATCCCCCTCCAATTTGGCATAGCCGTTAAACAGCGGATCGACCTGCTCAACAGATTCAATCACATGGCGCAGCACGTTTCGATAGGCTTCTTGGAAAAATGGCAGATCATTTCTCCCTTTTTCATGAATTTGCTGCATCTCATCCTTGCTCACGATGCGAAAGCCGCTGAAATGATAGCAAATGAGCGGATGCCCATCCTCCAGCAAAATACGTCCATTCTCTTCCCGATAAGAATGCTGCCCATAATTCCAATGACCAATATTCACGCCTTTTGTTTGAATATCTTCCACTTTTTCAAACAGCTTCGGCATATGATCGAGATATCCTTGATCGCCAAACTTGCCTTCTCCCGGCGCATTTTTGCATTCCTTCAAGCATTCTTCTTTCCACCAGCTGAGGCATTTCCGGCCGGCTTCATCTCCTTTAAAATACAGGAAGCCTGAGTTATATCGTCCTAAAAGCTTCTGAAGCATCTTCACTTCCTCAGGATCGAAGCTCGGAATCACAATATCCCCTCTCGAGAGTAAAACAGAGGCATTCGGCTGATGTTGAAAAATCGCTTTCGGGCTCTCATAAAAGAACAAATCCGCATCAAGATAGGTTACGCCCTCTGCCTGCTCCTGTTCAAATAACCACTCAATCCAAATCGGCTTTAATGTCCAGCAATATTCCGAGGCATCCCGTTCCTCTTTTTTCTCCAGCAGCTCCGGCGTTTCGAGCTCCCGTACATGAACAAGATCAACATGAGGAAAATTCATTTGATGAAGCAGATCAAATGCAGCATCATCCATACATAACGTCTTGATGACAGCATCATCTTCTACTTGCTTCAATGATAAGAAAAACGCAATGGCTTGATAAAGTCTTCCACTCGATAGAACCGTACAATATATGCTGTTCATCTACTTACACCTCTATTTTTGAAAGAATTCGCGATACCATTCAATCGTCTTCTCTAAACCTTCATCAATGGAGTAGTCAGGCTTCCAATCAAGCAGCTTTCTCGCCTTTTCTGCCGACAAATATTGATGCTTAATCTCATGCGTTCCTTGGTTTAAAATACGCGGCTTCAGTTCACTGCCCATCGCCTTTAAAATCTTATCCACGAGCTCAAGCACCGTCAGCTGAATTTCATTACTAAAGTTAAATGCTTCTCCAGCGAGCCCTTTTTCCTCCATCTTCTCAGCTAGCAGCAAATAAGCCTTGACCGCATCTTCAATGTAGAAGTAATCACGAATAAATGTCCCGTCACTTCTAATTTCAGGCGCCTCTCCTTCTAGCACAAGCTGGATGGTTTGCGGAATGATTCTGTTGAAATTTAAATCCCCGCCCCCGTATAAATTGCCGCAGCGTGTAATACAAACCGGAAGACCATATGTGTTGTAATACGTGTGAGAAATTAAATCTGCACAGCTCTTCGATACATCATACGGATGTTTCCCATTTAACGGCATATCTTCATCGTATGGAAGCTGCTCCTGATCGCCGTATGCTTTGTCACTTGATGCCACGATGACTCGTTTGATCAGCGGCTGTCTTCTGCAAGCCTCCAGTACATTCCATGTCCCTAAAATATTGGCTTCAAATGTAGAAACAGGGTGTCTATTTGCGACCCCAACAATGGCCTGCGCCGCCAAATGGAAGACAGTATCAATTTCGTATTCTCCTAACGCACGTTCAATCGTTTGCATATCCTCCAATGCACCTTGCACCACATTCATCTTTTCGAATTGACTGCCTTGATATAAATTCGATCGAGGCACCTGATCACGCACAAGCCCAGTTACGTTTGCACCTTGATCAATCAATTCCTTGACGAGATAGCTTCCCAATAGTCCTGTACATCCAGTCACAAATACGTTTTTCCCATTCCAAAATCCGCTCATGCCGTCACCAAACCTTCCATGGTTGTTTTCCATTTGTCCACATGCCATTGATTTCCTTCAGGTTCTTATACGTATCGATCGCTGTCCAAAATCCGTGGTGCTCATAAACCGCAAGCTCTCCATCATTCGCCAGATTTTGCAGAGGCTCCGCTTCAAACACGCATTGATCATCGTCTGTCAAATAGTCAAATACCTTTGGAGACAACACAAAAAACCCTCCATTGATCATCCCGACACTGTCTGTCTTCTCAGAGAAGGATTGTGCCATCCCGTTATACACCTTCAGTGTCCCGTACTGGGACTTCTTTTCAATTCCTGTGACAGTCGCAGCTGCCCCAAGATCCTGATGACGCTTCAGCAGATGAAACATATTGATATTGGCAAGTCCATCACCATATGTCATCATGAATGTCTCACCCCCAATGTAGTCCTGTGCCTGCTTTAACCGTCCGCCTGTCATCGTCTCCTCACCCGTATCTAAAAAGGTGATTTTCCAGTTCTCTGACTTTCCTAAAAGCTTCATTTCTCCTGTTGCCATATCCAGCTGCATGCTGTGATGCCGCCAGTCGTAGTTCAGAAAATATTCTTTGATCTTCTCTCCTTTATATCCAAGCAATAAGATAAACTCATCTACTCCGTAATACTGATAGATTTTCATAATATGCCATAGAATAGGCCGATCTCCGATCATAGCAAGTGGTTTAGGAAGCGCTTGTGTGACCTCACTCATTCTCGTTCCCTTTCCTCCGCAGAGAATGACTGCTTTCATCTTCTCCCCTCATCTCTCTATGAAAATTTTTGATTGAAAACCTTATCTTTATGCGGAAAATCAGTACATGTACCCTTAGACTTTGTCCGACATCAGGTTTTGAATCTACTCTATTCATATGTCGAAATGAGAGATGGTGCCACCTAGCATTTAACTATTTTTACAAATAAAAAAAGAGCGAGATTTGTATTCTCGCTCTTTCAAAGTTTAAATTGTATATTATCAGGGTAGATGGTATGATAAACATGTGCATCATCAGCACAAACAGCCTCTTTTTATAAAGAGACTACTAGATGGAATGAATTCAAGTGGCAGCTTGCTTCATTCTCAATATGAATCACGGAGGTGAATTCTCATGGCACAAAACGTACTTTGTGAAGTGAACTCTTGCCGTTTTTGGGCTGATAACAGCTGTACTGCTTCTACCATTAAAATTGGTAAAAACACAATGACTGATGTGACTCGCAATGCCGAAACTGATTGCGAAACATTTGAAACAAAATAAGTTGTTTTTCTGAGATGAAGGAACTGGCAGGTTCCTTCTTTTCTTTTATCATTCTATCAAGAATGATAATTATTATCAAGTGTTTTTCACTAAACATTTCTCGGGAAATAATGACACGATATTTCTGCATTCGTTGACGATTTTCACTCCTTTTTCTATACTCAACATATCCGAAGAAGAAAAAGTGGTGACCAATCAATGGATTTTACGATACGTTTTCTATCATTCTTTGTCGTAGAAATCGAAGGCAAAGATGAACAAGCAAATAAACGGTTCAAGCATTATCAAACATTAGATCAAGAGGAATTTGAACAAAGTGAGCTGAAGGACTTTTTAGATGGCGAGCTGAAAAAAATCGTCAAACGAAAAGTGGACAGACACCCTAAATCTGAACAAGTACCAACCAAAATTGGCCGATTCATTGTCGAACCCGGTCATGAACTCGATTCAAATCCAAACTACAATTTATTTCATCAAACGAGATTTGCCGATACAAAAGAAGTATTTAATGAATGCAGCGAACAGTTTGTTCGCACGTATTTAGATACAAGTGCTGTCAGAGGCGGCGTTTTTTTAGTTGCGTCTGCTGTCCCTAAAAAATATTTTGATGACTCCTTTGTCTTTATTATGAAATGCGATTTTGAACAGAAAGTGGCTTCTATCGCTGATACATCTACCTTGATCAAAAAAGTCGAAATGGCCATTACAACAAAAAACATGAAATCGATTCAATATCCGTTTATGCCAGAAGAGGGCATGACAGAGGAAGCCGAAGTGAAAATTCACCAATCCTCACATGCTCGTTATTTTGAGGACTTTCTGAAATTCGTCGAATACGGGGAATCTATGCCTGAAATCATGAAATCACAGGTCATGAATATGGTGCAGGAACAAGTATTTGAAACATTACAGGATGAAAGTGAAGAATTAAAGCAATTTGAAGAGGACCTTGAAATATGGGAAGCGAGTGAAAAACGAGAAATTAGAGAAACACTCGATACAGAACAGGTCACACTAGCAGCATCTCACATTGTGGAACAAACCCCTGATATCACAATGAAAATGCGTCTAGGTGAAACAGAAATCAAAGGGCTTCTAGCGGACTTTGGCCACTCGATCCATATTGCGAAGGTCAACAATCGATATGTCGTGCTCGTCGAAGCAGACCAAATCGTCTTTGAAAAAGGAAGCACACCTGTTGAATTCCATAAACCAAATGGATTAAAAGAGGTTGTCAGCCAGCTGACGCAAAAAGCCTACGATTCAGACTTAGAATAAGAGAATATGACTGCCTCCTGCGCTCAGCTGCATGAGGCAGTTTTTTTATATAACGCTTTATTTTTTTACACTGCACTAGAAGAGACATGCTGCCCGCCTCTTACCCACATGCTGACAAGCATTAAGCTTATGATGAGCATCAGCCAAAAGACGCTGTTTGTTCCAAAAAACTGGATCAATGTATACCCGCACAAAGGCCCTAAAGCAGCCCCCATATCTTGAACAAAAGAATAGCTGGCGAGAAAGCGGTTCTTATCTGTTTGAGCAGAGGCTTTTTGAAAGGCAAGTGTATCGGTGAACGTTGTTACAATCGTTGCCAGCAGCTGAATCAAAAGCAGCATCAATAGAAACCAGCCGCTTACCTTCAGCATGACCCCAAGAAAACTGAGCCCTCCAAATGAAAGAAACATCCAGCATAGCATTCGTTCCTTCATCACAAGCCGATCAAACCATTTGCCTGTTCTCGGTGCGACAAATGGTTCCCACCCCCACCTGATTGCTTGAATGACACCGCTTAAAGCCGAAGCTCCGATGACAAAGCCAAATAGAGCAAATTCATCCTGATCGATCTTTGCTTCAATGACATGACTCAGCGTGGATGCGAATAAACCTTGTATAATAAGTGCGACCAGCATGCCTGTTATCAGTACTTTTACAACATCTCGTGCAAACCACTTCTGTTTGATGCCATGATACATCTGCGTGCCTTCTCTCTTTTCAATTTCATCCAAAGATACATAAAAAACGCACCCTATCAATGTGAGTAAACCAAAGACAAGCGTCATGGACTGGAAGCCGAACAAGCTGGCGAAAATCCCGCCAAATAACATGCCAAATAAACTGCCAAGCCGGTAAAGCCCATTATAAAGACCCGTCAAATGTCCTTGTGAGCCTTCGTCTATTTCAGCCAAAACCCTCATCCCGCTCATACGGAGTAACGTCCAAGCAAGCCCCCATGCGCAGCGGCAGATCAGCAGCAGCCAAAAACCGCTCACCCCATATAATATCGTGGTCACTGACGCGATCAAAATCGCCATTAATACACCGGTCTTCATTGGGATATAGCGATAGAGCCACCAAACGACAGGCGCTAGCGGAATGCGAATGAATCGGTTGATGGACAGCAGTAACCCGACCTCCCAAATAGATGATAAACCAATCTCTTTCCAATAGACTGGAAGAACAATATAGAGCATTGAATCCCCAATAAGTGCAAATGCTGTGATGAGCGATATTGACACAACTTGCTTTTGACGATGATCCATTTTCCCTTCCCCCTTCGCTATCTTTACGATAAGGGATGCTTTATAATAAATCTAATGAATGTTTTTGATTAAAGCATTAAAATAATTGATAGGTGGTGCAAAGTTGAATTTACATGCCCTTCGGATTTTTGCAAAGGTTGCAGAGACTAAAAGCGTCACACAAACAGCAGACGCACTATCTTTGACACAGCCAGCTGTGACGGCTCAGCTTAGAAGCATTGAACGAGAGATCGGTTTTCGCCTTTTTAAACGAAACGGCCGAGGAATTGCGCTCACAGAAATGGGAAAGATGCTGTATCCTTATGCCCGGCAAGTGTTCGAGGCTGAAAAGGAAGTAGAATATCAGATCACGCTATTACAAAATGGGAAAAAGGGGCGTCTCCGCATCGCTTCTACCTACGTACCACTCAACTTTTTACTGCCTGATTGGCTCGCTGCTTTTAAAACGTCTTCACCACAGACAGAAATCGAATTAAAAAGCGGAAACTCCGCTCAAGTGATAGACAGCCTGCTTCAATATGAATCAGATGTGGCCATCGCTGTAATTGAAGATTTGCATCATGAGGAGATCGTTACCTCCCATTTGACGAATTTAAGCTATGATTTTATTGTGCCAGCAGACCATCCGTTAAACGGAAAAACCGTCCCGCTAGAGCGCCTGAGCCTGGAGCCTTTTTTGATGCGTGAAGAAGGCAGCTCCACAAGAGATAAGCTCTTTTCCCTTTTCACCTCGAAAGGAATTAAAAAACCGACTGTTGATTTACAATTCAGCGGTGTTCATGAAGCGATTCAAATGATCAAAGCTGGCTATGGGATCACACTTGTTCCCCGTGATGCGGTTCAAGGCAGTCTCAAGCGGAAAGAGATTGGGCGCGTATATATCGAAGGCATAGAAATCGTCAGACCCGTTGTTATCTGCAAACGGGCGAATGATCTTGAAAAAAATAGAACAGTGGATGCCTTTCTGCAAATGAAAGATATCGATCCATTTAAGGCGCCTGCTGCAAATTAAAAAAGTGCCTGCATAAGAAACAGGCACTTTTTTTCTATTCGGCTGGTTGAACAATGTCATACGGTACAGCCTTTGAGGCTTTCACTAATTGTTCTGGTGTGATGAGGATTTCATTTCCCCATTCGCCTGCTCCAACGCCTAATACCTCTTCCTCTAATAACGAAGCTTCGATGATGGTGCGGAAGCCTTCTGGCTGCCAGCAAAATGGCGGTATCGAGCCAATTCGGTAGCCCGTCACTTCCAGAACCTTCTCTGGTGATGCCATTTTAATATTACGGGAGCCGGCCGCTTTCTTTAGTTTCCCTGACTTAATATGCTGGTCTGCGCCAACCATCACAAGCAGCTGCTCCCCTTCCCCTGTTTCAAAAATCAATGTTTTGATCATTTGTCTTTCACGAAAACCAAGGGCTGCTGCTACATTTGCGGCTCCCTTCTCTGTTTCGGAAGAAAATGCTTTGATCTCATAAGGGATGCTGTGCTGATTCAAGAATTCATGTGCCGGTAGTACTTTCATTGATTTGAACCCCTTTCCTTGCGATGTCTTTCATTTAGCTTATCACAATCCTCTCATCCTTAAGATGTATTTTTCAATGAAAAGCCTCTAGGTCCTTCATCACCATGCTATACTGAACTTGTTTTTGAAAAGGAGCCGGTTGGATATGGGAAACAAGTTTTGGTATTATACAGGCAGTAAAAGCCTTCTCATGCTAAGTGATATTCTATTTGTGATGACGATCACGTTTGTGATCTATCAAGATACACAATCTGTTGCCTATGCGACTCTATTTCCGCTAATAAGAACGCTTTGCCAGCTATTAGCCGGGCTCATCTCTCCTGTTTTGACCGATCACTTTCAAGCGGGTCGGCTGTTGAAATGGGTCCCTCTTTTACGTCTTGTGATGCTCATCGTGTTTACAGCCCAATTTCATTTCTTTCAGCAGCATATGGTCTGGCTGTTTGGTGCGCTTATTCTCATTTCCATCACAGGTGGATTCATCAGTCCTTTATTACAGGCCATCATGCCGATGCTTGTGCCAGCAAATCAGCTTGTGAAAGCGAACAGTACAGCCTCCATTTTTCATCAAACGGTCCAAATCGCCGGTTATTCGTTTACTGGAATGCTCGTCCTGTTGATTGGTCCTTTTTATTTAATGTGGATTACTTGTTTCATGATTGTGTTGTCTTATTTGTTTTTCATCCCTGTTTTTCCTCTTCTCAAGCAAGAAGACACGGTTCGAAAAGCAAATAAGATGAACAGTTTCAAGGATGGCTGGGCGATTATTTGGACAAATAAAACGATTCGCACTCTGACCTTTATGGATGTTTGTGAAAATATGGCGGGCGCTGTGTGGATCGGGGCGATTACCCTTGCCTTTGTCACCCATGATTTAAACGAAAGTGAGGAATGGTGGGGTTTTATCAACGCCGCTTATTATACAGGCGCCATTCTAGGCGGGCTCTTGGCTGCGTGGATAAGCCGGTTGATTCAAAAGCAGCTTCTTCTCTTTATGGCAGCTGGTTCATTCATTTATGCAGTGCTGACTATTGTCTTTTCACTGAACAGCCTGCCGTGGCTTGCTTTGCTGCTTTGTATTTTGATGGGGCCTGCTTATCAAATTCGGGATGTTTCGCAGCAAACCATTCTTCAAACGGAAACGCCCGTCCGAGATTTATCAAAGGTGTACTCGGCTCATTACGTCCTTTCTTCTGTATCTGTCGGTTTATCTATTTTCTTTGTTGGATTGATTGCAGATGCATTCGGAGCGAGGACTGTGTATTTGCTAGGCGGTTTGTTTGTGCTCATCTGTTCGGGGATTGCCATCCTCGCTTTTATGAGACAGAAAAAAAAGAGCGGCTGATTCATGCAGCGGCTCCTTTTACTTTTCCTTTAACATCGCGAACATGTCACGAGCCATCGCTTCTAAAATATACACAACTGGCGTCTGTGTCGTAATATTGGCTCTGTGAACCCGTTCGTCTGTCACGTAATAAGCAATATTTAAATCGGAAATGCGCGAAATCGTACAGTGCTGATTGTTTGTAATACTAATGATTTTGCTTCCTTCTCTTTTTAACTTCGAAATATGATCAATCGTAATACGGTTCTCCCCTGATACAGACAGCACAATGGTGACACTATTGTCTAAATACTGCATATTCATCGGGAAAAACGGATCATTGATGTAAAATGAAAATTTCTCAAGACTCGAAAAATACCTCGCCCCATACTGTGCCAAAATACCAGAGCTGCCAGTTCCGATAAACAGCACATTTTTTGCATCGGCAATGAGCCTTGCTGCCTCCTTAATTTTCCCTTCAAAGTCCCCTTTCAGTGTGCGTTCAATAAATTCATATAGAAAGTGCTGTGTGCTTTTTAAAGTAGGAGTTTGCTCTGATTCTAAATACATTTTGAGTTTCACTTTAAACTCTGAAAAGCCTTCACAATTCACTTTTCGGCAAAAGCGAAGGACAGACGAGGTGGAAATATGGGCAGCATCTGCTAAATCCCGAATTCTCATATACACGACCTTTTCACTGTTTTCCATGATATATCGGTATAAAGCGCTTTCTAGTTCATTAAAGCTTGAAATGACCTCACTTGAAAACATCTGACTTCCCCTTTCTCCAACAGCATGTCACAATGTGTTTCTTTTATGTAACAAATCTCTAAATAGGGCACCCTTGCCTAAAGACGCTGAAGTCATTTACGCACTAGATGCTCTCACGATAAGCTATAGATGTACAGACAAAAGAATTGGCTTTTCTCTATTATAACATTGCGCGTTACATTATTCGGAGGTGCAGCACATGGCAAAAGGATTAAAGGTTGTCACAATTGGCGGAGGATCAAGCTATACACCAGAGCTTGTAGAAGGATTTATTAAACGATACGATGAATTTCCGATTAGCGAGCTTTGGCTTGTCGATATTGAAGCGGGAAAAGAGAAGCTTGAAATCGTCGGAAATCTTGCAAAACGCATGGTGAAAAAGGCAGGACTTCCAATCGAGGTTCATTTAACATTAGATCGCCGGAAAGCGCTTGCGGGCGCTGATTTCGTCACAACACAATTCCGTGTCGGACTTCTTGAAGCACGTATGAAGGATGAACGCATTCCTTTAAAATATGATGTCATTGGTCAAGAAACGAATGGTCCAGGAGGTCTATTCAAAGGACTTCGCACCATTCCAGTCATTCTTGATATTGTCAAAGATATTGAAGAACTGTGCCCAGACGCATGGCTTGTGAATTTCACCAACCCAGCTGGTATGGTCACAGAAGCCGTTCTTCGCTATTCAAACCATCGCAAAGTCGTTGGCTTATGCAACGTGCCAATCGGTATTCGCATGGGAATCGCCAAAGGACTTGATGTAGACGCAAGCAGAGTCGAAGTCAGCTTTGCTGGATTAAACCATATGGTCTTTGGACTCAATGTATTCTTAGATGGCAAAAGCATCATGGATCAAGTCATCGAAGACATGGCAGATCCAAACTCCAGCATGTCGATGAACAACATTCAAGCCATTCCGTGGAATGCAGATTTCTTAAAAGGGCTTGGCGTCATTCCATGTCCATATCACCGCTACTACTACAAAACAAGTGATATGCTGGCTGAAGAAAAGAAAGCAGCAGAGAATGAAGGAACTCGTGCAGAAGTCGTTCGTGCACTAGAAAATGACCTGTTCGAGCTTTACAAAGATCCTGATCTTGATATCAAACCGCCACAGCTTGAAAAACGAGGCGGTGCTTACTACAGTGATGCGGCTTGTAACTTGATTGCATCCATTTATAACGACAAGCATGACATTCAGCCTGTGAACACCATCAACAATGGTGCCATCAGTGACATTCCAAATGATTCTGCCGTTGAACTCAACTGCGTCATCACAAAAGACGGTCCTAAACCAATCGCTGTTGGTGAAATGCCAGTCGCTGTCAAAGGACTCATTTCTCAAATTAAATCCTTTGAACGTGTTGCCGCTGAAGCAGCCGTGACAGGCGATTACAACACAGCCCTTGTCGCAATGACGATCAACCCGCTCGTCCCATCAGATGCGATTGCAAAAAGCATCCTCGATGAAATGCTAGAAGCACACAAAGAATATTTACCACAGTTCTTCAATAAAGTAGAAGCATAAAACAGAACCGCACTTGTCAAAAGTGCGGTTTTCTTATTTCGCTGCAAACAGCCGGTCCATCTGAGCACGATCATAGTCTAATAGCCAGTGCTGTAAGCCCTCATAGACTGGCCGAAGACGCTCAGAATCTGACGCTATGAGATCACAGCCTCGATCATCATATAAGTGGAAAATCATCTGTTTCGAGAGATTGATGAGATAAATTTCATAATCAAGCTTCCCCTTCATGATTTGATTCGGTGCATAGAAATCCTCTCGGCACATGGCTTGTAGAAGTGGACGCAATCGAATATCTTGCAGCCGGCATTTCAGTGTAAATCTCTCCAATGTCAGTGGGTCATCTATTTCTGGTCGTACATAGGTCAAAAGCTCGTGACGCAATCGATTGCGTACTTGCTGGCGGACATATTTCTGATAAACTAGGAGCTTTTTCTTCGTTAATTCATGTTCATGCTGCGTATAGACATCCGTGACAAACAGAATATCGTCTTCTGGATCAAAAGCATATCTGACAATTTTCAAAGCACGATCCCCTGCTTTTTCTAATACAACTGATTCTTCTCCTAATGACCAATCTGCCACTTCAAAGCGAAGCCCAAAAGGCCATTGATAAAAAAGGGACGGTGTGAGGACAAGATCAGAAAAATGACTTTTTAAAAAACTATTGGTTTGATCGTTCATCTCATGTCCTTCCATTGGTTTTATTTATTATTTTACCGTTGAAACTGATGGAAATACAATTGGAAATAAACTGTCATTTCTTATATGATGGAAAGAGATGGAGGTGTGACCAATTGAAAAAATCAAAATGGTTTCTACAAGTGTTCCTCACAGCATTGATCACCATGTGGATACAGACTGGACTTGATCAGGCGAACATCATTCATATCACCAATATATGGGTCGATGCCAGCAGCTGGCTTCTTATCTTCTTTGTGATTTACGCACTTTTCGAATGGATTGCTCACGTCTTAGCAAAACGGAAAACCGCTCATCGCTGAACATCTCTTTTCATAGAGATGTTTTTTGTTGAAATTCCTCTTGCACAAGTTCATGGATGACGCCCATTCCTGCCTGGCTTCCAGCAGCTGCTGCAAGTACAAGTTGAGCAGGGCCGCCTAAATTGTCACCGCATGCAAAGACACCGCTGACGGTTGTACGTCCAAGAATATCTGTTTCAATGCCCGCATTTTTCGTCATTTGGCAGCCAAGTTTTTCAGCAAATGGAGCTGACTGCTTGAATTCACTTGCGACAAATCCGCCTTCTCTTTTCACCGTTTCCCCATTCGAAAGGTGAAGAGAGTGCATTTGTCCATTCTCATGATGAATTGACATAATCGGTACATCAATGACTTGTATAAAATGTGCTGATAGCAATGCCTGCTCCTCTTCAGCAAACACTTGCTGTCCATTCGTAAACACGATCAAATCCTTTGTCCAATTGGAAAGAAGTTTAGCCATATGCAAGGCGCGTGGGTTCTCAGCAATTAGGGCAAGCGGCTTGTCCTTTAGCTCCCAGCCATCGCAGAAAGGACAGCTAAACAACGTCTTTCCATACACGTCATGAATTCCCTTAATCTCTGGCAGTATATCCTGAAGTCCTGTTGCCAATATGATTTTCTTCGCTTCGAATCTTTCTCCCTCTTGTGTCAGTAACGTAAAGTTGTCCTCATTGTTTTGTATCTCAACAATTCTGCTTCGCTTTATTTGAATATGAGGGTAGTTTTGAATATCTGCCTCTCCCGCTTGTCTGATCTCAAACGGTGTCATTCCATCGTTTGTAATAAATCCATGTGATTCCTGTGTCACTCGATTTCTTGGCATCTCGTCATCGAATACAATGACCTGTTTTCTGCCCCGCCCCACAACAAGTGCTGCACTTAATCCGGCTGGCCCGCCTCCGATAATGGCACAATCTAATAACATGTAAATCTCTCCTTTTTATTAAAGATTTTAAAGACTCTTAATATCTATAATTAGTTCAAAAAAATCACATGTTGAAAAATGGATTCTTTTCTGTCTGCTCAATTTGGCTTGCAATATCAACTAACCGCTTTTGACTTAACGTCTCCTGCATTTTTGTTTCAACATCCTGCATGACCTGTTCAATCAAACAGTCATCATGAGGCATGAAAGAATCATGCTCTAAAGAACAGCGAAACAAATTCGTTTGCCCTTCTACAGCCTGAATGACGTCTAAAAACGAAATGTCTTCCTTCTGGTTCATAATGGCGTAACCACCTTTTGCACCAGGTGTTGATTCAATCAATCCTGCCTTTACAAGCTTTGTTAAAATTTTAGATAAATAGGTGGGTGAAAGATCTTGCATTTTAGCAAGAGGCTCAACGCCAATTGCTTTCCCCTTCGGCGCAAGAGTTAAAAACACCATCGTATGAAGTGCATAGTTGGTCGCTTTAGAATATTTCATAGGAACATTCCTTTCCATCTATTATAGACCTTTTATATCTGTAATTGATCATAAAAGATTCAAGAAGAAAAAGCAAGTGTTGTGGATCTGCTTCTTTTTTCATTCCACATTTCGCATTTTCTTCCGATAATAAAGGTAAGCACGAATAAAATTTTGATGAAAACTAGAAGGAGTGAAGAAAATGTCAGATCAACAGCACAATGCAGCACACGAAGAAGAAGAGGAATTCAATGTATACGACATGCTTCCGCCCGCAGGAACAATCATTGGTGAAGCAACAGAAGAAGAAATGGAAGCTGCGGCAGCATTAGAAGTGAGACATGTCGCGTTCATGCGCCTTCAAGATATGTTCATTCAATTTGATGGCTCGTCTTACAAAGACTTATTAAAAGACTTCCAAGAATTCGAATATGATTCTACAAAATTCTGGAGAGGTATTGCTAAACGACTTCAAATTCCATACGAATGGCCAATCCGACTCGACCACGCAAACGGCCCTATTTATATTGGTGAAACAGAAGATAGCCGTGAGGTTGAGGAGAGTGCAGAGTAAGGAATTGGGGACCCCCTTTTTGGTGAGGGGGTCTTTTAGTACCAAGTGAAAACCACTTTGTCGCCATCACAAAAAAAGCGGAATACATCGGTTGAAAAAACAAATAAGCATATGAGCGATGTAACGCCCATATTGCTTATTCTCATGTTATGTTAACTCTGGCCAAAATGCTTTATTTGCCAAAATTAAGTCGTCTAATATATCTTTTGCTACTTTAGCACTCGGCACCGTTTTCGATAATGTGATGGCCTGCCATAGTTTTTGATAGGAACCTTCTTCAAATGCTTCTACTACTAATTTTTCTACGCCAACTTGCTGCTCCATGAGACTTTTTTGAAATCTAGGAATTTCTCCAACCACTAATTTTTCTGGACCGCTGCTGCCAACGATACAAGGAATTTCGACCATGGCTGTTGGGTCAAAGTTCATGATGGCGCCATTGTTCTCTACAATCATCAGCATCCGTTCTTTTTTATTAAAAGCAATGGCTCTTGCTAAATCAACGATATAGGAAGCGTGTTCATCGATGGTTAGCTTTGTTTCCTTCGCACTCCCTTTATCAATGATGGCCTGACATTCACTAAAAACAAAAGCTTCCCGCCCCTCCATCACTTCATTGGCACGCGTGAACTCTATGTTTGAATGTGCCACTTCTTCATCTGGAAATAGATAGTATTTCAAATACGTATTCGGTACCGTTTTTGGATCAAGTGCTTGAATATCTTTGGCCTTTTTTAATGTGCTGTTCCAGCTCTTCTGCTGTTCTAGTTCAGATGTTCCATCTGTTGCATAACCATGCTGGCTTACATGCTTAATCACCTCAGGCATTAAGCTATTTCCTGCTTTATCTCTAATATCTGTCCACCAGCCAAAATGATTCAAACCATAGTAATCTACTTCCAGTTCTTTACGTGAAGATAAGCCTAAATTCTTTGCAATCAATTCTTCGATTCCAATTGGCATATCGCATATGTTTAAAATCTTGGCATTCGGTCTTAGCTTACGTGTTGCCTCTGCTACTATAGCTGCAGGGTTAGAATAGTTTAACATCCAAGCTTCAGGTGAGTATTTTTCCATATAATCGACAAGTTCTAATACACCTGGAATGGACCTCATTCCGTAAGCTATTCCGCCTGGACCACATGTTTCCTGTCCGACGACTCCATGCTTCAATGGAATTTTCTCATCTAATTCACGCATCGCATATTTGCCGACACGGATATGTGCCATCACAAAATCGACTTGAGTAAAGGCTTCTTCTGGGTCCGTGCTTGCCAGTAACCGCACTTCTGGTGCTCGTTCTTTTAACATAATCTCACATGCATCTGCAATCGTCTTTTGTCTAGCTTCATCATTATCATAGAGTTTAATTGTATGAATTGGGAACTCCTCTAGATAGTTTAACAGCATCAAAATGATCCCTGGTGTAAATGTACTTCCGCCTCCAGCAATGGTAATATTAAATGTTTTCATTATATCCAGCTCCTTTTTCAATTAAATGAAAGTTTTGCCTCAAAGGACTCTCTCACTTGCGGTACACTTAAGCCAACAATGATCTGAATGCTTTGACCACTCTTAGCTATTCCGTGTGCCAGTTTATTTTTTGTAAAGTATTCCCTATCTTTCACCAAGCTAGGGTCAATCACTGTAATACGCAGACGCGTGGCACAGTTTGTCACATCTTTAATGTTTTCTTTACCGCCAAGGCCTTCTAAGAAATAAACGGCTTTCTCTTCATACTCAGACGCATAAACGGGCGCTTCCTTTTTGTCATGGCCCTTTTTATTAGCATTCTCATAATCTTGTTTTGTATATAGCCTAGTCTCCTCCTCATGTTTTCGACCTGGTAATGGAATATCAAATTTCACAATCATCCATCTAAATATGACAAAATACAATGCTGTAAATAGACATCCAATCATGGCTTGGATCAGATAAATCCCTCCATGATTTGAAGAGAGCGGAATCCAGTTCAATGCAGCTATCTCAATAAGCCCGGAACCCATCATTCCGACAACACCAAACATATTCATGATTGTCACCATGGTGGCTCCAAGAAGTGCATGTATCACAAATAAATAAGGTGCGAGAAATAGAAATGTAAATTCAAGTGGTTCTGTAATTCCGGCAAATATTGCTGTTAATGTGGCGGGTAACACCAATGCCAAAACCTTTTTTCTATTTTCATTCGGGGTAGAAAAATACATCGCTAGAGCTATCCCTAAACAGCCGAACATCTTAATATTTCCATGCAGTAAAAATCCGTATGGATAAAGATTTTTCAAATCGGAAGTTGAGGTCGCAAATTCATTTAAGTGAGCAATCCAATATGGTTTTAACCCCCCATTTACAGCAGCTGGACCAAACTCAAAAGGTGTATAAATAAAATGGTGAAGTCCTGTTGGAATCAACACCCTTTCCAAGAAATGAAACAGCCAGACACCAATATAACCAGACTGTGACATGAACCCTTGGAGAGATTGAATCCCTTGCTGAACATAAGGCCATACAAAAGCAACGATAAAAGCAATAGGAATCATCACAAAGAATCCGATGATGACAACAAATACAAGCCCCTGGAAAATCCCGAGCATTTCAGGCAGCTTTTGATCATAAAAACGATTATGGATCCAAATCACGATTCCAGATATCATAACCGCACCAATGATACTTGTATCGAGCGTAGGTATACCCGCAATTTCTTTTACACCCGCTACGTTCTCGACACCTTGCGATAAATCTACACCAAAAGTGGACGGCCAAAGTGTCAAAATAGCATGAATATAATTGTTAAACACAAGATAAATCATCAAAGCTGCGAGCGTAGCACGTGCTTGCGCTTTTTTTGCAAGTGAGATGGGCAAGCCAATCACAAATGCCAGCTCCATATGATTGAAGATCGTCCATCCCCCGCTTTCAATCAGTGCCCAAACCTTATACCACGTCGTACCTTCTGCAGCCATTTCCCCCATAATCGCTGGATTCTTACATAAAGTCGCAAGGCCTACAACAATACCAAAAAATGCGAATAAAAGTACAGGAACTACCATAGCACTGCCAAATCGCTTGATTGCATTCATAAGCATCACCCCTTTGTTTGATCCATAAGACCACTGTAAAGGGAGCGCTTACAAAAACCAATAGGTTTGACGTATTTAGAAATCAAGTTGTAACATTAGATTATATTTTCACAGGAAGAAAATATTTTCATGTTGGAGGGCACATCGCATGATATTGGACAAGCTGGTAAATGAATACTTCGAAGATTTAAATAAGAATGACCTGCACATTATTAAAACCATTCACGATCACCTTGAAGAAATGAAGACAATGAAAATTCAGGATCTTGCTCATTATGCTCATACTTCCATCTCATCCATCCATCGGCTTGCCAAGAAAATAGGCTTCGACGGCTACAGTGACTTAAAGTCTTATGTGAAATTGAATAATCATACTGAAGAAACAACACAAGATTTAATGAAGCTGCTCGATCAAGATATCCAGCAGACAAGGAAATATATGGAGCAGCTGGACTTTCATCAATTAAATCAACTGATTGATCGCGCAACGTATATTTATATTTATGGTACAGGAACAGCTCAGCTCGATTTGGCCAATGATGTACAACGACAGTTATGGTCACTGCATAAGAAATCTCAAGTTTTACGAAGTAAGCGAGACTTAACAGATGGAATCGTTGAATTTGGTGAGGATGACCTTTTATTTATCATTTCTTTATCAGGCGAATCGAAGAATTTAGATGAAATCATTCAATTGGTGAAAACTAGACATATCAAATTTATCAGCATGACCACATTGAGGAATAACCTCCTTGCACAAAATGCCATGTTTAACATCTATGTAAGCAGCACCCCGTTTCCTTTGTATAACAAAGTGGACAACTCAAGCTTTCTGCCATTTTACATTGTGGTAGATATTATCGTAAGAAAATTTAGTGAGTGGAAATGGAACCAATTGAATAATAGGACTTAAAAAATAACAGGTACAGTTTTGGAGTGAAGTGGTGAAATAATTCATTTTGCTTCATAAAAAAAGAGAGACACTTTTGTCTCTCTCAAAAAACACCAAAATATTTTTCTGAAATAAGTGATGACTGCTCAATGTTATTCAGCAGTATAATGCCCAGCAAGCAGTTCATCAAACGAATCCGCTAATTTGAAATCCGTCTCATATTCTAGATCAAAGTAATGAATGGGCGGATGCTCCTTTGTTTCTCTGTAATCCAATGCAATCCACGTATGACCATCTCCACAAATCAGCACAAGTCCCTCAGGCAATTCCCATTCTTCTATTAAATAATCACTATCCATAATGCCTTCATTTTTAGCAATTCCTCTTAAATGATCAAATGACACATGATCCTCTGCCCATCCATTCGGCTGGTCCGTTGGAAAAGCATTATGCAAGGTATAACCGCCATTTTGTTCAAGAATAAGTTTCTTATATGTATCAGGCAGGATGACGCCTAGCTTCTTTTCCGCTTTTGCAATTCCTTTCTCATTGATTTTATTAAATGTCTCTTCACTTTCTCTGTCTTTATCCCAAAATGATTTCAAATAAAATACCTCCAATTGTTATTTCTATCTTATCTTACCATTTGAGACGACTAGTTTAATAGTCCTATTCATAGAAAAAAGAGAAGGGCTTCTCCTCCTCTTTTCAATCGTTATTGTTCTTTATTTCTCGCTTCAAATTCATCCAGCATTGCACGCACTTCATCTGTTGATGATGTGTTCATTAATTGATTTCTTAGGAAACTCGCTCCTCTGAATCCTTTCACATAAATCTTAAAGAAACGGTGCAGTGCCTTGAATGGACGCAAGCCTAGTGATGAATATTGATCATGAAGATCAAGATGCAATCTTAAAAGGCCTAGCAGCTCATCACTCGTATGCTCCTTCTGTTCTTTTTCAAAGGCAAATGGATTATGGAAAATCCCGCGCCCAATCATCACTCCGTCCACTCCATACTGCTCAGCGAGCTTTAAGCCCGTTTGACGATCAGGAATATCACCATTGATGGTCAAAAGAGTATCAGGTGCTACTTCATCACGAAGTTTTTTTATCTCAGGAATGAGCTCCCAATGTGCATCCACTTGGCTCATTTCTTTTCTTGTGCGGAGATGGATTGATAAATTCACAATGTCTTGCTCCAATATGTGTCTGAGCCACCCGCGCCATTCATCGACCTCTGTAAAACCAAGTCTTGTTTTCACACTGACAGGTAACCCCCCAGCTTTTGCAGCCTGAATCAGCTCTGCCGCAACGTCTGGACGTAAAATCAATCCACTGCCCTTCCCGTTTTGCGTGACATTCGGGACAGGACAGCCCATATTAATATCAAGCCCCTGAAATCCTAACTCCGCCATTCCAATGCTCATTTGTCTAAAGTTCTCAGGCTTGTCTCCCCAAATATGAGCAACAATTGGCTGCTCATCCTCTGTAAACGTTAAACGCCCTTTCACACTTTGAATCCCATCCGGATGGCAATAGCTCTCGCTGTTCGTGAACTCTGTAAAAAACACATCAGGTCTCGCCGCCTCACTCACAACATGACGAAACACAACATCTGTCACTTCTTCCATTGGTGCTAATATAAAAAATGGCCGTGGTAAATCACGCCAGAAATTTTTACTCATCTTTCATCCAATTCCTCTCATAACATAGCGCCTTAAAGGGCATGTTTCTTCTATAAAATCTTTCAGTAATTTTTATCATTATATACTTTAGTAAGGATTCAACGCAAAAGGAGCATAAAATGAACATTAACAAAATGCTATCAGCACTTTATAAAATATCAAAAATTTGAGAAGACGTAAACGCCGTTCAAAAAGGTACTACTGGAAAACGTGTCATGCGACGGGCAGCAGGTAATGCATCTGGCAAACTAATAAAAAATATATTCAAATAAAAAAAGCCATGTAGGGCTTATGAACACATACACATGAATATATCACATTATAAAAATAGTACAAAGATACCTTTTAGCCTCAATGTGGATATTGAAAAACGTAAAAATCAAAACTCCATTTCAACACTTTTTTAAAGTTGAGGGGACGCGGCTTTCCAGAAAGCCCACTCCGTTCAATGTCGGGAGGACTATACTGAAACCTCCAGTTATCTTCGGCAACATATCCTCCGGGACCTGGAGAAGATATAAACAATAGTTATATCCTTTCAACTTTTTTTCTGATTTCCTCATCAACAATTCTCTCTTCTCATAACCAAATGCACGGGAAATATTGATTTTCAACCTCAGGTTAACCGTTTTTTATGCAAGTAGTGTTACAAAAATAAAAATATCCCGATATCGATGTTTTTCTCGAAATCGGGATGTCTCTCAATACATTACTAATTAATCACAAGACTTGCCACTCACTACACATGCCTTGAGTTGAGTTTATAGCTATCAAATTCATTGTTTCAAACCCCATTTTTATTGAGGCCCTTACTTGGATATATATCCAAGATTGACTGACGTTTGTGGGAACATATCATTGTTACATCTTATTTTTTATTCAACTTACAGTCACTCTGCCAATCTCGGAAGACTGGATAAACTTTTATTTTATCTGCCTTATTTTTTAAGTTTTCTATCATCTTCCCCATTTGCTTTTCTCTTATTGAGTTCGAGGCAACCTGAGCTGTTTTTAGGATATTTGTGAATTCGTTTCCCACTACACTGATTATTTTTTGGTCTTTTGCTTCAATACTGCCAATACTGTTTAGAACTTCTGTCCCTTCCCATTTTTCCCGACTTCCTTTTTTATAAAGGGTAATGAGTACAATTCCCATCATATTTGTAATAGTCCCATACGTGCCATCATCTTCGAAGCAAAAGGTATAGCTAGTTATACCCCTGTGAAATGTTACATGTGGCCTTAACTCAGCCATCTCAGTATTGCCTGTGATTTCCCTTATCTCATCAAAGAAAAATAAGTGGTGTTCGATTGTTTCTATATTATTCCTATTGTTAAGCAGATAATCTTTCATAATCTTTTCACAAGATATCAAGCATTCCAAGGCATCAATGCCGACCACGTGGTTTTCTGTGAAATCGATCAGATCTAAGTAAAGGCTTCTCCAGCTCAAGGACGTTAAGAAATAGAAAAGCTTGCTGTCGTAATCAAATTTCATCTTTTCCTTCTTTATGTATGGGTGAAAGAGAGTGTTAGCAAAGTACGTCTCTTTTTCGCTGAATAAATCCTCACAGTTTCCACAGAGCATATAGTGCTTTTCGCTATCCTGAGCGGGGATATTCGGATTTTCAGAATTCCGGATGTTGCCCGCGGCAGTTTTCTTAAGCGTACGCATAACCATTTTGGGAACAATGTGGCTCAACTCCAAGTTAGTCTCCTCACCACACAGGGCACATTTTTTTAGTTTATACATCATATCGCCACCTTAACTATACTTTCTTTAATGTTTCTTGTTTAAGTGATATTAGGTTTTCTATTATTTTTTAAGAGTTTCCATACAAAATATCCCCATCATAAAGATTTATTATTTGAGAAATTCTTCAAGATTGTTGCATCATCATTACAACGCTCTTTTTCTGTAGAGTAAAAGAAACTAATACTTGAATCATTTTCAAAATGTTTATATAAAGAAGGCCTAAGCAATTTAGTTTTATCAGAATTAAATTCGCTTCGACTTCCACTATTTCTACCGACTCTATTACAATATATTTTATTGGGATCTTCAGAATCACTTTTACTCAAAGATTCAACCATAGCAGACTTTTCTATATCAGTAACTGAAGTTGGAATCTCTTCTGGTATTGACTCCGCTAATTGATTCGTAAATTGTTTAATAATATCTCCTAAATTTTCTGTAAATTCAATCCCGAAAAATTCACGTAAAGTTTTTGTATCTATTAGTAGTCCATTTACATTTGCTTCAACAATTAAATTTGTAGTCAAATCATTGACTTTCATAAAATGAAGTTTTACCAATGCGTATCGATTAATTCTTTTTTCTGAACCAACAAATCTTTTTACTAGAACCACATAACTTACTCTCTTATAAGTAAACCAAAAGCTACTAATAGTCCAATTTTTATTTACCATATCATTTTTTAAAGTTTTTAGATTTTCAAGCACTTTTTTCTCCTTTCTTACCAATGAACTCTTCTTTTTTCATTAGTTTTGAGATGTTCTCTTGTTCCAAATAATTCATCCTCGATTGAGATTGTAGGATCAATCCAATCAGCCTTTTCCAACATCCATTGAATGGTTTCTTTATCAGTTTACTACTTCCCTTCAGAACATCTACAAATTTTCTAATTTCATTAGCAAGTTTATAATCTGTAATTATATTTAAAAATTCTCTTGTTTTCAATTCTTGTCACCAACGACACCTATGCTGATTTCGTTAGTCATCTTGTCAACTATCCACTTTTTTGCTAGCAATCGTGCCAACTTACCACGTCAATATCCATATCATCTTCTTGATCATCTAACCTATCTTGGATAAGTTCCCACAAAATAAAAATCCGTGATCATCCTGCTGGTTTGAAACCAGATCTCAAATCACGGAAACCCTTTATTTATAAACTTTTTTATCCCTAAAACATCGTATTAACTTTCACCCTTGACATCAATACTACCGTCTCCACATGACTCGTATGCGGAAACATATCCACAGGCTGTACTTCCTCTGTCACATACCCACCATCTTCAAGAATACGCAAATCACGAGCAAGCGTTCCTGGGTTACAGGACACGTAAACAACTCGGTTTGGCTTCATTTTTAAAATGGTGTCAAGCAGTGCTTCGTCACAGCCTTTTCTTGGCGGATCGACGACGAGGGTGTCTGCTTTGATGCCTTCTTTATACCAATTTGGGATGACGGTTTCTGCTTCACCGACTGCGAATTCGACGTTGTTGATTCCGTTTAAGGCAGCGTTGCGTTTTGCGTCTTCAATTGCTTCTGGCACAATTTCTACGCCATATACTCTGCCTGCTTTTTGGGCGAGAAATAAGGAAATCGTACCGATTCCGCAATACGCATCAATCACGGTTTCTTCACCTTGCAGCTCTGCATATTCAAGCGCTTTGTCGTAAAGCACTTTTGTTTGAGCTGGGTTCACTTGATAAAACGAGCGGGCTGAAATGGCAAATTTGATGTCGCCAATCGTGTCATAAATGTATTCTTCTCCCCATAAAACGGTCGTTTCATCTCCGAAAATGACATTTGTTTTCTTTGAATTCACGTTTTGCACAATTGACCGAACATGTGGGAAGCGTGCTATAATCTGCTCAATCACCTGCTGCTTTTGCGGAAAGTCAGCCGTTCTAGTGACAAACACAACCATCATTTCACCTGTTGCAATACCATAGCGAACCATGACATGACGCAGCCAGCCTTTGTGCCGCTCTTCGTTATATGCTTTAATGCCAAACACATTGCATATGTCTTTTACCGCCTGTACCACTTCGTCATTTTCTGATTGCTGGATCAAACATTTTTCCATATCGATGATTTCATGGGTACGCTGCTGATAAAATCCTGCAACAAGTCCGCCTTCCCGTTCGCCAACTGGAACTTGTGCTTTGTTTCGGTAATTCCAAGGGTCTTCCATGCCTAGTACAGGATGAACTTTTACACGGCTCATATCAAGCTTGCCGATCCGCTCTAAAACGTCCTTTACTTGTTTCTGTTTAAATAGCAGCTGGCCTTCATAGCTCATATGCTGAATTTGACAGCCTCCGCACTGCTTGTAGATAGGACATGGCGCATCTTGCCTGTGCTGACTTTCCTTTGTCAGCTCCATGAGTCGTCCAAAAGCAAATCCTTTTTTGACACGTGTGACTTTGATTTTCCCTTGTTCGTCAGGAAGGGCATTCGGTACAAAGACAGGGAACCCTTCAATTTTCGCTACACCTGCACCTTCGTGCGTTAAGTCTTCGAAGGTTACATTGTAGTATTCATTCTTTTCAACAGGCGGTTTCATTTTCACCAATTTTATCACCTCATTTGCAAAGAAAAACTTGGCGCCATAAGGAACCAAGTTCAATCTCTACCCTATTTTTTCAGCTGTTGCTTTTGGCACTATAAATTCTATATGACGATACAGGTTTTCAAATTCACCTGGCAGCATGCCGCCGAATTCGCCATCTAAATTTAATTGCATTTTATCTTTTACATCTACCTTCACGCGATTCGCTTTTGCGTAGATGACATTGTTATCATGAATATGCTCGCCTCGTAGTGCAAGGCTGACTACTCGAATGGCTTCTGCTAAATTGACCTTCTTTAAAATAATCAGGTCAAACATTCCATCATCTAAAATGGAATCTGGCGCTAGCTTTTCAAAGCCGCCTACTGAATTTGTGAGTGAAACAAGAAACAGCATGATTTCTCCATGAAACAATTTGCCGTCATATTCAATTTCGACTTCTGTCGGGCGGATAGAAGGAAGCATCTCCATGCCTTTTAAATAATAAGCAAGCTGTCCAAGCATTGTCTTCAGCTTACTAGGCACTTCATAAGTGAGCTCTGTTAACCGGCCGCCGCCTGCAATATTAATAAAATAATGGCCGTTGACTTTACCGATATCAAGCGGCTTCGCTACACCATCAATAATGGCATCTGTCGCTTTTAAAACACCTTCTCGTGGAATGCCAAGTGCTCTTGCGAAGTCATTTGTTGTTCCAACAGGAATGATTCCTAGTTTTGGTCTTTTTTCAAGCGGTGCTAGTCCGTTGACGACTTCATTGATCGTGCCGTCTCCACCTGCTGCTACAATTAAATCAAAGTCTCTCTGTGCAGCTTTTTCAGCTGCTTGTGTCGCATCTCCTGCACATGTGGTTGCATGACAAGATGTTTCATAGCCAGCTTGTTCAAATTTTTGCAAAACCTGCGGCAAATTCTTCTTGAAGAGTTCACGCCCAGATGTCGGATTGTATATAATTCGAGCACGTTTCATTCATCATCATCCTATATTCATTATGCAATCTATTTTCACCACTAACAACCTTTAATTATACTATGAGATTTGAAAATGGCAACAGAACAACCAGCTAATATGAGAAATCTCCTGCCACATTTCACTCAGCAAGAAAGCATTCTGATAAGATAAAAGAAAACGCTCTAAAGGATGGTATGCGATGAAAAAGCCTGTCTATTTTAATCATGATGGCGGTGTTGATGACCTCGTCTCGTTATTTCTTCTCCTTCAAATGGAACATCTGAAAGTGATCGGGACGTCTGTGATTCCTGCTGATTGTTATTTAGAGCCTGCTCTCAGTGCGTCTCAAAAAATCATTGATCGATTTAGCCCCTATGAAATTGAAATCGCTGCTTCAAATTCTAGAGGCGTCAATCCTTTTCCGAAAGAGTGGCGCATGCATGCTTTTTATGTAGATGCCTTACCTATTCTAAACGAGAAAGGCATTGTAGATACAAAAGTGTCCAAGCTTCCAGCACACCTTCATTTAATCGAAACCGTTAAAAAGGCAGCAGAACCTGTCACGCTGCTCTTTACAGGCCCACTCACAGACCTTGCACGCGCCTTAGAAGAAGATCCTTCAATCTCTAATCAAATTGAGAAATTGGTGTGGATGGGCGGTACGTTTATTGAAAAAGGCAATGTTGAGGAACCCGAGCATGATGGGACAGCAGAATGGAATGCATTTTGGGACCCTTATGCTGTCAGCACTGTCTTCCAGGAACGCTTTCCTATTGAAATGGTCGCACTTGAAAGCACGAATCAAGTTCCGCTTACACTTGATGTGCGTCAGCGCTGGGCTTCCCTTCGTTCTCACATTGGAATTGATTTTATTGGTCAGTGCTACGCCTTTTGTCCACCGCTCATTCATCATGAAACGAATTCGACCTATTACCTATGGGACGTGCTGACAACGATGACTCTTGCTTCTTCATCATTTACCCATTCAAAGGAAGTGAGCGCGATCGTTTATACCGAGACGCCAAAGCAAGGACGTACCGAAGAGCATCCAGAAGGAAAGTCAATACAAGTGATTGACCATGTCGATCGTGATGCCTTTTTCCAAGCATTTGAAGAGCTCATGAGAAAAGCTGTTTGTCAGATTTCAACATAAAAAATCCCCGCCAATGAGCGGGGATTCCTCTTATTCTTATTCAGCGTACTTTTTCTTACGTCTGAACTTGCTTAAAATTTCATACACGATTGGGACGATGACCAATGTGAGAAGTGTAGAACTTGTTAAACCGCCGATCACGGTCACGCCAAGTCCTTTTGATACGATCTGGCTTCCGCCTTCAAATCCTAATGCGAGTGGCAGCAGTGCACCGATCGTCGCAAGTGCAGTCATTAAGATGGGACGTAATCTTATTGTTCCTGCTTCAAGTAAAGCTTCTCTTGTTGAAAGACCTTCTTTTTCTTTATGAATCACTCGGTCAATCAACACAATGGCATTTGTCACAACGATACCGATCAGCATAAGCAATCCAATCATAGCGTTTAAGCTGATGGTTTCTTTTGCTAAAAACAATCCAACGAGTGCGCCAATAATCGTAAATGGAAGTGAGAAGAGAATCGCAAATGGTGCAAGACCTCCGCCAAATGTGATGACGAGAACGAGGTACACAATGGCAATCGCTGCAAGCATTGCAAGTCCAAGCTGTGTAAAGGATTCCTCAATATCCGCACTTACGCCGCCTGTGTCAATCGTTACGCCAGACTTCACATCAAGCTTGTCGACTTTCTTCTGAACATCCTGTGTCACACTTGAGACGTTGTCTGTTGTCATGTCACCAGACACTTCTGCGTAGATTTTTCCATCACGTTTTGTCACCGTATTTGCTGTCGTACCATCTTTTACTTTTACGACATCACCAATCCGGACTTCTTGTCCTGTTGGTGTTGTGATCTTTTTATTTTCTAAATCTTTTTTGCTCTTATATTCGTCTTTTTCGGTTTGAAGCTTCACATCAAGTTCTTTGCCGTCCTCTGTGACTTTCGTCAGTGTTGTTTCACTATTTTGAGGGGCAATCGCTTGAGCGATTTGTGAAGCAGTTAGACCCAGCTTCGCTAGTTTTTCTTGATCTGCATTAAACGTATATTCATCGTATTTCTCAGATAAGCTTGTGCTGACATTTTTTAAGTTTTTCTCATCTTTTAAGATGTTCTCGACATCTTTTACTGTGCCTTCAATATCGCTTACTTTGTCACCGTAGACATAGTACGTTACTGTATTGCTTGCGCCAGCAGATGAGAAGTCTTGTGATTTCCATTCCCCTTTAGACGTTTTGTCCTGCAGGGCTTTGACCACTTTATCTTTTTCTTTATCAAAGTTTGGCGTGTCTTCATCATATTGTACGAAGAATAACGCACCGTTCGAGTTGCCGCCTACACTTGCTGTAAGCGCATTTGAAGAACCTAGTGAATATTGAACAGTATTGACATGGTCACGTTTGATCAAGTATTCTTCTGCTTTTTTCGTTTCATCGATTGCTTGTTCTCTCGTTTGTCCAGGTTCAGGTGTATATGTTACCATCGCCGTCTTATCTGCTTGCTGTGGTAAGAAGCTGACACCGACAAGTGGTGCTAAGAATAAGCTTCCGACGAGCATAAGAATGGCAATTCCTGATGTGATCCATTTATGGTTCAGTGTCCAATTGAGTACACGTCTATAACCGCCAGCAAGCTTGCTTGGTTTATGCTCTTTTACTTTTTTCGCTGTGCCGTACAGGTCCTTTTTAAATAGACTGTGTGCCATCATTGGAACAATCGTAATGGCGACAAGCAGTGAAGCAAGTAAAGCAAACACAATCGTTAGGGCAAATGGGATGAATAGTTCACCAATCATTCCACCTACTAATGCTAACGGTAAGAATACCGCAATCGTCACAATCGTCGAAGACATGATCGGGATAAACATTTCTTTTGTGGCTTCTCTGACGAGTGCTTTGCCTTTTAACGGTTCATCCTTTAACGCCATTCGTCGATAGATATTTTCTATGACCACAATCGAGTCATCGACCACACGCCCAATGGCGACGGTCATGGCACCAAGTGTCATGATATTTAATGTAATATCAAGCTGATTTAATAATAAAACAGCAATCAACAGAGATAACGGAATAGAGATGACCGAAATTAATGTTGATTTGATATCTCGAAGGAACAACATAATGATAATGATCGCAAAGATTGCTCCGATGATTGCCTTGTTCAGCATTGTGCTGACAGACTCTTTAATCGGCTCTGCTTGATCATATGTCGTGCTTACTTTGATTCCTTTGTTGTCTTTTTTGAATTTCTCAAGCTCTTTTGTCACTTCTTCTGCCACACTCACAGTATTGGCATCAGAGCCTTTGACAATTTGCAGACCGATGCTGTCTTTTCCATTCGTTCTAGAGATCGATTCTGCATCTTTTACTACTTTAATATCCGCAATTTCAGAAAGCTTGATCGTCGGCAGCTCTACAGATTGACCGCTTGCTGCTCCTCCACCAGTTTGCTGCTGAGCTGCTGCTTGCTGCTGACTAGCATTTCCAGCCTGCTGCTCTGCACCTTGCGCACCTGGGTTTTCAGAGCCGCTGGAAGGTGCCCCAGCTCCAGCGCTTCCCGCACCGCCGCTTGCACTTGGTGTGACAGGGATTCGCATGTTTTTCAAATCTTTGACGCTTAAAATATTGCCGTCCACGACAACTGATTTTTGTTTGTTGCCAAATGTGTATAGACCTAATGGTACGTTGACATCAGAGCCTTTGATCATGTTTTGGACGGTTTCTTCATCTAAACCGTATTCTTTCAATTTCTTTTGTTTAAAAGAAAATTCTACTTCTTTGATTTGCTGTCCTGAAGCTTCGACAGAAGAGACACCGTTTAATCCTTCAAGAGAAGGAACAAGGTCGTTTTCTACTTTCTGTGTAAGGTCTTCTAGTGATTCTTTATCACCAGAGACGCTGAGTGCTAAGATTGGAATCGCGTTGATGCTAAAGCGTGCAATTTTTGGTTTTTCTGCATTTTCCGGAAAATTGATATTGCTAATCGCATCTTCAATTTCCTTCTTTGCTTCATCCATGTCTTTGTTATAGTCGTACTCGACTTGAATAGATGAGGCATTTTCAAATGAATTGGATGTGACCACATTGACTCCGTTGAGGTTTTGAATAGACTTCTCAATTGGGTCGGTCACCTTATCTGATACTTCGTCCGGCGTTGCGCCAGGATACGTTGTAGAAACCGTAATGACTGGAGTGTTGATATTCGGGATTGATTCTTGTTTCATATTCAATCCGGCATATAGACCAGCAACTGTTACGATAATCGTCATGAGCCATACAGCGAACTTATTCTTTAATACAAAATTGATGATCGAATTCATTATGTCCTCCATTTTCCTTTATGTATTGACTGACTGGTCATTCTATATCATAATAAACGGTGATATACAATGCCGTCAACCATTTCACTTGCGTTTGACGTAACATTCTAAAGCTGAAGGGGCCTTATTTCATGAACGAAAAAAAAGAAAAAATCATTAAAGCAAGCATCCAGTTGTTTGCGAAAAAGGGTTTTTCTTCTACGACCATTCAGGAAATTGCAGATGAGTGCGGAATATCAAAAGGCGCATTTTATTTACATTTCAAATCAAAAGAACAGCTTTTCAATCGAGCCTTTGAATATTATATCGACACGTCTATGCAAAGTATTGAAACGATTCGAAAAGAGAATCAGCATCTCGCGCCGAGAAAGATCTTCCAGAAACAAATCGCTGAACAGTTTCAGCATTTTGCTGAGAACAAGGATTTTATCATTTTGATCCTCAGCGAGAACATTATTCCAGAAAACCAGCAAATTAAAAAGTATTCAAAAACAGTGAAAAAGCAAATGAATGATGAAATTCAAATTTCCATCTTGACCACTTATGGACAGGAGATCGAACCATATATAACTGACCTGTCAGTCATGATTCAAGGAATCATCCAATCGTATGTGCAGGTCCTGCTTTTACAAGATCAGATGCAATTATCATTTGATGAGCTTTCTTCCTTTATACTCGAACGATTCGATGATTTGGTCCAAGGCTTGCTTCGTTCTCAGACGAAACCGATCCTGAAGCAGACCATTTGGGACGATGAAGCGCCGAGTGCTGCTTCCCTTCAAGAGGAGCTTCGTTTGTTAAAGCTTGAGCATCTGCTTTCTGATGATACCCTTGTATCCATTGAAGTCATTGAAGAAGAACTGGTGAAAGCTGAGCCTCGTAAGCCAGTCATTCAAGGGATGCTGACGAATTTAGAAAAGTGTGAGGACCCTGCTGTCTTAAAAGTAGTGGAACAATTGAAGCTGTTTCTTCAATAATATTACGTGCTGTTTTTCCGGTTCGTTCACCTTTATCCCCCTTCGAATGTGCACTTTCGCTTATACTTCATTATAAGAAAAGAATCTCCGAATTGATATACGGCGGTGGTCTGAATCTATGATAAGACCCTGTCCTTTCAAGCAAAAAAACCGCCTCTTCTCATGAGGCGGTTTTTGCTATTTAGCGTTTTTTGATTTCTTCTAGGAGAATCTTGTTGACCATCGGCGGGTTTGCTTGTCCCTTCGATGCTTTCATGATTTGTCCGACTAAGAAACCAATCGCGCGGTCTTTTCCATTTTTAAAGTCTTCGATGGATTGCGGGTTGTTATCAAGTGCTTCTGTGACAAGTTTGAGCAGTGCACCTTCGTCAGAAATTTGGACAAGTCCTTTTTCTTTGACGATTGTTTCTGCGTCTCCTCCATTTTCAATGAGCTCTTTGAATACCTTTTTGGCAATCTTAGAGGAAATCGTTCCTTTTTCAATGAGTTGGATCATTCCAGCCAGCCCGTGCGGCGTTAGCTTTGTATCTTCCAGCTCTTTTTGAGCAGAGTTTAAGTAGGCAGATACTTCACCCATCAGCCAGTTTGAAGCTTGCTTCGCTTCTGCACCTTCTGAAATGGTTGCTTCAAAGAAATCAGACATTTCTTTTGTCAGCGTCAGCACCATGGCATCATATGCAGGAAGTCCAAGCTCATCGATGTAGCGTTTGCGGCGCTCGTCTGGAAGCTCTGGAATGGATGCTCTTACGCGTTCTTTCCACTCGTCATCAATGTACAGCTCCACCAAATCTGGTTCTGGGAAGTAGCGGTAATCATCTGAGCCCTCTTTGACACGCATAAGGATCGTCTTTTTAGACGCTTCGTCATAGCGGCGAGTTTCCTGTTCGATCAAGCCGCCAGATAGCAATACTTGCTCTTGGCGTTTCTCTTCGAATTCAAGACCTTTTTGTACGAAAGCAAACGAGTTCAAGTTCTTGAGCTCTGTTTTCGTTCCAAACTCTTCACGGCCGATCGGACGAAGTGAAATATTGGCATCACAGCGAAGTGAGCCTTCTTCCATCTTACAGTCAGAAACGCCTGTATATTGAATAATGGATTTTAGTTTTTCTAAGTACGCATACGCTTCTTCTGGTGTCCGAATGTCTGGCTCAGATACGATTTCAACAAGCGGTGTGCCTTGACGGTTGAAATCGACAAGTGAATAACCGTCGCCTGTGTGCGTCAGTTTACCTGCATCCTCTTCCAAATGGAGACGCGTAATACCGATTCGTTTTGTTTTGCCTTCTACTTCAATTTCAATCCAGCCGTTTTCACCGATTGGTTTATCAAATTGAGAAATTTGATACGCCTTTGGGTTATCAGGATAGAAGTAGTTTTTACGGTCAAATTTTGTATCTGTTGCGATCTCACAGTTCAGCGCCATGGCCGCTTTCATCGCAAAGTTCACCGCTTCTTTGTTCAATACAGGCAGTACGCCAGGATATCCAAGGTCAATGACACTTGTTTGCGTGTTGGCAGCTGCACCAAAAGGTGTCGGCGAGCTGGAGAAAATTTTTGATTGTGTTTTTAGCTCAACGTGGACTTCAAGCCCAATTACCGTTTCAAAGTTCATTCTGATTCACCCCTTACAGTTCAGGTTTTGCTTTATGATGATCTGTTGCTTGCTCGAAAGCGTGAGCCACGCGGTAAACCGTTCCTTCATCAAAGTGCTTGCCAATGATTTGTAGTCCTAACGGAAGACCATTTGCAAATCCACAAGGCACACTGATTCCTGGAACGCCTGCAAGGTTCACAGGGATCGTTAAAATATCGTTCGCGTACATAGTCAGTGGATCGCTTGTCTTTTCTCCAATGTTAAATGCAGGAGTTGGCGTTGTTGGCCCTACAATGACATCATACTTTTCAAAAACATCTTCGAAGTCTTTTTTGATCAATGTACGGACTTTTTGCGCCTTCTTATAGTATGCATCATAATATCCTGAGCTAAGAGCGAATGTCCCAAGCATGATGCGGCGTTTCACTTCGTTACCAAAGCCTTCTGAACGTGTATTTTTATATAAATCAATCAGGTTGTCTGCATTATCTGTACGGTAGCCATAGCGGATGCCGTCAAAGCGCGCAAGGTTCGCGGATGCTTCTGAAGAAGACAGTAAGTAGTAAGTCGCAAGCGCATATTTAGAATGCGGCAGAGACACTTCTTCCCATGTTGCACCAAGTCCTTCTAATACTTTTAACGCTTTGAGAACAGACTCTTTTGCTTCCTCGCCAACACCTTCTCCAAGGTATTCTTTTGGCACTGCAATTTTCATGCCTTTGATGTCTCCAGTTAATGAAGAAAGAAAATCTGGGACGTCGACATTTGCGCTCGTTGCGTCCATTTGATCGACGCCAGCAATCGCTTGAAGTACGTATGCGTTGTCCTCTACGTTACGCGTAATCGGCCCAATTTGATCTAATGAAGAAGCAAATGCAATTAAACCGTATCTAGATACACGGCCATATGTCGGCTTCAGTCCCACAACTCCGCAGAATGATGCCGGCTGGCGAATCGAACCGCCTGTATCTGATCCAAGTGAGAATGGTACTTCACCTGCTGCAACAGAAGCTGCTGAGCCACCACTTGATCCACCTGGAACAGTGTTTAAATTCCACGGGTTTTTCGTTGCTTTGTAGCCTGAGTTCTCTGTAGAAGATCCCATCGCAAATTCGTCCATATTTAATTTACCGATTGTGACTGCTTCCGCATCTCTCAGACGATTGACAACCGTTGCATCATAAATAGGGTCAAAGTTTTGCAGGATTTTACTAGATGCTGTTGTACGTAAATCCTTTGTGACGATGTTATCTTTCACACCGATTGGCATACCGAACAATAGACCAAGCTCGTCCTTTTCACCAACTGCCTCGTCCAATTCCTTTGCATACGCACGAGCTTTCTCTTCGTCCAGTGCAAGGAATGCTTGTACTTTCCCGTCTACTTCATTGATTCGTTTATAAGACTCGTCCACTAAATCAGAAACAGACAGTTCCTTTTTATGTAAAAGCTCTTTTAATTCAGAAATTTTGTGATCAAACAGTGACATGCCTCAGGCCTCCTTTAGTCCAAAATTGATGGCACACGAATATAGCCGTCTTTATGATCAGGCGCGTTTTTGATGACTGCCTCAATGGAAAGACCTTTATTCGGAACATCTTCTCTCATGACGTTTTTCATTTTTAATACGTGTGTTGTTGGTTCAACGTTTTCCGTATCTACCTCGTTTAACTGCTCTGCAAATGAAATGATGCTATCAAGCTGTTCAGTAAACATTTCAGCTTCTTCTTCTGTGATTGCAAGCCGTGCCAAATGCGCCACGTGCTTTACTTCTTCTATTGAAATTCTAGACATGCAGGTTCACCTCCAAAAATGATACGTGTTCGTGGTCATGATCATAAGTCATATACACTTTATCATATCAAATTTTACTGTTCTAAAGCAACTTTACGCAGGCGCAGCAAGAGGCCTTTTCTCTCGAAGCATCATTGTCATCCAACTGATAAAGAAAATATTCATACAGATCACCTTTTATTTTCAGAAAATTTTTACTTTCACTTACCTTTGTAAGCGCATACAAACTGATTCGCATCACCGATCTGTCTATTTTTTCTTCAAAATGTGGAGGTTTAAGAAGGTTGATCACTTGGGAATACTCTGTTAGGTTAAGTAACCATAGCAGTGAGCAGGGCATTCAATCAAAAAACCAGCCCTGACACTTCTGTATATTTTGATTGAGGTGATGTCAAATTAATACGAAAAAGGTGAGAACACAAAATGAGTATTGAAGTTACAATTTCCTTATCTATTTATTTTATCGGGATGCTTGCCATCGGTTGGTATGCATTCAGGAAAACACATGATTTAAATGATTATATGCTTGGTGGACGCGGACTTGGTCCATTTGTTACAGCTCTTTCAGCAGGTGCTGCGGATATGAGCGGCTGGATGCTGATGGGTGTACCAGGTGAAATGTATAAAACAGGTTTATCGACAACCTGGCTTGCGATTGGTCTCATCGTCGGTGCTTACTTGAACTATCTCATTCTTGCACCTCGTTTACGTTCTTATACAGAGATTGCTGATGATGCCATTACGATTCCTGATTTCTTTGATAAACGATTCAAAGGATCATCTTCTTTATTAAAAGCTGTATCAGCCGTCATCATTTTAATTTTCTTTACACTGTATACATCGTCTGGGATGGTATCAGGCGGACGTTTATTTGAGTCAGCATTCGGTGCACACTACATGTTTGGACTGATTTTGACGTCAAGTATTGTTATTTTGTATACATTGTTTGGTGGATTCCTGGCAGTGAGCTTAACGGACTTTGTCCAAGGAGCTATCATGTTTTTAGCATTAGTGCTCGTGCCGATCGTTGCCTTTACACAATTAGGCGGACCTGTTGCCACATTCCAAGATATTCAACAGATTGACCCTAAATTGCTTGATATTTTTAGAGGAACGAGCGTCATTGGCATTATATCCTTCCTCGCTTGGGGACTAGGTTACTTTGGACAGCCGCATATTATCGTGCGCTTTATGGCCATTACGTCCGTCAAAGACTTAAAACCAGCACGCCGCATCGGAATGAGCTGGATGATTATTTCAGTAATTGGTTCACTGTCTGTCGGTTTAGTTGGTGTTGCCTATGTTCATGAAACGGGTATGAACCTTGCTGACCCAGAAACCATCTTTATCGTCTTTTCTAAAGTGCTGTTCCATCCATATATCACTGGATTTTTACTTTCTGCCATTTTAGCAGCAATTATGAGTTCAATTTCGTCTCAGCTGCTTGTCACGGCAAGTGCGATGACAGAAGATTTATACAGAACGTTCTTTAGAAAAAAAGCATCAGACAAAGAGCTCGTGATGATTGGCCGTATGTCTGTTCTCGTTGTCGCGGTGATTGCCCTTTGCCTTTCACTTAATCCAAGTGACACCATTCTTGACCTTGTTGGTTATGCGTGGGCAGGATTTGGCTCTTCATTTGGTCCAGTCATCTTACTTTGCCTATACTGGAAGCGAATGAATCATCATGGTGCCCTTGTTGGGATGATTGTTGGTGCAGTAGTCGTTCTCACATGGATCACGACAGGCCTTAACCACGCAACAGGGATTTATGAAATGATTCCTGGCTTTACGTTAAGCGGTTTGGCTGCCATTATTGTGAGCTTAATGACCAGCAAGCCAACAAAAGCATCAAAACAATTGTTTAGCAAAATGGAAGATCATCTTGAAGAAGAAACAAAATAAAGAACATGAAGGGTCATCTGCCTTAGCGGATGACTCTCTTTTTTAAATAAAATGCTTTTCTTTCTCCCATTTCTGAATAAAATAGAAGTTGTGCAGCCATATGGGCTGTGAGAAGATCATATACATGATGTGAAACGTACATGAAGTGAAGGAGCGATACGCATGTTTTGGACAATTGAATGGGATACAGTCTTAAAATTAGCCGTGGCCACCTTAATCGGTTTGATTATTGGGCTTGAACGAGAGCTGAAGAAAAAGCCCCTCGGCTTAAAAACGTGTATTGTCATTGCTGTCAGCTCCTGCGTGTTAACCATCATCAGCATTGATGCAGCCTACAATTTCCCTCGAGTCTCTAAGCTTCAAATGGACCCACTCAGGTTACCGGCGCAAATTATATCTGGTGTTGGTTTTATTGGAGCAGGTGTGATTCTGCGAAAAAGCAATGATGTCATCTCAGGTCTTACAACTTCTGCGATGATCTGGGGAGCAGCAGGACTTGGGGTTGCAACAGGTGCAGGATTTTATAAAGAAGCCTTCCTCAGTCTTTTCTTTATTCTGATCAGTGTCGAATTTCTACCATGGCTCTTCCAGCGGATCGGGCCGATTCGCTTACAGGAAAAAGAAATCCGCATCAGAATGTCTCTTTCTGATCGAAACCGCATGACGGATATTTTAAAAGAAATGAAAGCCCTCAATATTCGCATTCATTCTGTTCGAATTGATGATTTAACAGAAAAGAACTATCCGATTATGGAAGTACGCGTACGCGTGCATAAAGATCGCTATACAACCGATGTGTACTTTGATATTAAAGATCTAGAAGGCGTCGTTGGCGTGAAGTGTGATACGGTATAAAAGGTGATGGGACAAAAGTCTCTTCGCCTTTTTTTATGGGAAAAGGGTTGAACCATTGCCTCCGTTCAAATAAAATACAAATTATGAAATAAATGATAAAAGGGGATTTTTCATGGGCTCTATGGATCGTAAAAATCGTATTTTTCTTATGTGTGGGATTCTAGCGGTACTCGTCTTAGCTGTTCTATTGACCTCACATGATGTCACTCCCGTATCAACAAATGCAGCGGACAAGAAACAAACGAAAACACCAAAAAATATTATTTTTATCGTTGGCGATGGAATGGGGATGCCCGTGATCAAAGCCTACCGCACATTCAAGCAGCAAAAGCTTGGTTCTACAAAAGCACAAACCGTCTGGGACCCGTATTTAGTCGGGATGCAGACCACACATCCAGATGATCCTCGAGATAATATTACCGACTCAGCAGCCGCAGCCACGGCCATGGCGACTGGGAAAAAGACATACAATGATGCCATCGCCGTCAACCAAGAAAAAGAACCTCTTAGAAGTGTCGTTGAAGCAGCAAAGGAAGCACAAATGAAAACAGCCTTTGTTGTCTCATCTGACATCACCGATGCAACACCTGCCGCTTTTGGCACACATAACGTCTCCCGAAAAAACAAAGAACAAATTGCAGACCACTTTTTTGATGAGAAAATAGGGGGAGAGCACAAAGTTGATATCCTTCTAGGTGGCGGAATGCAATATTTTGATCGAAAAGACCGTAATCTTGTGCAAGAATTTAAGAAGAGCGGGTATTCCATTCTACGATCAAAAGATGATTTAACCTCTCAATCATCTTCGAAAATGCTCGGCTTATTCCAGGAGGACGAGCTGGATCGAGCCATTGATCGTCCAAAGCATGTGCCTACTTTAAAAGACATGACGCAGGCAGCATTAACCCAATTAAATCAAGACAACCTGCATGGATTTTTTATGCTGCTTGAAGGCAGTACTATTGATTCTGCTGGACATGAAAATGATGTGGTCGGCGCCATGAGTGAGATGGAGGATTTTGAGAAAGCAGTTCATGCGGCTCTTCAATTCGCTAAAAAGGATCAAGAAACCCTCGTCGTCATCACAGCAGATCATGCGACTGGAGGATTTTCCTTTGGCGCAGATGGCATGACAAGTGAGACCGGCTATAAATGGGACCCAGCACCCATTCTAGCTGCTAAGAAAACGCCTGTGTATATGGCAAAGAAAATCGCAGAGGGTCAATCTGTACGTGATGTCCTTCACACCAATATTGATTTCGCGCTCACAAAAGAGGAAATCTCACAGGTAGAGAAAGCGGCACAATCAGGGAAGGCCAGTACGATCCAACTCAGCATTCAACATATCTTTGATCAGCGTTCTTTCTCAGGCTGGACAACCTTTGCCCATACAGGTGAGGATGTCCCTGTCTATGCATATGGACCTGGTAAAGCAGCATTTCAAGGCTGGATCGATAATACAAAGCAAGGAAAGAACCTGTTTCACATCATTGAATCACCGTCCACCTATCGCCCATAAAAAATAAACCCCGCCTCATCACACAGGCGGGGATTTTCATTTTAAGATTGACTTAGCTTTGTAAAGTCAAACGTCGTAATCGGTGCTGCTTGCTCAATGTCGGAGCGGAAGCCAGCGAGCATGGCCTTCTCTTCTTCTCCGATGGTAGCCAAATCAAATGCTTGATGCAGCAAGCCATAGATCAGCATGTGTCGTAAGCGAAGGAAGTCAGGAATGCAGGCAAGCCATTCATCCCCAATTTCATTCTCTTCACGATAGCCTATAAGGAATTGCTTCATAAAGTTTCCTGCAAAAGCAGCTTTGTCTTCGTATGGAATCACTGGGTACCACAACACATTGTATAGCAAAATGCTAATGTCATTCATAAACCAGTTGTACCCAATATCATCGAAATCAAAGGTCGTAATTTTCCCTTGATCCCAGTGGAAGTTTCCGTGATGAAGATCCGCATGAACCAATCCGTACGTATCCTGATTTTTCGGAAGCTTTGCCAGCTTTTCCATCAACCGATCCGCTTGTTCAAACACAATGGTCTGATCGGCCGGGACATACTTACGCAGTTTCAGCTGCTCCTCTTCATCCCACTCTTGTCTTTTATAACGTGGGTCTGACAGCTGATAGCTTTTTGTCAGTTTATGCATGCGCCCTGTGTACTGTCCAAGGGCATAAAATAATTCATCGTTCCAGTCTGCCTCTTCCACTTTATGGCCTGATGCTTTTTCATAGACTCGAAGCAAAAATGAACCGCCTTGCCCATCGTCTACTTGCTCGATATCACGGCCATTTAATGAAGCAATTGGTTTCGCAACCGAAAGTCCGCCCTTCGCTAAGTGATGGAGCCATTCCATTTCACCTAAAATATAATCAGGTGATCTGCGGATGGTATGGGTAATTTTTAAAATGAAAGACTCTCCGTCTTTTTTAAGTTCATACACATAGTTTTCTGCATCTGCGATAAAGTGGATGTCACTTCGCTGGACCCCGTATAAATGAGTGGCCTCATCTAAAATTTTTGATTCATCATATATGGCTTTTACATCTTTATGCATGCTGATTCTCCCTCTTCATATATTTTGCTAATTCTCGAATGGTGTGTTTTTCAGCAAAATTCAAATCATCAACATACCAACCCTTCTTTTCAATCTCTACTTCCATTTTGACAGCAAGTAAAGAATTTCCTCCTAAATCGAAAAAGTCTTTGTCAATTCCTACTTTTTCCACATGAAGAATGTCACACCAAATATCAAAAAGCAATGCCTCGCGTTCATTGGTTGGCTGTGCATAAAGTCCATGATCCTGTACAAGTTCCGTCTTTAATAATGCACGAAGACCTTCTTGATCATGTACCTTAAGGGCTTTTACATAACCGCTGTGCAGCGTTTGATCTGGTTGAACCGTTTCCCATGTATAACCTTTAGAAGCTGAATGACTTGCTGCCTCCACCCTTTGATCCTCTATTTCTTCAGTCGAGTGCTCACGAGATGACAATTGGTCGACGATCTGAATGTGATTGCTTAGTGAATCAATTTCTTCCACTTGTATACGATATGTTTGCTGCTCATCAACCTCCTGCATCTGGTGCTCTTTCATAAATGACTTGAACAGCTCATTACGTCCAGTCGATGCAAACGAGAATTCAATGGAAGAAAGCTGATGCAGACGGCTGTATTCAGCGAGCCATGTCAGACATTTTTGCTCAATCCCTTTCCCTAGAGCACGGCAGCTTAGCATCCATGCATCAATTTTCAAGGTGTCGCCTGCATGATGAGCCAATATAGCCCCTACAATCCCTTCATGACTGAAACGATCCGCTGCCTCAATGACCCAGCCCTGGACATGCTCATTTTCCATCCGCTCTCTCAGCTGCTGTTCATCAAAGCGCTGATCATTTAAGCGGAATTGGTTAATACGGCTGCTCATTTGCGCCACGCGGGCAAGGTGCTCTTCTCCCCACTCTGTTACACTCATGTTCAAATTCAAATCTTGTAAAAATTGCTCCATTGACGGCGATTCTGCTTTCTCTTTTTGACGAGCCTTTTCAGCCTTGTAGCTCGTTGTTCGCCCTCTATCTTCATCTGTGACATCATAGCGGTCGAATGCCCAAGCATGCTGGGCGAATAACGGAATCGCTTTTTCATTGGCAGGTAACAGCAGCGTCATCACTTCAGGCAGCTCTTCATTCATACGCAAGCACTGAGCTGGATCATCGTCTAAGAAAATAAACTGAGATAATGAAAGGTTCAGAGAATCTGCTATCTCTTTTAGATGTGCCGGTTTACTTTCCCAATTGATCCGCCAGTCGACGATATCGTCTTTTTGCAAGATCATATCTGGGTGGTTTTCAAACACGCGCCACACATCTTCTTCATTGTTCCTGCTGCTCAAGACAAGCAGGAGCCCTTCTTGCTGCTTTTGTTTTAAAAAGCGCTGAAGCATTTGATGTTCTGGCGTAATGTCGATGCCTTCCACACCGTCTTCTGAAACGACACCTCTCCAAAGCGTATGATCACAGTCAATGGCCGCTACCTTAAATGGTGCACCTTGCCATGCAATGATCTCGCGTGCGACTTTTGTACCGATAGCTCCACAAAAGACTTCAGTGAATGGGAGGTGTGCGGCTTGCTCTCCTTTTTCATCAAAGATGTCATCCATCTGATATTGCTGAGCAAGCTGACGACAATCGATCAACTGAACACCGCCTATCTCAGATAACTGAGCAATCCACTCTTGTTCCACGTCTTGCAGGGTGTCTTTAAGAGCAGCACTTATCGGCAGAATCCCAACAAAATATAGGTTATGTTTCGTTTTTGATTTCAGAACGTTAGCAAGTTCTTCAGCATGCTCTGAAGCCAGTTTTTTCTTTTCTTCCAGTGAAAGATGAGCTGGACCAGTGATATCCTCTAAACGAATGAGCAGAAGATTCGCACCGTTTTTCTTCTGTGAAATAAGGCTGCGCTCATTTAGTAATTCCTGATATACCTGCCCATACGGTGCAAATTGAACATCAAGCTGCACATCAAACTGCTTGGTCCAGTACTGAATATAAGGTGCGACTGGATCTGCTGTAAATGTCGAGCTGACTGTCAGTACGAGCGGTGCTTTTTCCTCTGCGCGCTCCCTTTTCTCTTTTGCTGCTTGTTCTTCTTCCTGTGAAAGAACAGCGAAATCCTTGAGCAGTTGATCAGGTGTTTGAACAGCCTGTTCGACCAAGTGCTGGAAGTGGTTGACGAAAGCTTGCATCGTCTCATGTTTAAACAGAGCCAGATTGTATTGAAGCACGCACTTTAACTCGCCCGTTACCTCTCTGACAACATCCATTTTCATATCGAGTTTGGAAATTCCCTTTGCAAACTCATGTGTTTCAAATGTCAGTCCATCGGCTTCAATTTTAATATTCGGATCGTACTCATTATGATAAATGAGCATCGTATCAAAGAATGGATTGCGATGCGGTCTTGTTTTTGGATTCAGATGCTCAACCATTTGGTCAAATGGGTACTCTTGATGGTCATACGCATCAAGCAGCACTTGCTTTGTCTGAGCCAATTGCTCTGTAAAGGTTGCTTCTTGTACCATGTCTAGTTTAATTGGCAGGAAGTTCGTAAACATGCCAATTGTATGCTCGATATCTGCATGACGTCGTCCAGCCACAAGTGAACCGACAATCAATTCCTCCTGATCCGCATAACGTGAGAGCAGCAGCCCATAGAGCTGGAACAAGATGACGTTATTTGTCAGTTGATACCGTTCAGCGAGCTGTTCAATTTTCTCAACGATGTGCGGTTCAATATTAAATTTAATCGCTCTTCCTAAGAAGGATTGTTCCTTCCGTTCAAAATCATATGGCATTGTCAAAGTTGGCACATTTGAGCCAATTTGCTGCTTCCAATAATCCTGCTGCTTTTGAAACATCTCGCTGCGGAAATATTTGTCTTGCCATTCTGCATAATCTTTATATTGAACGGTCAGTTCCGGCAAGGTTTCCCCTCGATAGAGCTCAGTAAATTCTTTAATAAAGATGTTCATGCTCGCTCCATCCGCCACAATATTATGCATATCGACTAATAAGAGATGATCATGTGCTGCGATTTTCACAAAACGCACACGGATCAATGGTGCAGCCTTTAAGTCAAATGGACGAATGAATTCATCGATTTGTGCTTCTAATCCTTCTTCATCAGCCTCTGTCATTTCAACAGCAAAGTGGAAATCATCATGGACCCGCTGAACCGGTTCTCCATCTTTTAATTCAAAGGTCGTTCGCAATGTTTCATGACGATCAATTAATTGCTTGAAGGTCTGCTCAAAGCGCTCGACGTCAATTTCACCTTTACATCTTAGTGCCATCGGCATATTGTATGAGGTCACTTGACCAATACGCTGATGAATGAGGAATGTCCGTCTTTGAGCAGCAGATAATGGATACGTGTCTTTCTTTTCCACTGGTTCAATCTTGAAATATTGATGCTTCTCTGCCTTTTCGATGAATGCTTGGAGCTTTTCAATCGTCGGATTGTTGAACATGTCTGTGAGCGTAAGTTCTACACCAAACTCTTTGTGAATTTGAGAAATCAGACCGGTCGCATTTAACGAATGTCCGCCAAGCTCAAAGAAGTGGTCGTCTCTTTCCACCTTTTCAATTCCTAAAATGTCTTTCCACATCCGCTGTAACGTTGCCTCAATATCATTCGCTGCGGCGGAATGGACTTGATTGTTTTTTTCTATTTCCTGCCCCTTGTTTTCCTTCGGCACCACCATTTGCACACCTGAGGATGAAGATAATGCGGATGTATCTACCTTTTCAATCCAATATCGTTGTCGTTCAAATGGATAGGTCGGCAAGGATACTTTTTGATTTGATGTCTGATTTCGCAATTTTGTCCAGTCAACCGGCACCCCTTGAAGCCAGATGTCACCAAGCCTGCCCAGCAGGTAGCGGTCGTCTGCTGCCTCTTCTTTCGGGTGACGCATCAATGGAATCGGCTGCTGATGGTGTTCCTTTGAGGCCTGGCGAATAAAGGCACTTAACGTATTCCCCGGCCCGACTTCAACGAAAATAGGATCAAGCTCCGTTAATAATGTCTCCGCTCCATCACGGAAACGGACCGCTTGCCGCAAGTGATCAGCCCAATATGCCGGGTCTTGCACTGCTTCATGGTCAATCCACGTACCTGTGACGTTAGAAATATACGGGATAGACGGTGCATTCAATTGATACTCAGCTACCTTTTCTTTGAATGATGGCAGGATGTCATCCATCATTTTAGAATGGAAGGCATGAGAGGTGTGAAGCTTCCTGCACCCATGTCCAGCAGCCTCCAGCTTCTCAGCAAGTGCATTAATGGCTGCGGTCTCCCCTGACACTACACATAACTCAGGTCCATTTACTGCTGCAAGTGAAAGATCATCTGTTAAATATGGCAGCACGTTCTGTTCACTCAAAGGAACGCTCAGCATAGAGCCTTTTGGAAGCTGGCTAATGAGCTGTCCGCGATAAGACACAAGATCTACGGCATCTTCAACAGATAGTAAACCAGATACGGCGGCAGCTGTGTATTCTCCAATACTGTGGCCGATCAGTGCCTGCGGTTTGACGCCAAAATGAATCAGCAATTTAGCCAAAGCGTATTCCACACTAAACAGAAGCGGCTGCGTATATTCTGTTTGGTTGATCAGCTGAGGATCATCACTTGCTTCTGTTGAGAATAAAATGCTGAATGGATCAACTGAGATATGCTGTTTGAATTGATTCAAGCATTGATCCAGTGCTTCCTTAAAGACTGGATATTTGTCATAAAGCTGACGCCCCATGTCTACATACTGAGATCCTTGACCTGGGAAAAGAAAGACGACTGGCCGGCTCGATGTTTGGGAGCTGGCCGTCTTGACCACCTCTTTTGACCTTTGATTCAGCGCCTGTAACATGTCAGCCGTGTTACTTCCAAGAATGACACGTTTATGCGGGAAATGATGGCGCCCTGTTTGCAGCGTATAGGCAACGTCACTTAGACGAACATGCTGCTGATGCTGAAGTAAATAGTCCGCAAGGCGATCCGTCATTTTCTCAAGAGCTGCTGGTGTTTTGGCAGATAATAAAAGAAGTTCACTATCCTCAGGGCTATCTGCGGCGACACGTGTAGCAGGTGCTTCTTCTAAAATGACATGAGCATTTGTTCCACCAATCCCAAATGAGCTTACACCTGCACGGCGAGGAGATTCCTGCTTGCTCCATGGCGTCAAGTCTGTGTTTACAACGAAAGGCGAATTGGCAAATTCAATTTTTTCATTCGGCGTTTCAAAATGAATCGTCGGCGGAATCACTTGATGCTTTAAGCTTAAAACGGTTTTAATAAAGCCGGCGACACCTGACGCATCATTCAAATGTCCAACATTTGATTTGACAGAACCAATGCGGCAAAAGCCTTTTTTATCTGTATCAAACGCTTGCTTGAGCGCTTCAATTTCGATCGGATCTCCGAGGGTTGTTCCGGTTCCATGTGCTTCAATGTACGAAATGGTTTCAGGTTCCACCTCAGCCATTCGAAGTGCTGTTTTAATCGCTGATACTTGACCTTTCGTACTCGGCGCTGTATATCCTACTTTTCTATTTCCGTCATTATTAATAGATGATCCTTTAATAACAGCATAAATGTGATCGCCGTCTTCAATGGCATCCTCTAAATTTTTTAAAATAACGGCTCCTGCACCATCACCAAAAACGGTTCCATCGGCCTTGTTATCAAAGACGCGGCAATGTCCGTCAGATGAATGGATCATGCCTTCTTGATAAAGATAGCCCGATTTTTGCGGCAGGCGAATGGACACGCCGCCTGCAACAGCCATATGACAGTCACCGCTTAATAAAGCCTGAACAGCTAAATGAATCGACACCATCGAGGTCGAGCAGGCGGTTTGCACCACCATACTCGGCCCCTTCAAATTTAATTTATATGAAATCATCGTCGCTAAATAATCACGCATATTCAGAACGGCAGCTTCCAGTGTTTTCGAATCCTCACCTTGAGCCGCCCCTTGAAGTGCTCTCATGACCCATTCTGTATTGATTCCTGCACCTGTATAAAGACCAATTTGCCCTTTATATTCAAACGGATCGTACCCAGCGTCTTCAAGCGCCGTCCACACACATTCATGAAACAGTCTGAACTGCGGATCCATCATAGCCGCTTCCTTTGGTGTATAGTCAAAGAAATCTGCATCAAATAAATCAACATCATCTAGCATCCCTTTTGCTTTAACAAAACGGGGGTTTTTTAATAAAGCTTCATCTGTACCTTCACGCCGTAATTCTTCCTCTGTAAAAAAGGAGATTGTTTCTTTTCCCTTTTTCAGATTCTCCCAGTACTCATCTACATTTTTGGCCCCTGGAAAACGACCTGCAAGACCGATAACAGCAATTTCTGCGCCATGATAGTGATTCGTTGTATCATTCATTCTCGATTCCGCCTCTCAATCTTTTATTCCGTTGCTGTTTAAAACGAGCTCTTCGATCACCTGAAGTGACGACGGCTAGTTCTTCTTCCATCGCTTCTTCCTGCGAGTCCTCAGAAGGCTGGATATATTTCGCAAGCTCAGCAACAGATGGGTACGTAAACAAGGTCACAACCGCTTCATTTGTTTGAAGTGCTTGATTTAACCGATTGGTGACTTGAACAATATCCAGCGAGCTTGCGCCTAGATCAAAGAAATTGTCGTGAATGCCCACTTGTTCCATGCCCATAAAATCCTGCCAAACTTGACAGATCGCTTTTTCAGTTTCATTTCGAGGAGCCACATATGGATTGCCCAGCTCTGGTCTTTCGTGCTTAGACACCTCATATGAACCCTCATTCGCTGCTGCCTTCGGCTCTAGTGACAGCCATTGATTTATCCGTTCATCAAGATTTCCTGTGGACACGAGCATGTGTCGATTCTGCCGGTTAGACAGAACATACTGGAACAGCTCAGCACCCTCTTCTGGTAATATCGCAAGCTCATTTATCGATTCACCAATTGTGGATTCTAGCTCACCCCAGAAATTCCACGCATCCCAGTTCACACACATCCACGGGGTTTGACTATGTTGATTAAGTCTAGCTGCAAATGCATCCATATATAAGTTAGCCGCTGAGTAAGCAGAGAATCCTAAGCCCCCAAGCAATGCACTAATGGAAGAAAAGAGAAGACAAAAGTCTGCTTGTTCTTGTTCCAGCAGCTGCTCTAGTACATCGAGCCCTTTCACCTTTGATTGGAATTGATCCTCTCCCTTCGCCAGTGTAGAAGGGATATCTTTGATTGCACGGAAGGATGTACTTCCTGGTAATCCGGCTGCATGGAATACACCATGAACGCCGCCATGCTTTTTGCGAATGGTCTCAAAAACACGTTTCATCTGATCCAGATCTCCTGCATTCGCCTGCACCGCTTCTACTGTTGCACCTAATCGTTCGAGCTCAAGCACCTTCTCAATTCTCGTGCGCTGCGCTTCATCGGCATTTACTTGGTGAACGTATGACGCCCATTCATCTCTCGGCGGCAATGCCGTTCTTCCAGTTAAATAAAGATGTACGTTTCCTTCCTTCGCCAGCATCTTTGATAGAACAAATCCGATGCCGCCTAAACCTCCTGTGATCAGATACACACCATTTGACCTGATCATCTTCGGAAGTCCATCTTCTTTTTGCAGCGGCAAATGTTTGTAGCTCTGCACCCAGCGTTGACGATTACGATACGCCACAAGCTGATCCTTTCCAGGCTGCATGATTTCCTGCACAATGAGATCGACAAGCGCTTGTTCCTTCCAAGACATCACGTCTGGCACATCTTCCACATCAATATTCCAGCATTTGATATGATGGTATTCCTGTGAAATCACTTTACACGGTCCAAGCATTGCACTTTTCTCTGCACATATCGTCTCATTGCCTGTGACTGGCTGAATTCCGCTAGTGATCGTAAACAGACGGCATTCTCGAATATTTTTTTGGGCAGCAATCGCTTGAGATAAGAAAATTAAGCTGTAATAGCCTTTTTCAATGTGCGCCTGAAAAGCGGATTGACGATTCGAGTTGTCATCTTCTTTCGCAGCTTCCCATAAATGCAGAATCCGATTGATATTGACACCTCTATTAGACAATGAATCTAGCATGTTACGGTAGTGCTGGCCTTCTGCCGGATTGATCGTAAACGACTGCTCTTGCTCTTGATAAGCTTCACCCTTTGTGACAGAAATGACCTTGATACCTTGTTGCTTAAATGAATGGGTAAACAGTTCATGAAAAGCATCCTGTTCCCTGAAAATGAGCCACGTTTGTTCTTCTGTTTCTTTTTCGAAAACAGGTTTTAGCGGCTGCTGCTCCCATGAAGGCAGGTAGAACCATTCTTCCATCTCTTTCTTCTTCGTTTCCTTAGGAGCGGATAGCTGCGGAGAAACCGGCTTTCCTGCTTCAATCCAATATCGTTTCCGCTCGAATGGATAGGTCGGCAGCGATACGAGCTGACGTTCCTCTTGAGTTGGATGTTGCTGCGCTTTGACCTCGTAGCCGCCTGCCCATAGCTCTCCTATTCTTTTTAAGAAATATGCATGGTCATCCGCTTGTTCTCTTGCATGCCTCACCATATTCAGAACATCATGATGAGACTCTTTGTTATCATGACGTTTCGCTAATGCCGTCAAGCTGTTTCCAGGTCCAACTTCAATGAGCGCTCGTACTTCATCGGTTAACAGCTGAGATAGACCTTCATGAAAACGAACGGTTCCACGCAGGTGGCTCGTCCAATAAGATGCTGTCATCACCTCTTCACTTGTTGCCCAGGTGCCTGTCACATTCGATATAAACGGAATCGTCGGCTCATGCAATTCTACTTTCTCTACGAATTGTTGAAACGCCTCAAGCATCGGCTCCATCATATAGGAATGAAAGGCATGAGAAGTATGGAGCTGTCTTGTGACAATTCCTTTGTCTTGCAGTTTCTTTTCAAATGCAGTGATATGCTCTTCTCTTCCAGAAACGACACAAAGGTCTTTTGCATTGACAGCAGCAACAGAAAGCGATTCATCAATCATCGAAGTCAGCTCTGCCTCGGGTAATTGCACACTAAGCATGGCGCCTTTTTCCATGTCTTGCATCAATCTTGCTCTTGCCATCACGAGTGTTAATGCAGACTCCAGAGAAAAGACCCCTGACAAGCAAGCGGCAACGTATTCGCCGATACTGTGTCCAATCATTGATTCTGGCTCAACACCGCTATGCTGAAGCAATTTGGCTAATGCATACTCAAATATAAAGAGAAGCGGCTGAGCATTTGACGTTTTTGTGATGTCTTCGTTCGTTTCATTCTTGGAAAAAACAATGCCCTTTAAATCAACTTGCTCCGTTTCCATTACATATTTAAAGCATCTATCTACTTCCCATTTGAACACTGGCTCTGCATCGTATAATCCGCGCATCATACCAGCATACTGAGCGCCTTGACCCGAAAACATAAAGGTCGCTTTACGCCATTTTTTGCTTCGGAACACACTCGTTTCAAGCTGTTTCTGCTGCATCCATTCATCAGCAGACGCGAGCACGATGGCTTTTCGGTATGGAAATTGCTTTCTGCCATACCGCAATGTATAAGCAATATCTTCAAGCGGAACTTGAGGGTGCTGGATCACATACTGCTTTAATTGCTCTGTCATTTTCGCTAAAGCAGTATCCGTTTTTGCTGATAAGACGAGCAGCTGCTTTTGGTTAGAAGCTGGTTTTTGCTTCGCCTGTATGCCCTCTTCTATGATCATATGGGCGTTCGTTCCACCGATACCGAAAGAGCTAACCCCCGCTCTTCTCGGGCCATCTGCTTCCTTCCAATACAACGCCTTTTGATTCACATAAAACGGTGTATCTTTGAAAGGGATCTCCTGATTGGGTGATTCATAATGAATGGTTGGCGGGATCGTTTTATGCTGGAGGGCCAAAATGGCTTTAAACAGACCTGCAATCCCTGCCGCACTATTTAAGTGGCCGACATTACTTTTCACAGAACCGATCGGAATCGTCAGCGGATCTGTCCCTTTGAACACTTGACTAAGGGCAGATACCTCAATTGGATCTCCCATTTTTGTCCCCGTACCATGTGCTTCTACATAACCAATGGATGCGGGATCGATACCTGATTTTTCATACGTTTCTTTTAAAACCTCTGCCTGTCCTTCCACACTTGGAGCGGTAAAACCAGCTTTTCGGCTGCCATCATTGTTCACACCAACCCCTTTGATGACCGCATGAATCGGGTTGCCGTCTCTCATCGCATCTTCATAACGTTTTAGCAGAACAATCCCCGCTCCATCTCCGAAAATGGTTCCGCTCGCCTCTTGGTCAAACGGACGGCAATGTCCATCTTTTGATTGAATCATCCCATCTTGATAGATGTAGCCGATATTTTCTGGAGAACTGACCGTCACACCGCCAGCCAGTGCTGCATCACATTCTTGATTCAATAATGCTTGACAGGCCATGCCAATGTTGACAAGTGAGGTCGAACAAGCTGTCTGCATGGTCACGCTAGGCCCGTGTAAATTCAATTTATAAGAAAGCTGCGTACTAAAAAATTCACGATCATTTAACAGCATTGCGCTGAATTGCTCAGTTGCTTCCATTTGATGTGCAAATCGCGTCAGCCACTCATGATTTGGACTCGTTCCTGTATAAACACCAATTTTCCCTGCCATTCGATCAGGGTCACAGCCAGCATCCTCCAGCGCTTCCCAAGCACATTCATGCAAGAGCCTGAACTGCGGATCCATGAGCTCTGCCTCTCTAGCAGAATAGTTGAAGAAGTCTGCATCAAAGCCTTCGATCTCTTGTAAACGGCCTTTTGCTCCAATGAAATTCGGATGCTGATAAACAGACGCATCCAGCCCTGCTTTCTTGAGTTCTTCTTCTGTGAAAAAGTGAATCATTTCCTCGCCATTCACAAGACGCTGCCAAAAGTCTTCTAGCGACGAAGCCCCTGGGAATCTTCCTGCCATTCCGACAATCGCAATATCCGTATGCTCCTGGGACGTGTTCTTTACTGGGAGAGAAGCAGGTGTTTGATCTCGTTCCATCTGTTCTTCAAACAAATATTCAGCAAGGCTTGCCACTGTAGCAAACCGATACAATTGAACAGTGTCAATTTGTTGATCCATTCGCTCAGATATTTTCGCTGCAAGCTGAGATATATCAAGTGATGTCGCACCAAATTCAAAAAATGGCGATTCATCATCCATTTGATCAAACCCAAAATGAGTTTGAACAATGTCGTGAATATCTTTTTGTAAAGAAGCGAGCGAAGTAAAAACACGCTTTACATCCTGCGGCTTTTGTGGCTCAATGGCTGCCATCGTATTTGTTTGTGCAGAAAAATCGGTTTTATGAAATGGATACCCAGGTAGCGGAATGCGCTGCCTGTTCTTCTCCTCTGTTAAAGGAAAGGATAAGCCGACCCCCATTTCCCAAAGAACACCGGCGATTTGAAGAATGTCTCCATCAAGTGATTCGGTTGATTTTTCTGCTCCCTTTTCAACCACAATGCTTTGTTTTATTGAAAGATCAATGATCAAGGCTGTTGATTCTTGCTCAATCAAAGGCGGTTTTACAGGCTGATCCATATCAAGAAAACGCTTTGCAGACGATGGGTGGAAAGTGGTTAGTTCCTCCCCGGTCTGCTGCAAGTAAACAGGCTGTTGGAGTGTCCTCTGAGACAGGGAAGCCAGCCTTTGATTAACCGTCTCGATGTCATGAAGATGGTACACAATAGATGCCGCATCTTTTAGCTCAAGCCCGCCTGCTGCATATAAAGCTGTCCAGACTCCGCTGCCTTCTCCAATCCAACCATCTGGTTCAATTCCGAGTGACCTTAGCTCGTTGGCAAAAGCCGATGTCATGATCAGCATAGCCACTTCTGATTGTCTGCTTTGTTTGGAATGGAACAGCTCGTCTTTTTTGATAGGTACCGCAGATTGGACGAGGCTCATTAATCGATCCACTTCTGTTTTGAAAGAATGATCTTTCTCATACAGCTTGATGTAATCACGTAAACCTGACTCATGATACCCCGTCAGCCTCATGCTTATTCGTTTATAAAGAAGACTTTCTCTGCCTGCTGTATCTTCATTTAGCACTTGCAGTTGCTCTAATAATTCATCCCGCGACGAACAGACAAACGTTTTTCGATATTTGAAGGCTTTTCTTCCACTTTGTAAAGTGTAAGCTGCTTGGCCAAGTGAGAGTTCATGATGTGAGGAGACATATTCCTTCAAGTTTTTTGTCATGTTCTTCATATCATGCGTTGATCTAGCTGAAAGCACAATTAATTCTTTGGACGAGTCCGTGCCGTTTGTTTTTCTTGGCTTCGCCTCTTCTAAGATGACATGAGCATTTGCTCCCCCTATACCAAAGGCACTGACTCCAGCTCTCCTTGGCAAATGAGACGACTTCCACTCCTCTTTGTCTGTCCCAACATAAAATGGCGTTTGATCAAACGGAATACGGTGATTCGGCTTGTCAAAGTGCGGCATCGGGGCAAATTGACGATGATGCAGCATCATGACTGTTTTGATAAAACCAGCCACGCCGCTTGCGGCATCTAAATGCCCAATATTGGCTTTGACTGATCCAATCCGGCAATAGCCTTGTTGATCTGTTTGAAAAGCACGAGTAAGCGCCTCAATCTCAATCGGATCTCCAACAGGCGTACCCGTTCCATGTGCTTCGATATAAGAAATCGTCTCTGGTTCTGTCTCAGCCATTTCTAACGCAGATTCAATGACACTTGCCTGTCCACTCACACTTGGGGCTGTATAGCCGACTTTATTGCTTCCATCATTGTTCGTTGCAGATCCTTTTACGACGGCATAAATAAAATCTCCGTCTTCTATCGCATCTTTCAATCGTTTTAGCGCAACCACGCCTGCACCCTCACCAAAAATGGTTCCTTTTGCTTTTTCATCAAACGGACGGCAATGGCCATCAGGAGAATAAATCATTCCTTCTTGGTATTGATAGCCTGTGATTTGCGGCTGATGGAGTGTGACACCTCCTGCTAACGCAAGGTCGCATTCACCACCGATTAATCCTTGACAGGCCATATGAATAGCAACAAGCGACGTGGAGCAAGCCGTTTGTACCGATACGCTTGGACCTTTTAGATTTAATTTATAAGCAATCCGAGAAGCAAAGGACGGGTCATTGAGATGCATGATTTGAAATACATCTTCGTTCTTTTCAAGTGACGACATATGCTGCCCCATCCACGATAGATTGCTAGATGCCCCGGCATAAAGACCAATTAAACCTTCGTATTGCTCAGGCTCATAGCCTGCGTCCTCTAGCGCATGCCATGTGCATTCATGCATCAATCGAATTTGCGGGTCCATAATGGATGCCTCTCGCGGAGAGTAGCCAAAAAAGTCTGCATCAAATGATGATGCATTCTGTAAAAATGGCTTTGCCTTCACATAATCAGAACGCTTTAGCAGCGTCTCATCTACACCCGCTGCCTTTAATTCTTCATCAGTGAAAAACGTAACGGATTCTTTCCCTTGCGATACATTTTCCCAAAACGCTTGCACATTCGGTGCTCCGGGAAACGTACCTGCTAATCCTACAACTGCAATTTCAAGTCCAGATTCGGTCCATTGCTCTTGATCAGACATACGCTGCATTTCTCCCATCTATTTTCGTTTTAATCTCTGTTTACGGCGGTTTTTCCCATCTGCCATCGCCTGTTTACGGAGATTAGATGATTCAGTGACAGCTTGCTTTTCTTCCTTTACTCCATGTATCTTCTTCAGTTCTGCAGCCAATGACGCGATCGTCGGGTGGCTATACATCATGACCACCGGAACCTCTATGCCATAAATTGATTTGATATGACCGCTCATCTGCAGCAAATCAAGGGATGTCGCACCCATTTCAAAGAAGTTCTCATTCACATCCGGTTCATGATGAAAAAAGGAGCTGAGTACATCACTCAATGATGCTTCTAGACGATCATCTATGATCTGCGATATTTCTTGAGACGGCTCTTCTTCCTGCTGCATAGGTGTTAAGCGATGTTTCATTCTCTCACCCATGTCTCGAACGGAAACAAGAATTTGCGGATAATCTAGACGCAGCACTTCCTGAAAGGCCTTTATCCCTTGTTCTGGTAAAATTCCCGCCTGCTCCTCAAGTGCCATCATGTCATTGACTTTGGCCACTAATGCTGAGTCGTGTGCCATACCGACTTTTTCCCACCGATCCCAGTTTAAAGAAATCACTGGCTTCCCTTCCTGCCTCTTCGCATGAGCAAAGCTGTCCATAAAAGCATTGGAAGCCGCATAAGCCACTTGTCCAGCCGCTCCAAGAAAGGACACAAGGGATGAACAAAGTAAAAAGAAGTCGAGCGTTTCATCCTTGAGTGCTTCATCCAGCACATAGGTCCCGTTGATTTTTGCCTGACACATGCGAATTTCATCGTCTGCTGTTCTTGCTTGGATGATCTTGCCATCTGCCTCTCCTGCCGCATGAATGACACCATGTAAATCACCAAATGACGTATGAGCCAGCTGGACCGCTTTCTGCACAGCATCTTGATCTGACACATCACCGTGTACAACTTGTACATCAGCTCCTAACTCTTCAAGAGTCATCAGCTTTTTCACGGTCTCAGCTTCTTTCCCATCTGCATCACGAAGCTCATGCCATGCAGAGCGTTCACGTATTTGTACTCGGCTCATGAACACAAGTTTCGCTTGATACGTTTCTGCTAAATGTTTAGCTAATGTGAAGCCAATGCCCCCCATACCGCCGGTCATGAGGTAAACGCCATGAGTCCTGAAAAGCTGTTTGGACGATTCCTCTTTGTTTAAAGGGGTACTTGAAGCCTTTCGAACCCACCTGCTGTTCACGCGATACGCCACGACCGCATCTTGATCGTGCATTGCAACCTCGTATGAAAGAAATAGCGGCCAGTCCGCCTTTGTTTCCTGACATAAATCAATGTGCTGACACGCAATATGCTGATATTCTTGAGGAATGGTCAGAGCCAGCCCAGTACATGTTGCTTGAAGAGGATTGACCTTCTCCATCCCGATTACATCATGCGCTTGGTTTGTCACAAGATGAAGACGGATGGCTGTGTTATGATACTGGCTGATCAGCCTGACTAGATCGAGCACAGATAAGTAGTTTGGCTGATCATCGGTATCTTCTGTTAGTTCATCATGCATCCAGATGATCTCTTCCGGTATAAATTCAGATTGCTGCAGTTCAGCCATCACCCACTCTAAATGTGACAGCATATGAACGTCAGCCTTCATCAACTGGTCATTTTCTTTGATCGTATGATCACTTTGACATACGCTGACAACCTCTGCATGCCGTTCTTTCAAATAAGCGCCAATATGACCATTTTTCTCAAAAACCAAGATACGCTTCCCTTGATGATGCTTCTCTTTTAGTACAGGTGCAGAGCGCTCCCATACCGGGATGTAAAACCAGTCTTGAAAATCAGCTGAGAGTTTCTCCCCCTTTTCTGATGGCGCTAAAGCGGTCATCAGCTGATCCGCTTTAAACTGCGGAGAGGGGAATATTTGATGCTCGAATGGATATGTTGGCAGTGACACTCGATATGGGGCCTTTTCTTTTCTGACAGCGCTCCAATTCGGTTCCACTCCGAAACTCCACAGCTTCCCTATAGCCTTTTTCATATATTCATCATCAGCAGCTTGTTCTTTTGGATGTCTCACCAATGAAACAGCCGCTGCTTTGTTCACATCATAGTCATCATGTCGTCTCACAAATTGAGTTAACGTATGACCTGGCCCCACTTCAATGAAAACCACTTCTCCAAGTCCAAGTAACGTCTCTACTCCTTGACTAAATAAAACAGGCTGCCTGATATGAGATGCCCAGTAATCAGGTGATGCGGCTTGTTCATTTGTTAACCAGCTCCCTGTCACATTCGAAAGGATCGGAATCTCGCCCTGCTGATAGGTGATCTCCGAGAGAACGTTCTTAAACTGTTTGGACGCTTCAGCCATCATACTCGTATGAAAGGCGTGAGAGGTTTTCAGCTTTTGGACAGAAGCTCCTCTTTTTTCAGCTTGTTCGAGATAAATCTGTAACCGTTCTGAAGGACCGGAAACAACAGATAATTGTGAGCTATTCACTGCAGAAAGCTCGACACCTTCTGGAAGATCATGTTCAATCTCATCGGCAGGGAGTGACACACCGGCCATTTCACCTGGAGGCATTTTTTGCATCAAACTGCCTCTTTTTAAAACGATCCGGATGGCATCTTCAAGGTTGATCATACCGGCCACGCAGGCAGCTGTGATTTCTCCAATACTATGACCAATGAAATAATGCGGACGTATGCCTAGTCCCATCAGCTTCGATGCGAGCGCATACTCAAAACTAAACAAGATGATTTGTGTATATGATGTTTGCTGCATAAGTTGTTCTGCTTTTATGAACTCTTCTTCGGTTGTTGGATATAACACGTTCTCGATCTCAACACCTGATAACGATAAAATAATGGCAAAACATTTCTGAAGCGTTTCTTTAAATTCAGGGTCTTTCTCATATAAATCCTTGCCCATATTCACATACTGAGCACCTTGACCAGAAAACATCCAAACGACCGCAGGCTGTTGAAAGGCCTTTTGCGGCTGGCCGGCTGACTGGAATGTGCGGCCCGGACCTGCAAGAAAAGCTTGTCGATAAGGAAAATGCTTTCGTCCCTCTTGCAGGGTAAATGCAGCATCGGATAGTGTGACATGCTTATGTTCTTTTAAATAAGATGTCATTTGTTCAGCAGACTTTTGAACCGCCTGCTTCGATCTTGCCGAAATCACCATTAGTTCATGATCTCTTTCTACTGACGGTTTGTCGGCGGCGGGTGCCTCTTCCATGATCAGATGTACATTCGTTCCGCCGACTCCAAATGAACTGACCCCGGCACGCAGCGGCTGCTCTGATTTCGTCCATGGTACGGGTGTTGTATTTACATAAAATGGGCTTGATTCAAAATCAATTTTCGGATTCGGTTTTTTATAATGAAGGCTAGGCGGCAGCATCTGATGGTACAGACTAAGCGTTGTCTTGATAAAACCTGCAATCCCTGCGGCTGAGTCAAGATGACCAATATTGGTTTTCACAGACCCAATCGCACAAAACTGTTTTTTATCCGTTTGAAAGGCTTGCTTTAGTGACTCAATTTCAACTGGATCTCCAAGAGTCGTACCTGTGCCATGTGCTTCAATATAAGATATACTCTCAGCTTCTACGCGACTGATGTTGAGTGCCTTTTTAATGACTTCGCTTTGTCCTTCTATACTTGGTGCTGTGTAGCCAACCTTCCGCCCGCCGTCATTGTTATAGGCTGAACCTTTAATCACGCCATAGATATGGTCCTTATCCTTTAGTGCCTGCTTTAATGATTTGAGCACAACAACACCGCAGCCCTCGCCGCCAACGGTTCCTTCTGCCTGTTCATCAAAAGCCCGGCAGTGCCCATCCGGCGACATGATCATGCCCTCTTGATACATGTATCCTTTTTTGTGAGGGGTCGTAATGGTGACGCCGCCTGCGAGTGCCATTTTACATTCTCCGGTAATCAGGGCGCGCGCCGCCATATGAATGGCAGTCAAAGAGGAAGAACAAGCTGTATCAACAGCTACGCTCGGTCCCTTCAAATTCAATTTGTAGGATACCTTTGTGTTCATGAAATCTTTATCTGTTAACTGAACAGCCGCAAATTGTTCAGATGAGTGATTCGTTCTCATCAGCATGGAAGCAGCTTGCCAATATAAATTAGCAGAAGCAGCTCCAAATAAACCAATCGGTTCCTGATAGGTTTCAGGGTTATAGCCTGCATCTTCAAGGGATTCCCATGCCACCTCATGAAACATGCGGATTTGCGGGTCCATTACTTCTGCTTCACGCTGTGAATAACCAAAGAAATCTGCATCAAAGTGATCATGCTGATCGACTGCTCCTTTGGCACGTACATATTGCTCATGGTCTAATGCTTCTTTCTCAACCCCTGCCTCAAGCAGCTCTTCCTTCGAAAAGAACGTAATGGACTCTCTTCCATTTGCAAGGTTGTCCCAAAAGTGATGAATATTCTTTGCTCCCGGAAAACGGCAGGCCATCCCAACCACTGCAACCTCTAATCCTGTGAACTTACTCATCTATCATCCCGCCTAACAGTTGAGCGGCACTTTCTAAGTCATCCGCTTCATTTTCTCCATCATTTTCGATCTGTTTCTCTTGCCCTGAGACTTTGTTTCTCAATTGAGCGGCTATTTGCGAAACAGTTGTATATTGGAACAGCTCCATCACTGTCAGCTCCTGCTGAAATTCCTCTTTCACTTTATTGGACAGTTCAACGATATTAAAAGAGTTCCCGCCTAAATCGAAAAACGGTTCATCTATACGTATCTGCGCAGCAGGGACTTGTAAAATAGATGCGAAAATGCGAACAAGCTTCTGCTCTGTTTCATTATGTGCTTGAATGGTCAACGGCTCTTGATTGCCTGCCACTTGATCTTCTGGATTCGGCAGTGCTTGGATATCCAATTTCCCTGATAGATTCAAAGGAAATTGTTCTATTTGAATGACATGCCTCGGCACCATATAACCTGGTAACCTTTCACTTAAAGACTGACGAAGCGCACGCTGATCTATCGCTTGTTTTGCCAGCATATATGCGCAAATGTATTGGTCCTGATCCTTCGTTTCCTTAGGAATGACAATGACATCTTGAATCAGTCCTTGCATATGCGGGTCATCAAGAATCGCTCTGCGGATCTCCTCGAGCTCAATTCGATACCCTCTGATTTTCACTTGGCCATCGTTTCTTTTAGCAAATTCTATCAACCCATCAAACCGCCATCTTGCAAGGTCTCCCGTACCGTATAACATCCCGCTGCTCAGCTCTGGTTTTTTGATAAATTTCTCCTTGCTCAGATCAGGGTGATTGATGTACCCACGACCTACACCATCGCCTGCTATATATAGTTCGCCAAAGACGCCAATCGGAACTGGCTCCCCTTGCGCGTCACATATGAAAATATGCTCATTCGGCATCGGCTGCCCAATAGGAATGACCTGCTCGTCCCAGTCATGGGGAATCAAAAAGGATGATGACTGAACCGTACATTCAGTCGGCCCATACGCATTAATCATGATCGGTTTTTCACCTGATATATGCTGTAAAAATTGATCCATCAGCTCTTTTGTGAACACCTCTCCGCCCACCAGCAGCATGTTCAAAGCAGGCAGGTCTTGTTTTGATTGCGCTGCTGCCTTGTTCATCAGCTTTAAGTGAGAAGGGGTCACATCAGACAGCTGAATGTGGTTTTCTTGGTAAAACGACCATAACGCATGCCCATCCATACGGACTTCATCTTTGGCAATATGCAGCGTATGCCCGAGGAGCAATGCCGGGAACAATGTTTGAACAGACGCATCAAAAATGTGTGAAGCCAGCATCCCTACTTGCAAAGGATCAGGGAGCAGATCAAAAAAGCGCGTTTTCATTCCATATACCAAATTAATGACATGACGATGTTCAATAACGACCCCTTTTGGATGCCCTGTCGTTCCTGATGTATACAGGACATACGCCATATCCGAAGGCGAAATAGACCAAGTCAGATTCTCTTTTATTGGCGATTCTTGAAGCATGTCTTGAATCACATGAACCTCGACATCCAATCCTTCGTGCCCGTCCGCATCCGAGACAATAACTGCAGCACCGCTGTTTTTGAGCATATACCGAATTCTTTCGATCGGCAGATGGACATCAATCGGTAAATAAGCATAGCCAGCCTTTAAGATGCCAAGAATGGCAATGACCAGTTCAGCAGACCGGTTCATTCTGAGACCAACTGGAGTCTCACGTGTCATCTCACTTTGAGACAGTCTAAGTGCAATGCGATTCGATAAATCATCAACCTCTTCATATGTATAGGAGGTGGTGCCAAACACAACAGCCGTTCGTGCTGGATGCAATTGGACTTGTTCTTGAAATAACGACACAATATCACGATCCACTGGATAAGCGAGCGACTCTCCTTGAAACGAATCAAACAGCTGACTTTTCTCCATATCAGATAAAAATGAGTGTGTGCTCATCGCTTGTTCAGGCGTTTTGAGACATTGCTCTGTGAGTGTCATGAAATGTCTGGAGAACTGCTCCATCATTTGATCGTCATAAATGGAAGCATCCCAGTGAACTTCAGCATGAAGGTGATCTTGTTCTTTCTTCCAAACAATGAGCACATCCGCATGCAGCTGCTCTCGGTCAGCATGCCCATGCAATGGCTCAAACGCACATGCCAGATTGACACGCTTCTTGTCTTCTCCTACTGAACGCCAAAGCTCATCCATTAAAATATGAACAGGATAGTTTTGATGACGCACTGCCTCCTGAAACGTTAGTTTCACCGCCTCTAGCCCTGCGCTAAAGCTCATATGAGGCTCAATCTCTGCCTTAAGCGGCAGCATATGATTAATGGCTGATTGATTGGCAGACTGTTCCATTGTAGGAACAGTCACCATCAACTCAGTTTTTCCGCTATAACGTTGAAGCAAGCCAAAAGCGGCTGTGGTCAGCACGATAAACAGGCGTAAATCAGAATCTCCACATAATTGCTTTAACGAATGGTTCATAGCCATAGGGAAGGACGAATGAAGCGATCGGTTTATTTCAGCAGGCTTGGCTTGCGAAACCGTATGAGGAATGCGGCCATCAAGCTGGACACTTGATAAGACAGATGTCCAGTAGGCTCTTTCCCTCGCCTTTTCCTTCGCCGCTGCTTTCAGTTGAAAATCATCATGTTCAATCACTCTTCCATTCACCTCTTTACTTAAATTTTTAAGTCATCTAATTCGAAAAGAGATACGTCGTCTAATTGCTTGAATGAAGAAGTCAGTTCGATCTCTTCTATTCTCATCGCATCTGCTGAAACAGCCCGCATGATGTCTTTCAGCAAGCCTGCAATCCGCTGAATGGTTTCCTCACTGAAAAGCTCAGTATTATATTCAATCGTTGAAGAAAGACCATCTTCCTGCTCATACGCAATCCAGAGTAAATCAAAGCGCGACGTTCCTGTCTCATACGGATAATCACTAAAGGTTAAACCGCCTACCTTCAGTTCTGGCTGATTCATATTTTGCAAGGCGAACACAGCATCAAACAATAGATTCCGGCTGACACTCCGGCTTAACTGGAGGTCTTGAACCATTTGTTCATATTGATATTCTTGATGTCCGAAATCACCGATGACATGTGCCTTCACATCCTGAAGGAATTGCTGGTACGTCAGCTCTGCTTTAGGATATAAACGAAGTGGCAGCATATTGACAAAGATACCGATGACTTGCTGCAGCTCCTCTTGTTTTCTGCCTGCTACCGGAACCCCGACCGTGATATCTGATTGTCCGCTTAATTTATGAAGCAAAATCTGATACACACTTAACAGACCCATAAACAGAGTGGCGTCTTCTTTTAAAATAATTTGCTTAAACGCGTTCAGCTCTGCTTCTTCTATACGGAACGTATAATGCCCACCGCGGAATTGTCTCACCTCTGGCCGATCGAAATCTGTTGGCAGATCAAGTAGCGGGGCACCCTCTAACCGGTTTTTCCAGTAATCACTCGATTCTTTCAGTGCTTCAGACGCAAGCATGTCATTTTGCCATTCTGAAAAATCTTTATATTGCAGAGCGAGAGGCTCAAGCGTCCTGCCGTCATATAACTGCATAAAGTCGTTGACCAAAATATCTTGAGAAAGACCGTCTGAGATAATGTGGTGCATGTCCAGCATGAGTACGAATTCCTCTTTTGCCAGCTTCATCACACCGACTCTCATCAATGGAGCCTCACTTAACGTAAAGGCAGTCAAAAATTGTTCAATCACTTGTTTTTGATCTTCCTCAGATCCTTGTGACGATCCTTTTGTGAGGTCAAACAATGTGACTGCAAATGGTACCTCTTCTTCAATCTTTTGATAAGGGACGCCATTCTCTAGTACAAACGCTGTCCGCAAACTTTCGTGTCTCTTAATGAGCTGCTGAAATGCCCATTCCAACCTGCTGATATCGAGTTTTCCTTTGATTCGCCCCGCTTTAAACTCGTTGTATCCTGTGCTGTTTACATCCATTTGCTGCATGAGATACAACCGTTTTTGCGCAGACGACAGAGGATAATGCTCCTTCACTTCGGCTTTTTCAATCGCATGATAAGCAGCAGTATCTGCTTGGTCGATATATGCTGCCATTAATCGTATCGTAGGTATTTGGAAAAATTGTGGCAGTGTCAGCTCTACACTAAATGCACGATGAATGATGCCAATGAAGGTAATCGCCTTAAGAGAATCTCCACCCATTTCAAAGAAATGATCATCTATGCCAATGTCATCAATCTTAAAGAATGCTTGCCAATGTTGACTTAATTCCTTCTCCAGCTCTGTTTCAGGTGCCGCATAATTCGTTGAAAGCGCTGGCCGAGAATACAAGTTTCCATCTTGTACATGCTCTCCGCCGCTCTCTTCCTCACGGGATAAACGGTCTACATATCTGTGAATACGATCATGTAAAGATGTTGTCGAAATAACCATTTGTTCCACTTGATCCAGTGAAAGCAATCGTTCAAAGATCATTCTTCCTTCTTTTTCTGTAATTAACGTTTCGGTGACATCATCTCCGATTGGAAGATCGAGCTGCTTCCCCTGCTCAAATTCCCAGCCGTCAAAGCTAATGACAGACCACTGTGTTTCTGAACGTAGATTGCGTTCATACACGTACGCATCGATGAAATGATTCACAGCTGTATAGGCTGTAAAACCGAGGCCGCCCAAGATCGGTGACAAAGATGACAGTACAAAACAGAAATCAAGGGATCGATCACCTAAGGCGGCATCAAGATGAAGTACGCCATTCATCTTAGCTTCAAAATGCGGCTCCGAAAATGTGACATCTGTTTGCTCCATCACCCGGAAAGATTGGTCGCCTGTCACTCCAGCTGCATAGATCACACCGTCGATCTGTCCATATGACGCATCCACTGTGTTGATCAATTGCTGGATATCTTCCCTGTGACGAACGTCTACTTTCTGTATGAGAACGTCTGCGCCTGTCTCTTCCAGTGCCATTACCTTTTGTATTTTTTTCTTTGTTGGATCCTGTTCATCGTGCGTAGACAGCCATTCTCGCCACTTGCTTCTATCAGGGAGTCCAGACCTGCTCGTTAAGATTAAGGTTCCCTTCGTTTGCTCGGCCAAAGTCTGGGCGATATTCAATCCAATAAACCCAAGTCCGCCAATTAAAATGTAGACACCATCTTTTTTAGCCAAATGAGCATGTCCTGTTTCGGGAACTGAACCTTTCGCATACTTTTTCACATATCGCTTATTTCGTCGATAGACCGTGAGAAGCTGTCCATACGCTCGATCTAGCTCATCGCTTATTTGCTTCAGCAATCGCTTTTCTTGAACCCCATTTTCCACCGGGCGATCAATATCAAGAATGCGGTAACGCAAGTTCGGTGTTTCTTGTGAAATAACCATGGCAGGTCCTAGATGGATCGCTTTTTCAGGATAAAGTTCAGGCTCCCCGCCAACGGCATACGTCAATGAGGAAAGAACGGTAATCGATACCTTTTGGTCCAAAACATATTTTTTCAATGCCTGGCCGATATAAAGCAAGGAGTAATAAGCATCTTGCTGCGTTTGCTTCACCCATTCTTCTTCCGTGTGAGATGGCTGTCGTTCTGAAAGCCCCCATAGATGACAAACTTCTGACACGTTGATTTCGTCATCTGCCAGATTTGATATGAGCCTTTCATAATCAGATGGCTCATGTGACCGAATGGTATAGCTTTTTTCGTCATGCTTCGTAAATTCATTTCCTTTACGAACCACTACGAACTCGTTCCGTTTCGTCAGGAGCTCAGCCGCAATCTTCTCTCCGAAAGCAGATGGCTCTGCAAACAAAAGCAAGGCTCCGGCAGACGAATCATCTGATGGCACGCAAGGTAAAAGACCCGCTTCCCAATGAGGGGTATAGAACCATTCATCCATTTGCTGCTTTCGTCCAGACTGCTTTGGTTTTTCGTGCTTTACACGATCTGCTGCATCATACCAATAGGAAGTTTGATCAAACGCATACGTTGGCAGCGGCATTTTCCGCGGCTGGCGGTTTAGATGGAACCTGTTCCAATCAATGGATAATCCGTTTGTCCATAGACGTCCGATCTGCCCAAGTAAAAATTCTGTATCCGTCACATCTTGTTTTGCATGTCTGAGCACATGACATACATGCTGATTCAGGCCGTTCAATGACCTGTTGACCATCACGCTTAAATCTTGTCCTGGTCCAATCTCAATTAATTGAATATTGTCCTCTTGTAAAATATTGGTGATGCCTTCAGCAAAGCGAACTGTATCGGTCATATGCCTTTTCCAATAAGACATATCTTTCGCACTCGTATCTGTCATCCAATCTCCTGACAAATTCGAAATAAATGGAATACGAAGTGTTTTGGCTTTCATATGCTTTAATTTTTCTCCGAATTGCTCCGCTGCCTCCTTCATGACATGTGAGTGGGCAGCAATGGTTCCACCTAACCGCATACACATCAATCTGTTGCTTTTCAGCTCTTGTTCAAATTCACTTATCGCCTCTTCTAGACCTGACACGATACATGAGGAATCATTGACAACCGCGAGAGAAATATCTTTTGGAAGCATCGGTTTTAGCTCTTCCTCAGGTAATGGAACACTCATCATGACGCCAGCTGGTGACGATTGCATCGCATTCGCACGATAGGCGACCATGGACATTGCGTCCTTTAAGCTGAATAGCCCTGATATAGCGGCCGCCGTTAATTCGCCAAAGCTATAGCCGATCATTGCATCAGGACGAATGCCCCATTCAATGAAGAGCATGGATAAGGCATATTCAATGGCAAAAATGGCCGGCTGTGCATATTGAGTACTTGCTAATTTTTCACGCGCCTTGTCTGTTTCAGCCGCTAATGGGTAAAGAATACGGGCAAGACTTCGCCCCGTTGCTTCTTCATATGCTTGAAAACAAGCATCCATTTGCTTCTTAAAGTAAGGCTCTTCCCGGTACAAATCTAATCCCATATTGAGATATTGATTGCCTTGTCCAGAAAACATAAAAATAATCTTTTGTTGCTCCACATGCGAATGCATGAGCTTTCCAATGCCCTTGCCTTGCTTTTCTGTTAATACTCGCAAAGCATCTTCTCTGCTTGCCGCAACAAATGCCTGACGGAAACCAAAGAACTGTCTTCCTGTTTGCAGAGTATAAGCTGCGTCTGCCAAATTGATAGAAGGCGTGTTTTCTATTTGGTTTACGAGTTTGTCTTTCATTCGTTCCAAGCTCGTTTTGCTCTTTGCTGAAAGAACAAGCAGCTCAGCAGAACGAGGCATTTGCTGACGATCTCTTTGTGGTGCTTCTTCTAATATGACATGTGCATTGGTTCCACCCATTCCAAATGAGCTCACCCCAGCCCGCCGCAAATGTGAAGCTGGCTGCTTCCAGTCAGTCAGCTCAGTGTTTACAAAGAAAGGGCTATGCTCAAATGCAATGTTTTCATTGGCTTTTTTGAAGTGAAGACTAGGTACAAATGTGTGATGCTGAAGCGAAAGCACAGCTTTGATCAAGCCAGCTGCTCCTGCCGCTGCATCCAAATGTCCAATATTGGTTTTGACAGACCCAATACGGCAAAATTGTTTTTTCTCTGTGTCGAAAGCCTTTGTGAGCGCCTCTATTTCAATCGGATCACCAAGTGATGTTCCAGTTCCATGTGTTTCCACATATTCAATCGTATCTGGTGAAACATCTGCTTGATGTAAGGCATCCTGAATGACACGTGTCTGTCCTTCAACGCTTGGAGCATTGAAACCAACCTTTTGATCACCATCATTGTTAATAGCAGAGCCCTTAATGACCGCATAAATATGGTCACCATCTTCTATGGCTTCACTAAGTGCTTTTAAAGAAACAAGACCAACACCATCTCCTCCAACAGTTCCATCTGCTTGATCATCAAAGGCGCGGCAATGGCCATCGCTTGATTTCACCATGTTCTGCTGATAAACGTAGCCTGATTTCACTGGGTGCAGGATCGACACACCTCCCGCAAGTGCTACATCTGAATCACCATTTGCAATGGATTGACAGGCCAAATGCAAGGCGACCAAAGAAGTCGAACAAGCGGTTTGCAGCGTGAGCGCCGGTCCTTTCAAATTCAATTTATGGGCAATTCTTGTACTCACGGTGTACGTATCATTGAGTGAACCCACTTCAAACAGCTCTGACATGCTGCTATCAAGGGAAGCTGCAAAACGCTGAATCCATTGAAAGTTCGATGTGGACCCAGTAAACAACCCAACTTTACCCGTATAATCTTCTTGCACATACCCCGCATCTTCCAGCGCCTTATAGGCGTACTCATGCAGGAGGCGTATTTGAGGATCCATCATTTCTGCCTGACCTGGCGAATAGCCGAAGAAGGATGCGTCAAATAAATCAGGTCCATCAATTACACCTTTTGCCCTCACATAATCGGATCGTTCGAAGGTTTGACGGTCAATACCAGCTTCAAGCAGTTCCTCATCGGAAAAGAAGGAAATTGATTCTTCTCCATTCTTCAAATTTCGCCAAAATGCCTCAACATTTTTCGCACCAGGGAATTTACCAGCCATTCCAATAATGGCAATCGGCTCATTGGCTTTTCTTGTCTTTTGTTTCACAGGCTGCGTGCCTGCCGCTACCTGCTCTGAATCGCCGCTTAAATATGCGGCAAGCTCTCTAATCGTTGGACGGCGGAACATTTCGACCATTGGAATGCTTTGGTTCAATTGCTTAGCGAGCTGTTGATTGACGTGGATTAAGTTGAGTGAATGCCCGCCAATGTCAAAGAATTTGTCATGAACACTTACCTCATCTAAGCCGAGGACTTTTTTCCAAATGTCTTGAATGACTTTCTCAGTATCAGAAAGATGGGCAGCGCCCGCCTGCTTATTCGTTTGCTGCGCCTGTTTCAAAGCAGGTAATGCCCGTTTATCTAGTTTGCCATTGGCAGTCAGGGGCATATCATCCAATTGAACAAAGTGAGTTGGGATCATATAATCCGGCAGCTGATCAGCCAACGCTTGTTTCATTGCAGCTTGATCAAGTCTGGCTGTCGTGACAACATATGCGGCCAAACATGGTGTACCAGAAGCATCTGGCTTTACAACAACAGCTGCTGCTTTCATACCTGGCTGTTCATTCAGCCAAAATTCAATTTCACCTGTTTCAATACGATAGCCTCTCAGCTTCACTTGATCATCATTTCGACCTAAAAATTGAATGAGCCCATTAGGCAGAATGCGGGCTGCATCACCTGTTTTATAAATTTTTTCACCTGGCTGGAAAGGGTGATCGACAAACCTTTCTTCGGTGAGTTCCGGTCGATTCAAATAGCCTTTTGCGACACCTTTCCCGCCAATATATAATTCACCGACGGTTCCTTCCGGCATGAGATTCATATGTCTGTCAAAAAGAAGAATATCTGTATGCTGTGCAGGCTTTCCAATCGGTACATACACGTCTTGATCAAAATCCTGGTCATATCGATGAATCATGCAGCCAACCACCGTTTCAGTTGGTCCATATTCATTCACAATTTCAATTGGCTGCGGGAAGGACTGCTGAATGGATTTCGCTAGAGATGTTTCCAGCTGTTCTCCGCCTAAAATGAAACATTTCATTTGGCTGTCTGGGAAAGACAAATGCTTAATAAACTGTAAATGAGATGGTGTCAGTTTCATCACATGTACGCGATTATCTTTTATGATGTCTTCGACAAGCAGCTGCCGGTTTTCATGGTGGTAAATCATGATGGTATTTCCTGAAATGAGCGGCGTGAAAATAGAAGTAACCGTCAGGTCAAAGGACAGTGAAGTATACAAAGCAAAATGCCTTGTTTCTCCTCGAACATATACTTGCTTCGCCCAATCAATATAGTTGGCTAAGCCAAGATGATGAATGAGTACACCTTTAGGTCTTCCGGTCGTACCTGATGTATAAATGCAGTAGGCTGTTTGGTCTGAGGTGATGGCTTCTGCCAAGTTGTCTGATGGTCCGGTGTATAGATCCGGCTGTGTGATATCAATTTTTTCTCCATGATAAGCATAGGTGAGCCCTTTAATTGGATGAGTTAAGAGCCATTCTACTCCGCTGTCTTCTAATAGATATTCTATTCGTTCCTGCGGGTATTCAGGATCAATCGGCACGTATGCACCGCCAGCTTTTAAGATCGCTAAGCACGCTATCACCATTTCAATGGAATGCTCTGCTAAAATGCCGACACGCTGCTCCTGTTTGACCCCTTTGTTTTGCAAATAATGTGCGAGCTGGTTCACTCTCTTATTGAGTTGTTCATATGTAACCGTCGTATCGCCAAACTCAACTGCGGCTGCCGCTGGCGTTCGATCCACTTGTGCTTCAAAAAGGTCAATCACCGTTGGTTCATTGCTAGATGTTGCCCCGCCATACTGCCGGAAGACCGCTAATTGCTTTTCTTTCTCTTCTTCTGATAGCAGCTGTAGCTGAGCAGCAGATTTGTGCGGATGAGCACAGGCATCAGACAGGAGATGAAGAAAATGCTGACACCACTTTTCGATTTGTTCAGCTGAAAAGCTGACGGGGTTATACACCAATGAAAAGTGCAGCTGATCATCAAACGCCTGGACACTAAGCGTGAGATCGAATTCTGTCTGCTCAGTCATCTCAAATCCACGAATACGAATAGGCTGATCGTTTTTCGTGAGCATTTGATCTAGTGGATAGTTTTCAATGACGACGATTGAATCAAATAACGATTGCTCTGCCGTCATTCCTGCATATTTCTTTAAATCAGATAGCGGTGTATGTTCATATTCATTTCTTACAGCTATCTCACGACTCACTTCCTGCATCTGTTCAAGAATCGGCCGCTCTTGTTCGAATGAGACCCGCAGCGGCAATGTGTTAATGAACAGCCCTGTCATCTTTTCAATATGAGGGACATCCGCATTTCTCCCTGATACTGTTGTCCCAAAGACAATATCATCTTGGTTGGCATACTTAGATAGCAAAACTCCCCACAGCGTATACATCACAGATGCGAGCGTCACGTCATATTGATTCGTGAATTTGCTCAGGCTCTCCGCAATGGAAGTATCCACTTGATGTTCATATTGATGAAAAACTTCTGAATTTTCATATGCGCCGCTTGACTTCTGAAGCAGTTCTGCATAACTCCAGCCATTGAAAACATTTTTCCAATAGGCGGCTTGTGCTTCTGTCTGTTGAAGGTTTTTCTGCTGCCATTTGACAAATGATTGGTAGGACGGTCTTTGTTCAAGAAGAGGTTTGTCCCCATTCGATAAGCGCTCATATGCACTCATCCAATCGCTTAATACAATCCCAAGGCTCCATCCGTCCAATAAAATGTGATGGAAGCTAATGAGAACCCAGCTGACTTCATCATTCACTTCACATAACGTCAGGCGAAATGGGACTTCCTGCAGATCAAAGCGTTCTTCTCGGTTCTGTGCCGTCACCTCCTCTTTCAGCACATGAAGAGGCTCCTTAGCTTGTGTCAAATCACGATATCGAATGTCTGGCTGGTGCTGCTTCAGCACAATTTGTACTGGTCTTGCGAGTTCCTGCCATCTGAACAATGTTCTAAGCATTTCATGCTGTTTGGTGACATTCGTCCATGATTGTTCAAAAATGTCTCGATCTATCGGTCCGTCTATTTCGATCAGCAGTTGTTCAAAATAAGCTGTTCCGTTCGGTTCCATTAAATGATGAAACAGCAGTCCCTCTTGGATCGTAGTGATACCTAACATATTTTCAATGTTCTGTTTATCCAGCTTCTGCGGCTGTAAAGCCATGGGATCATCTCCTTTCTCTCTAAGAATGTTTCACGAAATAATGGCGTAAACCATAGTTAGCAATAACCTGCTGCTGAATTTGCGAAGTTCCTTCAATAATTTCAAGCACCTTCGCTTCACGATATAGTCTTGAAGCTGAGTTTTCCCGGCTAAATCCACTTCCGCCATGGATTTGGACATTTGTATTTGTAATGTCAACGGCGATTTTAGAGGTGAAATATTTTGCAATGGATGTTTCTGTGATCGCATCAGGATGATTCGCTTCTCTCATTTCTCCAGCCTTTAGGCATAAGGCTCTCGCTGCATGGAGCTGGGTAACCGCATCTCCGATCATGCCTTTGATCATTTGATGCTTGTACAATTTTTCATTAAACTGTGTTCTTTTACGTGAATACGTGACAAGAGAATCAACGGCTTCTTGTGCGATGGCAAGTCCTGCCCAAGCGACACTGTATCTTCCATGGTCTAATGCGAGTGACACCACGTGGTTAAATCCGCCCCCAACTGGTCCTAAGACACAGTCTTCATGCACCTGGACATGATCTAGAGTGATTTCCGCTAGATATGATGCTCGATTGGCCATCATTCCTGTAATTCTCTCAATCTCTACACCCGGCTGATCTCGATCGACAAGGAATGCCGTGACTTGTTCACCGTCTCTTGCAATCACAATAAAGAAATCTGCAATCGCACCAAAGGAAATCCACTTTTTCTTCCCATTTAATACATAGGATTGTCCTTCTTTTTGATAGCTTGTTTCAACATGATTGGCATCTGAACCAATATTCGGCTCTGACAAAGCAAAGGCACCGATTTTTTCTCCTTTAGCTAATTCAACAAGCCAGCCTTGTTTTTGGTCTTCTGTTCCATAACGAAGAATGGCTTCTCCTACGAGTGAATTCACTGTCAATAATGTCCGTACATTACAGCAAGCTTTTCCCACTTGTTCCGTGAACTGTCCATATGCTATTGGATCAAGCCCCAGCCCTTGATAGGAAGACGGTATACCTGCTGCCAAGTAGCCTCTTTTCGCCATATCTCGAATGAGCGACTCTGGTAAATGTTCCGTCTCATCGAATTCATTGGCAAAAGGACGGATATGTTCATCGCAATACTGTCGTATTTCTTCAATGGCATCGATCGTTTGTTCAGCTGTTTTCATGAAGAGCGGCCCCCTGTTGTTTTCTCTCAATTAAGGCGACAATGCGATTGACCGTACTAAAATGAGCAATGTCGAGGTCTTCGTTATCTAATTGGAAGTGAAAATCATGTTCGATATAGTTCACTAGTTTCATCGCAAATAGAGAATTGACAAAGCCTTGTTCAAAAATATGATCATCATTTCCAAGCTCAATTTCCTCATCAAATACCACTAGGTTTTGCTCGATATAGGCTCTTACTTGTTCGTGTAGGTTCATGATTTAATCTCCTCGCTTTTCGCTTTTTTATTGTTTGGCTGGATCTTTCTGATTTAATTCAATATTGACATCTACGTATTCTGGGAAAGGCTGAATCATGCTTAAATCATTTTCAAACAAGATATAGCCATCCTCCCCCTTCTCGATTTCTTTGAAATTCGCAAACTTGTATGTGATATACATCATGCGGTTTCGGTCGGTTTGTTTAAAGTCAGCCACAAGGCGCTTTCCTCGCTTTTTCGCTTCTTGCAAAATCGTTGTGAGTAAAATGGTCCCGACACCACGAGACATGACGCGGCAAGACATAAGCAGCAGTTTGACATGCCAGGTGTCGCCTGTTTCTTCTATTAATGAGAGTCCAATTTTTCCATAGGAACCGAATTTATCTTCAAGTTCACAGACAAGCAGCAAGTGAGAATCTGATTGACGGAAGAAATCAAGTTCTTCATAATCATAGGTTTTCCCGCTCGCATTTAATTGATTGGTACGGACGGTCAGTTCTTCAGCTCGCTGGAGGTCTTGTTCTCCTGCTTCTGAAATCACGAATTTCATATGTAAAGACGCCAAGAATTTCTCAGGCGGCCCTTCATATTTCTCTTCTTCCTGCTGCCTTTGGTCCGCTTCTAAATACATTCTTCTGCGTCGTCTGGCATCTTCTGTGATAAAGACTGGACGCAGCCGATCATCAGTGAGTAATGACATATAATCCACTGCATCCCAGCACGTAATCTCTGGATGAACAGCCTTCACTTCCTCTCGTTCAAATGGCTGATCATCAATAAAGAGAATGGTATCTTTATGAATATTTAGGCGCTCGCTGATTCTCTCTAAAGAACTAGATTTGGCATTCCAATGAATCTCTGGATAGAGAAAGAAATGCTCGATCCCAAAGGCGGAGAGCTTTTCCCTCACGGCTGCTTCATCATTCCGGCTTGCAATAGAAAGAAGGATACCGCGCTCATCTAATTCTGTTAGCACTTCCTTCATCGAAGGCTTTAACATCACTTCATCTGATTCAAGTAAAATTCCATCCCATAATGTATGATCTAAATCCCAGACAACACACTTGATTTGCTTAGCCATTTGTTTTTCTCCTCTCACATGTCATATTGGAAAAAGCCTTTACCTGATTTTTTGCCGTACTCGCCTGCGTCGACCATTTTGACAAGTAGAGGACATGGACGGAACTTCGGATCTTTGTAGCTCTCGTATAAAACAAGCAATGAATTCAAAATCGTATCAAGTCCAATTAAGTCCCCTGTCGCAAGTGGTCCCATTTTATGGCCGAAACCCCCACGGAAAATTTTATCGACATCTGCTGGTGTGGCGACTTGATCTTGCACCGCCCAAATCGCTTCGTTGATTGTCAGCATAAGCACACGGTTGGAAACAAATCCCGGAAAATCATGCACCACAACAGGTGTTTTATCAAACGATTTCAAGAAACCTTTTGCGGTTTCAACTGTGTCATCAGAAGTTGCTTTTCCTCTAATCACTTCAACCAACGCTTTAAGAGGAACAGGGTTCATAAAGTGCGCCCCAATGACCTTCTCAGGGTGATGCATAAGGGACCCTACCTTTGTAATCGAAATACAGCTCGTGTTTACAAAATAGATGGTTTCTTTCGCACAAATATCTCGCAGCTCTTCATAAATGGGTCTTTTAATCTCCCAATCTTCCGTCACATTTTCAATGACGATATGCGCGTCATGTAAGCCTTCAAGTGAAGTTGACAGCTGGATTTGAGACAATACATCTTCTAAAGACAATGAGATTTTCTTCTTTCTCACAAATTGAACCAGTTGATAGGTCTTCTTGATTTTTTCCAGCGCTTCATTTAGTTTTTCTTCTGTGACATCAACTAATGTGACTTGATAGCCATTTGCTGAAAGGTCTAATGCCATATCAGCCCCCATCACACCTGCTCCAATCACACCTACGTGCTTCGTGTTCATTTCTCCAACACTCCAATTCGCTTTAAAATGACATTGATTTTTTCTACGACTTCATTTGTTAATGAATGAATAAAAAAGTGATCTCCATCGAATTCAAAAAACGCACAATCTTCGCTTGTATATTGATCCCAATCGTCTAAATCGAACAGCACAGAAGGCAAATCACGTGTACCATAAAAAATAGAAATTGGACAAGCAGCTGGAACGACTTCATCACACAGATAGGTCTCCAAAAGCTGAAAGTCTGCTCTTAAAATCGGCAGAAAGAAATCAAGCACTGCATGGTTATCGGCAAGTTCCTCAGGAACGCCTCCCATCGCAATGATCGCCTCTTTTAGTTTGGAATCTGACAGTTGATGATAGACTTTCTTTTCTGGAATATGTGGTGGAAAGCGCCCAGAATAAAAGACATGGACAGGCTCTTTGTTTAACCTTGTTTTCATTCTTTTTTGTAATTCATACGCAAGGACGGCTCCCATGCTATGACCGAAAATGGCATAGGGCTCTCCTTCTTTTAAAGAGGAGGACGCCTGTACATAAAGATCATCTGCGACCTGCTGTAAATCGGTTAGAACAGGCTCTGTCATTCTTGTCCCGTGCCCAGGGAGTTCAAGGGCATGAATTTCTATCGACTGGTCTATATAAGATTTCCACGTACTGAATACGGTACTTGCCCCACCTGCGTACGGTAAGCAAAATAACTTCACGACACGCCACACTTCCTTTTGCATTTGATTGCCAACGCTTCCAGCCAGTGTTTTTCATCATGAATGATTTGTTCTAAAGAAGCTTTGATATTGGCTTGGTACCTACTAGACATCTCACCTGAGAAAAGGAGTTTTGCTGCCTGATGCCTCGCTTTCTCCCATTCTGATACAATACGTTCCATCCATCCCACCAGCTCAGGTAGATCGCCTTTGATGAGATTCAGCCGATACAGCTCCACTTTCTTCGTATTGATGATCTGATTGAAAGACGCCACGAGCTTCTCGATATCATCCCATTGCGGAAATTGCTCATAAAATGTTTCAAGAGCTGTAATTCCTTTTTCGATTACGTCTATCTGACCATGCATATTTCTCAGGAAATAAGTCGTTTTTTGATCAAATAATTCAGTCGAGAGCTTGTCCGGTTCAAAGTAGAAGGACGCATAAGAATGAAATTGATCATTCGGCTGAAAATGATCATGAAAGGTGTCATACCCTTTCTGTACATCTTTAAATGACAGCACTTGATGCTCATAAGACAAATTATCTAAATGCCGATTCTCTAATACTTGAAATGTTTGCTGATTTTCATCGAAACCCGTAATTAAAATTGAATGACGGCTATGGGTTGTCAAATACTCTTTTCTGCCTCTCTGAACGTAAGGGTCTACCCAAACAATCACAGGGCGGTCACACGTCACATCTTGTTTGACCTTTTCAATGAGATTGACACAATACGTCATTTTTTCAACTTGAATGCCTTGTAAATTCATAATCTTTTCTGGATCGTGTGCCGACATCCAGTCAATCTGCAGCAAGCCGTCATCTGTAAGCCCATAGGCAAATTGATCATTTAATAAGTATGGAGCGACTTCTTGATCATGCAGCTTCACAATTGGAAAAAAGCAATTGAAGAAACAGCTTCGATAAAACAAATCATTATAAGGATGAATGCCCGAAATCTGTTTGACGGTCATCTTTTTTTCCTCTCTTTCCAGCAGTAGATGTCACCATAAATCCTTTGATGAAACCAATCGTACAAAACCAAATGAAAAACAAATAATAAGAAATCGCTAATTCAATGAGAGAGGAAGGTCCCCATATAAAAGTCATTTTCCAAGGCAGCCCATTAAAGGCTAGCTGCGAAAGAATCATTGGCAGGAGCAATATCCCAATTAGCAGCAGCACCCAGCCGATGCTTTTCAGCCAGACGCCAAGTGACATGTCTCTGCGAACTAAAGCGCCGTTTCTTACACGCTTCCTCCACTTGATAAAACGAACGATAGACACCATTTGCAGCAAAATAAAAAGACATGTCGCTGCTAAACTCAATTGATCAATGAGCTGAAATGGATCTATTGATGACTCTGCTTCTTCATTTGTACCCGCGATCGTATTGGCAATAAGACGTGCCGTTTGCTCGGTGTAGCTGCTATTCATATTTGCTAACACTCCGATAGCAATATCTTCTTTTGGCTGGATCAGAAAAAATGATGAATAGTTTGGGTTAGAGCCTGCATGAAAAAGCGAGTCCACCTGCCCATGCGCCTTTTCTATATACCAGCCGGCATTGTAATAGACATGCTTCCCTTCATCTGGGACATTCACAGTTAAGTGATCCGGATTTTTTACAAAACGAGACCAAGTTGAATCGGTCAATTGATATTGCAGCCAAGTCCCCACATCCTGACTATTCATCACAATATAGCCTGCAGGGGTGTTGCCTCGATATTCTGGTGCTTCATAAGCATGCGGAGCAAGGAATTGCAGTTTAAATCCTTCTGAGACAACACCAGACTTCATGCGTTTTAGCCCAGCCTCCGTTTGGTCAAGGTGATGCCTTTTAAACAGTTCTTTCATATAAGCCTCATACGACGTTCCTGTTACATTTTCAATGATGAGACCAAGGACATCATAGTTGATGGTGGCATATTCAAAGGAGCTGCCTGGCTTGCGATTAAGCTCGATTGATTTCAGCTGATGAACTGTTTTTTTCAGCGCATCCTTTGCAGTATCAGGCTGGATAAGCGCAATGGATTGAAAGGGAATGCCGCTTGTGTGATGCATTAATTGCTCCACCGTCAAACGCTGAGGCTTTCCATGGTATGTTGGAAAAAAACCTGGAATATAGCTGCTCACTGGATCTTTTATATGAAGTTTTCCTTGCTTCTCTAACTCCACAATAGCAAGGGCGGTAAACGCCTTTGATGTAGAACCAATTTCAAAGAAAGTACTGGCTGTCACTTGCTCCTTTTTCTTTCGATCCGCATAACCAAAGCCTTTTTGGTACACCACTTCGTCCTTTTTCACAACCACAGCGGACATGCCTGGAATGCGCCCAAGCTTCATCTGTTCCTCTATCACTTGATCAATGGCTTTAGGTGAAATCACTGCTTTTGCATGTGTCCCCCCAGCAAAGCTGCTTATCCATAAGACCGCTAATAAACATGACATGTAGATAACATGCTGATTTTTCCTCATGTAAATAATGAATCCATTTCTTCAAGAGACATATCCACTGTTTCAAAATCAGACGGTGTAAATTCGATTCCTTCTTTCTCTAAGCAATGCTGTACCAAACGCTCAATTTGCCGCTCTACCTCTTGTAATAGCCGCGTCATGTCTGTTTCACACAGCTGTTTTGCACTAAAAGAAAGATGGAATATCAGCTGGCCGCCCTTGATGGTAGCGACCATATCGATGACGGTTGTTAACGGATTATCCAATGACGAATCAATCCCCGATGTAAAGTAAGTCATCTCATAATCAGATGATTGTTTCAGCACCTGATCAATTTCACCTAGATAGTTAAAGCGTAATTGCGGCGCTGAATGATCAGGAAGCTGCCTATTGATGAGTGAGAGCAGCCCATAGTCTGCACCTTTATTTGGCACTTCACGTATCGTTTCTTTGACAGCCCGTATGTGATCTGAGAGAGATTCAGACACATGAACATTCACAGGGTACATGGTGGTGAACCAGCCGAACGTTCTAGATACATCAATATCTTCCTCCACAGCATCCCTGCCATGACCTTCTAATTCCAAAGAAATCCGCTTTTGATTCGTTTGCTGATAACAGGCTTGCGTTAAGGCTGAAATTAACAGTTCGTGAGGCTGCGTTTGATACGCTTGATTCGCTTGATTGATCAATTGATCCGTGAGCTCCACTGATAATGCCTTGGTTAATTTGACTTCGTCTCTGACATATCCCTCATTTGAAGAAACTTGATACAGAGGCTGAATATGCTGCACCGCTTTTTGCCAATAGCTGAACGACTCTTTTACATCCTCTGATACTGCATACTGGTTCATCCGCTCTGTAAATGTTTGATAGGAATGGGTTTTAGAAGGAAGCATTTCTGCTGTAACCTTCTCTGCATGCAATAATTGAATCAAGTCCTCCACAAGAATTTGCCATGACATACCATCAGCTAAAAGATGATGGGCGGCAAAAATGAGATGTGATTGAGAATCAGTTTGACAAAGCGCTGCCTGAATCAATGGTCCTTGATAAAGATGAGTCCTTTGCTTGACCTGACACCCTACATCTTTTAGCGCTTCTTCCACATTCTCTTCTGACAATGCCGTGAAATCGTGTATCATCAGCGGAATATCATGAATGTCTTCATCATAATAGAGTGTGTTAGTTGCCTCATGTACTTTTAACCTTAATCCGTCGTGATGAATGACCAGCTCTTTTAAAGCATCCTGCACGATTCTTTCATCCATCTTTTTCTTTGAATGAACAATGATGGATTGATGCCAAAAATGTTCATCTTTTAACCGCTGGGACCAGAACCATTCGATAATTGGGATCGATTTCACATCGCCCGCAGCCTGCTCTTGTGAAATATGTAAGACTGGTTCCTGCTGAACGACTTGTGCCATTTCTTTAAAAATGGGATACGTAAAAAGATCTTTGGTTTTTAAATAGAGTCCTTTGTCTTTTAACTTCGCAATAAATTGAATCGCCTTAATGGAATCACCGCCAAGCTGATAAAAATGATCAGCCGGTTCGATCGTTTCATGCCCTAAGATGTCTTTTGCTGTATCTACTATGATCTCTTCAATGTCCGCTGTTTCCTTGGACCATTCAACGGCTGTTTCCACTTGAGACAGCAATGGATCAGGCAGTGCTGTCCGATTGATTTTTCCGTTTTGAGTAAGCGGGAGTTCATCTAGTACAACAAAATAGGCAGGTACCATATAAGCTGGAAGCTGATCTGATAATTTCTTTCTAAGTAAAAAGGACGTCAGCTCTTTTTCTTTCAATTCAATATATGCAGCCAGCTGTTTTTCTCCAGATGCATCGGTTAGATCAATAACAGCTGCTTTATCAACTTCTTCAAGTGCCATAAGTGCAAGTTCAATTTCACCCAGCTCAATCCGGTAGCCTCGCAGCTTGATTTGATGATCAATCCTGCCAATGTAATCAATCTTTCCATCATTTGCTCGTTTGGCTATATCACCTGTTCTATACATGCGGCGACCGCTTACAAATGGATTGGGCAGAAAGCGCGATTCATGCAAATCAGGTCTTTGCCAATATCCTCTTCCAACACCCGCGCCTGAAATATATATTTCTCCTACTGTCCCTGGCAGCACGGCTTGCTGATTCTCATCTAAAAGATAAATCTCTGTATTTGGCATTGGCACACCAATTGACACCGATGTCCCTCCATCCTCTTGATGGAATTGATGAATCATACAGCCGACGGTTGCTTCAGTTGGTCCATATTCATTAAAGATGGATATCCTTCCATCACTTGCCTCTGTGATTCTTTTGGCCAAAGCGGTCGATAATTGTTCTCCTCCCACAATCATCCGTTTCACAACTGATTGAGACAGTGCAGCATCTGTTAATAGTGCCATATGAGCTGGTGTCAGCTTGATGACCTTTGCTTTTTGATCAAACAAAATATGTTCTAATAAAAAGCCTGGCTGATCCTCTTGACGATAGATCACCACTGTACTGCCAATGACCAATGGCGTATAAATGGATGTCACGGTTAAATCAAACGCAATAGATGAATACAAGGCAAAATGATCATCTGATGAATCAGTATAGTGTGTTTTGGCAGACATGATATAGTTCACTAAGCTTCGGTGCTCAATCATGACTCCCTTTGGCTGGCCTGTAGAGCCAGACGTATAAATCATATATGCGACGTCTTCAGCATCCCCACTGAATGGATGTACCGCATCATACTGATCCAACTGATCCCACACGTTGTAGATATTGTACGTATCGCCATTAAAATGGTATGCAGATGCGTCATCTGTGAAAAACAGCTTTGCCTGGCTGTCATCCAAAATAAACTGAATGCGTTCCTGCGGATACTCAGGATCAATCGGCACATATGCACCTCCAGCCTTTAAAATCCCCAGCAGCAGCACGATAAGTTCTGGTGAATGATTCATACATACTGCAACAAAGTCATGCCTCTGTAAGCCATGTGTTTGTAGGAAATGAGCCATTTGATTGGTTTTTCTCTCAAGTTCACCGTATGTCATGATACAAGATCCGTCCTGAATCGCGATTCGATCAGGAGAAGTCTTTGACATGTCTGTGATCAATTCATGGATTTTTTGTTTCTGTGGAAATAGCACGCCTGTGTCGTTCCATTGATATAGCTCTCGATGTTCCTCGTCTTCTGTCATAAGAAGTACGTCTTTTAACAGCTGCTTTGGCTGAGCGAGTATGGTTTCGACAAAGAGAAGCATTCTTTCGTGTAGAAAGTCGATGTCTTCATTGCTGTAATCTGAGATCTTGTAGTCATATTGAAGCTCGATTTGCCCTTTTTCATCCCATTCTTTCACAGCAACTTGTAAGCCATATGGCTGGAAGCCATTGTAAAGCTCTATGTAATCAACTTTGTATCCTTCCATCTCCTGCACCATATTTGTGCTGTAGGAGTTGATATAGATTTGAAAAAGCTGATTATATCCTGCTTTGGCAAGCTCTAAATCTTTGACAAGTGCATCATAGGGATAACGCTGATGCAGGAAGTAAGCCTTATAGCTTTTTTGAACGTCTGTCAGACTTTCTAACAAAGAGAGATGAGGATCAATCTTCATTCGATATGGCATTGTACTGACGGTCATACCGGACGTGGCTTTTTCCTTTTGTCCGGAACGATTGAGAACTGGCGTCCCAATAATAAAATCTTTTTGCTGGTATCTTTTATGCAAATAAACGAAGAGTCCTAAAGTAAATAAAGAGTTGATTGAACAATGATGGGTATCTATAAATTCATAGATTCGTTCTGAGAGTTGTCGATCAAGATAATGGCTGTGCCGATGGCCTTTGATTTGGTCAGTTCCCTGTACCAAATAACTATCAGACACATCAGATAATGCTTCTTTCCAAAATTGCTGATCTTTTTTAAATCTTGGGGAGTTCATATATTTTGATTCTTTAACAATAAATACAGAATGATTATCTGCTTCTTGTTCAATAGAGGAGCTTTGGGTAAGAGCAGTGTAAAGCTGGCTAATTTTATCGATGATTACTTTCATCGACCATCCATCTGCTACTGTATGATGGCATTTGATGAAATAACCGGATTGTTGTTCACCGACTTTTAATACAGCAAATTCGGCGAGAGGGGTTTCTGTTAATTGAAATGGTGTTTTGAAGGCTTTTTCGGCCCATTCTAGCATGTCTTCATGTGTGGAAAACTCATAGGCAGGAATTGGATTATCGGCGTTTGGATCAACGTATTGAAGCGTCTCACCATCTTTCTCTACTAGCTTGAGACGAAGAGATTCTGTCATCATGATACAAGATGCAATGGCCTGCTTCAGTTTATCAAGCTGCAACGGCCCATTGACGAAAATGATACCGCCAATATGATTGATCGGTGTTTCTGGATAAAATGTTTCCATGTTCATCACGCGCCGCTGCGGATGTGTTAATGGCCAATATACTAAACTACTAGTCAATTACGCCACCTCTACTTTTCATATAGTTAACATTTCTACGAACATATTAAATCATATAACGGTATTTTTGTAAATAATTGAGATAAAATGTCTAAATTTGTTCATTTTTTAATCTAGACGCTAGGAAAGCCGACATAGTAAACAGAGCAACGTTTATAAAAAAGACGACTCTTGCCCCAAAGAGATCGGTCATGGTGCTCATAACGAGGATGGACATTCCGTATATAAAAGTTGATAGTGTATGTTGAGCTGACAGTATTTTGGGCAATTCAATTTCACTCAGTGTATCTTGTACATAGGTACGAATGGAAATGCTGCGAAGCTGAAAAGCTGGCCCTAATAAAAAGACAAACAACAAACTCATCCATGCTGAATGATTCAATCCTAAGCAAAGGGTTAGCACAGCTACGATCACCGAACTGTAAAAAATGTGATCAAACAAACGCTGTTCCACATGCTTTGCGAACCGCAGCACGAGCAGGCCGCCTAGAATGGTTCCGCCAAAATAGCTTGCGTTAATAAAGCCCCACCATGTTTCAGGCTGGTGTAAGACTTCTGTGACATACACAAGGATAATGGCTCCAGTCCAGATACTTCTACCGCTCATGGATAGCATTTCTAAAACCGTTAATGTTCGAATAGTTGGCTTTTCATACATGAGCTTCCACCCTGAAAAGACCCTTGTAGCAAATGATTCAGACTGTTGCTCATGTTTAGCTGCAGCCCCAGTATCAATCATAAAGAGCATAGATATGAGCGACAAACTGTATAAAACAAGTGTCGTCAATAGGAGAAACTGCGGTCCAAGAATACCAATAAACAGCCCTCCTAAAAGCCAGCCTAGTAAAAGAACAATTTGATCAGAAGTTAAGATATAACTATTGGCTTTTAGTAAAAAGTTCTTTTCTACTAAACGCGGGATCATCGAATTTCGAACAGGAATGGTTCCTCCATCTATCAAAGACAGGAAAAATACAATGATAAAAAAGAAAGGAATAGTAAAAGTTGATAGTTGTAGAATATAAATGAAAATCAAGCAACCGAAGAAAGCAATTTGACACATTTGCAAATAGATAATGAGTCTTTTCAGCTTAAATTGATACATAAAGAAAGGAATGAGTACCGCTCCAAGGGCTTGTCCAACAAACTGCGAAACAGCCACCATTGAAGCAATCAGTGTAGAATTTGTTAATTGATATGTCAGGATGGTCAGAACGAGGACATATAGCGAATCCCCAAAATTAGCTAGGGATTGTCCCCCTAATAAAAAGTAAAATGATTTGTTTTTCATATTGATCTCCATTTTCTCTTCATTATCACCCATAATAATACATTATTTTCTACACTTCTACTTTTTATAACAATATTTTCATAACTTGATACATTTTACCTAATTTAAAAAACCGCCAAAAGGCGGTTTTTATTTAGTCATATATATGAACAGTTGGTTCTTTGTCTTCAGCATTTTTCGTGATCAGGGCTTCTTGTTGATCAGAAGATGTGATGTTAATTTCGATATTGGTACTCTTATAGTAATCCATGACTTCACCTGTTAAATATTGCGTGAAGGCTACAACTTCCGTTTTTCCGTAGAACTGCATTGGAATTTCGACTTTCATTTTTTGCAGGTTGCCATTTTTGTAAAAGCCTTTTCCTACGACACCAGTATAATTCGGGAAGTAGTCTTCGACTTTTGTTTTGAAGCGGTCAAATCGCTCGGAATCATCTTTGTAGTTGCCTTTCGCATTATCTGAAGGGAAGAAGACATTCTCCTCTTTGATCGTATCCCAATTACCGATATCAGCTGAGCCTGCTTTCACATCCGTTTTGGCGATAAAGTTTCCTGGAACGATAGATGATTTTGGTGCTTGCTTATAAAGGGCAATCATGACAGGCACTTTTTGCAGCCCATCCATTTGACGAATTCGTTTGATCACTTGTTCAGCAATTTTTTCGCCTTCCGACAATAGTTTCTTTGAATTTTTCGATGAATCGATCGTCACTTCTTGCTGCGGATCACCGATATTTTCACGGTAATAATAAACAGAGTTCAGTGCAAGACCAATGACAACTCCGCCAAGCTGTAAGCTGTTTTTATCTTTTCGAATTAAGTAATTATGTTCTAGCATCGAAGCTAAGTAAATTGGACTATTTTCATTTTTAGACTTTGTTGAACCTGAGCTTGGAAGAGCTGGGTTTAAGCCGAGATTCTTAAAGTCTTTATCTTCTTTTTCTGCCTTTTTCAGATCACTGCCTGTTTTTTTGCGCGCCAGCCAGTTGAGAACGGTGTCCTCATCTAAATGCTGTCCTTCTTGGAAAAGATAGTCGTTTGTATTAAATGACTCTGTTGCAAGGCGCATAAGTCCTGTTTCAAATTCATCGATGTCCAGGCGTGTGTTGAGACGCTCTGCTGTTAATCCTCGCGCAGCCCCTTGTTTAAACGGCAGCACCATTTTGTAATAGGAGTCAGAGATATTGTACATCGGGATGATGGCTGTTTCCTTCGTTTCATCCGTTTTTTGTGTGACCTCTTCTTCTTCCTTTCCCCCAAAAGGTGCACACGCTGACAATACCAGTGTGAGCATTGTCAGCAGCAATAACAACTTTTTCAATAGAAAACACTCCTCTTATTTCTTTAGCTCCTCGAGCATTTTAGCTTCGTCCCAAATTTCAATATTGAGTTCTTCTGCCTTTGTCAGCTTACTTCCCGCTGCTTCTCCGGCAATGACTAAATCTGTTTTTTTACTCACACTACCTGCCAGCTTGCCGCCTAATGCTTCGATCGCTGCTTTTGCATCGTTTCGGGCCATTTCTTCTAATTTCCCTGTCAGCACAATGGTTTTGCCTGCAAAATAGGAATCACTTTCTTCTGCCTTCACCGGCTTTGGCCCTGTATAGGTCATATTGACCCCTAGCTCTTTTAGTTCATTTAGCAGGTTGAGTATTTCTTCTTTCTCAAAGTACGTGACGACGGCATCAGCCATTTTTTCACCGATTTCATCGACTTCGAGTAATTGTTCTTTCGTCGCTTGCTTTAATTGATCGATGTCGCCGAAATGCATCGCCAAGGTCTTTGCCGCTTTAGAGCCAATAAATCGTATACCGAGTCCAAATAGTAAACGCTCTAGAGAGTTTTCTTTCGATTGCTCAATCGAACGCAGTAAATTGTCGACAGATTTTTCGCCCATTCGCTCAAGCTGAATGAGCTCTTCTTTCGTTAATCGGTAAAGATCGGACACACGAGAGACAAGCTGTTCTTGGAAAAGCTGTGTAATGACCCGCTCGCCAAGCCCATCAATGTTCATTGCATTACGGGAAACAAAGTGAATGAGTCCCTCACGTATTTGAGCAGGGCATTCTGGATTGATGCAACGCAAAGCCACTTCGCCTTCAATTCTCACCAGCTCACTATGACACTCTGGGCATTCAGTCGGCATGTGAAACGGCTTTTCTTCTCCTGTACGCTGATCGATCAGTACGCCTGCGACTTCCGGAATAATATCGCCCGCTTTTTTCACAATCACTTGATCAAAAAGGCGAATATCCTTTTCTTTGATCAAATCTTCATTATGAAGAGAAGCACGCTGCACTGTCGTCCCTGCTACTTTGACAGGTTCAAGAATCGCCGTTGGTGTGATGACGCCTGTACGCCCTACACTTAGTTCAATATCAAGCAGCTTTGTCACGACCTCTTCAGCCGGAAACTTGTACGCAACCGCCCAGCGGGGACTTTTTGCTGTAAAGCCGAGCTCTTCCTGCTGAGCTAACGAATCGACTTTGATGACAATTCCATCGATTTCATATGAAAAATCGGCACGCTTCGTTTTCAATGTTTCAATGAGGTCGATCACTTCTTCAATCGTGTGGCACATCCGTCTTTCTTTGTTCGTTTTAAAGCCAAGTTCGTCGAGAAGATCAAGTCCCTCGCTTTGCGATTCAACACCGATTTCATCAAGCTCCGCTATACTGTAGACGAAGATATCAAGGTTTCGTTTCGCCGCAATTTTCGTATCAAGCTGACGAAGCGAGCCTGCAGCCGCATTACGCGGGTTCGCAAACGGCTCTTCTTCGTTTTGTAATCTTTTTTCGTTTAATGCTTCAAAAGAAGGTTTTGGCATAAATGCCTCGCCTCTCACTTCAATCGACAGAGGACGTTTGATTTTGAGCGGGATGGAACGAATGGTTTTGAGGTTTTCAGTAATATCCTCACCCGTTGTCCCATCTCCACGCGTGGCACCTCGGACAAACACACCGTTTTCATAACGGAGAGAAACAGCGAGTCCGTCAATTTTCAGCTCGACATTGTATGCGACATCGTCACCAACTGCTTGACGAACCCGGCGGTCAAAATCAAGAAGGTCCTGTTCATTAAACGCATTCCCGAGGCTGAGCATCGGTGTGCCGTGACGCACTTTTTGGAAGGCGTCTAACACAGCGCCTCCTACTCTTTGTGAGGGGGAGTCCGCTGCTTTTAAATCAGGGTGCTCTTCCTCTAAAGAGATCAGCTCACGCATCCGCGCATCATATTCAGCGTCAGGAACACTTGGACGATCAAGTGTATGATATTCGTAGTTGTATTGGTTCAAAATCTGGTGCAGTTCCTCGATCCGGCGTTTCGCTGCTTCTTTATCCATCTGCTTCTTCCTTTCAATTCATCCGTTTTATAAGTGCTATCGGTTTATTGCTTCTCAATTGGCGCAAATGCTGCGAGAAGACGCTTAATGCCTGTAGGGCTTGGGAAGGCAATATCAAGCTCTGTGCTGTCTCCACTGCCTTTTACACTCACAACCGTTCCAACGCCCCATTTTTTATGTGCCGCTTTATCGCCCACAGCCCAGCCAATACTTCCGCCGCCTGTGTTTTGAATGGTTTGAGTTTGCGGACGTGAGACAGGTCCCCGTCTTTGCGGTCTTTCTCTTGTTTGGCTAAATGGTGTTTTCTTTTCTTTTTTCTCATTTAGGTTGTCCAATAAATCGGCTGGTATTTCTCGAATGAATCTTGATTCAAGGTTCATGTTTGTCCGGCCGAAGAGTGTTCTCATCTTGGCACTTGATAAATAAAGCTCTTCTTCCGCCCGTGTGATGCCTACATAGGCAAGGCGGCGCTCTTCTTCCATCTCTGCATCTTCCATTAATGAACGGCTGTGCGGGAAAACACCTTCCTCCATGCCCATTAAGAAAACAACAGGGAATTCTAGACCTTTTGCAGCATGAAGAGTCATTAAGATGACGGCATCCTGATCTTCTTCCTCATTCTCATCCAGCTTATCAATGTCTGCGACGAGGGCGAGATCTGTCAGGAAAGTCACGAGAGACTTGTCTTCATTTTGTTCTTCAAAGTTCTTAGTGACGGAGAGAAACTCGTCAATATTTTCTAAACGGCTTTGTGCTTCAATCGTTTTTTCAACCTTCAGTGCTTCACGATAGCCGGTTTTCTCTAGGATTTCTTCTGTTAATTCTGTGACAGATAAATAATCCTGCATGTTCGTCATTTGATCAATGAGCTGTTTGAACTCATCAAGCGCATTGGCTGCCCTTGCACTGAGTCCAATGAAATCTACCTGACCAAGCGCTTCAAACATAGACAGGTCATTCATCTCCGCATATGCTGCGATTTTATCAACAGATGTCGCACCGATTCCACGCTTTGGTACGTTGACAATACGTGCAAAGCTAATGTCGTCATCTGGGTTAGCTACTAGGCGTAAGTAAGCCAAAATGTCCTTGATCTCTTTTCTGTCATAGAACTTCGTGCCGCCGACAATGTTGTATTGAATGTTTGACTTCAATAATGTTTCCTCTATGACACGAGACTGGGCATTGGTTCGATAAAGAATCGCAAAATCGGATAATTTACGCTTACCGCTCTGATGAAGCTGATGAATCTTTCCAGCAACAAATTGACCTTCACCGAATTCATTATCTGCACGGTAATAGGCTATCTTCGCTCCTTCATCATTTTCTGTCCAAAGATTTTTCGGCTTACGGTTCGCATTGTTTTGGATGACTGTATTTGCGGCATGCAGAATACGTTTAGTCGATCTGTAATTTTGCTCAAGCAGAATCACTTCACTGGACGGATAATCTTTTTCAAAGGAGAGAATGTTTGTAATATCCGCTCCGCGCCAGCGGTAAATGGACTGATCCGAGTCACCCACCACACATATATTTTGAAAACGCTGAGCGAGCAGTTTCACAAGCATGTACTGTGCTCTGTTCGTATCCTGATACTCATCGACATGAATGTATTGGAATTTCCGCTGATAGTGTTCTAATACTTCAGGGATCCGTTCAAACAGACGAATCGTCATCATAATAAGATCATCAAAATCGAGTGACTGGTTTTTGAGTAATCGTTTTTGATAATCTGTATAGACGTCGCTGACCACTTGATCATAGAAATCACCGGCTGTTTTGGCATATTCCTCTGCGTCAATGAGTTCGTTTTTTGCACTGCTGATTGATCCTAAAATGCTGCGTGGATCGAACTTTTTAGGATCGATATTTCGTTCTTTTAAAATGTTTTTAATTACTGAAAGTTGATCAGATGTGTCTAATATAGAGAAGTTGCGATTCACACCAATACGGTCAATATCGCGTCGTAAAATGCGCACACACATGCTGTGGAACGTAGAGATCCAAATGTCATCCGCACCAGGCCCTAAAATGGCCTGGACACGCTCACGCATTTCACGTGCTGCCTTATTTGTAAACGTAATCGCTAAAATGTTCCACGGAGCCACATGCTTTTCGGCCATTAAGTAGGCAATTCGATGTGTGAGCACCCGTGTCTTTCCGCTTCCTGCTCCTGCCATCAATAATAAAGGTCCATCTGTTGCTTTGACCGCTTCTTTCTGCGCGTCATTCAGCCCTTCTAATAGATGATTCGATATTTCATTCATTCCATTCACCGCCAATTCGAACTTATGTTCTATTTTAACCCGTTTCGTCTTGTTTGACTATGATGACTTTTTGACTGCGCCCACTGTCTTTAATGCTTCTTTGAAATTGTCATAAATGACGTTTCCTACAACAACCACGTCTGCATACTGCGCAAAGTCTTCTGCCTGCTTCGCGTTTTCAATGCCCCCGCCATAAAAAAGGACCGTTTCATGAAGCACTGCTTTTGTTTCTTTCACAAGCTCTATATCTCCAAGCGTTCCGCTGTATTCTAGATAAAAAATGGGCAGCTTCATCAAATGCTCTGCCACTCTTGCATATGCCCTTACGTCATCGATGTCCAGCGCTGTATTTGCCTCTGTGAGCTTGGCCGCTTTACACTCTTCATTTAAAATAATATAGCCTTCAGGCACGATCTCTTCCATTGACATCAAATCACCGAATTCCTTCATCGCGTCCTTATGAAGCCCAACAATCCAATCAGGATGAGAGCTGTTTAAGACGGTCGGGATGAAATACAGATCGAAGCCCGGCACAATCATTTCATGTGTTGAGATTTCGAGCACACATGGCACAAGAAATCGGCGGACCTTTGACATCAATTGGAGCACATTGTCCTCTGTCACATTGTCACTGCCGCCAATCAATATGGCATCCGTACCAGATTCACAAATCGCCTCCAGCTGTTCATCGGATATTTCTTTATTTGGATCGAGTTTAAAGACATGCTTCCACTCGGTAACATCATACATGAAAAACGTTCCTCCATTCGTTTCATTCCATTTAAATATTATAACAAAATCAGTGACCGCAAAAAATGGGTAACCTCCTTCAGCTAAAAGTTTCATTCTTTTGAAAATGGACAATTTTAACTCTAGATGAGGCTAATGGAGACTATGTGAAGATCCACTTCAAGAGGACTGAGGGAGATAAATATATTAATACTGAACTGAAATGCGAGCTGCTTCGTCTCATCACATGATATTATACAATAAAGGAACATTTTACTATCTAATAAGCAGGTGAATGATTTGAAAAGAACCATCACATATGATCAAACGATTGACATCGGATACATTGATCTCATCCCGCCTGGAATCGGGACAATCAAAGAAACCATTGAATTAGACGTAAATGAATGTGTGAATGCAGATATTGATAAAGAGGGCCGAGTGGCTGGTCTGGAGTTATTTGCAGAAGAAGCAGAGGTTCTGAAGCATGCACCCGTTTATGAGGACGAGCTTTCGTTACGTTTTACGGATCAGGAAGTTCTCTCAACCTATCATTTGTCAGGCATTGAATTTCAATTCTCGACGCCTGATCACAATGGGCTGATCGGTTTTACGATTGTCGATCCTCTTCGATATAACGTCAAAAGAAAGACAAGAAAAAACCGTTTTGAATGGTCAAAACGGCTTTTCCAAACTATTGTCTCACTTCATTGAAATAATGGACGGATGTCATGGCCCCTTCATCGACCATCTTGTTGTCTTGAATATCTAATGGATCAGGGTGTCCGGCTTTTTCAGGAATCTTTTCATCTGAGCGGAACATGCTTGCCCATTTTTTGAGATGCTGTTTATTTTTTACCGCTAATAACACAGCACCACCAACCCCTAATCCTGCAAGTACATACGCATTCGGACGCTTATTCATGTATGTTCCCTCCCCTTATGATCTTATTTGTAAGTTACCCCGCCTTTTCATTTCTAAACGTCACAATCTGTTGAAGTGGTTTCTCTTTCAATGAAAAGTGGAATAACAACAGCAATGAAAGAGAAAAGAGGGGATCTTCGTGACAACGACTTTAATTGTCATTGCCGCACTGCTAGTTATTTGTTTGATCATGCCCATTATTTTATTGCTCTGGATTTGGATGAGAGATGAAAAACAGGAAGAGCATTCTGTCCTGCGAAATTATCCGGTCATTGGAAAGCTGCGGTTTATTTTTGAAAAAATAGGACCTGAGCTCCGTCAATATTTGTTTCTGAATGATCGAGAGGAGCTTCCTTTCTCGAGAAGAGAATACGAGCAAGCTGTCATGTCTGGGAAGTACAAAAGCCGGACGATGGGCTTTGGATCAAAACGTGATTTTGACAAGCCTGGTTATTATATCCGCAACGTCCTGTTTCCAAAACAGCGAGATGAATTACGGATCGATCAATCTGAAAAAATCCATACAAAAGTGTATCAGATTGATCAAGACAATTTACTGCGAAGAAGTGAACATACCAAAGAGGTCGAAGCAAAACCTTACTATCTCCATCAAGACGATGTACAAGTGATTGGCGAACACACATGTCAAAAGCCTTTCCGTGTAAAAGGCCTGATTGGACAATCTGCCATGAGCTACGGATCTTTAGGCGACAGGGCCATTACAGCACTATCCTCTGGATTAAAAATGGCTGGCGGTACGTGGATGAACACAGGTGAAGGCGGGCTTTCCCCATATCACCTCAAAGGCGGAGCCGATATCATTTGCCAGATTGGGCCCGGTCTATTTGGCGTGAGAACAGAGGATGGTGCTTTCTCCTTTGAAGAATTTAAGAAAAAAAGTGAGCACGAGGAAGTCAAAGCCTTTGAGCTGAAGCTGGCACAAGGAGCAAAAACACGCGGCGGTCATATTGACGGCGAAAAGGTCACCGAAGAAATTGCGAATATCCGTAAATTGCCGCCCCATCAATCCATTGACAGCCCAAACCGATTTGAGATGTTCCACTCCATTCCTGATATGTTTGATTTCATTGAACAGCTGCGAAGTATAGGCGAAAAGCCTGTCGGCATCAAGCTTGTTGTCGGACATAAAGAAAACATTGAAGAGCTTGCAGCGTATATGAAAAAAAGCGGAAAGCATCCTGATTTCATTACAGTGGATGGCGGAGAAGGCGGCACTGGCGCATCCTTTCATGAATTGGCAGATTCCGCAGGGCTGCCCATTTTCACGGCGCTCCCAATGGTTCATCAAATATTGAAAGAATACGGTGTCAGAGATCAGGTAAAACTCTTTGCTTCCGGCAAACTTCTCTCACCTGATAAAATTGCGATTGCCCTTTCCATGGGTGCTGACTTTGTAAATATCGCACGGGGACTCATGTTTTCAGTCGGATGCATTCGCGCACAAGTGTGCCACACGAATAAATGCCCAGTCGGGGTCGCCACAACGGATCCAAAGCTGCAAAAGGGTTTATCAATTGAAGAAAAGAAATACCGAGTCTGCAATTATATCCTTTCTCTAAGAGAAGGTTTGTTTAACTTATCCGCAGCCGCTGGAATTGAATCTCCCATTCATTTTAATGAAAAACATATTATCTACAGACAAGAAAATGGCCAGACAAGTGAAGTGCCGATGTTTTCAGGGACACATCCATCTGTCTAGTTTGGGAAAAGGTGCGTTTTCGCACCTTTTTTTTCGTTGACATTTTGGCTCAATCGCGTATAAAGAACTTATACAAATGATAGGAGATGGAGGATGCGTGAGGTTATAGGCGAGCTAAAATAAAAAACAGGACCCGCTTCATTCAGCCAGTCCTTGCTTGTCTTTTCAGTGCTCTCCATAAAAAAACTGTAAACAACTCCATTCTTGTTGAAAAGGATTGTTTACAGTGAAAGCTGTTTTATTTTGTTTCGTCATTTGCCTGCTGTTCTGCTACGCGGTCAAGTGCCATCGTATAGGCATCATTTCCGTAGTTCAAGCAGCGTTTGACACGTGAGATGGTTGCGGTGCTCGCACCTGTTTCCGTCTCAATTTTATGATACGTGTTCCCCTCGCGAAGCATACGCGCTACTTCAAGACGCTGTGATAAAGATTGGATTTCATTGATGGTACACAAATCATCAAAGAATCGATAGCATTCTTCCAGGTCTTTAAGGGATAAGATGGAGTTGAATAACTGATCTAAGCTTTTGCCCCTTAATTTATCAATTTGCATCTTTATACATCTTCTCCTTTACTATTGGCACACCGCTTCGCACGACATTCTATGAAGAAAAGCGGTATCTTTCCTGACTAATTTTTTTCAACCTCAGCAATGAGCTTTGAACGAATCATGACAGGTTTGGTTCTACGCTGGAAATGCCGTCAGTTCTTTCGTAAGCCGAAGCTTCTTTATCGTATACAAATTCGACAAGTTCTGTCATTTTCCTTGTTCGACAATCTGACAAACTTGTTTGCTTCCGATATCAAGATCACTTCTGCTTGATTAGGTATGCCCTAAAATACAGGTTGTGCGGAAAGCTCGGCGAGACCACAAACATGCGCCCCGCCTCGCTCAATTATTCAAAATATGTTGGTCGGCCAGCGTAACCGACAGATTCATTTTTCAATTAGGGCATTTCACTCGTCATGTCAAAGCCCTCTGCTTCAACAACTCCACATAAGCATATTCACTTACATGGCAGAGAAGAGATTCATTGCTCACTTCTGCCCTATAACAGCTGTCAGAAATGTGGCAAAGATGATACAGCTCCACTCTGTTATATTTTAACGCATTATAGACGGAAAGAGTACAGTTTTTTTCATGACATCAAATATTCCTCTTGGTGTCACTCGAATATACGGCAAATGTGTACTTTGGAAAAAGACAAGTGTATCAATTGGGCAATCAAATGGATAGCCTCGCTCAATGAGCAGCTCGCGTAATGTTTGTATCTGCTGAAGAACAGTCTCAAACGGTTCAGCCGATGCACAGCCTGATAGTTGCAGCGGGATTTCGTGCAAAATTTTTCCGTTCTCTGTGAGGACGATTCCCCCGCCGATTTCTTTCATTCTCTTATGTGCCAGCATCATGTCCTCTTTATTTTTCCCAATCACTAAAATGTCACCCGTGAGCGAAAATGAGCTGACAAAGCCCTGCACTTTATTTGCAAAACCTTTAAGCATCGTATTCACACGCCACTCGCCTTTTCGGTCAATCAGGCTAAAGAAACTTTGATCATGGTCACAGGACAGCTGGTTCACCGAGTTATCAATCTCCACTGTATAAGGCTCCATGATGACAGCATTTCTCATTTTGACACCTAGCGGCATGGAAAATTGCAAATCACTCATCGTCAGATCATAGCCTAAATCTAATGGAACAAGCCCGCCATTTTTCCATTTAGTTTCTTGAAATTGATGCTGGTTCTCGCCATCTAATTTGAGAATAACCCCTTTAGATATCACCGTTTCAGGATTTGGGTTCATCGGATCATCTAAAATATTCAAAGAAGCCAGCCGGCCGGGACCGACAACACCTAATAGGTCATCAATTTGATAGTATTTTGCAATGTTAAATGTCGCCATATTATACGCATCAATGATAGGCACGCCTTCTTCAAGGGCAATTGAAATCAAACGATTAATCATACCTTCCTCATAAAAATGAGGCGCAGCTCCGTCTGTTGTATAGAAGAAGTGATCATAGTGTCTAAAATCACGCTCGTGCAGTTCTCTTAAAATGTTCACTAAATCTGGGCGGATGGAAGAATGACGAAGTGAGACATGGTAGCCAAGGGACAAGCGTTTTAGCACATCGTCCGCATTCATCGCTTCATGATCACTGTCCGCGCCAAACAGCTTCATTTTTGTTAGCGTTTTCTCGGAAGCTCCGGGGAAATGCCCTTCAATTCGTTTTCTCTGCTTCTTCGTTTCTTGCATGCAATATAAAATGAGATCATCACCGTCCATCAATCTTGGCCAGCTTGTTAATTCGCCGCCTTGAAGGACATCAGGATGATCAATCCATTCCTTGCGATAGTTGATAGGAAGCATCTCATCTTCATATCTGACTTCAGTCTGAAGATCGTATCTAGACCACCAGAAATACTGAAATGGCTGCTGTTTTAATTCACACAGGGTGGAAAGCGCTTTCTTTTCATTGCTCTGCAAAAGAAGAAATAAGTTATCACTGACCATTGTTGTTGTGCCAAATTGAGACACATATTCTGCAAGTGATTGGGGATTATAAATATGGAACGGATGCGCGTGAGGCTCTATATACCCAGGCACAATGTATTTCCCTTCACAATCAATCACACGTTTAGCTGATTTATTTTGAGGAAGCTCTGCTCCGACATAAACAATTCGATCATCATGTATCCAAATATTTGCCTTCACCCATTGTTTTAAAAACGGGTTTAGCACGAGTCCATTCGTTAAAAGGAGTGTTGGAACTATTTTTGAGTCGACTACATCGATTTGTGTGCGGATGTCATTGTTTCTCCAATTAAAAGTACGTTCGGACATTCACATACTCTCCTTCATTTGTATTAGCCCTATCGTAACATAACGAACCACGTTACGCATTAATGAAACGTTACAATTTCTTGAAATCACACTTAAAATATTTAAAAAAGGAGATTTACCTTCAATGAAACCTAATCTCAGCTTAATGGAAGCGCTCATTCGAATTGCCTGCGGAATGACAATATGTACTGTGGCTGGTTCTTTATATGCTAGAAAACCATGGAGTAAAATGCTGCTTTTCAGCATCATGTGCGGCGGGATGAAACTGGCATCTGGCATTCTTCGTTTTTGTCCAGTGACGTATATGTGTGAGCAGCAGGACACACATAAAGAGAAGGCTGAGTGAGACAGCCTTCTTTTTTTGTAATTATTTTCCGCCTCTTTCATCACTCCGCTGCTTCACACCATTCCACCATCGTACCTGCGATAATTTCTGCTGCTTCAATCACATGCTCAATGTCGATGGATTCATTCGGAAAATGGGCAAGCTCTGTTGTTCCAGGACCAAACACGATGATCGGAATACCTGCCGCCTGTGACAGTAATCCGCCGTCTGTTCCCCAAGGAGCGGCTTGGATCTTTGGCGGCTCCTTCTTGACTGCTTCATATTGTTCCTTCAATAGACCTAAAAGTGGATGATCCGTATCGATTGAGCCTGGAAGCCATCTTGCCCCAAACCATTCGACCTCGACAGGATGATCTTTGAACCATTCATCCTTTTCCCCAAGTCCCATCATCCAATTTTCTAATTCCTTCTCTGCCTGCTCAACCGTCTCACCTGGCATCACACCAAGTCTGCCCTCCATTGTGACCAAATCTGCTACAGAGGACGGCCAATCACCGCCTTGAATTTTCCCCATGTTGATGGGGATCGGAATTGGGATATGCTGAAATAACGGCTCGGTGATGCGCTGATTTCGTTCTTCTTCAAGTGCCGCTATATGCGTAAGAACGATCATACTCTTTTCAATAGCGGAAACACCGTGATATCTTGTTCCGCCATGAGCTGCCCTTCCTTTAATATACAGTCTGAACCACTTAGATCCCTGCTGAATCGGAAAGATTTTCATATGACTTGGTTCTGGAATGATGGCCGCATCTGCTGTATACCCTCTCAGTATGGCTGCAAGGGTGCCTGCACCGCCGCTTTCTTCTTCGACGACACTATGAAACACAACATCTCCTTTCAGCGGAATCTGAAGCGCATGCAGTGCCTCTAGTGCGAAGAGTAAAGAAACATTTCCGCCTTTCATATCTGTTGCCCCGCGTCCATAAAGTCTCCCGTTTATGATATGCCCGCTGTAGGGCGGATATGTCCATTGTTTCGTATCTCCTGCTGGAACAACATCCACGTGCCCATTTAATAAAATGGATTTGCCGCCGCCTTTCCCCTTCAATCGTCCGGCGACATTGGGACTTCCTTTAAAGGAACGCCTCGGGGAATAGAAATACGGATGTTCCAGCAGGTCTTCTCCGCCAATGTCCCATACATCTACATCAAAACCAATTGCGGAAAGCTTATTTGCTACGATTTGCTGCACATCTTGTTCATTCCCTTGGGTGCTTTCACATTGCACCATTTGCTGAAGAAGCGCAATCGCTTCATCTTGGTGCTCTCTCATCCAGCTTCTGATACGTGTAATTGGCTGCAAGTCAGTCATCCTTTCTACACAACAGATTTGACATCGGGCGCTAAAATTAATGGGGCGTCTGTCGCCCTTATGACATCTTCCGGCTGAAACGGCGGCATGACTTCACGTAGAATGAGCAGCTGTGATTTGACCTCAATGACTGCCATATCCGTAATAATCAGATCCACACAAGACTTAGCGGTTAAGGGCAGTGTACAGGCAGATTTCACCTTTGACTCACCGTGTTTATCAAGGTGGCTCATCACCACCACAACCTTTTTCGCCTTTTGCGCAAGCTCAATCGCTCCGCCCATCCCCGGTACTCGTTTGCCCGGCACAATCCAATTCGCAAGATTACCCTGACTGCTTACTTCAAGTGCACCTAAAATGGTCATATCCAGCATACCTTTCCGAATGATGCCAAAAGCTGTCGTGCTGTCCATGTATGAACCGCCTTTTGTTAATGTAATGGGAAAACCGCCTGCATTGCACAAATTCGGATCTTCTTCTCCTTGTGCTGGTGAGGCTCCTGCCCCCATAATGCCGTTTTCTGCATGCAGCCACACGCTGTAATGCGCTGGGATGTATTCAGCTGCAAGTGTCGGGATGCCGATCCCTAGATTGACGATCATACCATCTTCAATTTCCTGCGCCGCGCGTTTGGCTATGCGGTGTCTTAAATCGATGTCTCCCATGCCCATGTCCAGTTCACTCCTTTTGATTGCACGATCTGGTTCACAAATACGCCTGGTGTCACGATTTCTTCTGGATGAAGACTGCCCACAGGCACAATCTCTTCCACTTCCGCAATGGTCCAGTCTCCTGCCATCGCCACAATCGGGTTTGTATTCCGTGCACTTTTATCAAATATCAGATTTCCTGCTTCGTCTGCTTTGAGGGCATTCACAATGGCAATATCCGCTGTCAGCGCAGGCTCAAGGATATATGTCTTTCCGTTTAACGGCACGAGCTGCTTCTCATCGAGATTGAGGCTATCCATGCCGACATCTGTCACAATGCCTGCCAAGCCCATCCCGCCTGCTCGAATTTTTTCTGCTAGAATGCCTTGCGGGTAAAAATGAACGTCTAGTGTACCTGCCTGCATTTTCTGTCCGGCTATTGGATTTGAGCCAATATGAGAAGCAATGATCTTCTTGACTCTTCCTTCTGTGATCAGCCGGCCAACACCGATTTGTGGGAAGCCTGCATCGTTTCCGATCAATGTCAGATCTTTGATATTGGCTTCTAGGATGGTGTCGATCAATGATGGCGGAGACCCTACGCCGCCAAACCCGCCAAACATGATGGTCATGCCGTCCCTAAAATGCGTGATCACTTCATCTACATTCACTGTTTTGTTCATCATCTTTCCTCCCTACATCGCAGATGGGAAAAACCCTCGATTGATGACTTCTTGTTCGACCTGCATGATTGTCTGCTCAAATAATTGAATGAGTTCATCCATCTCCTGCTGCGTGATGGAAAGCGGCGGTGCAATCATGACCGCTGCACCTCCCACTCCATCTTCTCCAGCGCTTGCCGGATAAACAAGCAATCCATTTTGCTTGGCCGTCTCAACGACTAAATGCGTCATTTGAGCATGGGCAGGAAATGGTGTTTTCGATAAGCGGTCTGCGACAAACTCAATGCCAATGAGCAGTCCCTTTCCTCTCACATCTCCTATGATGAAATGGTTTGTTTGCAAATCCTTTAAAGCATTCATTAAATATCGGCCAGACAGATCAGCTCGTTCAGGAAGCTGATGTTTTTTCATATATCGAATGACGGCTAGTGAGACGGCTGCTGAAAGCGGATTGCCGCTATAGGTGTGACCTGCCATCACAGAACCTGAACCGCTCAGAATCGGTGCGATAACATGATCCGCTGAGACCGCTGCCGCAATCTGTGAATAGCCGGCACTCATGCCTTTGCCGAGAACCATAATATCTGGTACGACGCCCCAATGTTCCATCGCAAACATTTTCCCAGTTCGTCCAAAGCCTGTCATGACTTCGTCTGCAATCATTAAAATATCGTTTTCCTCACAGACACGCTTCATCGCTTCAAAATATCCGTCTGGCGGTACAAGCGCCGCTCCCGATGCTCCAACAATCGGCTCTGCAATAAAAGCGGCAATCCTCTCTTTTCCTATACGCTGAATGACGGTTTTAAATTCCTGGACATACCATTCGACCTGCTTGACCTCTTCCTTTGGCAGCCATGAACGATAGCTATATGGCGGAGACAGCACCGGGTGCTTTTCGAGCAATGGTTCAAAGCGCTCTCTCCTTGCAATATGTCCTGACATCGACAGCGCACCGAGTGTGATGCCGTGATAACTCATCCATCTTGAGATAATGTGATTTTTCTCAGCCTTCCCCTGCTCCTGCCAATGCTGAATAGCAATTTTCATAGCCGTTTCCGTTGCCTCTGATCCGCTTCCGACAAAAAAAGACCAGTTCAGGTTACCTGGGCAAAGCGTACTCAATTCATAGGCAAGTTCTTCTGCTGGTTCATTTGTGAATTGCGATCTGTACGTAAAGCTCACTTTTTTCGCTTGCTCTGTCATGGCATCAATGATCTCACGTATGCCATGTCCAATACTTGCCGTGACAGCCCCCGATGAGCCATCTATATATTTTTTTCCGTCCCGATCATATAAATAAATCCCCTCTCCTTTCACAGCCACAGGATAATGCTGATTCAACATCGGTTTGATTAAGTAATCCCGGGTCTCCACTTTGCCATTCCTCCCTCTCTTGTCAGCAGCTGCATCTTTCTTTTTTCATGAATCGCAAGAAAATTTTGTATACTTGTTATAAGATTAGCTTAATCAAGAGGGCAGTCATCCTCCATTCGCCACATGCCCGAATTTCACACGCATTTTTTATACATCGTGTATAAGAGTGTTCAAAAGGAGGTCATGAGTCTATGGCGATTCTCGTCAAAGATGCACTCTCGCTCGATATCATGAAGGGAACAAAGCTGCTTGCTGGAGAAAATGGACTGGACCGCCTCATACAGTGGGTGACCATCGTGGAAATTATCGAGGACACCTCGAGGCTTTCCGAAGGGGAATTACTCGTCACAACAGGCTTTGGACTTGCAGACAATCAAGAAAGACGCGCCCGGCTTGAGGAATTGATTCAATCTCACAGGCTTTCAGCCATTGCCATTTATAAAGGCGTATACTTAACGGAAATTCCAACATCACTCATTCAAGCGGCGAAAAATAGCGGCATTCCGCTCATCGAAATTCCGCCGCACATCAATTTCTCAGACATTACAAAAGCCGTCCTAGAACAAATCGTGAGCAGTCAGCTCCATCAGCTTAAATATTCATCAGCGATTCATCAAAGACTGACCCAATTAAATGTAAGGAATAAAAATGTGACGCAAATTACAGATGAACTGGCACATCTCACTGCAGCGAACATTGTCGTGCTTGATGTCTTTTTACATCAAACAGCGGCTCATCTCATCAAAGATGAAGTGACGTACTCTCCTGCCTTTGGCTTTCTGACAGATCGTGAACCAATTGAAACCATGCCCCTTCTTAAGCAGGCAGAGGAGAAAGGCCGGCTCGTCTATGACACGTGCGGAGCGTTTGTCCTCGCCGCATGTCCGGTGATTGCGATGGGTGATATTTTCGGGTTTATTGTGTCTTTAAAGAAAAAGGATACGTGGCATCATCTCGACGCGATTGCCATCGAGCATGCCGGGGCAGTGTATGCGATTGAATGGCTGAAGCAAAAGGCCATTCAAGATACAGAAAACCAAATGCAGGGACATTTGTTAGATGATATTTTGCAGCAGCAATATACAGAAGAAAGCTACGTGGTCGAACAAGCAACAAAGCTGCAATATGATATGAGCGAGGAGCAGGTGGTTATCTACTTTCAATTTCAGCATCAGCACACACAGCTCGATCATCAAATGATGCAGCGCCTCTCTCAATTACTCACGTCGATATTTGAACGCAGACATATTCCCTTTTTACTAAAGGCAAGGCTCGATTCCATTTTTGTCCTGACACCCGCAGGAAAAAAAGCGTTTCAAGAAGCAGAGTGGTATCGCGCAGCAGAGGAGTGCCGGAGCACTTGGTCGTATTTTTTTCCCGTCCATCCGATTGTAATTGGCATCGGGAGAGCCTATGACCAGATCAGTCTCTTTGCAAAAAGTGCGAAGGAAGCGCAGTATGCAGCAAGGCTCCTTCCGCTTTTAAAAACAGACGAAAGCATCATTCATTATCAAAAGCTCGGCTTATATGGCATGCTTCTTGAAATGAATGAAGCAGGTATGAATTTGCATGATTTTTATGTGGAGCTGTTAAGTCCTTTGCTTTATACGAAAAAACAAGGGGCTGACCTGATCCATACACTCGAAGTGTATTTGGCACACAATGAAAATATTCAAAAATCTGCGGGAGAATTGTTTATTCATAGACATACATTAAGCTACCGGCTGAAACAAATTGAAACGAGAACAGGCTGCAGCCTCAAATCCACTGATGATCGGATGAAGCTGCAGCTCAGTATCATGGCGTACCGTCTATCTGGTCTGCTAGATCAGATGAGAACCATTTCATGATTCATTCGGCGTTTTGACCCATAGATTCATATCTTCAATTTTGTCAAAAATATAGCAGTTGTTTTGGAAGCGCCCGGTATACGTATAACCAAGCTGATAAAACACTTGATTCATTCCATAGGACAGTGCACGTGCAAGAGAATAAAAGACATAGATATGCATCGACTGGAGTTCTTTTTCAAGTGCTAGAATCAAATGATACATGAATCCTAGTTTTCTGTATGATGGAAGGGTCGCACAATCTGTTAATTCCGCATGGCCATACGGCGCATTGATTTCAGCGGATGCCGCACTCACAATGTGTCCGTCATGTTCAACGGCATAAAAGACAGTCCCTTCCTCCATTACCTTTTGGATATAATCTGGCTCGTTCATTGGCGTGGGATACGTTTCAAAGACCGTATCATAGAGCTTTGCCAGCTTGTGAATATCCTTCGGATCGGCTTTCCTCAACACATACTCATCCTGCCATGTGCCTTGGTCTTTTTTGATCTCTTTCGCTTGAATGGATGCGACGATCTCATCTTCCTCCAGCCAATACGAACTGTTCATTCGATCCTCAGTGAGAAAAAGCGACATGCCGTACGCATCACTTCCAAGAAAATAATGAGAAAACACGCCTTCAAGCCGAAAGCCTTTTTCTAAAAAAAGAGGTACATGCTCACGTCTTACTTTCACAATGACCTTAGAAGCCTTGCAGTCCGCCGCTTCCTGAAGAACTGACTGAATGACATCCCGCACCCTGCCGCTATAATCATCTAAACGGATTCGCTCATTAAATGAATCAATACAGATCAAGGCAGAAAAACGCTCGTTTGCAAGTTTCTTCAATTGCACCATACACTCATTCCTCTCTTATGAATCAGTTAATAAAGAACTTCCAAATGGATGAGACAATCGCCATACTCACCAATATAGACATGCTCATATACATCATGGCTGATCTCTTTTTGACTTTGTTTTGCTTTCTTGCTTCATTCATGATGAGATTTGAGAACACGACAAATAAAATAAGTAATACGATTGCAAATAGAATGATTCCTTGAATGATCATACTGACTCCCCATCAACTCGTGATCCCATATTACTTCTTCATATTCAATCGGCATCCCTTCTCACGAACAAAAAACACCTTTCCATCTCGACAGATAGAAAGGTGTTTTGATTAAATCGATTTCCCCGCAGCCTTCAGCGCACGGGCGCCAATGTCACGGCGGTAAAATAGTCCTGGCTGCATGATTTCTTCAACGGCTTCATACACTCTTGATCTTGCCGCTTCAAATGTGTCGTCAAATGCCGTCACATTTGCTACACGGCCGCCATTTGTGACGAATTGATCGTTTTCTTTTTTTGTTCCTGCGTGGAAGGTCACGACATTAGACACAGTTGTTTGCAAAGCACCGATTGGTGTGCCTTTTGCGTAGTCCTCCGGGTATCCTTCTGAAGCAAGAACTACACTGACAGCGGCAGTGTCTTTCCACTGTAAGTCCACATCTTTTCCATCTAGAATATCGAGGAATACTTGGACTAGATCTGATTCAAGACGAGGGAGAACAACCTGCGTTTCAGGATCGCCAAAGCGTGCATTGAATTCAATGACCTTTGAGCCTTCTGGTGTCAGCATTAAGCCTGCATATAAAATGCCTGTAAACGGACGCTCTTCCTGCACCATTGCGCGAGCCGCCGGTTTGACGACATCTTCAACCGCTTTTTGGACGACTTCATCTGAAATTTGCGGTACTGGCGAATAAGCCCCCATCCCGCCGGTATTCGGCCCTTTGTCATCTTCGAATGCCCGTTTGTGATCCTGCGCGATCACCATTGGATACACCTTTTCTCCATTGACAAAGGCCATCAGTGAAAATTCCTCGCCTGTTAAAAATTCCTCGATGACGACAGATGCACTCGCATCGCCAAACTTTTCATCTTCCAAAAAGTCGTGCAGACAGTTGATCGCCTCTTCAAGTGTCATAGCGACTGTCACGCCTTTTCCTGCTGCAAGACCGTCTGCTTTAATGACAATCGGCGCACCCTTTTCTTCCACATAAGCCTTCGCTTCTTCAAACGATGTGAAGGTAGCGTAAGCGGCGGTCGGGATATCATAGTTTTTCATTAAGTCTTTTGCAAATTCCTTTGAGCCCTCAATAACCGCAGCTTTTGCATTTGGTCCAAATACCTTTAGACCTGCCTCTTCAAATGCATCCACCACACCTGCAATTAAAGGAACCTCTGGACCGACAATTGTTAAGCCGATTTCATTTTCTTTTGCAAAACGAATTAATGCCTCATGATTACCTTCATCGATTGGGACAAGCTTCGCAGCATCTGTCATTCCACCATTGCCGGGTGCGACAAATACTTGGCTGACAAGTTCACTTTGCTTCACTTTCCATGCGATGGTATGCTCTCTTCCGCCTCTGCCGATAATTAATACGTTCACACTGTCATCCCCTTAATGTTTGAAATGTCTAACGCCAGTGAAGACCATGGCGATGCCGTATTTATCTGCCTTTTGAATCGATTCTTCATCACGAATGGAACCGCCTGGCTGGATGATCGCTGTGACGCCTGCCTTCGCAGCAGCTTCCACTGTATCGCCCATTGGGAAGAATGCATCAGAGCCTAGTGCGCTTCCTTTCGCTTTTTCACCTGCTTGTTCAATCGCAATGTTCGCTGAGCCCACACGGTTCATCTGACCAGCGCCGATACCTGCTGTCATTTGATCTTTTGCAAGGACAATGGCGTTTGATTTCACATGCTTGACGACTTTCCATGCAAGCTTTAAATCTTTCCATTCGTCTTCTGTTGGTTCTCTTTTCGTTGGAATAGAGATGGTTGCTTCCTCTAAGCCGTACGTGTCAATATCCTGCACGAGCAGTCCGCCATGGACACTTGTCAGCTGCTTTTCTTTTTTCTCAAGATCCGCTTCTACATCTAGTGTTAATAGGCGAAGATTCTTTTTCGCTGTTAACACGTCAAGTGCTTCTTGGCTAAAGGATGGGGCGATAACAATTTCTAAGAAAATCGTATGCAGCACGTCTGCCGTTTGTTTGTCTACTTCACGGTTAAGCGCCACAATGCCGCCAAAAATAGAGGTTTCATCTGCTTTGAATGCACGGTCAAAGGCTTCAGCAATCGTTTCTCCTGTACCAACGCCGCACGGATTCATATGTTTTACAGCCACAGCCGCTGGCTCCGTAAATTCTCGTACGATTTGAAGAGCTGCATCTGCATCTTTGATATTGTTGTAGGAAAGTTCTTTTCCGTGTAATTGCGCTGCAGTAGCTAAAGAGCCTTTGCTTGGAAGAGCATTTTCATAGAAAGTCGCCGCTTGGTGCGGGTTTTCTCCATAACGAAGGGATTGTTTTTTCTCAAACGTGACGGTGAACTGCTCTGGCTCTGTTTCGCCAACATAGTTCGTTAAATAATCCGCAATGAGGGCATCGTAAGCAGCCGTATGACGGAATACCTTCGCCGCAAGCTCACGTTTTTTCTCTAGCGGCACGCCGCCTTCTTTGATTTGCTGAACGACTGTATCATAATCACGAGGATCGACAATCACTGTGACGTCTTGGTGGTTTTTCGATGCCGCACGAAGCATTCCCGGTCCGCCAATATCAATGTTTTCAATCGCTTCTTCATACGTCACATCGTCTTTTGAGATCGTCTCTTTGAATGGATAGAGATTCACGACAACAAGATCAATCGGCTGAATGCCATGCTTTTCAATCTGTGCCATATGCTCATCGTTTTCTCTCACTGCCAAAAGTCCACCATGAATGTTCGGGTGAAGCGTTTTGAGTCGTCCGTCCATGATTTCAGGGAATCCAGTGACTTCAGAAATCCCAATGACATCAATGCCGTTCTCTTGAAGAAGCTTATGTGTACCTCCAGTTGAAATCACTTCAACGCCAAGTTCTGTTAATTCTTTCACAAAAGGTACAAGATTCGTTTTATCGGAAACACTGATTAATGCGCGTTTGATCGTCATGCCTTCGTCACCTCATTAAGATAATTCTAAAAGTGATTTGATCACTTTTGGATATAGTGTGTGTTCTAGTTCATGCATTCTTTTTTCAATCGATTCAAGCTCTTCACCTTGTTCAATATAAATCGCCGATTGATCAATAATCGGACCGGTATCCATCCCTTCATCGACAAAATGGACGGTGATGCCTGCCACTTTGACGCCTGCTTGATAGGCTTGTCCGATGGCATCAAGACCTGGGAAGGCTGGCAGCAAGGATGGGTGGATATTCACGATTTTCCCTCTATACGCTTCAAGTAATGTCGGACCGATCAGTCTCATATACCCAGCAAGGAAAACCCATTCCACTTCATGAAGCCTGAGCTGTTCGATGATCGTTTGTTCAAAAGCGGCTTTATTCGGAAAAGCCTTCGGGGTAAAAGCAAAGGAGGCAATGCCCTCTTTCTCAGCACGCTCCAGCACCTTCGCACCCGGTTTATCACAAATCACAATGGCGGCCTCTGCCTGCCACTGTTCTTCTTTTAACGTATCTATAATGGCTTGAAAGTTTGTCCCGCTTCCAGAGGCGAAGATAGCAAACTTCTTCATGAGAGGCTTCCACCGCCGAATGTGACACCTTCTCCTTTTTGAACACGACCGATGAGAAATGCTTTCTCTCCATCTTGTTCAAGTTCACTAATCACATCCACAAGATCGTCCTCTTTTACAGCTAAGACAAAGCCAATGCCCATATTAAACACATTGAACATCTCTTCTGCCTTCAACTGACCCTTTTCTTGAATAAAGGAGAAAATTGGTGGCACTGGCCATGAGCCGTTATCAATCTCAACGCCAAGACCTTCAGGCAGCATACGTGGTAAATTTTCAATAAAACCGCCGCCTGTCACATGTGCCATGCCGTCAACTTTGCCGGCTTTCACTTGTTTGAGAACGGGCTTCACATAAATTTTTGTCGGTTCAAGAAGCTCTTCTCCGAGCGGTCTTGTAAAAGGTTCATACGTTTGATGCAGGTCAAGACCAGCGTCTTCCAGCAAGACTTTACGAACGAGAGAGTAGCCATTGCTATGAATTCCGCTTGAGCTCAGTCCAATGAGCAAATGTCCCTCTTTGATGCTGTCTCCTGTCACGATTTCATCCTTTTCAACGACACCTACCGAAAAACCAGCAATATCATATTCTTCTTCTGTGTAAAGACCTGGCATTTCGGCTGTCTCACCGCCGACAAGTGCTGAACCAGACTGCTCACAGCCGTCAGCCACCCCTTTGACAATGGATTCAATTTTTAGCGGATCTGCTTTTCCAACGGCTAAGTAATCTAAGAAAAAGAGCGGTTCTGCCCCTTGTGCAAGCACATCGTTGACACACATGGCCACGGCATCGACGCCGATCGTATCGTGTTTATCCATTAAAAAGGCAAGCTTTAATTTCGTTCCGACACCATCTGTTCCTGAAACAAGAACGGGCTTTTTATATGGCAGCTCAGATAGATCAAACATACCGCCAAATCCACCTAGAGCGCCCATGACACCTGCTCGTTTTGTACGTTCTACGTGTGTTTTCATTCGTTTGACGGCTTCGTACCCTGCTTCGATGTCGACACCGGCGTTTTTATATGCTTCTGACATCCCATTCACTCCTTTTAGCTGCTGCTTTCCATGTATTTTCGGCAGAATGAAAGAGCAGCATATCAACTCATCTTGACTGCTGCTCCTTTATTCGATTATTTCGTCAGGACCGTTTCCTTCACATGCGGAAGAACTGTATCTTCATAAATTTCAGTCGGGTATTTACCAGTAAAGCATGCTAAACACTGACCGCGCTGCGGATCATCATACTTCCTGCCAATCCCGTCCATTAAACCGTCTACAGATAAAAATGCAATGGAGTCTGCACCGATTTCCTGTCTAATTTCTTCCACTGAATGAGAAGAAGCAATCAGCTCTTCGTGTGTGGACGTATCAATTCCATAAAAACATGGATGCGCGATTGGCGGTGAACTAATGCGTACATGGACTTCCGTCGCACCCGCTTCTCTTAGCATCGTGACAATTCTGCGGCTCGTTGTACCGCGTACGATGGAATCATCCACCATCACAACACGCTTTCCTTCGACAACCCCGCGCACAGCAGACAGCTTCATCCGTACGCCCTGCTCACGCAATGCTTGAGACGGCTGGATAAAGGTCCGGCCGACATAACGGTTTTTAATCAAACCGAGCTCATACGGAATACCTGTTGCTTCGGCATATCCAATCGCTGCAGAAATACTGGAATCTGGTACACCTGTCACAACATCTGCTTCGACATGCGCTTCTTCGGCAAGCTTTTTGCCTAGATTCTTTCTCGCACTATGCACATTGATGCCGTTGATATTGCTGTCAGGTCTTGAGAAATAAATGTATTCCATGCTGCACATGCTGCGGTTAATGTTCATCGAGAAGCGCTCAGATTTCAAGCCTTCATCATTAATGATCAGCATTTCGCCAGGCTCCACATCACGTAAATACGTAGCGCCGACGACATCAAATGCACATGTTTCAGAAGCGACGACATAAGCATCTCCAAGCATACCAAGTGAAAGCGGGCGTAAGCCGTTCGGATCAAGAGCCACGATCATTTCTGTTTCCGTCATGATTAAGAAAGCATATGCTCCTTTCAGCATGGACAGCGCATTTTTGATCTGCTCTTTTAATTCAATATGCCCGCTGCGCTTAATTAAATGAGCCAGCACTTCGGTATCAGAAGAGGTCTGGAAAATGCTCCCTTGGTTCTCTAGCTGCTGCTTTAACTGCGTTGCATTCACTAAGTTTCCATTATGAGCAAGGGCAAGACTGCCGTTGTTTTGCGAGCGGAAGAAGAGGGGCTGCACATTTTCAAAGCCGCCTCCGCCTGCTGTCGCATACCGAACGTGTCCGATCGCCCCTTTTCCTTTCAAATCCTTTAGCTCACCGTTTTGAAAGACTTCCGTAATCAGTCCAAGGCCTTTGTGTGATGTCAGGTTCTCACCATCTGTTGCAATGATTCCCGCACCTTCTTGTCCTCGGTGCTGAAGGCTATGCAATCCGTAATATGTGATTTGCGGGGCTTCTTCGTGTCCCCAAACCCCAAAGACACCACACTCTTCATTTAAGCCTCTGATTTCAGCAAGCATGGGATCGCTCCTTTCCATGCACGTTCAAGCTCGTTGACCGCTGCATGAATCCATTGTTGTCCTTCTTGATTTTTGACGGTAAATACACCATCATTTGTGACCGTTCCGACTTCTTTCGCATCTTTGACCGCCGCAGCAAACGCTTCGCAGTGCTCCGGTCTGACTGTGACAACAAAACGTGACTGTGTTTCACTGAATAAGGAAGCTTCGCTGTTTAAATCGATTTGGATATCAGCGCCAAGACCGTCTGTTCCAAATGTACTTTCAGCAAGTGCTACACCAAGTCCGCCTTCAGACACATCGTGTGCTGATTGAACGAGACCGTTTTGAATCGCGGCTAGCAGAGCTTCTTGACGCGTGAGCTCTACATCCAAATCAATGTCTGGTGCTTTTCCGTAAATACGGCCTTCTGTCATCTTTTGAAGCTCACTGCCTGCGAATTCTTCCTTCGTCTCACCAATGACGAAAATCACATCGCCAGCCTGCTGGAACGATTGAGTCGTAATATGAGCAGTATCTTCAACCAAACCAACCATTCCAATGACTGGTGTTGGGTAAATCGCTGTTCCATTTGATTCGTTATATAAAGAGACGTTCCCACCGATAACTGGTGTGCTTAGCGTGCGGCATGCTTCGCTAATCCCGTCAGCTGACTTTTCTATTTGCCAGAAAATTTCTGGTTTCTCCGGGTTACCGAAGTTCAGGTTATCTGTCACTGCAAGCGGACGAGCGCCTGAGCAGACAATGTTACGTGCTGCTTCAGCGACTGCGATTTTCCCGCCAACCTCTGGATCAAGGTAGAGATAGCGTGCGTTACAATCTGTTGTCATCGCTAGGGCTTTTTTCGTTCCGCGGATTCTTAGTACGCCCGCATCAGAGCCCGGTGCAACGACTGTATTTGTCCGAACCATGTAGTCATACTGATCATAAACCCATTCTTTACTTGCAATTGTTGGCTGCTGAAGGAGCTGCTTTAACGTTTCGGCTGCATCTGTGATGGCTGGAGCTTCAACTTTTGTTTCTAAAAACTCACGATAGTATGCAGGCTCACTTGATGGCTTGTGATAAACCGGCGCTTCTTCTGCAAGAGCGTCAACAGGAAGCTCACATACGACTTCACCTTGATGGAGTAAACGAAGCATTTTATCGTCTGTCACATGACCGACTGATACCGCTTCAAGATCGTATTTTTCGAAAATATCAATGATTTCTTGTTCGCGGCCTTTTTCAATGACCAGCAGCATTCTCTCTTGCGATTCAGACAGCATCATTTCGTATGCCGACATACCTGTTTCACGCTGCGGAATGAGATCTAGATTCATCTCGATTCCAGAACCTGCTTTACTTGCCATTTCCGCGCTTGAGCTTGTTAAGCCAGCCGCTCCCATATCTTGAATCCCAACGAGCGCATCGTTTTTGATGACTTCAAGGCACGCTTCAAGCAGCAGCTTTTCCATGAACGGATCGCCGACTTGAACCGCTGAACGTTTTTCTTCTGATTCATCAGAAAATTCTTCAGACGCAAATGTTGCACCGTGAATACCGTCACGTCCCGTTTTAGCACCAACGTACATAACCGTGTTGCCGACACCTTTGGCCTGCCCTTTTTTGATGTCCTCGTGGTTGATTAATCCAACACACATCGCATTTACGAGCGGATTGCCTTCATAGCTTTGATCAAAATGAACCTCTCCGCCGACTGTTGGAATTCCGATACAGTTTCCATAGCCTGCGATCCCTGCCACTACTTCTTCAAACAAGTACTTCACGCGCGGTGAAGTCAGTTCACCAAAACGAAGAGAGTTTAATACAGCAATTGGACGCGCACCCATGGAGAATACATCACGGATAATTCCGCCGACACCTGTAGCCGCTCCTTGATACGGTTCAATCGCAGATGGATGGTTATGTGATTCGATTTTAAATACAACCGCTTGGTTGTCTCCAATATCCACGATTCCAGCGCCTTCCCCAGGACCTTGAAGAACATGCTCTCCTTTTGTCGGGAATTTGCTTAAAACAGGCTTTGAGTTTTTATAACTGCAATGCTCTGACCACATGACAGAAAAAATACCCGTTTCTGTGTAGTTTGGCAGTCTGCCAATAATGGATTCAATTAAAGCGAATTCTTCATCACTCAATCCCATTTGCTGATACAATTTCTCTTCTTTAATTTGCTTGTGACTTGGTTCAAGCAGTAGTGACATGAGTGTCCCTCCAATTTTTCACGATAGATTGAAACAATTTAAGTCCGTCTGCGCTGCCTAGTAATGAATCAACCGCGCGCTCAGGGTGCGGCATCATGCCGAGTACATTGCCCTCTTCATTCGTTATACCTGCAATTCGATTGACACTGCCGTTAATATCGTCTCCGTAAGTGAAAGCGATTTGGCCATTTTGAATGAGCTTCGCTAAAGTGTCTTCATCACAGTAGAAGTTGCCTTCACCGTGTGCTACAGGAATCGTAATGGATTCGCCTTTTTGATAGCCGCTTGTAAATTGCGTTTCGCTGTTCTCTACAATGAGTTCAACTGAACGACAGATAAATTTCAAGTCTTTATTTCGTCTCATCGCACCTGGAAGAATGCCAAGCTCCTGAAGAATTTGGAACCCGTTACAAACACCGAGAACAGGCTTTCCTTCCGCAGCTGCTTTTTTCACCGCCGGCATGATGTTAGAGAAGCGAGCGATCGCACCACATCTTAAGTAATCCCCATAAGAGAAACCGCCTGGTACGAGTACACCGTCAAATCTGTCTAGACTCGTTTCGTCGTGCCATACATATTCAACTTGTTCACCTAACTCATCTTGAATCGCATGGTACATATCGATATCACAGTTAGAGCCAGGCAAGACGATCACTGCAAACTTCACTGTGCGACAACCTCCTCCACCTCATAGCGGTAATCTTCAATCACCGTGTTGGCCAGTAATTTTTCACACATTTCTTTGACGACTGTGTCTAAATCACGATCTGATTTTTCAATGACAAGCTCCATGTATTTCCCGATACGGACATCCTTTACTTCCTGATAAGACATGCTGTGCAAGGCGTGCTGCACGGCACTTCCTTGTGGATCAAGAACGCTCTCTTTTAAGCTGACAAAAATTTTCACTTTATACATGTTTATGGCCTCCAAGTCTTTTGAAAATTTCTTCGTATGCATTTGTTAAGCCGCCCAGGTTTCGTCTGAACACGTCTTTATCAAGCTTTTCGTTTGTATCTTTGTCCCAAAGCCTGCACGTATCAGGTGAAATCTCATCAGCTAGCAAAATACGATTCTCGTGATCTATTCCGAATTCAAGCTTGAAATCAATTAAATTCACATGGCAGTCTGAAAAGATTTGCTTTAACTCTTCATTCACTTGTCTTGTGATCTGTTTCATTTCCTCGACCTGCTCTGGTGTCGCTGCATCTAAAATGTGAATATGATCTTCTGTAATGAGCGGATCGCCGAGTGCATCATCCTTGTAGTAAAACTCGATTAATGGTGTATCCAGTTTTGTTCCCTCTGGAATGCCAAGGCGCTTTGACATACTGCCTGCCACTACATTTCGTACAACCACTTCAAGCGGAACAATCTGCACCTTTTGAATGAGCTGTTCTGTGTCAGAGAGTCGTTTCACAAAGTGATTGTTGATCCCTTTCTCATGCAGCATTTGAAAGATTAAGCTTGAAATTTCGTTATTCAGTCTGCCTTTGCCTTCGATTTCAGCTTTCTTTTCGCCGTTAAATGCTGTCGCTGAGTCTTTATATTCGACATATAAAATATGCTCGTCATCGGTCTGATAGATTTTTTTCGCTTTGCCTTCGTAGAGAAGTTCTTGTTTCACAGTCATTCAGGTTGGCCTCCTAATTTGAATGTTGGCAATTTTCAGGATTGGGTGCCTGACAAGCAGGCGGCCCATTTCTTACGCAAGACCTAGACGTTCGAAAATCATCTCGACATTTTTCAAGTGATAGTTGTAATCGAAGCAGTCAGCGATTTGTTCAGGTGTTAAGCGTGATGTGATTTTTTCCTCCGCTTCTACTAATGAACGGAATGGCACCTGCTTTTCCCACGCTTCCATCGCCTTCGGCTGAACCGTATCATATGCCTCTTCACGTGCCATGCCTGTATCGATTAATGCAAGAAGAACGCGCTGTGAGTAAATCAAGCCAAGTGTGCGGTCCATGTTGCGTTTCATGTTCTCAGGGAAGACCGTCAAGTTCTTCACGATGTTTGAGAAACGGTTCAGCATATAGTTCAGTGCAATCGTTGCATCTGGTAAAATGATGCGCTCAGCAGAGGAATGAGAAATATCACGCTCATGCCAAAGCGGTACATTTTCATAAGCTGTCAGCATATATCCACGGATGACGCGGGCAATTCCCGTCATATTTTCAGAGCCGATTGGGTTCCGTTTATGCGGCATCGCTGATGATCCTTTTTGTCC